>CAJFGS010000030.1 GCA_904377855.1 Candidatus Avimonas merdigallinarum
TCATCTGTCCAAAAAGCGTAAGCGTGAGCTTCTCCTCGTCGCATAGACCTTTTTTGTGCTTTCGGGTTCTACTTTTTCATTTTTACTTTACAGTGCCAATAAACGGAACCGCTGTGCGCGGCCTTACGAAATACAGCATCCGCGTTGGAAACAAAGTATCGCCGATATGGAAATGATGGACAAAAATCCGATTCTTATCCGCACTTGTTATCTATTTTATCAGATTTATCCGGAATAATCAAAATTTTTTCTTAAGCTTCGTTTTCCTTACCATTAAAAAGGTGAAGAAGCCGCTTCTCTCGCGCCCTTATGCAACCGGATTTCAGGCAATTTGGGCTCTTATGCGAGGCTGCGGCATTTCGTGGAAAATCGTGTAGGCCTTGCTTTTATACCGAAAAGCAAATAAAATAGAACAGAAAGCAGGAAATGGCCGCAGCAGAACGCGCAAAGAGAAACTAAGGGATGATTATGGAACGGCTTGTTTTTCACATTGATGTAAACAGCGCCTATTTATCGTGGGAGGCAGCCCGGCGCGTGGCGGAAGGCGGGGAAGACCTCCGGCAGATTCCCTCTGCCATCGCCGGCGATCCTGAAAACAGGACGGGCGTGATACTGGCAAAGTCCATCCCGGCCAAACAGTTCCGTGTCCGGACGGGCGAACCGGTCGCCATGGCTTTGCGGAAATGCCCGGGTTTGGTGCTGGCCAGACCGGATTTCCGCTTATACGAAAAGAATTCCAAAGCCTTTATGGACATCTGCCGCCGGTATGCGCCGGTGGTCGAAAAATTCAGCATCGATGAATGTTTTCTCGATATGAGCGGTACAGGCCGGCTGTATCCGGATCCTCTCCAAGCCGCTTACGACATCAAGGACGCTATCCGTGAAGAGCTGGGGTTCACCGTCAATGTGGGAATCAGCCGCAACAAGGTCTTGGCGAAAATGGCGAGCGATTTTGAAAAGCCGGATAAAGTTCACACGCTGTTTCCGGAAGAGATCGAAACCAAGCTGTGGCCTTTGCCGGTCGGCGAGTTATTCTCCGTGGGGCATGCGACCGCGGAAAAGCTGGAGCGTTCCGGCATCCACACCATCGGGGAACTGGCGGCCGCGGACACCCGCCGGACGCGGCCGCTGTTAGGAAAGAAGCTGGCTCAGCAGCTTTATGAGTATGCAAACGGGATCGATCCCACCCCGGTTTTGGCCGAACCCGAGGAGGCGAAAGGTTACAGCGTTTCCACCACCCTGGCGGAAGACGTTACGACGATGGAGGAGGCCAATAAAATCCTTTTGGAACTGGCGGACAGCGTCACGGCGCGGATACGGGCGGATCATGCGCGGGCCTATTGCATTTCCGTTTCGATACGGAGCAGCCAGTTTAAAAACCGGTCCCACCAAAAGAAACTGGAAGAAGCGACGGATATTACCAAAGAAGTCTATGAGGTATCCAAAGGCCTGCTTTCCGAGCTGTGGGAAAGCAGGATCCCGCTTCGCCTGCTCGGGATTTCCCTGATGCAGATTGTCCATGAGGATGCGATTCAAACCACCCTGTTTTCCGACGAGAAAAAGGAGAAAGCCCGGAAATTGGACAAGACGCTGGACAGCATCCGGAACCGGTACGGTTTGGATACGGTAAAAAGAGGCTCTGCCTGTCAGAACCCTCTCAATGTCGGGAAAAAGTATAGGGCGCAAATTGAAAACCAAAAAGAAGCCGAAGAATAACCATGGATAGGAAATATTCGGATTCACTGGTATGGGCATTTCCATACAAAACGCACGAATACGCTGAAACGTGTAGGATTGTCAAACATATTGGACAGAGAAGGCAGCAGGAGAAAGCCAGCCAAGGGGCCTCATGGGAAGGTTGTTAGAGCGGCGGTTGTGAACAGCAAGCTGTTTGGAAAAATCGTCCAGGGAGTAGAAGGAGTGGCAGGAGTAGAAGCGCTTCTGATCTTCGCGGTGGCTGCGTTCTACTTTTCCATTGTGTCGGGGTGTATAAGGGCGGATGAGCTTGTGCCGGATGCCGAGCAGAGCAGCCGTGTTTTCAAACAGAGTGGGAATATCCCGCTTGGAGTTGGAAAAGCGGTTGGTGAACTCAAAGCCGTTGTCGGTCTGGACGCACTGGACGTGAATACCCCTGCGAGCATACCATTTAACCAGCCTTTTGAGGAAATCAGCAGAGGAATAGGTGGATTGTTCGGGATAGGCAGCGAGGAAGCGCAGGCGGGTGAACTCGTCCATGGCGGTATATTGGAACAGGCGCAGTTCCGGCTCCGCGATACACCTGCCAGGAACAACTTTCACATCCACCTGAACACGTTCGCCGGGACAGGTCATCTGTTCAAAAGGCTTGGGCTTGTACGGTGTCTTAGCCTTTGCCGGAGGAAACATTCCCAGCTTGCGCATAACGCGGAACAGACTCTCCGGGCGGCGGGTGTAGCCTCGCTGTTTGAGCCGATACCATAGTTCGATCATGCCGAGGTCAGGATTCCGGCGGCGCATATCGCGGATCAGCTTGAGTTCTGCTTCAGTGTGCTGGTTGGGGTGGTTGTGGGGCCGCCGGGACTGACAGGCCAGAGACTCCACAGTTCCGTTCCAGCGGGCTTTCCAGAAGTAGATATACGAGCGGCTCTTGTTGTATTTTCGGCTCGCGCGGCTCACGCCGTATTTCTCCGCGTACTTCATCAGGGATTGCCGATAGGCCATGTCCTGTGTTATACTCTTACTCATGAAGGATTTGGTCTCCTTTCGTACAGTTGTTGTCTGCAACTCCAACTTTACTCCATGAGGCCTTATCCTTCATCTCTTTTTTTCTTCAATGTCCAATTTGTATTGTAGCTCTACAACAAAACGCACGAATACGCTGAAACGAGACTTGCTATATTGGCATGAATGTGATATAATTAAAAGCTCAGAGACGTTTATATATCTGACGGATATCCATCAAAAAATGGGCTGCTAAAAGCCAGTGAATGGATAGAAACGGGAAACCAGAATTTCTTGTTCCCTGCGATACAAGCGAGAGATGCACGCGTGTCGATTCATTTTTCCACCCGCGCGGGGAAGGATCGGCCATAAGTAACGCGCGGAGAAAGCGGGCGGTCCCCATGGCAAGAGAAATGTACCTGGTGGGTGTGGACGAGGAGGAACTGCGGCCCGACCCCAAACCCGAAGGCCCGAAAACGCCGAAGGACAAGCTGTCCAATTTCTGGTATCATTACAAATGGGTGGTTATTATCTGTGTGTTTGTTGCGGTAGTCCTTTTTGTCCTGATAGGACAGATGGTGACCCGGGACGATCCGGATTACTTGATTGTTTTGGGGACTGAGGGGTTTGTAAGCGATGTCTGGGTCGACGCCCTGGAGACGGAATTGGCCGCTTATGGGAGGGATTTGGACGGAGACGGCAAGGTGGAAGTCAGCATCGAAGCCTTGTATAATAATGCCCAGGATCAAATAGGATATATCAACCGTGTAAAAATGATGGCACACCTTTCCGCCGGCGACGTAATGTTCTTCATTTTTGATAAGGCGACGTATGAGGAAACGGTGCTTTCGCAGCAGACCGAAGATTACCAGTTCTTCCAGGAGATCCCGGTGGATGTTCCCGGTATTTCGGAGGACGGTCGGTATTGGAACTGGAAAGGCGATCCGATCCGGTCTGCCGAAGGGCTGGATCAGCTGCCGGAAGATCTGTATTTTGGCGTACGTACCATAAGCGGCACGTCCGACAACAAGGAAAGCCGGCAGCTTGGTGAAGAATCGATGGAACTGCTGGAAAACTTTCTGACCAAAACGGTTCCCACAGCGGAAACCACCACCGCCGAATAGCCGACGATTCCGCTTGCTTGTCAGGGATTCCGGCGTTTGTCTAGGTTAACGTCCCGCCGCACGGCGTTCTGCCCAGCGGGAGGATAAGCGGCAGACGGCGCAGTGCCGTCTGCTGTCGGCGGAAGGCCGGCATATTCTCCGGGAAATTTCCGGAAAAGGAGTGTTTTTCATGCGCAGTGATTTGATGAAGGAAGGCCCGTCCCGTGCGCCCCACCGTTCGTTGCTGAAGGCGCTGGGCATTACCGATGCGGAGATGAAGCGGCCGTTTGTCGCGGTCGTCAGCTCGAAAAGCGATTACATCCCCGGCCATACCCATCTGGATACCATCACCAAGGCAGTAGAGGCGGGGATCCGCAACGCCGGCGGGGTGCCCTTTACCTTCAACACCATCGGGGTGTGCGACGGCCTTTCGATGAACCATAAAGGGATGAAATATTCCCTGTGTTCGCGCGAACTGATCGCGGATTCCATCGAGGTGATGCTCACCGCCCACCCGATGGACGCGGTGGTGTTTATCCCGAACTGCGATAAAATTGTCCCCGGCATGCTCATGGCAGCCTGCCGGATGAACCTGCCTTCCATCTTTGTCAGCGGCGGGCCAATGATGCCCGGACGGGACGGAAGCCGGCGCATCGGCCTGTCCGAGATGTTTGAGGCGGTGGGCAGCTACGCTTCCGGAAAGCTGGACGAAGCCGGCCTGCATGCGCTGGAGGACACCGCCTGCCCCGGCTGCGGTTCCTGTTCCGGTATGTATACCGCCAATTCCATGAACTGCCTGACCGAAGCCATCGGCATGGCTCTGCCTGGCAACGGTACCATCCCGGCAGTAAACGCCGCCCGCATCCGCCTGGCAAAGGAAAGCGGCGAACGAGTGATGGAACTGCTGGAGAAAAACATCCGGCCACTGGATATCCTGACTCCGGCCGCGTTTGAAAACGCGCTCAGGGCGGATATGGCTATCGGCTGCTCGTCCAACACGGTGCTGCATGTGACCGCGATTTCCTACGCAGCCGGCTGCCCGATCAATCTGCGGCAGATCGATGAAATCGGCCGCAAGACCCCGCAGATCTGCAAGCTGAACCCGGCGAGCCAGGTGTTCATTACCGATCTCAACGAAGTCGGCGGCATTCAGGCGATGTTTAAGGAACTCGATAAAGGCGGCCTCATCCACCGCGATTTGCTCACCGTGAGCGGTACGGTGGCCGAGCGCTTTGCAAATGCTCCCGATGCCGACGGCGAAATCATCCGCACGCTGGATAACCCCTTCCGGAAGGACGGCGGCATCGCCATCCTGTTCGGCAACCTGGCGGAAGAGGGCGCGGTGGTCAAGCAGGGGGCGGTGAAACCCTCCATGATGGTGCACAGCGGCCCGGCCCGGGTGTTTGACAGCGAGGAGGCGGCAAATGAAGCGATCCTCGGCGGGAAGATCCAGGCGGGCGACGTGGTGGTCATCCGGTACGAAGGGCCGAAGGGCGGCCCCGGCATGCGGGAGATGCTTTCCCCGACCGCGAACATCGCCGGTATGGGCCTGGACGAGAGCGTGGCCCTCATCACGGACGGCCGGTTCTCCGGCGCGACCCGCGGCGCGTCGATCGGGCATATTTCCCCCGAGGCGGCGGCCGGCGGCGTGATTGCTCTGGTGGAAGACGGGGACCAGATTTCGATCGATATTCCGAACCGGAAGCTGGAGCTTCTGGTGGGCGAAGAGGTGCTTTCTGCCCGCCGCGCTGCCTGGAAAGCGCCGGAACAGCAGTTGACCGGCTACGCCAAGCGGTATGCGCAGCATGTGACCAGCGGGTCGACCGGCGCGGTATTCGATGATATGCTGTAAGCGGTTCGGCGGAGCAGGGGCTCAGCGGTCATTGAAAAATCGGTAAAAATGCGGCTGCAACAGCGTTGCAGCCGCATTTTTGTCAGAGCATATGTTTTACCCCAGCAAAGAAGGACCGGGAGAGATATTCCCTCCCGGTCCGAATTGGATGTTTTGCCCCGCCAAGCCGTATCGCCGCGCTCGATAACCTGCTACTAAACGTCAGCAGGTGGGTGCCGCCCAAAGCGTTCCTGCTCCCTTCGTCCCAGTCCCGGGATAAATCCCGGAGTGGGGAGGTCTGCAATCCGGCTTTGGAGCCAAGCTCCCGATATCAAAATGTAGTAGGGTTATAAGGCGGCAGTCCGCGTGCAAGGCAGGGGAGATGGCGGATAATTAATTCTCCGGTTCGTCTTCCATCTCTTCGATTTCATAGAGATCCGAAAGCCGTTCCTCGAAAATGTCGGCAATCTCGTCGAATGCTTCGTCGTCTTCAATGGGGACCAGCATTTCCTCGCCGTCTTCCTCCATCACCTGAAGGATGATCAGTTCCCCGTCGTCGTTCAGGGTCTCTGCGGGATCGTCGTACACCGGCAGCAGGGCGACGTACCGGCCGTCGTCTGTTTCAATTGCGTCAATCAATTCAAACTGATGCTCGTTCCCGTCTTCGTCCTGGACGGTCACCAGATCAGCGCCAAATTCATTCTCATTATCCATTGGGTTCACTTTCCTTTCTTTCCCTTTGCCGGAAAACGGGTTCGCATTTTGGCCTCTTGAGCCCGCCGGCAGGTACAGGGATTTATCGCCCATCTTTCCCTGGTCCGGAGGCGTTTTAATACCTGCACCTTTATTTTACCCTGTCTGCAAAGGTTCGTCAAGCCGTATCTGCAAATAGATAAAATTCATAATTCATTTACATATTCAACAGAAAAACTGTTGACAAAACACACTGCGCGTGGTATAGTATAGATGACGAAAGGAAAGGACATATGGTGAAAGACCAGAAGCCTTCCTGGGGCCGGTCGGTTAGCCGCCGGTTGGAGGAAAGTGCGTGAAAGGGGTGATTCCAGTGTACAACGATAGTGAAAGCCAGCAGATGGCCCGCACCGGGATCATCGGCGGCGGGCGTCTAACGAAAGATCGCCTGTAACTAAAAACAAAGGGAATCCGTTAATTCAGTCAAAGACCACGCTTTGTGAAATTACTATCGCAACGCTGCTAAGACAGCAATCAACGAGACCCGTGCGACAGGTTCTGTCAGAGGAAACAGCAGGCGGATACTTTCTTGCGGCGTCGCTGGCGCCGGGGTGAAGAACCGTAAAGACCTTATGGTGAAAGGCATAAGGCCGAGCAGCAATAGGATTCCTCACCTACAATAGAATATTGATATAGATAGTTTCCAGAAACGGAAACGAAAGCCGAATGGCATCATTCCAAGAGTGAAGGATGAGTCCAATGGGCTGACAAGCTCGCAGTTCCGAAAAGCGTTGCCGAGAAATTGTACCAAGAAGCGAAAGCAATTTGGCACAAAGCTGGTCGGTAATCGATGGAACGGCTATTTATGAATGTTCGAACCCCTGCGCAGGGAAACCTGTGCAGGGGTTTGCTATTATCGCTTAAAGTATTGGAGGTCCACTGGTCTTACTGTAAGAAGAGATAAGAAACGCCGTGAAGAAGAGCCTTGTAGGATGCCGGCGATGCGATTGCCTCGATTATCGACGCTAAGCGTGTGATGAAACGATAGACTTTAGCTCTTGAAAGGGTCAAGCAAGTACGTCCTTCAAGGTGCTGGAAACCCATCAGTTCACTGGTGGGTTGATTTTTTATGGATTCGATTTTTATCTTTGGGAGATGATGTCCGGGGTCGCCCGAGCGCCGTTTAGGCATGTCGTATGCTGTGGGGGTTGCTTATTTTTCTTTCTCCGACGGCTTGGCACGGAGTTCCCGGATCCCGATATATAATAAGAAGACGCCGAAAATCCGGCGGAGCAGCCGAACATCCACCATGCCGGCGATCCAGGCCGCCAGAAGGGATGTCAGGATCCCGGCCGCTGTGCACCAGATGACCGCCTGCCCCTCAATCAACCGGTTGCGGATATGGGACACGAGGGCTGCCGGCGCGCAGAACAGGAAATACAGCAGGTTGATGCCGCCCGCTGCATATTGGCTGACGCCGGCCATTCCGGTCAGATATAGGATGAGCAGCGTCCCGCCGCCCACTCCGAACCCGCTGAGGACGCCGGTCAGCAAACCGACAAGGAATTCCAGAAAAGACGTCATAGCAGCAGCACCGCCCGGATCCCGCCGTAGAGTATCAGCAGCCCGAACACCCGGCGCAGCAGCGTTATCGGGACTTTGCCGAAAATCCGCCCGGCGATCAAGCCGCCAGCCAGCCCGCCAAGCAGCGTGGGAAGCGCAGACAGGAAATCAATGCTGCCGTTCAGGAAGTAAACGAAGAGGGAGACGGCCGACAAGGGAAAGATGACCGCCACCGACGTGGCGAATGCACGGCGTTCTTCCATTTTCAGCCATTTTGTAAACAGCGGGACCAGGAAAAGCCCGCCTCCGGAGCCAAAAAAGCCGTTCGCTGCACCGGCCAAAGCGCCGGTGATCATCTGCTTGATTGTTTTCTTTTTTATTCGCATCGGCGGCGGCCTCCTTTCATAGCGGTGAGAATTTCGCCAGAATTAGTGCAGAGAATTTGTGCTTTGGAGGAAAAAAGGACTTCCCTGAAACGCTGGCAGGAAAGAATCCCCTTGAAAATTGTCGGAATAGTACTTGGCAAGGCGAACAAATTCTTTTATAATAATACCGTCCGTTCCGGTATATTCTATCCATCTTTTCCGCTGTTTTTCAAAATTTTCAGAAATGGCCGAAGTTGGAAATCGGGCTTGCCGGAGACTGCGCGGCCTCCTTGGAAGCCGGAGGGGCCTTCCGCGGCGGCAGAGGACGCTTCCGGCGTCCGAGAGGAGCGGCGTTTTTTCTGTTGACTATTTGATTCGTCCATCGAAGAAAGGAAGGAATTGCATAGTGGGGACCGTACCGACAAGGGAACAGGCGGAGGCCTTGCTCCGGGAATATAATAAGGAACCGTTCCATCTCCGGCACGCCGAGATTGTAGCGGGGGTCATGGGATATTTTGCACAGGAATACGATCCGGAAAACCGGGAGTTCTGGGAAATCGTGGGGCTCCTGCACGATCTGGATTTTGAGCAGTATCCGCAGGCTCATTGTATCCGCTCGCAGGCGATCATGCGGGAAAGGGGATTGGACGAACGGCTGATTCATGCGACGGCCAGCCACGGCTACAACCTGACGGTGGATATCCGGCCGGAGCATGTGATGGAAAAGGTGCTGTACGCGGTGGATGAATTGACCGGACTAATCGGCGCAGCGGCGCTCATGCGCCCGTCCCGCAGCGTATCCGATCTGGAATTAAAATCGGTGAAAAAGAAATACAAAACGCCTTCCTTTGCGGCGGGCTGCTCCCGCAAGGTGATCGAGGACGGCGCCGCTATGCTGGGGTGGGAACTGGACGATCTGATTTCCCGTACGATTTTGGCGATGCGTTCTTTGTCCGACCGAATGGAAATATAATTGGGAGGGGAACCCATGGAAAAGGAACGTGTGCTGGAAATTCTTATTGAAAAGGGGATTGCCTTTACGGTGGACGAGCATCCGCCAGTATATACCATTGAGGAAATGGAACAGGCGAATCTGCCGTATCCGGAAGATATCTGCAAGAACCTGTTCCTCCGGGACGCAAAGGGAAAGCGGCATTTTCTGGTAGTGCTGGAGAAGGATAAGCGGGCGGATCTCCGCCTGTTGGCCGATCGGCTGGGAAGCGGAAAACTCAGCTTTGCTTCGGAGGAACGGCTGATGCGGCTGCTGGGACTCGAGCGGGGAGCGGTCACCCCGCTCGGCATCCTGAACGATGCCGAGCACGCGGTGGAGATGGTGTTCGATCGGGACTTGATGAATCATTCCCGATTGGGCGTCCACCCCTGCGTCAATACCGCCACCGTTTGGCTGGCGCCGGCCGATCTCCGTCGGATGGTGGAGGAAAACGGAAATCCAATCTCTACTATCGAAATATAAAGGGAAATGCCTTTACAACAGGAGGTAACCATATCATGGAAGAAAATACAGCGGCCGCATCGGGGGAAAAAGGCCGTGCGGCCCGTGCTTTGTTTGAGCAGGGCGCCAACTGTGCGCAGGCGGTCCTGGGGGCCTATGCCGAGGAACTGGGACTTTCCCGGGAAACGGCGATGATGCTGGCCTCGCCCTTCGGCGGCGGGATGGGCCGGATGCGGGAGGTCTGCGGCGCGGTGTCCGGGATGCTGATGGTGGCCGGGCTGAAATACGGCTATGCGGACGTCAAGGACAGGGAAGCAAAAAAGCGCACCTACCGCATGGTGCAGGAACTGGCGGGGAAATTCCGGGAGGAAAACGGCTCTATCGTATGCCGGGAACTGCTGGGTGCGGCGGGAAAGGACACGTCGCCCATCCCGTCGGAGCGTACCGCGCAGTATTATAAAAAACGGCCCTGCCCCTGCTTGATTGAATTTGCGGCCAACCTTCTTGCCTCTTATCGGCCGGAAGAATCGGAAGAAAAGGAATAGGAGGCTCGAATGGAAGGATCGTTTTTTGCCATGCTGTCCCGGATGAAGCATATCAACCGCTGGGCGCTGATGCGCAATATCCGGACGGAAAATATCTGCGAACATTCGTATGATGTAGCGGTGCTTGCCCACGCGCTGGCGGCGCTGACCAACCGCCGCTTCGGGGGGGATGTTGACCCCGGCCGCTGCGCGTTGCTGGCCCTTTATCACGACGCGCCGGAGATCCTGACCGGAGATCTTCCTACGCCGGTAAAGTACTATAACCCGGCGATTCGGGAGGCTTACCGCCAGGTGGAGGCGGTATCGGAGGAGAAGCTGCTCGGCATGCTGCCAGCCGATCTGCGGGAGGAATACCGCGGGCTGCTTTGCGCCCAGGGAACGGACGAAGAAAGCCGGCTGGTGAAAGCGGCGGATAAGCTGTCCGCGCTGATAAAATGTGTGGAGGAGCTTGAACAGGGAAACCGGGAATTCGTACAGGCGCAGCGGGCTACCGAAGAGGCCCTCCGCGCCATGCAGATTCCGGCGGTGGATTGTTTTCTCCAGGAATTTTTGCCTGCCTACCGCCTGACGCTGGACGAACAGGGGGACAGGAATGCCGACGGCAGCGGAAAGTAAAGGCGTTTTCCTTGTCAGAAAGGCTGCAGATGGGAGGACTCTTGCAGCTGGAAATACAGAGAGAAAGGTGTTATGAGAATGGGAAAACGGTATGTGGCGGATTTCAACACGGGGAAGCCGGATGATTTTATCCGTTTTGTCTCAGAAGATTTCCTGCGGAAGGAAGGCTTTGCCCCCGCCGTCGTAAAAGGGGAAATGGTCTGGAAAAAGGGAAAAGGCCTGCTGACGGCGCCGCAGCTTCTCAAACTGCAGTATGCTGGCGGGATGGTCCACCTGGAAGCGTGGATAAAATACGCCCTACTTCCCGGCGTGTATTTAGGAGAGATGGGGTTGGACGGAGGGTTTGCCTGCGTGCCTAAGACGGCGCTGCGGAATAAGGTCAACGCCCTGATCGCCCTTTTGTACCAGCCGGTCAATATCCCGCCTCAGCCTTCACAGGCTGAGGCATCGCAGCCGGCAGCGGTACCAGCCGGGGGTTCGCAGCCGGTGCCGGCTGGGGGAGGGGGCCCGACTGCCTATGGGGCAGAAATTCCGTCGGCTCCGGCGGCTTCCGCTCCCTCAGCCCCTATACCCGAGGCGGCTCCTGCAGCAACTTCGGCTTATCCGGGAACAGTCTCCGACTATTCGCCTTCCGCCGGGTTTGCCCCCCAGCCAATCCCGGTAGCGGTACATAACCCGACCGGAAAAGCAACGCTTTCCCTCGTGATGGGGCTGTGCAGCATCCTCGGCTGCTTTATCCCGATCGTCGGTGTGGTAACCGGGATTATCGGAATTCCCAGCGGGATTACCGGCCGCCGGACGACAGCGCGGGGCATGGCGACCTTCGGGCTGGTGCTGAGCATCGTATTCCTGATAGTTTCCATTTTGAATTGGATTGCGGGTATTCTTCTTTTCTTTATGATCTGAGCCGGGCAAAAAGGAAAGGAAAGGGAAGAACGGAACTTTACGTAAGATTAAGAAATCAAGCGGAAAGAGGAGGAAATGATGATAAAGACAGAAAGCCGGACGGCGGCGTGCAGGCGGATTTTACGGGCTTTCGGCATGGCGTTGATGGCCGTGCTGCTCGTCGGATTGTTCAGTGGGTGCAATATTATCCGTTTGGGCGAGATGATGATAGCGGAAGAACGGGCGGATGAGGAATGGGTGCTGCTCAGCAGCAATGGGAAATATCAGATGACGCTTCCCGGCGACTGGTCGCAGGCGGAGGACGAACTGAACGCCCAGGCGATTTTGCAGGCGAGCAACCCCCTGCTGGAGAAGTATGTGGTGGTGCTCGCGGAAAACCGGGCGGATTTTGTGGAGGATGCGACGGTCCTGGATTATATGGGGGTCCTGGTGGATCAGATGGGGGAAGCGATGGAGGATATGACCGCGACCCCTGCGGAAGCGCTCACCGTCGGGGAGCGGACCGGGTATCTCTCCCGCATTGAAGGCGTAGTGGACGGATATCGGATCGCCTATTGGCTGACCTGCGTGGAAACCGACACGGATTTCGTCCAGATTACCGGGTGGACACTGCAGAGCAGGGCCGACGAATACGATGAAGAAATGCGGAGGGTCGCCGCTTCTTTCCGGGATACAGAATAGCGCCGGCTGTTTCGAACACTCTGTGTAGGTTGTGCACAAGGGACGGTTGAAAGTATAAAAATTGTATAAAATTGAATTCGTTAAAAAAATAACGATAAGTTTTCCGCGAAATTTGAAGAAATCATGTAGAAATTCCATAACACATCTGGTATACTAATAAACTAGCGTATCGCATATATTGTGCTGAGGCCTGTCCGCTTTTCCGGGAAGAAATGGCCAGGCCGGTTGACTGCGCCCCGCGGGGCGGTTCTGCCGCACGCGGCTTCGGTCGGTCGGGGTCAATATATCGCAAGGCGAGTAGATTATCCGTAAGGAGGAAAAAGGCAACATGAAGAAAAAGATCAGCACGCTTCCTTTTCGGGGCACTGCTGAGCAAAAGCAGCAGCTGCTTGAAGTGATCGACAAGTATAAATCCGATCCCAGCCGCCTGATGACCGTCATGCAGGAGGCGCAGGAGATCTATGGATACCTGCCGGTCGAGGTGCAGCAGGTGATCGCGGACGGCATGCATGTGCCGCTTGAAAAGGTATACGGGGTGGCGACCTTTTACGCGCAGTTCGCGCTGTCTCCCAAGGGGGTCTACAACGTCTCCGTATGTCTTGGCACTGCCTGCTATGTAAAGGGCGCGGGCGATTTGTTCAACAAAATCAGCGAGAAGCTGGGGATCGGCGCAGACGAATGCACGGAAGACGGCAAGTTCTCCCTGACCGCCTGCCGCTGCATTGGCGCCTGTGGTCTGGCCCCCGTCATGACCATAAACAACGATGTTTACGGCCGTCTGACGGTGGACGATGTGGACGGTATCCTCGCGAAATATAACGATTGAGCGATGCGGGAACTGTCGCTCAACGTTCTGGATATCGCGCAGAATTCCATTGCAGCCGGCGCCGCCCTTACCGAGATAATCGTGGAGGAGGATCCCGGCGCCGATCGGCTGACAATCACTGTCCGGGACAACGGCCGGGGGATGACCCCGGAGCAGCTCCGCCAGGTCAGCGACCCGTTTTATACCACCCGCACCACCCGGAAGGTGGGGATGGGGATTCCGCTGTTCCGCATGGCGGCGGAAATGGCCGGTGGGGGGCTGTCCATCGATTCCACGCCCGGCGTGGGTACGACGGTGACGGCGACGTTTGTCCGCTCCCATATCGACCGTATGCCGCTGGGGGATATGACGGGGACCGTCACCGCCCTCATCCGGATGAATCCCGACCGGGATTTCCGCTATGTACGGCGATACAGCACACGGGAATTTGCGGTGGATACCCGGGAACTGCGCGGCATTCTCGGCGACGTGCCGCTGGACACGCCGGAGGTGGCGGACTGGATTGGCGCGTATATTGAGGAACAGACGGAAGAAATTCTTGTCCCGTCCTCCGGCAGAGGGCCGGAAGACGTCTCTTAAATGGAATACATAGGAGGTATCGTTGTGAAAACGTTGGCAGAACTTCAGGCCATTCGGGATAAGGCCCGTGAAAAGATGACCGTCCGCGGCGACCATGACAACGCCGTGCGGGTCGTGGTCGGTATGGCGACCTGCGGCATCGCGGCCGGCGCCCGCCCGGTGCTGAATGCGTTTGTGGACGAAGTGGCCAAGCGCCATCTGGATAACGTGACGGTCGGGCAGACCGGCTGCATCGGCATGTGCCAGTTTGAGCCGATTGTGGAAGTTACCATGCCTGGCAAGGAAAAGGTCACCTACGGCAAGGTGACGCCGGAAAAGGTGGCGCGCATTGTTGCCGACCATGTGGTCAACGGCAACCCGGTGGTGGAGTATACCATCGGCGAACTGATGAAGTAAGCAGGGAGGTTAAGAAAAGATGTATCGTTCCCATGTACTGGTTTGCGGCGGTACTGGCTGCACCTCCTCCAACAGCCTGAAAATCATCGATAAGCTGGAAGAGGAAATCGCCAAGCAGGGCTTAAGCGAAGAAATCAAAGTGGTCCGGACCGGCTGCTTCGGCCTGTGCGCTCTCGGCCCCATCATGGTCGTGTACCCGGAAGGCGCGTTCTATTCCCGGGTGACGGTGGAGGATATCCCCGAGATCGTGTCCGAGCATCTGCTCAAGGGCCGGATTGTAACCCGCCTGCTGTACGACGAGACGGTCGGCAAGGATGAAATCAAATCCCTGAACGAAACCGACTTTTATAAAAAACAGGTTCGGGTGGCACTGCGTAACTGCGGTGTGGTCGATCCCGAATCCATTGACGAATACATAGCCCAGGACGGTTACCAGGCGCTGGCCAAATGTCTGACCGAATACACCCCGGAGCAGGTCATCCAGATCGTAAGCGATTCCGGGCTGCGCGGCCGCGGCGGCGGCGGGTTCCCGACCGGCCGGAAATGGGCGCTCTGCGCGCCGAATAAGGCCCCGCAGAAATATGTGGTCTGCAACGCCGACGAAGGCGACCCCGGCGCATTCATGGACCGTTCGGTCCTGGAAGGCGATCCCCACTGCATCGTGGAAGCCATGGCGATCGCCGGCTATGCGATCGGCGCGACCAAAGGCTTCGTGTATGTGCGTGCAGAGTATCCGATCGCGGTGCAGCGCCTGCAGATAGCGATTGACGAAGCACGGGAATACGGCCTCCTTGGGAAGAACATCTTTGATTCCGGCTTTGATTTTGATATGGAAATCCGCCTGGGCGCCGGTGCGTTCGTCTGCGGCGAGGAAACCGCGCTCATGACCTCGATCGAAGGCAACCGCGGCGAACCCCGTCCCCGTCCTCCTTAT
The DNA here is from genome assembly GCA_904377855.1 of Candidatus Avimonas merdigallinarum. Taxonomy (GTDB): domain Bacteria; phylum Bacillota; class Clostridia; order Oscillospirales; family Acutalibacteraceae; genus Avimonas; species Avimonas merdigallinarum. Next base: position 15,191 of record CAJFGS010000030.1, read on the forward strand.
CCGGCGGTCAAGGGGCTGTTCGGCATGCCGACGGTGGAAAACAACGTCGAAACCTTCGCCAATATCCCGCAGATCATCCTGCGCGGCGCGGACTGGTTCGCGTCGATGGGCACCGAAAAGTCCAAGGGCACCAAGGTGTTCGCCCTGGGCGGTAAGATCAAGCACACCGGCCTGGTGGAAGTCCCGATGGGCACCACCCTGCGCGAAATTATTGAGGAAATCGGCGGCGGCATCCCGAACGGCAAAAAGTTCAAGGCGGTGCAGACCGGCGGCCCCTCCGGCGGGTGCATACCGGCGAATCTCATCGATACAGCTATCGACTATGACAACCTCATCGCCATGGGCTGCATGATGGGTTCCGGCGGTATGATCGTCATGGACGAGGACACCTGTATGGTGGATATCGCGAAATTCTACCTGGAATTCACGGTGGACGAATCCTGCGGCAAATGCACGCCCTGCCGCGTGGGGACCAAGCGGCTGCTGGAAAAGCTGGACAAGATCACCAAGGGCAACGGCACGATGCAGGACATCGACGATTTGGAGGAGCTCTGCCATTACATCAAGGAAAATTCGCTGTGCGGCCTTGGCCAGACGGCGCCTAACCCGGTCCTTTCCACCCTCCGTTTCTTCCGTGACGAATATGTGGCTCACGTAACCGAAAAGCGCTGCCCGGCGGGGGTCTGCAAATCCCTGCTGTCCTACGCGATTGTGGCGGAAAAGTGCAAGGGCTGTACCGCCTGCTCGCGCGTCTGCCCGGTCGGCGCGATTTCGGGAACGGTGAAGAACCCGCATGTCATCGATACCTCGAAGTGCATCAAGTGCGGAGCCTGCATGGAAAAATGCCGGTTCGGCGCGATTGTGAAACGGTAAGAAAGGAGTGCGCTGAAAATGGAAATGATCAACTGCAAAATCAACGGGATCGCTGTCAGCGTGCCCAAAGGCTCCACCATTCTGGAAGCCGCCCGCTGTGCGGGGGTAGAAATTCCCACCCTCTGCTTTCTGAAAGATATCAACGAAATCGGCGCCTGCCGCATCTGCATGGTGGAAGCGACCGGCGCCCGCGGCCTGGTGACCGCCTGCGTGTACCCGGTGTCCGAAGGGATGGAGGTGCGCACCAACACCGCGAAGGTGCAGGCTGCCCGCCGCACCACGCTGGAACTGATCCTCTCCACCCACGATAAGAAATGTCTGTCCTGCGTACGGTCCAACGACTGCGAACTGCAGAAGATGTGCCGCGATTACGGGGTGGAAATGGACGAAAAGTACGAGGGCTTCCGCCCGACGTACGAGCTGGATCTCTCTACCGCACACCTGGTGCGGGACAACAACAAATGCATCCTCTGCCGCCGCTGCGTGGCCGCCTGCCGCCAGCAGTTTGTGTCCGTCATCGGGGCGAACGACCGCGGTATTGACACCCATATCGGCACCCCGTTTGAGAAGCAGCTGGCCGACGTGCCCTGCGTCTCCTGCGGACAGTGCACGGTTGTCTGCCCGACCGGCGCGCTGGTGGAAAAAGACGACACCGCCAAGGTCTGGGAGGCGCTGGCCGACCAGAGCAAGACCGTGATCGTCCAGACCGCGCCGTCCATCCGTGCAACCCTGGGCGAGTGCTTCGGCATGCCGATCGGTGCCAATGTCGAGGGCAAGATGGTTGCCGCCCTCCGCCGCCTGGGCTTTGATAAGGTGTTCGATACCGACTTCGGCGCGGATATGACCATTGTGGAAGAAGCGACCGAGTTTTTGGACCGGGTCAAGAACGGCGGCGTGCTGCCGATGATCACCTCCTGCTCCCCCGGCTGGGTGAAATTTGCGGAGTATTACTATCCGGATCAGCTGGATCACCTGTCCTCCTGCAAATCCCCGCAGCAGATGACCGGCGCGATTATCAAGACCTATTACGCTGAGAAGAACGGCCTGGATCCGAAGGACATCGTGGTGGTTTCCATCATGCCCTGCACGGCCAAGAAGTTCGAGGTCGGCCGGGACGATCAGGACGCGGCGGGGGTGCCGGACGTGGATGTGGCGCTGACCACCCGCGAGCTGGCCCGGATGATCCAGCGCGCAGGCCTGGATTTCACCCATCTGCCGGACGAAGAGTTTGACAACCCGCTGGGCGACGACACCGGCGCGGCGGTCATCTTCGGCGCGACCGGCGGCGTTATGGAAGCGGCGCTCCGCACCGCCAACGACGTGCTGACCGGCAAGGACAACGAGTCGGTGGACTTCCAGGAGGTCCGCGGCACCGAAGGCATCAAGGAAGCGACCTACAATATCGCGGGGATGGAGGTCAAGGTGGCGGCCGTCAGCGGCATTGCCAACGCGAACTATGTCATGTCCCGCATCAAGGACGGTACCGCCCCCTGGCATTTCGTTGAAATCATGTGCTGCCCGGGTGGGTGCGTCAACGGCGGCGGCCAGCCGATTCAGCCGGCGTCGGTGCGTAACTTCACCGATTTGAAGGCGATGCGCGCCAAGGCGCTGTACGACCAGGATGCGGCGATGCCGCTTCGTAAATCGCATCAGTCCCCGGCGGTGAAGCTGGTGTACGACGAGTATTTTGGCAGCTACGGCAGCCACAAAGCGCACGAGATCCTGCATACCAGCTATACCGGCCGGAAAAAGTACAACTGAATCCTCCGCCGCTGGCAGTAGGACGATGAAAAGAGGGAAACGGAATATCCGTTTCCCTCTTTTGCCGTGCAGGCTTATTCGGAATATCGAGTGAGACTGTTGCTGCCGGTTATGCCGCTGAATATAAAGCGAAAAAATCCTCTTGACCTTTATCTACTGGTTTTATGAAGCGTGTTTGAAATGCTTTCGACAATTTTTGCATATACTATGCAATATTATCCAATAATCGCCACTTAGAGGCGGCAAGGATGCGCGAATCCGCTCCGGTTGTAATTTTTACCGGATTATGGTATACTAAACCACAAAGCTGCGGCCGGGCGGTTCGTAGTTTTTTTCTTGCAGTATTACTGTCCGCCGCGCAAGATGGGCGCAGGCGGGCAGAGGAGTGATCGCCTTCCATGAATATCCTTGTGGTTTCCCAGTGCTTTTACCCGGACGATTTCCGGATTAACGATATTGTCGCTTCCTTGGTGCAGGAAGGGCACACCGTCCGTGTATTGACCGGGCTGCCTGACTACGCAACATCCCGCGTGCCTGAGGAATACCGGGGATTTCGCCGGAGATGGGAAGTGTGGAAAGGGGCCACGGTCATCCGGGTGCCGACGGTTGCCCGCCGCAAGGGCGTGCTGTTCCGGGCGCTCAACTACGCCTCCTTTGTGTTTTGGGGCTGGCTGTATGCCCGCTTTTGTAAAAAGGATGCGGAAGTCGTCTTCTCTTACCAGACCTCCCCGGTACTCCAGGCGATTCCGGCAGCGGCGTACCGCCGGCGGGCCCGGGTGCCGATGGTGCTGTACTGCTGCGACCTCTGGCCGGAATCCCTCAAAGCCTGGAACGTGGGGGAGGGGCACCCCCTTTTCCGAATGATCCACCGCCTCAGCCGCCGGATTTACCGGCAGGCGGATACGCTGGCGATTACCTCCGAGCCCTTCCGCCAATATCTTATGGACGTGGACGGCGTGGAGGGGGAACGGATTGTATACCTGCCGCAGCATGCGGAGGATTTGTATTCGGCGATCTGCGGGCAGTATGAGGAAAACGGCTGCGTGGATTTTGTATTTGCCGGGAACATCGGTGCCGTGCAGAATGTGGACTGCATCCTGCGGGCAGCCGCCCTCGTCAAGACGGACAAGCCGTTCCATATCCATATCGTGGGGAGCGGTTCGGCGCTGGAGGAATGCCGGAATCTGGCGGCCGAACTGCATCTGGAGGATAAGGTCACATTCCACGGAAAGCATCCTCTGGCGGAGATGGAACGGTTTTACCGGCTGGCGGACTGCTTCCTGCTGACGCTGCGGGGCGGCGATTTTATCGGGATGACCCTCCCGGCCAAGGCGCAGGGATATCTCTGCGCCGGGAAGCCGGTGCTGGCCGCTGCGGACGGCGCGGCCGCCGACCTTGTCCGGGAGGCGGACTGCGGGGAAAGCGTTCCCGCCGGGGATGCGGCGGGGCTGGCGGCGGCGATGGAACGGGTCATAGCGGACGAGCCATTATACCGGGAAAAAGGGCTGCACGGCCGCCGCTTTTTTGAGGAGCATTTCACCCGGGAGATCTTTATGCAGTCTCTGTCCCGTTTGCTCAGCCAGGCAGAAAAGCGGGACGGGAAGGGGAGGCAGCCGCGTTGACAGGGCTCCGGAAACGGCGGCTTTTTTGCGTGTTGCTTACCCTGCTCACCGCCGCGTATATTGGTTTTATTTACGGGAATTCTCTCCAGGACGGTGCCGCTTCCTCAGAAAGGAGCGGCCGGGTGGTGGAAATGCTGCAGGCCCTGCTTTCCTCCCTTGGCTGGCAGGGGACGGTGTCGGACTATTTTATCCGGAAAGCGGCCCATTTTGCTGAATACGCCGGATTGGGGCTCCTTCTTGGACTCACGCTGCGTGCCTATACGCCGCATATCCTCCGGCATGTGTTTGTCCCTCTTTTTATCGGGCTGCTGGTTCCGGTATCGGATGAATTCCTGCAGCTGTTTATCGAGGGGCGCGCGGGAATGGTGCAGGATGTGGTCCTCGACTTTGCCGGTTTTCTGGCAGGGGGCGGGATAACGATCGCCTGCATCCTTCTGGCACGGTATCTCCGGAAAAGGGCCGCTGACCGGGCGGAGGACGTTCCGGCCGGGGAAGGGAATGGAGTATAATGAAGGTTTTACAGATAAATTCGGTCTGCGGTGTCGGGAGCACGGGGAGGATTGCCGCGGAACTCCACGCCTGCCTGAAGGAAAACGGGGACGAGGGATGGATCGCCTATGGCCGCGGGGAAGCCGGCGGTTTTGCCGATGCGATCCGTATTGGCGGGACGGCGGATACCTATGCCCATGTCGCGCTGACCCGCTTTTTTGACCGGCACGGCTTTGGTTCCCGCCAGGCGACCCGCCGCTTCCTGGAAAACGTTCAGGCGCTTTCCCCGGACCTTGTCCACCTGCACAACCTCCATGGCTATTACCTGCATGTGGGGGAACTGTTCGATTGGCTGCGCCGCAGCCGCCTTCCCGTGGTGTGGACCTTGCACGACTGCTGGGCCTTTACCGGCCACTGCGCTTATTTTGACGCTGCCGGCTGTGAGAAGTGGCAGACGGGCTGCGGCCGCTGCCCCCAGAAAAAAGCGTATCCGGCCAGTTTCCTGATGGATCGATCGGCAGCCAATTATCAGGATAAAAAGCAAATTTTCACCTCTTTGGATACGATGGCCCTCGTTGCGCCGTCGGACTGGCTGGCGGGGCTGGCTGGTGGCTCTTTCCTGGGCAAATATCCGGTGCGGGTAATCCCGAACGGGATCGATTTGTCGGTGTTCAAGCCTACGCGGGGCCAGGTGCGGGAGAAGTATGGGCTGGGCCGGGACAAGCTGGTGCTGGGCGTCGCCAGCGTTTGGGAGCAGCGCAAAGGGCTTTCGGATTTTGTGGAACTGAGCAAACGGCTCGAGCCTGGTTACCGTATTGTGCTGGTCGGGGTGACGGAGCGGCAGAAGGCCGCCCTCCCGCCCGCGATCCTCGGCATTCCCCGCACGGACGATGTGCAGGAGCTTGCCGCGCTGTATACGGCGGCGGACGTTTTCGTCAATCCAAGCAGGGAGGAAACCATGGGGATGACTACGGTGGAGGCCCTCGCCTGCGGGACGCCGGCCGTGGTGTACGACGCCACCGCCGTTCCCGAAGCGGTGGACGATACCTGCGGGATCGTGGTGAAGGCGGGGGATATCGACGCCCTCTGCCGGGCGGTGTCAGAGGCGGATTTTCCGGAAGAAGCCTGCCTCCGCCGGGCCGCGCGGTATGATAAAAAGGAGCGCTTCGGAGAGTACATGGAATTGTATCGCCGCCTTGTTTCATCGGATGAAGGGGGAAAACGGACGTGAGCACCACCCTGCAAAAAACACAGGCCCTGCAGCTGGATCTGGCGCTGGAAATCAAGCGGATCTGCAATAAGCATCATCTGCGCTATTTCCTTATCGCCGGTTCTCTGCTTGGCGCAGTGCGGCATCAGGGCTTCATTCCCTGGGACGACGATCTGGACATCGGCTTGTTCCGCGAGGATTATGACCGGCTGCTGGAATTGTGCAAGACAGAACTGGATACGCAGAAATATTTCCTGCAGGATTTTTCCACCGATCCCGGGTACGGCCTCTGCTTTGCCAAGCTGCGGCTGAACGGGACCCGCTATGTGGAAAAGAACGCGCAGAAGGCTGAAGCCCACCCCGGCATTTATATCGACCTGTTCCCCTTCGACAATGTCCCCGACGAGGTGCCGCTGCAGAAAAAGCAGAACCGGAAAACCTATTTTTATAAGCGGATGCTCCTGCTCAAGCAGGGCTACCGCTTCTGGGCAAAGGACGAATGGCTCAAACGGGCGGTTTACGGGCTCCTGCGGTTCCCGGCGCTATTCCTGAGCGCGGGGACGCTCCATCGCCGGCTGGAAAAGGAGATGCGGCGCTATAACGCGCACAGGACGGAAAAAATCGTGGCCATCGGCGGATCCTATGGCTACGAAAAGGAAAGCCTGCGGCGGGAATGGATGGAGGAGACGGTGGAGCTTCCTTATGAGGGGGAGACCCTGGCCTGCCCCAAGGCATACGACGCGTATCTTTCTTATTTTTACGGGGATTATATGACCCCGCCGCCCCCGGAGAAGCGGGGGGACCGGCATCAGATTGTGGAAGTCGACTTGGGGGTGTACGGGCAGTGAAAAAAGTGATTACCTACGGCACGTTTGATTTGCTCCATTACGGCCACATCCGCCTCCTTAAGCGGGCCAAGGCGCTGGGCGATTACCTGATCGTCGCTTTGTCGACGGACGAGTTCAACTGGAAGGAAAAGCACAAGAAATGCTACTTTACCTATGAGGAGCGTAGGCAGCTTCTGGAATCCATACGGTATGTCGATTTAGTGATCCCCGAAGAGAGCTGGGAACAGAAGCCCCAGGATATCAAGGAATACCATGTCGATACCTTTGTCATGGGGGACGACTGGAAGGGGAAATTCGACTATCTTCGCGATTGCTGCGAGGTGGTATATCTTCCGCGCACGCCGGAAATTTCCACCACAAAGATGAAGCAGGAGATTGGGCGGCAGGAGTAGAGGGGGACGGATGTTGAAAAAGGCGCTGGAATATCGGATCGGCGGAGGCGGCGATGGGGTTACCCGGTATATCCTGAATAATTATGAGCGGATCGACCGGGAGAAAGTGCATATGGATTTTGTGACCGGAGAACGGGATCTCTCCTTCTGCGAGGAGTTAATTGCGGACGGCAGCAAGGTTTATTCGCTGCCGGCGTCGCCGTTTTACCATCCGATCCGCTACCGCCGGGAAATGAAAAAGCTGTGGGAGGAAAAATACGATATTGTGCACTGCCACATGTCGTATTTTCTGAATACGGTACTTTTCCGCCAGGCGAAGAAGCATGGCGTCAAGGTGATCCTGCACGCCCACAGTACGCAGCCGGACATCACGGACAAGAGAAAGCGCCGGATTTTCACCTTCCTTCACCGGTGTTGCTACCGGCGTGCCTCCCGGTACGGCGACGCGTTCGCGGCCTGTTCCGCCGCCGCCGCCGACTGGCTCTTCGGGAATGCGGTCCCAAAGGAAAAAATCCAGATTTTCCATAACGCCATCGATACCGAAAAATACATTTTTGACGCGTCTGTCCGGACGTCTGTCCGGAAATCCCTCGGCTTGGAGGATGCTTTCGTGGTGGGGCATATCGGCCGGTTTACCTATCAGAAGAACCACGCCTTCCTGCTGGATGCTTTTTCGTGCCTGTACAAAAAGCACCCGGACGCCGTCCTTCTGCTGATCGGCGTGGGGGACCTGGAGGGGGAAGTCCGCCGGCAGGCGGCCCTGCTGGGAATAGAGGATGCAGTCCGCTTTCTTGGGCTGCGGGACGATGTGCCGGAACTGATGCAGGCGATGGACGTTTTCGCCCTGCCGTCCCGGTTTGAGGGGCTGGGGCTGGTGCTGATTGAGGCGCAGGCGGCGGGCCTGCGGGCCGTTGCTTCCACTGCGGTGCCGCCGGAGGCTCAGGTGACCGAACTGCTGACCTATCTGCCGCTGGAGAGCGGCGTTCAGGCCTGGGCCGAAGAAATCGCCAAGGCCCGGGACGGGTATGAACGCACCAACCGCCGCCGCCAGATTATGGAGGCGGGATACGATCTGTCCGGCCAGGCGGCACGGGTGGAACAGCTGTATGAAAATCTGTAAGCGGCCGATACCGCAGAAACGAACACGGCGACAGGATGCCGCCCGCCCTCGGTAAGGAAAGGGGATTTGTCTATGAAGGCTCTTCGGCTGGCCGGGCGCTTTTTTTTCAGCCGCCTGACCATTAAGCTGCTCACGGTCGTGATGTTTTTCCTGCTGATATTTCCGCCCTTTAAGCCGGTTGTGGACGGGTTGGTGAAAATCGTCCTGGTATGGGGCGGTATCCAGCTTGTGGCCGATCTGCTGACCAGGCGGAACTGCCTGCGCGCCCGGCACGCCGTCTGGCTGATTTTGCTCCTGGCGGTACAGGCGATCACCATCCTGCTCAATTATACGGCAGGTTTCAAGGAGAACCTCTCCAACCTCTGCTATACGGCGCTTGGGATGCTGGTGCTTTATCCCAACGACGAGGGCCAAAGCCGGGAAAACCTTCTGCGGGAAATGTGGGTGGTCAGCTGGGTGTATATCGCCTTTTGTGCCGTCGGTTCGCTGCTTTCCTTGGGGATGCTGATAGCCGATTATTCGGCCACCTTCGAATACGGGGGCGTGCTGTATTATATCGGCCTGGAACGGGGGCGGCTGTTCGGGGTGTTTTCTAACCCCAATCTCCCGGCGTCGGCCATTGCGCTGGCCGTGTGCTGCCTGCAGGTCCTTCTCTGCCGGGATATTGCAAAGAAACGGTGGGCGCTCCCGGTTCAGTATACGCTCTTAGGGATTTGCGCTTTTTTGAATCTGCTTTACTTAATGCTGTCGCAATCCCGCGGCAGCCTGATTGCTTTTGCCGCTTTTCTTCTGGTTTTCCTGTTCTTTCTGTTCCGGAAAACCATCTTTTCCCGGCTGAAATCCCTGGCGCTTTCGAGTACAGTCAGCTTAGCGGTTTCTGCGGCAGTGCTGGCGGCCGCTGTATTTGCTTATCCGGTGGCAATGCAGGCCGGCGACCAGTTGATGATACTGTATCAGCAGCAGCGGGAGCAGGCAGCGGAATCGGAAAGTCCGGCGCTTTCGGCCAAGGCCAACTTGATTTCCCTTTCCCGCACGAACAGTACGACCTCGTTTCCTCGCTCGGTCGGTATGCCGGCAGGGGTGAACGGGAGGCTGCAGGCCAACCGCCTTTCGATTATCATCCGGCCCGAAAATGAGGAAGACTTTACTACCGGGCGGGTCGAGCTTTGGAAGCAGGGGATCGAACGTTTTCTGGAAAAGCCGGTTTGGGGGTATGGCAACACCGGCAGTCTGGAAGGCGTTATGCAGGACAGCGGGCAGGCCCTGCATTTTCACAACCTGTTTATTCACAGCCTCGCGGCAGGCGGAGCCATGGGGACAGCGGCGCTGGGGATTGTGCTGTGCGCCATGGTGCTTTCCATGGGGCGGTTTATCTGGAAGAACCGGCGGGCAACCGGCTTCCGCAACGGCTATCTTTATGTGCTCATTGCCCTTTTTGCCCTATATATGGTGAATAACCTGGTGGAGGTTTATTTGATTTACCGGGTCAGCCTACCTCATTTTATCTTCTGGATTTACATGGGGTATCTGCTTTCCCTGATTTCGCAGGGCGTCCCCCGCACAAGGGTGGACGGTTTCCTCTGCAGGCTGGCGGATCGCTTCCCGGCTCTGGGACGAAAGAGAGAGACGCGACCGGAGAATTGAGAGGCTTTCCGGCGCCGGATGGTTGCCGGCGTGAATCACGGCGCAGTGCAAGAAAGGAATGGTCACAGCAATGCAACGGACCCGGAATTCCATCATTAACTCAATAGCCGGCGCCAGCGGGTATTTGGTGCAGATGTTCAGCAATTTCATCGTCCGTGCTACGTTTGTGGAGTGCCTTGGGGAGAGCGTGCTGGGAGTCAACGCGCTGTTCACCAATATCATCTCCATGCTGGCGCTCGCCGAGTTGGGCCTGGGAACCGGTCTGATTTATAAGCTGTATAAACCGGTGGCCGACCACGACGTCCCCCGGATTGAGTCTTTGCTCCGCTTTTATAAACGGGCCTATACGCTCATTGGCGCTGTGATTTTGGCGCTGGGATTCGCCTTGTCTTTTTTCGTTTATCTGTTTGACCAGGATCGGACGTTTTCCCGGACGTATATGGGGGTTACGTTTTTCCTCTTTGTGCTGGATGTGCTGGCGTCGTATTTGTTTGCCCACCAAAAGGCCCTTATTACAGCAGACCAGAAAAACTATGTTATCAATGTTGCACACGCCGGAGCGCAGCTTGCCACCTGTATTTTTCAAATCATTCTGCTGCTTACCACGCAAAGCTTTATCCTGTACATTGTGGCGAAAATCGTCTGCCGGGTTGGGGAGGGGCTGGTTATCTATGCCCGGTATCGGAAAATGTATCCTGATATCCATCTGAAAAACTGCGAAAAAATCAGCCGGGACGAGAAGAACGACCTGTTCCATAATATCAACGCCATGCTGTACCACAAGGTCGGCGCATTCAGCCTGACCTCCACCTCCAACATGATCATCACCTACTTTGTCAACCTGGTGATGGGCGGGATTTATTCCAATTATACCCTGATTACCAACACCCTCAACAACTTGATTGCGCAGGTGTTTCAGGGGGTTACCGCCAGCTTCGGGGATCTCATCCATACGGAGGATTCCCAGCGGGCCTATGAAAAGTTCAACCTGTTGTATTACATCAATTTCCTGCTGGTTTCCTTCTGCACCACAGGCCTGTTGGTGATGATCCAGCCGTTTATTACCCTCTGGCTGGGGGAGAAATACCTGCTGGGCGGGGGAACGCTGCTGCTGATCCTGCTGTACTTTTATATTTACAGCATGCGCCGGGTGATTTTCCTGGCGCGGGACAGCGCGGGGCTTTACCGGCCGGACAAATACATGCCGCTGATAGAGGCGGCGCTCAATCTGGGGCTGGCATTTATCCTGGTGCAGTACTGGGGAGTGAACGGCGTCCTGGTGGCCAATCTTGTCAGCATGCTGCTGATCCCCTTCTGGATCCAGCCGATGATTGTGTATAAGCATATTTTTCATCGGTCGGTGCGGGCTTATTTCTTCCGGTATGGGCTGTACTTTGCCGCGGCGCTGGTCAGCGCCGCGGCGGCATATTTCCTGTGCTCCTGGATCCCCGCCGACTGGAATCTCTGGCTTTCGCTGCTTATTCGGGGCGTTGTCTGCCTGGTGGTCCCGAATGCGCTGAACCTGCTTTTCTTCGCCCGGACAGCGGAATGCCGGTATGTCTGCCGCCTGGCCGGGTCCATTCTGGGAAAGGTCTTTCGCCGGCGTCCGGCCGGAAAGGAGGAATCCGACGGCTGACGACGGCTCCGCTTATCCCCGCCCAGGTATGCGGCAGAGGGGCCGGTACAGAAAATACCACATATTGAATGACCTGCATGTATTTCCAGGAAAAATAAGGTTAAATTAACAAAGAGCCATTAGAGCGGAAGCAGCGGTCAAAATGGAAAGAGAGAAAGAGTATTGCACTTTTTGCCGGTTTTTGCTAAAATAACACGAAGTACGTTGAAATCCGGCGGAAAGGGCGGCATAGAGCGTCGCGCCTGCTTTTCGTGGCGGGATGAGAAGCCGCCGGCCTATCTAGAGGCTGACTTGATCCGTTTTCCCGGCCGTTTTCCTGCGGATACCGCGTAAAAGGGAGGATGTTTATGAGCTGCAAAGTTCCTTTTTCTCCGCCTGACATTGGGGAAAAGGAAATTGAAAATGTCGTGCAGGTGCTGCGCTCCGGATGGATTACCACCGGCCCGCAGACCAAACTGTTTGAAAAGCGGATTGCCGAATATTGCCATACCGAAAAGGCGGTTTGCCTGAACTCGGCGACGGCGGCGCTGGAACTTACCCTGCGCGTCCTGGGAATTGGGCCGGGGGACGAGGTGATTACCTGCGCCTATACCTATACGGCTTCCGCCAGCGTGGTTTGCCATGTGGGCGCCACCCTACGACTGGTAGATGTGGCGCCGGGATCGTTCCATATGGATTATGATCGGCTGGAAGCGGCCATCACTGAAAAGACCAAAGCGATCATCCCGGTGGACATTGCGGGGATCCCCTGTGATTACGATCGGCTCTTTGACATCGTTGAACGGAAAAAGGCGCTGTTCCGCCCTTCCAACCCTCTCCAGGAAGCGTACGGACGGGTTTTGCTGGTTACGGACTGCGCCCACGGGCTGGGTTCTGCCTATCACGGCCAGCCGACCGGCAGTCTGGCGGATTTTACCACCTTTTCCTTTCATGCCGTAAAGAATCTGACGACCGGCGAAGGCGGGGCCGTCACCTGGCGGAATGTCCCAGGGGTGGACAATGAGGAAATTTACCGCCGCTATATGCTGCTTTCCCTGCATGGACAGTCCAAGGACGCACTGGCAAAAACACAGATAGGGGCATGGGAATACGATATCGTCACCCCTGCTTATAAATGCAACATGACCGATATCATGGCGGCGATCGGTTTGGCGCAGCTGGAACGGTATCCGAAGCTGCTGGAGCGGCGCCGGGAGATTGCCGAACAGTATACCTACGGGCTGCAGGGATGCCCGGTGGAACTCCTCCCTCTGGAAAGGGCGGAGTATCGGTCCAACTGGCATTTGTATTTGGTGCGGCTGAACGGCTGTGGCGTGGAACAGCGCAACGCGGTCATCCGCCGTTTGGCGGAACGGGAGATTGCCGCCAATGTGCATTATAAGCCTCTTCCGCTGCTGAGTGCGTATAAGAAGTTGGGATTCAATATGGAGGATTATCCCCAGGCTTACCGGATGTACCAGAACGAGATTACCCTGCCTCTGCACACCCTTTTGACGAATGAGGATGTAGCATATGTCCTCGAAAATTTCAGCGAAGCCCTGGCTGGCTTTTAAGCCGTCAGCGACCGTCAGGAGGAAGCTGCTTGGAGCGCGGTCGTGGATTCCTTGCACAAAGCGATGGGAGGAAAACGGATTTGCTGCTGAAGTCATGGGAAACGCTGCCGGAGGCATTGCGGACCGAGGAGGTCCGCCCGTATTATGAGCGGCTGCGGCCCCGGAAAGCCGCTTTGCTTTTCAAGCGGCTGATGGATATTGTCCTGTCTGTGTTACTGCTGGTGTTGCTTTCCCCCTTTATGCTGATTATCGCCGCCGCCATTAAACTGGATTCCAAAGGGTCGGTTTTTTTCCGTCAGGTGCGGGTGACCCAGTACGGCAGGGAATTTCGTATTTTTAAATTTCGCACGATGGTACAGGATGCCGAACAGAAGGGAAGCCGTGTGACCGTTCTCAACGATGACCGGATTACCCGCGTCGGCGCCAGAATCCGCCGCCTGCGTTTGGATGAGATACCGCAGCTTTTGAATGTCCTGACCGGGGATATGAGTTTCGTAGGCGCTCGCCCGGAGGTGCCGAAATATGTCGCGCAGTATACGCCGACGATGATGGCGACCCTGCTCCTGCCGGCCGGTATTACTTCGCTGGCGAGCATCCGCTTTAAGGACGAGGACACGCTGCTGCAGCAGGCTGAGACGGCGGATGAAGTGTATGTCCGGGATATCCTGCCACAGAAGATGAAATACAATCTGGCCTATCTTCAGGAGTTCACCGCATTAAAGGACATCGGTCTGCTGTTTCAGACTGCGTTTCATGTATTGGGGCTCGCAAAGGAATCGCCCGAGGAAAATGAGGCGCGGGAGACAAAGGGTTGATCTTTTCTCCCCGTTTTGATAAAATGGCGAGGAATGCAGAATAGGGTGTCTTTGGGCACAAGTGTGAAAATCAGCCTCTCTTTCGGCGGGGAGCCGGAAGGGGGAAAGGAGACGGAAGGACAAATGGGGATGAAGGAAGAACTGCTGAAGAAGATAGCAGAGAAAGAGATTGTGGTAGGGGTCGTAGGGCTCGGATACGTGGGGCTGCCGCTGGCGGTGGAAAAAGCGAAGGCGGGGTTCCGGACGATCGGGTTTGACGTGCAGGCGAAGAAGGTGGAAATGGTCAACGCCGGGCACAATTAC
>CAJFGS010000031.1 GCA_904377855.1 Candidatus Avimonas merdigallinarum
AATGGGGCAATTTTACAATGGCGTCTTTTCAAACAATGCAACCATTCGCTGTGCCAATTTGAAGTCGATATTGAGCCGATTTTGTGCCAATACAACTTTCTACAATTTTTTTACAACTTTTGCCCCGAACCAGACGGCACAGGAGGACATCCTATGGAATCCAAAAAGTTAGAAAAACCTCGTAAAAATGGTGCGTTTTCAACACGTCAGGTCGTGATGAAACCGGATGAAGAGACCGCAGGGGTGTTCTCGACCATGAAGCCAATTGAGAAGTAAAGAAGCGGGGAACCCGCATGAAAGCCGGGCTTTGGGCCTTGCAAGCGGGAAGTTTTCGCCGGCTTACGCCAGCTTTACGCCAATGGGTAGCGCGGTTCCGGCGGGGAAGGACTTTCCTTCCCTGCCGGAACCGCGTTTTGCAGGAACTGTTTGCGGAGGTGTACGATGGATTTAGAAACGCTGTGCAGCGGCATCGATTTGCAGCCGGAGATGCAGGGGCAGGTCCTCCGATACTATCATTCGGACGATTACCACAAAGTCCAAGCGGCTGCCCGCGGGCTCCAAAGCATGGAAACCGAGGCCGAAACCAGAAAGGAACTGAACCAACTTTTCCAAACGGATGCCAAGCATATAAAAATGTTGACCTGTATGCTGGCATGCGCTGTGGAGTTATATCCGTGGTATCGCGAAAAGGGAATATCCGATACCATCTTTTTTGAAACTATGCGCTGCTTTTCCCGGTTTATCGGCGAGTGTAAGCAGAGGACCGGCGAGTATTCCTTTGACCGGGAATGGTGGACCGCCCGGCAGATAAGCGGTAGGTTGTTCCGCCTTGGAGAATTGGAATATGAAATGCTGTCTGAGCAGGGGAAGCCGGTTGTCAGCATGCACATCCCCTCCAACGCGGTGTTAACCCCCCAAAAATGCGACGAGTCAATTGGGCTGGCAAAGCGCTTTTTTGCAGAACATTTCCCAAAATTTCAGGATGTGGATTACGTCTGCGATTCCTGGCTGCTATCACCGGAACTGCCTTCCCTTTTGCCGCCGGATTCCAATATCCTCGCGTTTCAAAAACGGTTCCAGCTTCAAAAAGCCGATGCTTCCGACACGGCGTACATTGAATGGGTTTTCAAAACCGATTCCTCCCGCGTGGAAGACTACCCGGAGGACAGCACCCTGCAGAGAAATATGAAGGCGCACTTGCTCAGCGGGGGAAAAATCGGGAGCGGCCAGGGCGTGCTGATCCGTGTCAGCGGCAGATAGCCGGCCCGGGATAGGGGCAAGCGAAGCCGCCATGGTTTCTTACGTTGCATAGAAACAAAAACGGGTAGGAAAGCCGGATGGCTTTCCTGCCCGTTTTTCGGTAAATAGGGGCTTTGCCGGGGAAAGGCAGAACAGCCTCCGCCCCCGCAATCCATCCGCCGCAGCCCTTTTTGTACCACGGCATTGCTGGTTCGGCGCCAAAATGCCCGGTAGCCGGAAGCGCAGCAGTTCCACCGCGTCCGTCATTGTGGAGCGGCCGGCCGCCTGGCGTTGGCCAGTTCTATTGCTTCTTTCCCCGACACGTGTTCGGGAGTCAGTTCTAACACGCACAACGGTTTCCATTCCCGTTCTATCGCTTGCCGCCGGTTTTCGGCCGTATCGTCCGGCGCATACTTCTTCGCCAGCTTTTCCATGGCTGCAAGCTTTTCCCCGTCATCCTCCAAAATCCGCATCGTCCCAAACACGACGGCGCTCCGGAAATAGGTGGTGTATTCCTCCGGTACCACGTCGTCCTTGTCGATGACGCAGAAAGACGCTTTCGGATTCCGGCGGACGGCGTCCAGCTTATGCCCGCTTTTGGCGCTGTGGAAGTAGAGCCTCTCGCCGTCGTACACATAGCTGATGGGCAGGGCGTAAGGGTACCCGCCGTCCCCGGCCAGCGCAAGGACGCCGGACGTCCCGCGATACAAAATCGCGGCGCATTCCTCCTGCGGCAGGGCCTGCTTTTTCCGCCGCATTTCCCGGAACAAAGAATCCACCGTCCTTTCCATTTGTCAGACAAAGGCATGGGGGCGGCGTCTCCCATAGCCGGGCGACGCAAAATCCCCAGCGTACACAGCTTCCGACTCGCCCGGCAGATTAATCCTCAGGAAGTTCCTCCGCAATTTCTTCATACCGCCGGATGCGGTAGAAGTGCATGAGCCTGTCGAGGGCGGGATCCAGGCCGGAGATGGCCTCGTCGGTGAAAACGTTGTGGAAGATAATCTGCTCCGCCTGCTGGCGCTGGGAAGGGGTCAGGGCCGCCAGCTGCGCGCGCCATTCGCTGGTCATGTTGCCATAGCACGCGACGTCCGCCGGATCCAGCGTCCGCGTCCCGCCGTTTGCCAGGTAGGATTCATACGCTTCCTTATCGTATTTATAGCGCTCGATGATAAACGCTTCGGGCATCAGGAGGATCTCGTGAAACTGTTCCAGGTCCTTGCCGAAGGCCGCTTCGAAAAAGCTTTTGCCCCGCCCGATTTTCCCGTGCGTGGAGTTCAGGACCGCCTGGACCGCGCGGATATATTTCCGGTTCCAGGCCTTGCCGATAAAATTGCGGTTGTTGAAATATTCCGGATCGTCGATCGGGTGGTATTTCATGGGGAAGGAATAAATGTTGACGTTCAGTTCTTCGCAGAGGGCGACGTTCAGCTGCATGCGCCGGTACAGCTCGTCGGGCGTGTCGTCGTCGGTATTGTACAGCAGGTAGTTGGACAGATCCCGAATGCCGTGCTTTGCCGCCAGCTTGACCGCCTCGGTGTAAATTTCATACATCGGCTGGCGGCTGCCCCGCGGGATCTGCGCCCAGCTGTCAAAAGCGATGCGGAGCGGGCGGATATTCACCTCGGCCAGCTTCTTCATTTTTGCGTCGGTCATCAGCCGGGCGTCCACGCCCTGGTTGAAATCAATATACCGCACCCGCCCGCGGCTGGCGCGCACCTTGGAGTAGATATAGCGGTCGTACATCGGCGCGGCCGTGCTGTCGAACGCGAGCACCGCCTGCGCCGTCGCCGTATCGGCGTAGAGCAGCCCGCACTTTTCGCGGGCGTTGTAAAATTGGCCCTTCTCGGTCTCCGACAGCTTGGAGGCGATGTCCTCGTACAGCTTCACCATCTTGCGGACATAGGTGCGGACATTGTACCCCCGCTGAATATTGGACAGGGCGACGGCATATTCGCTCGAAGGCTTGTACAGTTCGCCCTTCCCGAAGCCGCAGGCTTTGATTTCGTCGATAATCCGGTCGAAGCACCGGGAAGCGAAAACGTTGTTGTCCAGCAGGAGCAGATCCTTCTGCGCCCCGAAATGGAGCGCCGTCTGTTCG
The DNA here is from genome assembly GCA_904377855.1 of Candidatus Avimonas merdigallinarum. Classification (GTDB taxonomy): domain Bacteria; phylum Bacillota; class Clostridia; order Oscillospirales; family Acutalibacteraceae; genus Avimonas; species Avimonas merdigallinarum. Next base: position 3,341 of record CAJFGS010000031.1, read on the forward strand.
ATCTGCCCGCGGATGCCGATATAGGGGCGGTATTCCGGCTCGAGTCGCGGCACGGCGCAGAAGGAGCACCGGCGGATGCATCCCCGGGTCATGTAGCCGAAATACGCGTTGTTGGCCGGATACGTATACGCGATTTCGTCCAGGATGGAGTAATCCAGCGGCAGCTCGTCGATGATGTCGTCGCTGTCCGCGTCGATATCCCCCGCCTTGTTGAGCAGGCCGATGTGCGGGCTCACTTCGAACCGGGCCCTTGGCGTCTGCGCCTGGCCGACCAGGTCGGTGGGGGATTCGGCGCTGGGGAGGGGGGTATAGGCCGGCAGCCCGATGTCCTGCATCATCCGTTCGGGGAGGATGCTGGACGCGATCCCCCCGATGAGAAGCCGGCCGCCGTCCTTGACAAATTTTTCAGCCTGCTGGATGGTTTCCACCGTTTCCTTCCAGTAGAAGGTAAACAGCGTGGTTACGCCGACAATGTCGAAGACGGGAAAGTCCCCTCGCGTATACCGCTTCCGGGCCTTAAACAGTTCCGGCAGCGCATCAAAATCGGGGACGTCCTCCAGCAGGACGGCCTTTCCCGTTTTAATATACCGGCGCATGCGCTCGGTGTATTCCCCGAGCGAAAGATCGTACGCGGCTACCCAAAATTCCTCAAACAGCAGCTCCACTGCCAGATCGCGCAGATCGCCCTTGAAAAAGCGGACTTCGTCCCCGCGGGCGCGGAAGTAGGTCGCCAGCTTCATCAGGCCCATGGGAGGGTACTTGTTTTTGTAGTTCGGTTCAAGAAGTAAAACTTTGCGTGGCATTTAGAAGAGTTCCTCCTCAATTTTCGCTAAAATCGCGCCGGCGGTCGCCGGATCGGCCAGTGCGCGGACAATCTCCTGGATTTTCCGCCAGGGGACAAGCTTTTCCTCCGGGGCCGCCGCCTTTTCAGCGCGGCCGGCTTTGGGGATCCGGCCGGCTTTCCCGCGTTTCCCGGCTGCCGGCGGTGCCGCGGCTGCCGGAGGGCGGGCGGCGTGCTTTTCCTCGTTGGCCTTTAAGATTTCATGGACCACCGTCTCCACCGTGCCGCTGCCTTCGTCTTTCAATTTAGCCGCGGTATTTTCCCGGATTTTGCGGAGCTCCTGCGCGGCCTTTTCCGCCTCTTTCTTTGCGCGCTCCCATTTGCCGCGGAGATCCTCGCCCACGTCCCCGCCCGAAGCCTCCGCTTCGGAAAGCTCGGCTTCCACGGCCTGCGCTTTTTCAATCTTGCTGTACTTGCTGTTTATCTGCGAACCGGTCTTGTAGATCCGGCTCAGTTCGCTGTTGAAAAAATCGGACAGCCGGTTCTCAAACTGCTGGCGGGCCTCGTTGTCGTTAAAATAATCCCGCTGGGAATTCGGGATCAGCGCCTGGTCGAGGGCAAACACCTCGCCGACGAAATAATGCTGCCCCCGGTCCTCCCGGAAAAGCTTCTGCAGCGCATCTTCATCGCCGATCTGGATGTTCCGCATCCGCAGGCGGAGCCCCCGCATGGCGTTTTCCTTTTTCAGCACGCCTTCAAATCGCGATATGCCGAACCAGAGCCACGCGATCAGTTCCCCGTTTGCGCCGCGGAAATCCTTGAATTTCACGTCGGAAATCCGGTCCTCCCCCTTGCTCGTGGTAAAGGACGGGGTGTACTTTTTCCGCAGATGCTCCCCTTCGATCAGGATGTTGTATTCCGGAATCGGCCGGCCGATTTCCAGGGCGTGCTGGTGGATTGCCGCCCGGAACCGGAATTCCGGCGCATAGCCCACCGGGGCGACGAAGGAGAGATAATCCTTCACCCGCTGCAGGCAGCAGAGATCGGCGTGCACGTCCCGGATCCCGAGCAGCTCCACCCGGAAATAGTGGGCGTCGATCTGCTTTTTCCCACCCTGTTTTCCCGAAAGCTGGTGGCAGCCGCGAGCGCGGCGTTTACCGAGCATTCCGCATGGTGGGCATTGTATTCGTTCACCAGCCGGCGGATCGTTTCGGCGTCGCAGATCATCACCGATTCCGTCTGCTCGCCCTTGGCTTTGGCGGTAAAGATCAGCTGCGCACAGTACCCCACGCCGCACCAGTGCCCGATCCCGCGGAAGCCCCGCGCTTCCCCCAGCGGCTTGGTCGATTTGCCGATGCTGTACAGGATCGACCGGAATTGGGCGGCGGGGATGCCGGTAGCGTTGTCCTCGATGCAGATCGAGCGGTTGGCGCTGTCGATATGTATTTCCACCTGCCCTTCGCCGGGGGCGAGCAGGCCGCTTTCTACCGCCCGGTCGATTTGGTCGCAGGCGTTCTGTATATACTCGCGGAAGATCGCCCGCGAATCCCGGTACATGCCGGTGGTGATGTTTTCGATGATATTCAGCCCGATTTCCAGCTCGTTTTCCAGTGGGACGCTGTCCGGCATCCGAAGCCCGCCTAACTCTTGAATTGTTTGTATATGGGCCGGGGGAAGTGGATTTTCAGCAGCGAGCGGAAAATGGGGCTCTGTATCAGATAATCCCCCTGCTCCAGCCGCGTGAGCATGTTCTTATACGTCCCGGGAAGGCTGCCGTAGTCGCGGGTGGAGATTTCAATGGAGTTTGTCCGGCCATAGGCATGGGTGGCGCAGTTCCCGGTGACGCGGTCGTTGATGTTGGAACGGAACTGTTCGGCCCCGAAAAGCACGATACCCAGCGAGCGGCCGCGTTCGGTGACCTCCAGGATCTCGCGGAGTATGGGGGAGCCCTTGGGCACGTCCTTGGACGCGTATTTGTTCAGCTCGTCGACAAACACGACCAGACGCGACGGGGGAGAGACGCCCGGTTCGCCGTCAAATTCGCCCAGCTTGAGGTTGTACAGGGCCCGCATGACGTCGCCGAACACAAAGGCCTGCTTGTCCTCCGGAAGCTTGGCGACGTCGATGACGTACGCCTCGTTGGGCTGGATGGCTTTCAGCGCGTCCCCCAGCCGGCATTCGGCGCGCTGGCTTTCCACCCGGTTGGCGAACATATCGTCCTGGATGGCTTTGCGGAATACCCGCTTGAACTTCCGCCAGCTGAGCACCGAGATGTCTTCCCCCCGGCTGCTGGAGCCTTTCTGGGATTTTTCGACCACTTTTTCCATGCAGTCCGCCCACGTGACCAGGTTCCTGAAATCCGGATCGTCGGCGTCGATGATTTTGCTGATGATGGAGTCCATGGTCTGCTGGGAGTCGTCCACATTGGCAAACATCATTTCGATGCTGTCCTTGTCGTCCTCGTAAACGTATTTGTATTTCTGCAGCTTGCCGCTGTCGATATAAGCCTGCACCGTGTCCGCGTCCAGGTACGTGCTCCTCTTGGGAGAGGTCGGCTCGGAAAACGGGATAAAGTACCGCACGTTCTGAAACGGCTCGGTGGAAAGGCCCAGGGCGGCGTATTCGGCCAGGGTCTTTTCCCGCAGTTCGTCGTCCCCGTCAAAATCGTTCGGGGTGTCTATCGCCATGAGATCCTTGCCCTTGACGTTGAATATCACAAACGCAACGCTGTCGTCGGCGTCGAAATGCTGCAGGTACCAATCCTGTATGGCCTTCAAAAGGAACATGGCGAAGGAGGTCTTGGCGGCGAGCCCCGAAATCCCGGAAATGTTCAGATGCGCCCCCTCCGGGCCGAGCAGGAATTTGGCGTTGAGATGGACGGTAATGGAGATTTCGTCCGGCGTCCCCTCGTACATTTTCAGGGAGCCGCAGACCAGGGGGTATTCCACGTCGGAGAGGCCCAGGGCGAACACCGCTTCCTCGCGGTCTGACAGGAAGACCTCCGCATTGTTATGTACCGGGGTGTAAAGGCCGCGGTTGTTGAAGGATACCTTTACCTCCGCGCAGTTCATACTTACCCGGAAGGTCGGCTCCTCCACCGACACATCCCCAAAATCGCTGGATATGAAATTGGTCAAAAAGCTGGCCGCGTCGGTGATATGCGAGATGTTTTCAATGGTGCCGAACGTAAACGAACCGTCCAGATGCTTCACCTTGACGATATCGAACGCGTTGAGTTTTTCCTGCGGCTCCGTCCAAAACTGGAATCGATCCATGGTGGTAGGCGTTTTCTCTGTGGCGAGGACGCGCCCGATTAACCGGCCCATAGGGTTCCCTCCTTTAAAAAAGATGCAGAAAGCTTTCGGTGCTCAGATAATGCGATTTGATATACCGCTCGGTCAGATAGATGGGGTAAATATGGTTAGGCCACCGCAGATCAGCGCCGTAGCACACGGGATTGCGCTCGTTGATAAGATGCGCGGAAAGCAGATCCGCCAGGTCGCTGTTGATGCCGTTGGCAATTTCGTCGCTGGAGACCAGGATTTTTTCCACCTTGACGATCCCGTCGAAGGGCGTGCGGGTCCGCTTCGTATCCCGCAGGCGCAGATACCAGACCGCGAACCCGATATCGCCCAGTCTCCGGTCGGTGAAATAGGCGACGGGCGTCCGGTGATACAGGGGAAGATCGGCGATAAAGCCGGGATTTGGCTTATTGCCCAGTACCAGGCACACTTCCGGATTAAACCGTTTGGATACGCCGATGACATAATCGTAATTGTTTTTGAATTTCTGGCATTCCCGCGGGTTGGAGCGGATGTCCTTGCTCGGCCGGTATTCCAGCGAGCCGTCCTTTATCAGGTAGTGGCCGTCGTCCAGCTTCTTTTCTTTGACCAGCTGGGCGACCATCTTCTGCTCGTTTTCCATCATCCTGGTCTGGATCTGTGCTGTGCCCTTGTCGTCGTAATCCTTTTCCTCTTTCGCCGACTTATACGGCAGGATGGTGGAGAACCGCCACCCGCTTTCACGGATCCGCCGGAGTTCGGTGCCGTCGTTCAGCTTCTGCGCCGTGGCGATAAGGAACCCTTCCTTTTTCCCGCTGGACTGCGCGATATCCGGCATGGAAATCACGATTTCCCGCTCGAACTTTTCGCAGAACATCCGCCGGCCTTCCCGCCGGCAGCAGCCGACGCCGATCTGTCCGGCGACAATGGGATATATCGCCGTGCGGCTGCCGGATTTCCCAAACCCCATATCGTCCACCTTATAGACATGCCGCGAGCCGTCAAGAAAATAAGTAAAAAGCGAGTCCCCTGCGATTTCCCGGCTCAATTCCTCCAGCGGGACATAGGTTTTGATCTCCTTGGTTTCCCCCCGCCGCTGCCATTGGATGGAACTGCCGGCCTCCCCGTATTCCAAGGGGGTGCGTTCCGATTCGTCTAGGCTATATTTGTGGGATTTGTAGCTGTGCCCACCCGTTTCCCGTTCCAGTATCTCCATGATCCGGGAGGGCCGTTCGGCCGCAGCGCTCATGATATCCCCTCCTTGGCAAAATCCAATGCCGCATGGCGGCGGCCCTGCTTGTGAGGCCATCCCTGGCGGGAATTTGCAGTCTGTGTCCGGCAAAGGCCACCGCTTTCCCCTGACGTTTGGCGCTCCCTCCGGAAACCACCCGCTTTGCCGGCCACCCCCGCCGAACCACGGATTCATTCGTTTATTATACCAGCATATGGTGACAAAATCACCAAGAATTTTCTAATTTTCGACCGGGCAACCGAAATGCAGCCGCATGCCGCGCAAAAGCGCTTTTCCGCAGGCGGTACGCTTTCTTCATGCCACCGCGGCGGCATCCCCCTTCGGGGCGGTGTGCAAAAGGGCGCTGCGGGAAGCGGAAGGGAATCCGTTGCTCTAGGCCGCCTGAAAAAAGAGAAAAAACAGCGGAATGTTCCGGCAGCGATTCCCGTTTATTCCACCACATTTTACGATGCCTTTCAAATAGATTTGGAATCCGCGGCCTTTCGACAAAAGGCAGGGCTTCCTTCCGCCTGCGCGCATTGCTTTCCGGCGCACGGGAAAGGCTCCGCTGTCCCCGGCGCAGCCGTCGGATACCCTCCCCGGAAGGGAGGAGTCCATCGCTTTTTCGGATGCCTTCCGGATGCCCTCCATATGCCTCCGCCGGCCCTCCCCCTTTTATCCGGGGGCGGGAGAGGGTTCGGCGGGGCGCAGCCGGGTAAGGATTTCCCGGGGGCTGTCCGCCGTCATCGCCGCCTCGTCCGGGGAGGGAAGCCGCCGGGCGGAAAACCCGTATCCGTACGTAACCGCCAGGAACGCGACGCCGGCCTGCCTGGCGCCCTCGGCGTCAAAGGCGCTGTCCCCTACCAGGATGGTTTCCCGCCGGTCAAATCCGGCCTGCCGGACGCACCGCCGGATTAAATCCGCCTTGGTCAGGCGGTCGCCCGGATCCATGCCGCACACGGCGTGAAAATAGGGGAGCAGCCCCTGCTCTTCCAGCATCCGGCGCGCAAAGCTTTCCCTTTTCAGCGTCGCCACCCCGAGGAAACAGCCCGCCTCCCGGAGGGCCCGCAGGGTGTCTTCCATGCCTTCATAAACAGAGACCTCGTGCATCCCCCTTTGCTGGTAGTAAGCCCGGTAAAACCCGACGGCCCGGGGGATTACGGACGCGTCCATTCCTGGCGCCCCCTCGAACGCCGCGGTGAGCGGGGCCCCGATGACGCTTTTCACAAATCCCGTCCCCGGAAATTTCACGCCGGTTTCCTCAAACGCCCGTTGATAGGCGTTGAAAATCCCCGTATACGAATCCACGAGGGTCCCGTCCATGTCAAACAGGATACAGCGGTACAGGCTCCTCGCCCCCTTTCTCCTCAGCCGCCGGAAGGCCGGGCTTCTCCGGCGTGTCGTCCCTTTCATAGACCGACGGGGTCAAAAAGGTCAGCTGCATGGTTTCCGACTGCTTTTGCAGCTGGCGGCGGATGTGGGCCTGCTTTTCGTAAACGTCTTCCTGGCTGCCCTTGAAATTCAGCTCCCGGCTGTAATAATTCCCGTTATGCCGGTGGTGGAAGCCGTCGAACCCGGCCAGGAACACCTGCCGCACGCCGCACCGCTCCAAAAGCTTTAAAAGCATCAGCCCGGCGTTGTCGGATACCAGCTCGTCGTCATTGGTGCAGCGGGCGTAATCCACATACAGCCAGTCCCTGCCGCCCTCCGGCAGGTTGGAGGTCAGGATGACCTTTATCCCGCGCAGCGAGGGGATTTCCCGTTCGATGCTGTCCATGCGCTTATGGTTGCTGACAAAGCAGGCCTGCATGCGATAGGCCGGATCCACAAAGTTGATGGAGATGACGTAGGGACTTTCCCTGCCGACGAAATCCATGATGGCGTCGTACTTGGACAGAAGGCTTTTCCCGGGCGCAAGCAACAGGATTTTCCGGTCGCGCACGGTCTGCGTGATGTCGGCGACCGCCCGGCTGTCGTCGATTTTTCTGCTCTGGAACTGCGTGTACAGCCGCTCGATCCGCTTTTTATCGAACAATACCTTGCTTTCCGGAGGGATGGACTGGATGATCGTCTCGATGTCCCGCATGGTCAGCGTCCGCTTGTTGAGGAGATAGGCCGCGTAATTCGGGTGGCAGACATGGCTGGCCGCGATATGGTAGGGGATGGTATACCCCCATTCCGCCTCCCTGCGGATTGGCGCGATATATTCGTCGTAGATGTCCATAACCATGGTGACATCGTAGCGGGAGTCGATGTTTTTGTTGATATACTGGGTGATGAGCTCGGTGGGGAGGTTCCCCGCCCCCCGCCCCATGCCGTAAACCGAGGAATCCAGGATCAGCGTCCGTTTGGTCTGGATTTTCCCCAGCACCTGCGCGTTGGAAAAGGCCAGCTGGAGGTTGTTGTGCCCGTGGAAGCCCAGATGGATATCCGGCGCCATGTTTTCGTCAATCAGGTAAAACCGATGGGACACCTCGTTGCGGTACATGCTCCCCAGGGTGTCCACAATATAAAAGGCGTACGGCTTGAGCGCGTTCATCTTTTCCACCAGCCGGAGCAGCTCGATGTCGGTGTAGAACACCGTCCCCACCGGCTGCATGAATACCCGGTACCCCTTTTCCATGAGAAGGCCGGCCCACCGGATCGCCTGCTCCACCTCCCCTTTGTGGAAGGTCAGCCGGATCCCCCCGATGCTTTTCCCGTCATACGGCGGCAGTTCGGCGGGGGGCATTTCCTTTTCCCCGATGGCGATCATCGCGACATACAGGGATTCCCGGCGGGGTGGCAGGATGTTTTCGATTTCGGAGAGGCGGTTGAACAGGGACTGGTCGTCGTCCCTGGCCTGGGAGGTCAGAAATCCGCATTCGATGATGTCGATATGGGCCTTCTCCAGCTTTTCCAGTATCGACGGGATCACCTTTTTCCCGAACCTCCAATCGTTGACGTACCCGCCGTCCCGCAGGGTGCAGTCCAACAGCTGAATACTCACAGCGTGCATTCTCCTTTTTCCAGTTTCTCGCGTATGACCGCCCGGACATGCTCCAGGTCCTTGGGGGTGTCCACCGACAGGGTGTGCGCTTCCACGGGGATCATCCGCAGCGGCTTCCCGTGCTCGATAAAACGAAGCTCGTTAATGTCCTCGATCTGCTCGATTTTCCCTTTTGGCGTCTGGGCGAAAAAGCGCAGCGCCTCGAACGAATAGGCCAGCACGCCGAGGTGCTTGTAATAATCAAAATCAATGCTGGCTTTCGGGTGGGGAATGGGGCTGCGGGAAAAGAAAAGCGCGTTTCCCTGCCCGTCCGTCACCACCTTGATGTTGGTTTCGTCCACCGCCTCCACCGGGGAATGGATTTTCGCCATCAGGTTGGCGGCAAAAAACGGCTGCCCGGGAGCGGGGATCACCTGTTCGATAATCCCCGGCTCGATCAGCGGCTCATCCCCGTTGATGCACAGGTAGACGTCGGCCGGCACGGACTGCGCCACTTCATAAAGCCGCTCGGTGCTGGTCGGGTGCCGCGGGGAGGTCGGGACGCAGGCGATGCCGTGCGCATCGCATACCTGCTTTATCCGCTCGTCGTCGGTCGCCACGTATACCTCGTCAATCTTTTTTGCCCGCTTCACCTGCCGGTAGACCCACCAGATCATCGGCCGGCCGCAGATGTCGGCCAGCGGTTTCCCTGCAAACCGGCTCGAAGCGTATCGAGCCGGAATCACCGCAACTGTGCGCATGCTCCTTCTCCTTCCCGTATTCGGTTCGCATCCGGTTCGTATCCAGCCCGTATCCGGCCGGCGAACGCCCGCCTATCGCCCGAATAGCCGCCCGAGCGCCCGCAGCGGCCGGGTGAGCCGCCAGCAGGTGGAATTTTCGTACGTGTCCACCACCTCCTGGATGCGCCGCTCCATCTCCAGGCTGGCTGGCCCCGCCGGCTCCGCTCTGGGGGCAGGGGCCGCTTTTGCCGCGGCCGGCTGCTTGCGGGCGCGCTCCTGCTTATACAGGTTCCAGTTTTCCAGCAGGCGGTCGGACCACATCTTGAGCACCTTCCCGCTCACCATCTCATAGCCGTCGGGAAGAGCGACATCGGCCCTTTTGCAGCAGTTGTCCCCGTCCTTCATGTCGTAGGCGAGGATGCTGGGGAGATAGACCGAAATCTCGTTTTTCAGCGTCTGATTCCTGCCGTTGACCTTCAGATCAAAGTAGAGGATCAGGAAATCCCGCAGGCGCTCCTTCAGCGGGAGGAACGCCGTGTTGAAGATGTTGTCCGCTTCATAGCTTTCCAGCAGCGCCTGGACGACATAGTGCTGCCTTACCGCGCCGTAGCACCCGGTGGTCAGCTCCTGCTCGTCCTCAAACCCGAAAAAGAGGCGGTTGAGCCGCAGCCTTTTCAGATTCAGGCAGGCCCTCCGGTCCGGATTCACCACAATCCCGCCCTGCTCGTACAGGATCCGCAGCGAGTAATATTCCTCCGCGTAGGCGGTCTGCCCTTCCTCCATCGCCCGCCGGATCGGCTCCGGAAGCTGCTGCGGCGGGTAATAGTCCCGGCCGGCGGCAATCAGGTTGGCCCGCGGGAAGTCGGTTTGGATGGATTCCCGGTAGGCGGCGGGGATTTCCCCGTCGAACCGAACGCAGATGATGTTGTCCGGGATGACCTCCTTGGACAGGTAATCCAGGATCCGGCGCACTTTCCCGTCCTTGGCGATGTAAGGATTGAGCAGGAAGTCCTTTTTATACTCCTGAAGCAGGCTGATAAAATCGGCCTGGAACAGCACCCGGGACTCGGTCATGTTCCAGTAAAGCTGCTTGGCCGCGCAGTAGACCGCTTCTTCCCGGTAGGCGGGGGCGCTGGTATCGAGGAAATTCCGGTAAGCCTGGATGATGTCCGTCATGCCGCCGGTAAAGGTGGTGGAGATGGTGTTCGGCCGGCGGTAATAATGATAAAACGGCTCCGGCACATAGCCGATGTGCGGATAGTGGGTGAGCAGGGCCGGGATCAGCGAGATGTCCTCAAACAGCATCTTTTCGTATTGGTTTTCCTGCCAGATCCGCCGCCGGAACAGCTTGTTGACGCTGAACGTGATGTTGTTCCCGTTGGCGATGTAATCCGGCAGGTCGATTTCCTCCTTTGGGTAGGTGGCGACGGTGGAGGTGCGGCCCGTCTCGACATAGAAAATCTGGACGTCGCACATCACGATGTCGAAATCCCCTTCCACCGCCTTTTCATAAAGGCGCTCGTACATTTGAGGCGCCACCGTATCGTCGGAATCCACAAAAGCGATGTATTCGCCCACCGCCGCCCGCGCCCCCGCGTTGCGCGCCATCCCCAGCCCCTGGTTTTCCTGGTGGAGGACCCGGATGCGCTCCGGGTACCTCTGCGCATAGGAATCGCAGATTTCGGGCGAGGAGTCGGTGCTCCCGTCGTCCACCAGGATAATCTCCTTTTCCAGCAGGGTTTGGGCGAGGACGGAGTCGACGGCGCGCTCCAGGTAATTTTCCACCTGGTACACCGGGATAATCACCGATACCTTTATCTCCCTGTTCATCATTCACAGCGCCCTCCCAGATAGTGCAGGATATTCCGCAGTTCGTAAATCGTCTTTGGCACGTAATAGTTCTTCCCGGCAAATTCCCGGCGGAATGTTTCCAGATATTTTTGAAGCACCGCGTCCTCCTTCCAGAGCACCCTGCCGTCAAAAAGCCGGTAGAGCATGACGGTGGGGATGTCCGCCCCGAAAACCAGCCGGCCGGTCAGCGCGGCGTTGGAGCAGACGGTAAGGAGGACCTTGTCCTCCGCCGGCTCGTTGAGCAGTAGCAGCTCCCACGGCGCATTGCCGGCGTATTTCCGGGTCAGCCCCAGCTGAAAGGGGACGTTTTCCGGATTCCGCGGGTGGGGCTTGACGACAAACCGGCCGGCCCCGGCCGCCTGCTGGCATTCGTTCATGAGAGCCAAATCGTTATTTTTCAGCCCCTCGGCGCGGAAGGACTGCTCCAGGAAAATAAAGCGGGGGTTCCGCTCCGGCCGCCGGTAATCGAACACGAAGTTGAGAATCGCCCGCAGCGGCCCGTCCTCCCGGCTGACCTTCGGCAGCGGACGGTTGACCAGGCGGTCCCCCCGCATGGCGAGACGCGGCTCATACAGCAGGACGCATTTTACCTTATCCCCGATCTTCCGCCCGTCGGGATGCCGGTTGACAGGCGCCCGGTCTTCCCTCAGGTAGTCGATAACGTAGGAGGAGAACCCGTCCTCGTACCAGAGGAATTCGCAGGGCGCTTCATAGAAATAGCAGGCCAGCATCCGGGTGAAGGGGTCGAAGTTGGAAAAATATACCTGCGTATAGCTGTCCAGCGGTTCGTTCAGCATCCAGCGGAGCGCGCTGCCGAACTGGGCGTATCCCCGGGTCAGTTCCTCGTCCTTCCCGGCGGCGTATTTGCGGTTGAGCTCCCCGGTCCGCCCGACGATCACCCGGTCAAACAGCCCGGTTCCGCGCAGGCGGGGCGCGTAATCCGGCAGCCCCGGCGTAACGTCGGTCACCATCAGGTCGGCCCGCCCGCCGTCCAGGAGGTTTCTCGCCATATGGATGGCCGTAAACAGCTGATAAACGGAATTAGCAAGGAAAAGCGCTTTCTTTTCCCGCATGCCCTTCCTCTCCCATCTTGATAATGATGAAATGATCTTTCAGGTTTTCGCAGCCGGTGGAAGAAACCGTATAGAGGATTTCCGGCTTGAGCCGGAACGCATAGGGGAGCAGCTCCGACGGGAATACCGGCTTGAGGATCGGCACGCCGGGGAATATCTCCCGGTAATCCACGGTATCGTCCGGATGCTTTTTGATGGCGAGCCGGAGCTCCGGCGGGATTTCCCGGCGGAAACGGCGGTACAGCCCCGCCTGCTCCGCTTCGCTCATGACTCCCAGGTTCGCCAGCTGCTGGGTCAGCAGGATAGCGTCGGCCCGCACGGTCAGGCGCCGCCGGAGGAAAAAACGCACGAACCGTTTCCTCTGGCGGCCCGGCAACCCCTGCAGCGCCTGTTCCACGGAAAAATCCGTATAGCCGGCGCCGGAAACGTCGATGGTCTGCGCCCGCTTCAGGCAGAGGATTTGGTTTATCAGCGGGTGGCTTCCGTCAAACAGGCCGTATTTCTGTGCGATTTCGGCGTGGACGGGATACCGGACGCGGAGCGCCCGGGCCAATTCCCCGGCCCGGCTCAGCATCCCCGCCGCATCCTCGAAAAAGGAGAAGGGGATTCCCTGGGAAATCGGGCAGAGGGAGAAATAGAAATGGGCGCCCGCGATATAGATTTTGGAAAATTCTTTTAGATCGTAGGGGACCAGCCGCCGATAAAACCGCTGGACATCTTCAAGGATTTCGGCCTCCGAACGGTGGGGGATTTGCAGATACGGGAACAGGTACGCCTCGTCAAAAAAACGCCGGCGCGTCAGCTTGGCCGTCTGCGGGTATTTTTGCGTGAAGAAATCCGGCAGCAGCAGGACGGCCCGATCCGCCGGGTGAAAAATCGCCCGGTGGAGCATGACCTCCAGCAGCTGGTAGGAGCTGACCGCATGGTACAGGACCAGCCCGCCGCCGGGTTTATCCGATGTGCATGTCATCCATGAGCGCCTCCTGCTCCTTCCAAAACCGTTTGTTTTTATCCCCGCAGGCGCTTATCATCGGCGCGTAGGCGTCCCTCCCGCTGACGGGGATGGAGAGGCCGAGCCGCCGCTCGGTTTCGAGAAACGCCTGGACGAAGTCCAGGATGCCGGCGTGGATTTCCCGGATGCGCCCGCCGTCGGGGGCCTTGTCCTTCGGCCGGCAGACGGCCTTCCCCGCCCCGTCCGGATAAAACCCCTTCAGGCCCGGCTCCGGCGCGGAGAGCAGGAGCTCCCAGTACAGGTTGTGGCCCCGCCCGGGATCGTGGAATTTCCAGAGATCCCGGTTGAACTGCTGCGAATACAGATAGCTCGCCAGCTTCCCGCTGAACAGAAGCGGCTCCCCGGCGTCCGGCTCGGGGCTTCCGGCAGCGTTGGTCCCGGCCAGGAGGCCGGTTATCGGACAGTCCAGCCCCCACAGCCGGTTGACCGCATAATCCAGCGTGACTGCGCCGCTTCCCGCCCAGCCGATGTCGACGGCCGCGGCTTTCCGGCACCCGCGCAGCAGGTCCCGGTAATATACCCGCCCGGCCTCGACCTGCGGCTGGTACTGCCGGAGGACTTCCGCCCAGTGCGCCGTTAGGTATTCTTTAACCTCCCCCGCGAGATTATACGTCAGCTTTTCTTCCGGCTCCACGCTCAGGGAGCGGCATAACGGCGGCAGCATGCCGTCGAGTTCCATGGATTCCACCGCCTGGCGGAGGGTAAATCCCTGGCCCGCCTTGTGAAACAGGAACCGGCGGAAATAATCCGCCTTAAAGTAGGAGGCGGTGAGCTTGGCCGCCGCCAGCCGGGACCAGTAGGCGTAGGCGGTTTTCCCGGCTTCCTCCGGGTACATGCGCCGGTAGGCCTCCAGCAGCACGGCGCCGTCCCGCGACAGGAAGAGGATTTTGTCCATCCCGTGCCGCCCGGCGTAATCGTGGATGAACCGGCAGTAGCCCGCGGCGAAAAGCCCGCCGTAGACATAGCCGTATTCGTATTCCCGGGAATAGCGGCGCAGCCCGTTGTAAAGGTGCGCGTTCACAATCCCGCGGTATATGCTCCCGGTAATCGCCGACATGTCCTCCGGACGGTACCGCCCGCCCAGGCGGTTGACGTTGGGATACAAGCAGGCGTGGAACCCGTGCCGCTCCGCCTGCGTCCCGTCAGAAAGGGGGTGATCGCCGACGTGGGCATAGCAGAGGCCCCGCCCCATGCTTCCCCGGACGACGGGGTAAAGGCTGCCGTCGTATTTGGATTTTTGATGGTCGCAGGAGAGGAAGTACCTGTCAAAAATTCCGAACCCGTTCTGCTCGAGAAGCGCCCGGACGCGCGCCCTGCCGAGATACATGTCCGACACCGCCGCGAGCGGCTTTCCCCGCCCGCGCAGCAGTTCCACCACCCGCCGCATATAGGGGTTGGCGCGGCAGCACCGCTGCTCGCACCGCCATTCGGCCTCCAGCCCGGTTTGCCGCGGAATGCCGGCCTCCCGCTCCATGACCGCCCAGATTTCCTCCAGCGTCACCTCCCGCGTCCCCTGCGCCGCCTGTTTTTCCTGCCGGGCGGTTTCCTCCGCTTGCGTGCGCAGCCGGCGGAAATCGGGATAGTTCAGCTGCGCGCCCACCAGATGGAACAGATCCGCCGGTTCGGAAAAAGGACGGAACAGCAGGGTGTCGAACACGTCGAAGCAGACCACGTCATACGCCGCCAGCTCGTCCGCCAGTTCCTCCGGGCTTTTTGCAAAGGCCAGGGAGGATTCGGCGGCTTTCGCGTAAAGGCGCTTTTCCTCGTAAGCCGGGAAGCGGAGCGGCCGGCCCAGGCTCCGGCGGAACAGCAGGTAATACTGGATGTTCAGCCACAGTAGGTAACCCAGCGCCTGCCAGCGCTTCCGGCCGCGGCCCAGCCGGAAGGCTTCGTACCGGTCCCGGATTCCGGGGACGCGGCAGACCAGCAGCCGCCGTATCCGTTCCTTCATTCTCTCCGCCCTCCCTTCGCAAAAATCCCCGCCCTCCCGCGCCGTCCCGGGAGAAAGCTCCAGGGGTAAACGGGTCCCGCCGGAGCATTTTCCGTGCCCGCTGGATGCTGGCAGCGGGGGACGCCCCATTGCCGCGCGGGCCGATCCTGCGGCGGCCCGCCCCCTTATTTTCCCGCCGGGCGGGCCATCCTCTCGTAAGCGCCGCAGACTTCCTCCGGGCTTCCCTGCGCGCGCAGCCGCCCCTTTTCGATCCAGACGGCCCGGGTGCAGTTCTGGCGGATGACCGACGGGGAGTGGGAGACGATCAGCACGGTGGAGCCGCCGTGGATCATCTCCCGGATCCGGGCCTCGCTTTTTTGCCGGAAAAACATATCGCCCACGCTCAAAACCTCGTCCAGTATCAGGATTTCCGGCGTATCCCGGACCGTGGCGATGGCGAATCCCAGCCGGGAGACCATGCCGGAGGAATAGTTGCGCACCTTTTCTTCCATAAACCCGTCCAGCTCGGCGAATTCCACGATCTGCCGGTAATGCTGGTCGATGAATTTCCGGGTATACCCGATGAGCGCCCCGTTGAGGTAGACGTTTTCCTTCCCGGTCAGTTCCAAGTCGAAGCCGGTCCCCAGGGTGAGCAGCTGGACCTTGCTGCGGTCCACCCGCACCTGCCCGGCAGTGGGGATTAACGCCCCGGCGATGATTTTCAGCAGGGTGCTTTTTCCCGAGCCGTTGGTGCCGACGATCCCGACCACCTCGCCGCTTTTCACGGTAAAGCTGACGTCGTCCAGCGCCCGGAAGGTTTCGTATTTCTGCTTCCCGCTTATGGCGCGGACCAGGAGCTCCTTGATGCTCGTCGCTTCGTCCCTGGCGCGCCGGAACTGCATGGTCACGTGGGAAACGGCGATAGCGGCCCCCGCTTCCAGCGGCCCCTGTTCCCGGCCGGCCGGGAGGTTCGGTTCGGTTTGCATAGATCCCATCCCCGTCAGATTTTCTGCATAATGGCGTTCCGGCTTTTCTTGAAAACCCAATACCCCAGCGCCAAAGCCCCGATGGAGGAAAGCAGCATATGCAGCCACTCCATCCCTGTCGGCAGCGTCCCGTACATCACGGCTTTGCGCAGGCAATAGATATACCGGTATAGCGGGTTGAGCTGGATGACCGTGCGGATTGCGCCCTGAAGCTGCTCCACCGGGTAGAAGATGGCGGAGCAGTACATCCACAGCGTCAGCGCCACCGAATACAGGTGCTTGACGTCCCCGAAAAATACATAGGCCGTCGCCAGAAGATACGAAAGGCCCAGCGAAAACAGGGTAAGGCACAGGAAAATGGCCGGCGAAAGGAGCATGGTCCATTTCGGGGTTATCCGGAACACGAACAGCATGACCGCATACGCCGCCAGGGAGTAGCCGAGGTTGATAACCGCGGTATACACCCGGGTGAGAATAAACAGCTCCATGGGGAATTTCACCTTGAGCAAAAGCGCCTTGTTGTCCGAAAGGGTGGTCATCGCCGCGTTGGTGGACTCGGTAAAGGCCTGCCAGAGGATGTATCCGCTCAGGTAATAAATGGGGTAATTTTCAATGGAACGCCGGAAAAGCTGGGAAAAAATCAGCGAGAGGACCACCATGGAAAGCAGGGGGTTCAGCAGGCTCCAGACAATCCCCAGGGAGGAGCGGGCGTATTTCCGCTTGATTTCCCGCGCGGTCAGCTGCTGGATGACAAACAGGTGCTGCCGCCGGCTGGATTCATTCATGCGTCTTTTCCCGCCTTTCCGCCCGGAACCGCGCCGATTTTTGAAGATACCGCAGGCATTGGTACAGCCGGTACTGGAAAAGATGGTACCGGACATGCCGCCCGTACAGGGCCGCGCTGCCTTCGTACCAGGCGCTTTCCCGGGCCGGGGGATTCCGGAGCCCGGCCGCCGCCAGCAGCTTTTGGAGGAAATGGCCTTCCGCCAGCTCTTTCCCGCTCAGCCTTTCCGCCAGCGGCTTTTCCTGCCCGTCCAGCACGTCGTCCGAAAAGGGTAGGCTCCCGAAGGCTTCCGCCTCGGCCCTGGACGGCGCCGCCATGAACAGGCGCAGCAGCCGCCGGGTTGTCCGGCGGACGTCCGGCAGGACGGCGCCGGCGGAAGGGACGAAGACGGACGGGCTGCGGGCGATTTCCTCCGAAAGGAGCGCCACGTACCGGCTCAGCCAGGCTTCCAGCCTTTGGGACCATTCCACATTTTCCGGCGCCGTTTTTCCATAGAGAGGGAAATACCGCCCCTCCTGCTCCCGATAGCCCAGCGTCATCCCGTGCGGGGCGGAATAAACGGCTTCAAACAGGCAGTTGTTGAAATACGCCTTTTCCCGGATAGCCCCCTCCGGCCCGAAAGAATAAACGTGGTAATCCTCCCGCCTGGCTCCGGCCGGAAGATCGTACAGCCCCCAGTAATAGCCCTCCAGCCGCTGCTTCCGCCCCAGGGAGCGGAGGATATCCCCCAGCGCTTTCTGCATCGAGCCGACCCAGCCGCTGTCCACAATGGCGTACGGAAGCTCTTCCAGCAGCCCTTCCTGCTTCAGATAGCCCGTCAGCCCCGGCATGGCGCGGCGGGAGTGCTCGTCCATGCGCTCCAAAAACCAGGGGCACCCGGCCAGCTGTCTGCGCACCTCGGGCAGCCGGCGGTAGGGGATCTTCTCCTGCGCCGAAAAAGGGAGGGACAGCGCGGCGGCCGCCTGCCTCGCCTCCTGCGTGGTCAGGCCCGCCCGCCCGAGGATTTTCGGCAGCGTCACCTCCATCCCGCCCCGGCAGATGTAGTCCAGCGCCGCCTCCCGGTCCCGGTGGAAGAAGGGAAGCCGGAGCGAGTAGCGGGAGCAGCTTAGATAGCGGCAGTCGATGGGCAGGGAAAGCCGTTCGCAGAGAATGCGCGCGGCGCGGTACATCAGATAACCGTCCCGCGCCAGGAAATAGAGCCGCTTTTTCCCGCTGCCGGTCGCCTGATTTACCAGCCAGCCGGTAAATCCCGCGAGGGCGGGGGCCAGCACGCGGCAGCCGGCCAGGGCCGCGGCGTCTCCGCCGGGGAGCGGCATCTGCTGCGCCGCGCGGTACAGCAGGGGGCTTTCCTGGAGAAGCTTTTCATACTGCGCCCGCCGAACATTTTCCGTTTCCCGCGTTTGTTCCATCATGCTTCGTTCCCTTTTCCCCGGTATTTGAGCCGCCGGCGTACCCGCCGCCGGACGGCGGGCGGGACGGCGCCGGCGAGCAGCGGCTTGAGCACGTAGGGAAAGCTGCCCGCGTTCAGAAGCCCCAGCTGCCGGAATCCCCGGTACCGCGTCCGCATTTCCCGTATCCGCCGCCGGTAGGTCCGTTTTTTGTAGGATTGGCCGTCCTCCCAATACTGCAGCAGGGGCTGCTGAAAATTATAGCCCCGGCCCCCGGCGCTGTGCAGCCGCATAAACAGCTCATAATCCTCACACTGTAAAAAGGCGGGGGAGGCGTTGTACCCGCCGCTGTGCACGAGCGCCTCCTTGCGGAACAGGACCGAGGGATGGATATAGGGCGAGTTCCACAGGAAATCCTTTGCCTGCGGGATTTCCGGGACGGCCAGCAGCCCCCAGATCCCCCCGGCGTCCTTCAGCTCGGCGGTGGAGCCGACCCATTGGTATTGGGGGTGGGTTTCCAGAAACCGGTACTGCTTTTCCAGCCGTTCCGGCTTGGAAAAATCGTCGTCGTCCATGCGGGCGATATAACGCCCGCCTGCCCTCTGGATGCAGGCGTTCAGGGCATGGGCGAGGCCCCGGTTCCGTCCGCCCCGGAGGAGGGTGATCCGTTCGTCCAGCCCCGCCGCCCGCTCGATATCCGCGGCATATCCGGCCGCCGAGCCGTCGTCGTAAAGGAGGAGTTCCCAATCCCGAAAACTCTGCCGGGCGACGGAACGGACAGCCTCCAGGAAGCGGGGGATGCTTTCCGGGTTATACACCCCCATGATGACGCTGATTTCCACCCGGCTTTTTCCCGAGCTTTTGCCGGATCCTCTGCTCCATGTCTCCATAGACTCGCTCCATCGCTTCCTTCGCGCGCAGTTTGCCGAACGGCTCGGTGGAAGCCCGGCAGCGAATGCGCATTTGTTTTTCCTGTTCGCCCGTCTGGTCCCGCAGCGCTTCGATCCCCCGGGCAAAGCCGTCCGCATCGTCGTACCGGCAGACGAAGCCGTTTTTGCCGTGCCGCATATATTCCCGCGTCCCGCGGTTGTCTGCGGCGAGGACCGGGACCCCCATGGCGAGGGATTCCAGTCCCGCCATCCCCAGCCCCTCCCGCCGGGAGGGGAGGGCCGACGCGTCCGCGCAGCCCAGGATTTCGCGCACGTCCCGCCGGTAGCCGTACAGCGTCACCTGCTCTTCCAGGCCCTTTTCCCGGATCCATTGTTCCAGCCTGTCCCGGAAAAACCCGTCCCCGCAGATGCCGTACCGGACAGGGAGGGAGCCCGCGCATTCCCGCTTCATCTTGGACAGGGCTTCCAGAAGGATCCGATGGTTTTTGTTTTCGTTGAGTTCGCCGACGGAAACGAGGAAAAAGCAGCCCGGCGGGATGCCAAGCCCCCGGCGCAGGGCCCGCCGTGTCTCCTCGGGCAGGGGGCGAAAGGCCTCCCGGTCCAGGCCGATGCCCGGGATCCGGTACAGCCGCCCGCCTTTCCGCAGCCGGAATTTCCCGGCGGCCCGAAAATCCTCCCCATTAATCACAATGAGGATGTCGGTGTGCCGCGCCAGAAATTTTTCGACCGGGTAGTATACCAGACGGTTGAAAAGGGGCGCCCCCCGGTAAAAATGAAAGCCGTGGGCGGTGTACAGCACCACCGGCCGCTCCTTCCGGCAGAGCATCCCCGCCAGCCGCCCGAGCAGCCCGCCCACCGGCGTGTGGCAGTGGATTGCCAGGATGGAATACTGCCGGACCAGCCGCACAATCTGCCGGAGCGCCCGGAAGTTGTCCCGCAGCATAAAGGGCGAACGGGCGATAACGATCGGGTGCGTCAATACCCCCATTTCCCGGATCCGCTCTTCGTCGCGGACATACGCCGGCTGCTCCATGTTGGATGCAAAGTGCACGGTATACCCCATCTGCTGGAGGAGCTTGACGTTCTCCGCTTCAAATTTGCATAAAAAGTCGTTGGTCGTGGTCAGAATCAGCACATGCTTTTCCATGGCGGGCCGGACCTCCCCTCTTGCCCGGAGGGAACGAAACGGCCGAGCCCCCGGCAGGGCCGCCGCAAAACGAGCCGTTTGCGCAGAGCGTTGGTTTCCCGCAAACGGGCGGCAGCTGCAAAATTCGGGAGCGCCGGCCGTGTCCCGCCGTTCATAAACAGTTTCGCCGTTTTCCCCGTTTTTATTCCTGGAAACGGGCGCGGGCGGAAAAGCCGGGGAAAGCCGTCGTGCGGGGGAATCGGGCGGAGCCTGCCGACGCATATCCGGGCACGGCAGGGCGCTGCAGATCCCGACAGAAAAATTTGGACGCCGGGCCGCGCAGCAGGCGGCAAAAAGCCCGCCGCGCTTTCGAAAGAAGCGCGGCGGGCTTTTTAGTGAAAAGGAAAACGGTACGGCCGGTATTGTTACAGAGTGAGGGAAGGCGCGGCGTAGGTCCGTCCGCCCAGTTCCTGATCCAGCATATACAGCCCCTTGGCGTCGGTGCCGAACAGATCCATCTTTTTAATCAAATCGCTGGCGTTGGCCTCTTCTTCCCCCTGTTCCTTGACAAACCAGTCCAGGAACTGCATGGTGCGGTAGTCCTTGGCCACCGCCGCCGCTTCGTAAATGGCGTGGATGGATTCGGTCACATACTGTTCGTGCGCAAGGGCGGCTTTCAGGGGATCCTTGTTGTCCTTGAGCTCCGCAGCCGGCTTATCGACAGCTTCCAGCGTTACGCTGGCGTCGTTATTCTGCAGGTACTGCAGGAAAAGCATGGCGTGATCCCGTTCCTCCTGGGCCTGCACCTGATACCAGTTGGCGAAACCGTTCAGGCCCCGTTCAACATAAAAATTGGCAAAATGCAGGTAAAGATAAGCCGAGTAGAATTCTTTGGTAATCTGGGCATTCAGCAGCTTGGCAACCTTTTTGCTTAACATCGTCAACCGCTCCTTATGTGGATTTTTGAAAACCGGAGGACAACCCCCGGCCTCCTGCTTCCCAGTATACCCTCCTGCCAGGGAATTTGCAAGGCGGAAATCGCCTGGCGCCGGAAGGGGGGAGGGCGCCGGGGAGGCGGCGTTCCCTTTTTCCCGCGGGTGTGCTATAATGGCAAAAACTGCCGGAAAGAAGGCGCGAGATGTTTACGCTGTGCACACGGGACAATTGGGATCGCTGGGAATATTATCAGCATTATCTGCACGAGGTGCGCTGCGCCTATTCTATGACGGTGAATGTGGACATTACCGCGCTGCGGGGCGTGAAGCTGTATCCGGCCTGGCTGTATCTGCTGACCGATACCGTGAATGCGTTCCCGGAGTTCCGCACGGCCCTGTCCCCGGACGGGGTCGGGATTTTTGACACGATGCATCCCAGCTATACCATTTTCCATCCGGAAGCGGAAACCTTCTCCGTTATCTGGACCGAATTTTCCCCGGACTACGCGGTGTTCGAGAGGCGATACCGGGAGGACACGCAGCGGTATGCTTCCGCCTCCGGCTTTGCGCCCAAGCCGGGAAAGCCGGACAATACCTTCGACGTTTCGATGCTCCCCCGGGCGCCGTTTACCTCTTTCCATCTGGAGCTGTATACGGAAGGGACGCATCTCCTGCCGATTTTTACGCTGGGGAAGGCGTTTGAGCAGGACGGCCGGCGGTGGATGCCCCTGGCGATGCAGGTACATAATGCGGTCTGCGACGCATGCGGTCTGCGACGGCTTTCACGCGGGGCGTTTCCTGGCCCGTCTCCAGGAAAAAATCAACGGGTTTCCCCTGGAAAGCTCCTGCGGCTGAACCGGCGGAAGGCCGGCGGCAATTCGACGAAAAGCAAAACGAGCACGCCTTTGGACGGTGAAACTCACCCCAAAAAGGCGCGCTCGTTTTCCGTATGGGGCGGGCGCGGGGCGGATCCCCGCGCTTCAGGCTTCCAGGGACAGGCAGAGCGCGATGAAATCCTGCGCGGCCGGCGTCACAAATTTTTCGTTGTGCCGGATAATGAAATAGCCGCGCTCCAGCGAAACGCCTTCGAGGGTGGCGTACCGGATTTCGCCCCGTTCCAACGCCTCCTGCACCAGCAGATAGGGAAGGAGGGAGATCCCCAGCCCGTTGTGCGCCGCCCGAATAATCGCCTGGGTGCTGATGCTTTGCCAGGCGCTCTTCGGGGTGATCCCGTGCAGGGAAAGAATGCCGTCCAGGATTTCCCTCCCGGCGCTGCCCTTTTCCCGCAGCAGCAGGGGATATTCGCCGAGGATGCGCACCGGCAGCGCCGCGCCGTTTTCCCACGGGGCGTCCGGCGGCAGGATCAGCACCATGCGGTCGTGAAAGAACGGGATGCTTTCCAGCAGCGGGGAATGGACGCTCCCTTCAATCAGGCCCAGATCGATTTCGCCGCGGAGCACCCGCTCCTCCACCGCCTCGGAATTGTCCACAACGGCCTCGACCTCTGTCTGCGGGCGGCGGCCCTGAAAAGCGCGGATCAGCCCGGGGAGGAGGCGGTTGCCCACCGTGATGCTGGTGCCGACCCGCACAACGCCGCCCTCCTCCCAATCCCGGACGTGCTCCATCTCGTCAAACAGGCGGAGGATATGCTCGACATACCCCAGGAAACGCTTCCCCGCCTCGGTGACGTACAGCCGCCGGCCAATCCGGTCAAAGAGCCGGATCCCGTAGTGGCTTTCCAGCTCGGCAATGGCGGCGCTGGCCGCCGGCTGGGAGATAAACAGGTTTTGGGCCGCCTGCGTTACGCTGCCGCAGGAACAGACCTCCGCAAAAACGCGCAGATGCCGGATGGTCATGCCGCCGTCTCCTCCTTCTTTTCGCGGCCCCGCCGGGGGGCCGCTTCGGCCCCCTCGCCGGAACAGTGAGGCGGGGCCGGGCCGGTAAACGCAAACGCGTTCTTCCGGCCTGCCGTCCGCCTCGTTCCCTCTTTCCGGCAGTGCGGGCGATTCATAAGAAAAAGTGATGATTTTAATAAAATTATACTATTTTACATATGGGTTGGCAAGAGGTACAATACTCGGCGGAGGCGATTGTATGGCGGAGCAGACAGCGGGAAGGGGACGGCGGTGCATCCGCCTGTTCCTGGCCACCTTTTATATCAGCGCATTCACCTTTGGGGGTGGGTTTGTCATCGTCCCCCTGATGAAAAAGAAGTTCTGCGACGAACGGCATTGGCTGGAGGAAACGGAGATGCTGGACATGGCGGCCATCGCCCAGTCCTCGCCGGGCGCGGTGGCGGTGAACGCATCGGTGCTGGCGGGGTACCGGATTGCCGGGCTTCCCGGCGCGCTGACCGCGGTTTTGGGGACTGTGCTCCCCCCGCTCCTCATTTTGTCGGTCATCTCCCTGTTTTACAGCGCGTTCCGCGCCAATCCCGTGGTCGCGGCAGTGCTCAGGGGGATGCAGGCGGGGGTGACGGCCGTGATTGCGGACGTGGTGGTCAGCCTTGGCGGGGATGTGGTGCGCAGCCGGCGGGTGTTGTCCATCCTCCTGATGGGGGGCGCCTTCGCCGCCGCCCTCCTGCTGCCCGTCAATGTCGTCTGGATCCTGATTTTCTGCGGGGTGGCCGGTGCCCTGCAGGGCGGCATTGTCTTGTGGAAGGAGAGGCGGCGGAAATGATCTACTGGCAGCTGTTCTGGAGCTTCTTTCAAATCGGCCTGTTCAGCTTCGGCGGGGGCTACGCCGCCATGCCGTTGATTGAACAGCAGGTAACCCAGCTGCACACCTGGCTGACGGCGGAAGAATTTGCCGATTTGGTGACCATTTCCGGGATGACCCCGGGCCCGATCGCGATTAATGCCGCCACGTTTGTCGGGATCCGGATAAGCGGCCTTCCCGGGGCGATTGTCGCCACGCTGGGCTGCGTCCTGCCCTCGGTTGCCGTGGTATCCCTGCTGGCGTTTTTCTATTTCCGGTACCGCGGGCAGCGCCTCATGCAGGCGGGGCTGGCAGGGCTCCGCCCGGCGGTGGTGGCCCTGATCGCTTCGGCCGGCATCACCATCGGCCGGACGGCGCTTCGCGCGCAGGAGGGGGCGCTCCTTTCCTGGTTCGGGTGGGACTGGATTGCCGTTGCGGTGTTTTTGGGGGCGTTTTTCCTGCTGCGATGGAAAAAGCCGAACCCCATCTGGGTGATGCTGGGGGCCGGGGCAGTGGGCGGGGCAGCGTATCTGCTGGTATGATCCCGGCTGGCCATGCGTGAACGGCCGGCGCCCCCTCCCGGGATACGTTCACCGGCGCACGTATTCCTTGCTTTTCCTCCTTCAACTCTGCGGTTAGAATATCCATTGAGGCACAGGGCGCGCGGATACAGCGAAAAAGAGGCGGGCTTCCTCTCTGCGCGGCCTTTTCTGGAAGCCGCACCCTTCTGTTTTATAGTGCTGAACATTTTTTATAAATAAAACAGCACATATAAAAAGTTTTTTCAAAAATAATCAAAAATCTCTTGCAAACAGTTTAAAGATGTGTTATGCTCATTTTAACAAATTATGAACGAGGTTTATAATTGATAAACAATATCTGCGTATGAAAGAGATTTGCGATATGAGACAAGATTTTGACGCCGATCACATCAAGGTAAAATCATTATATAAAGCGCTGCTCATACTGGAAGAATTTATGAAGACAGACACCTTTTTGGGGGTGAACCAGATCGCAGAATCGCTGGCGCTCCCGAAAAGCACGGTCTCCAATATCCTGTCCGTGTATGAAAGCCGCGGCTTTGTGGAGCGGGATGCGCACAGCGGCAAATTTAAGCTGGGGATTAAAGCGTTGGAGTTGAGCAACCATACCTATCAAACCAACGACGTCCGGCGGATCCTCCAGCCGTATATGCAGGAGCTGGGCCGCTTTTCCATGGAAAACGTCCTGCTGGCCACTTACAACGCCGGCGAGGTGGTGTATATCGGCGCCGTCCATGAAGAGCGCTCTACGTTCAGCGGGCGATATCTCATTGGGGTGCGGGCTCCGGCCTACTGCACCGGTATTGGGAAGGCGATGCTGGCTTTCCTCGGGGAGAAAGAACTGCAGCGCGTTGTGGAAGAGGGGCTGCGGCCTTTTACGGAAAATACCATTGTCGATGAAAAACGTCTGAGAGATGAGATGGAAACTGTCCGCCGCCAGGGGTATGCCGTAGACAACATGGAACATGAATTCGGTATCAAATGCGTAGGGGTGCCGGTCCGGAACGCCGAGGGGGAAGTGATTGCCGGCTTGAGTATCAGCGGCCCTTCTCTGCGGATGTCGGAGGAAAAGATCCGGGAGTACAGCGTCCAGCTAATGGACGCAGCCAAAAAGGCATCTTCTATGCTGATTTGACAGAGCAAAGGGGCCAGCAGGCACGGTTAAAAGTGAAGGGAAAGAGGGCGGCATTTTATCCGATATCGGCGACCCTTTTTCTTTTCTTGCAAATTAATGAACTAGGTTTTGCATTAATGAACTCGAAGGGAAGGGCAAAAAGGGGATGAAAGGAGATTAGATGCGATAATTGCTGAACAATGGACATTAATGATGAACAAGTTCGTACGCTATTGGTTCTATACCGCCCGCCTTTATCCCGGCTTCTGACGGCCCGAGAGCCGAATAGGAAATTGTTTTCGATGTCATGGTGCCATTATTTGGCACTGTAAAGTAAAAATGAAAAAGTAGAACCCGAAAGCACAAAAAAGGTCTATGCGACGAGGAGAAGCTCACGCTTACGCTTTTTGGACAGATGA
>CAJFGS010000032.1 GCA_904377855.1 Candidatus Avimonas merdigallinarum
TTTCCGTGGGGAACGGGACTTTGAAAGAAGAATCGTCCAGGGGGCCGTAAAGAAGCAGTTTGGCGTTCCCGCTGAACAAAAGATTCCCCGCGGCTATGACATCCGGTTCAATGACGGCAAAAAGACCTACTGTAGCCGGTTAGCTTGCAGACCTCAATAGCTGTCAGAACATCTTTGTACTGGGAGAATAGTTCAGCATAATACGCGTGCATGTCCTCCAAGACTTCCGGCGGGAGATGGATTTCCAGTTTGATCTCATAGTATCCCTTATACCACCCCTTTGGTGCGGCATAGGCTTCTGGGAAGACTTTGCGATCTTCTAAATAGGCAATTACATCTTCCTTTTTGATTTGATAGCAGCGTGTCTGCTTGCCTGTGTAATAGCAGGGTATCTTTCCGCTTTGCAGAAGATACCGGGCGGTGGACTTGCTGATATGGCAAATCCGATAGAGTTGATCCTTTGTGATGATATCGGGAATCTCATCCCAGTTGATGGCTGTGTCATTCATAGCAATATACCTTTCAAAATCATATTTGCCGGTGTGACTGTCCGTGTATTGCCTCGATGTTCTCAGTTCTTTCCGTTCTTTCCGTAGTTCTTTCCAAAAATGCGGATTTTGGCGCATTTTTCGGTTTATTCGAACTTGCCCGAAAAACCTGGCTTTTTCAGGGGTTCGGCGTGAAAAACCCAGTATTTATGCGGCTTTGCGCCGAGGACGAAACTATCAGAAACTACCACGAAACTGACTGATCCTGACACGCACTTTATAAAACTCGAAATCATGTTACTTTCTCCAAAAACTGAATATTTATTATACGGAAGCGTATCGAAGTGGTCATAACGAGCTGCACTCGAAATCCTGCGGGGTGCTGTCCGTTTCGTCCACCAAAAACCGTGTAACCATGCGGGTTTTACCCGGTTCGAAAACTGAATAATTTGCTGTTCTTTCCGTCAGTTCTTTCCAAAGCCTTTTTCTATCGGAAAAAGGTAGGGAAAAACGGCGGCTGAACATATAGGGAGCGGTATCGAAGTGGTCATAACGGGCCTGACTCGAAATCAGGTAGACGGCAACGTCTCGTGGGTTCGAACCCCACCCGCTCCGCCACACCAGCAGGAGAGCAGGGAACCCAAATGGGCTCCCTGCTCTTGCGATTCATAATAAGCTGCGGCTGTTTTTATTGTGTGGCTCCACCGCATGCTCATCTTCCCAACCGCCGTCAACAGATGCCACGCACCCTGTTTCTATCTTTTTTGAATAACTTTTGCTCCCGCCGTTCTTTCCGGCCATTTGGCCTTTCCCATTATCAGCAGAATCATATAGCGCTTTGTCTCCAGGTGATTATGGAACGCTTATTTATAAAATTAATAAAAAGGGAAAGGTGTTTTTCTTTTTTAAGGAGCCAATGCCAATTCGATGCGAAAGCTTTTTGGAATTATGGGAATACGCTGAACGAGGGATCGACATTCCCCGGCAGGGAGGCTCAGCCCCACCCGCTGAACATGCCAAAACGTCTTTTTTGACAGCCGCTCCGCCAAATCGAGCATTCGTACAGCTTATAAAGCCGGTATGGACGCTCGGCTTTCCGTTTACCTATGAATGGGGGCCTTGGCTTATGGAATTGAGCCAAACTTTTGATAAAGCCGCAGACTTATATGAGAAATACAGGCCTTGCTATGTCGGGCAGCTTTTTGACGACATCTTTTCGTACGCGCGTATTGACGGTGCCAGCCGTTTGGTTGAAATTGGCATCGGCACGGGCCATGCAACAAAACCTTTTTTTTGGAAACCGGCGCTCTGGTAACGGCGGTAGAGCAGGGGGAAGCTCTTTCAAACTTGTGCAGGCAGAAGTTTGCGGAATGCAAAAAAAGCGCTGTCTTTGAGCGTGACTGCGAGGTCCTCCCGGCATCCCGCGCCCCGTCTTCCCCGCGCGGAATGCCGGCGGGGAAGGGGGCGCAAAGCCCCGACGCCCGCGCCTATGCCGGCGTATCCCTCCTCGGGAGGCCCCAGCACAGGCGCCGGAAAAATCCTGCCCAGGCACGCTGCCTTTGCCAAAAGGCTCCGCTTTTTCCGCACCCTGCCCCCGCGCCGCAGAAGGGCCGGCGAAAAAAAGAAGGGGACGGGCCGCATCGTCCGCCCGTCCCTCTCCCGGCCGCCGTCTCCCGGCGGCTTACGCTTTCCTTGCCGCGGCCTTTTCCTCAAACCGCGCTTTTTTTACCGTGCAGCGCTCGTGGAAGCCTTCCCCAATCAGCCCCGCTTCGTCCCAGGCCGACACCCGGAACCGGTACCGCCGATCGTCCGCCTCAATAATCTCCGCTTCGGCCCGGACCCGCGCCCCGGCCGGCGTGGGGCTGAGATGGCGGATGTCCACCAGCGTCCCCACGGTGGTGATCCCCTCCGGGAGGAGCGGCTGTACCAGGGTCATCGCCGTGTACTCCATGAGCGCTATCATATACGGGGTGGCGAAGACGTCCACCGTCCCGCTCTTCATGGAACTGGCCAGCAATTCCTTGGTTACCGTCCATTCCTGCACGCCTTTTTTTCCGATCACTTCTTCCGCCATGGGGAAGCCTCCTTTTATTTACTGTTTTCGATGGTGTTTCCCGCGCCGCCGTGATGCCGCGGCGCCCTGCCGCCATTATAGCATATCCGCCGGGCAAACGCGACAAACTTCTTCAGCGGCCTCGCTTCTTATGCCAAAACGGTAGAATAATCCCGGGGATGCTGGTATAATACGGGTTATGAGCCCATGGGCGGCGGGGCGGCCGGTTCTGCAGGAGCGGCCGGCGCCTCCCCGGAGCAGGGCGGAAAGGACGGACGCCATGAGCGAGAAAAACGAAGCGCAGGCCCCCTCGCAGCCGGCGGAGGCACCGGCTTCCCCGCTTGCCGAAAAGCGGCGGATCCATTTTATGGACGAGGTGAGGGGCCTCGATATAATACTGATGGTAATTTTTCATGCGTTTTATACGTCTGGATGGCTGTTTGATTGGCCGCTGGGGCAGGAGCTTTTCCTGTTTTTCAGCCCTGTGGAGCCGTTTTTTGCGGGAATTTTCATTTTTATCTGCGGGATTTCCTGCCGGCTTTCCCACTCCAACGTGCGGCGGGGCGGCCAGCTCCTGCTGGTGGCGGTGGGGATCTCGGTTTTTCTCTGGTTTTTTATGCGGGAGGAAATGATCTGGTTTGGGATTTTGCATTTCCTGGCGGTGGCAATCCTCCTGTTCGCCCTCGCCCGCCCGCTGCTTGACCGGATCCCCCCGCTGGCCGGGATCCTCGCCTGCGCGGTGCTGTACCTCCTTACCCGGTGGGTCCCTGCCTACCAGGGGGGCGTGTTCGGGATCCCCGGCCTGTTTTCCTTCCCGGTGCCCGCCGCCCTTCAGGACTGCTGGTGGCTGTATCCCCTGGGGCTGAGTGATTTCTCGTCCTCCGATTACTTCCCTATCCTGCCGTGGATTTTCTGCTTCTTGGCGGGCAGCTTTGCAGGGGTATGGGCGAAAGCCGGCCGTTTCCCTGCGTGGATGTACATCCGCCGCGTCCCGTTCCTCTCCTGGCTCGGGAAGCATACCCTGCTGATTTATGTGCTTCACCAGCCGGTGATTTATGGGCTATTCCTCGGGATTTATACGATATGGAAAGGGATTGCCGGATAAACGGCCTCCCGGAAGGAGGCGGCGCCCGCCGCCCCGGCATCGGGCGCGGGCCGGGCACGGCCGCCGGCCAGGGTGGAGGTGCCTTCGCCGCAAAGGGAAAAAAGCGCCGCTGGGGAAAATCCCCAGCGGCGCTTTTTTCTTATGAGGACAGCAGTCGGAAATTTGCCCGGCCCCTCTCCCAGGCCGGGGACGCAGGGAATTACCCCTCCCCGGGATTAAATCCCCAGGGATTTCAGGTATTCCCGGCTGAGGCGGGCCGCTTCCATCGGGGGGCGGTCCAGCGATTCATCCTGTTCCACCACCACGATGTCGGTGCCGGCGTCTTCCGCCGCCGCGAGGATGGCGGGGATGTCCTGAATCCCCATGCCGATCGGCTGCAGGAAGGGGCCGTCTTTTTTGGATTCGCCCGCATCGCCGGCGTTCGGGTTGGACCAGAGGAAATCCTTGAGATGCACGATCGGGGCGCGGCCGGCGTATTTGCGGACGTACGCGCAGGGATCCACCCCCGCGTACCGCACCCAGCAGGTGTCGATTTCGGTCTGGAGCACGTCGGCCGGGAAGGATTCAAACAGCCAATCCAGCTTGTATTTCCCGTCCACCGTCTCAAATTCAAAGTCGTGGTTGTGGTACAAAAACTGGATCCCGGCTTTTTTCAGCATCCCGCTTATTTTGGTGTAGTCGGCCAGGGTTTTGTCAAACGACTCGCTCCCCTTGTGCCCGTCCTTCATCCAGGGGACGGCGCAGTACTTCGCGCCGATGGTCTTGAGGAAATCGACCTCGTATTCCCCGTTGGTCAGGAAAACGTCGTACGACTGGTGGACCGACACGCAGGCCAGCCCGGCCGCGTCCAGCATGGCGCGGACTTCCTCGGCGCTGCGGCCGAAATACCCCGCGAACTCCACGAAGTCGTATCCCATCGCCTTTACTTCGCGAAGGGTCCCTTCCATATCCTTCTCCATCTCGTCGCGGATGGAATAGAGCTGAAGCGCTACCTGGAATTTTTTCATTGCCTTCATCCTTCCCCTGAAAAGTAATCCGAACGCCCCCGCTGCGGGAACGTCCTTCCCGTTGCCATTATAGCAGCCCGGTACGGGAAAAGCGAGAGTGCAAATGTAAAAAAAGGAACGAACTTTTTGCGCGAATTGCCCAATCCTAGCGGAGAGCACTCCTGCAGAGGGCGGGCTGCGCCTTGGCGTGGGAGGGATTCCGGGGTGAAATTCCCGCAACGAGATCGAGGGGCGGACGTGCCCTATACCACCCACGGTGGCACGCGGGTTAACGGCGCCGGCAGAGCACTCACGCAAAGGCGCGACGTGCTCACCGCAGGTGTGCCGCCCGCAGGGCCGTGCATCGGCCTATGCCCGTTGGAACAAAAGAAAAACTGCAGCACGTAAGAAGAGCGAGTTCCTGCGAACTCGCTCTTCTTGCGCTGATTTGGAGCTGGTGAGCGGACTTGAACCGCTGACCTGCTGATTACGAATCAGCTGCTCTACCGACTGAGCCACACCAGCCTATCTCATGGATAAAACCGTAGCGACGATTATTATAACAAGGATGCCCGCCCTCGTCAAGGGCTTTTTCGGGATTTGAGGGGATCCGGGCGCTTTTTGCCCTCCGTTTTCTGCCTCTTCGGGCTTTCTGCCGGGCCTTCCGCCGCCCTGGCCGCTTTGGCGCGGATCCGGGCGTTGGCCCTTCTTGCCGCCCGGCCGCGCCCTTTCAGGGAGCGGCCCCGTCCGGGTCGTCCCGGATGATTACGCCGAGGAGCCGGGCCAGTTCGCTGGCCTGGTAGGAGGTGACCACCGCCCCGCGCAGTTCCCCGCCGCTCAGGGAGATCCCCTCCAGCTGGTCGGTGGTCAGGTCGATGCCGGCGAGCGGGGTGCGGAACAGTTCCGCACCCGCCAGGGAGCACCCGGTGAAGGAAACGCCGGCCAGCCGGGTTTCCTGGACGGACGCGCCCGAGAGGTCGCACCCGCGGAATTCCGCCTTTTTCCACTCGGACGCGCAGAGGTTGAGGTAACGGCAGACGCACTCCTCCAGCCGCACCTGCTGCGCCAGGGAGCGGGCGAGCAGCAGCCCGGTCGCCCGGCACCGGCGGAATTCCACCCGCCGCAGGACGGCGCCGGTGAGGTCCGCGCCCGCCAGGTCGCAGTTTTCCAATACGGTTTCCACCAGCGACGGCCGGGCGGCGAGAACGCCGGTCAGCCGGCAGTTTTCCAGCCGGCAGTCCCGCAGGTCCAGCGCGGGGAGGGCGTCCAGCGGGATTGCCGCGTCCCGCAGGAGGAAGCCCCGCGCCGTTTCCTCCTCCCGGGCGCAGGAAGCGAGGAGCCGCACCGCTTCCTCCCCCGCCGCCTCCCGCACGGTCGCGGGCCGTATTGCCTGAAACATAGGCGCACCTCCTCCTTCCCCGGCCTGCGTCAGGCCTTGGCGCCGGCGCCCTGCCCCTGGTCAGAAGGTGAGTGTCATGCCGTCGTAAGCCACCAGGAAGCCGTCCGCCTTTACTTCCTGCTCCAGCTCGGCATGGAGCTGCCCGCAGTTATGGGAAAAATGGTGGACGACCACGATGGTTTTCTCGTCCACACAGCCCATCTCCCGCAGCCGGGCGACGGTCTCCCGGTTTTCCGGCAGGCCCATATGCCCGCTGACCCCGGCCGAGAGCCGGCCGAAGCAGCAGTCGAGGCTTATCATATCGAAGCGGTGGCCCTGCAGCATCCGGTAGGTTTCTTCCGGGAACACCCCGGTATCGTGGGCATAGAGCGCCCGCTTCCCTTCCGCGGGGGATTCCAGCATATATATGCCGCTGCGTTCGCTGTCCATGTGGCGGGCAGGCAGGAAGGTGAACACCACGCCGTTTTCTGCCCGGTACCGCCCGCCGTACTGCGTTTCCATAAAGGAATAAAAGCCGGCCACGCCCTGCTGTGCGTACCAGTCCACGATCCGCTTCACGCCGTCGTTCCCGTACAGGCGGATCCCCGGCGCGTCCGCCGGTTCCTCCAGATGGCAGTAGGCGACGGGGTTGCGCATCTCGAGTTCCGCCATGTCGAAATGATCGCTGTGGGAATGGGTGATGAAAATATCCCGGATCCGGCTGAGATCGATCGGAAAGCGCAGGGAGGTCATGTAAATGTCCGGGGGAAAATCGATCAGCGCGGTATCCTCCACCACCAGCCCGGACCGGCCGCGGATATCCTTCCCTCCCGCCGCCTTTGCCCGCCGGCAGGCGTCGCACTGGCAGAATAAGGCGGGGAACGCTTCCGCCGCCGCTGTCCCAAGATATTGCAGTTTCATTTTGGTCATCCCTTTCCTGCGGTTATGGGGATCGCCGTTCCTCCCCACTATACCACACAGCCGGCGGGCCGTCAATCACGCAGCCGACGGCTGCAGCGGGCCCTTCCCCGGCACAGAAGCCGCCCCGCCGCACAAAACGGGCGCGGCCGCGTCTATTCCGGCGCGGGGCTTCATAGAATGGAGCGTGGCCGGCCCCTGCGCCGGGTTGCAGCGGCGGGCCTGCCGATCCGGGAGGAAGGCCCGCATCTTCCCGCGGCCGAGCGGAAGGGCTGCCAATTTCTGCAAAATCCGCGGGAATCCGACACAAATCTTGAAAAATCCTTCGGGTTATGGTAGGATATCAGTGAAGAAACGGGGCCGGGTTCGATTGCGGCACTATTCCCACCCGCCCCGCCTTTCCACTGACTTGATGAGGAGGATGAAACGATGAGTGAATTTGACAACAACGGGAACCAGCCGTACCAGGGGAATCCTGTCCCTCCGCAGCAGCCGCCCATGCAGCCGCCGGTGCAGCCCCCCATGGCGCCGATGCCCCCGATGCAGCCCCAGGCTCCGCAGGGAGGGGTAGGCCTGTCGGTTACCTCGATGGTGCTGGGCATCCTTTCGCTGCTCCTGTTCTGCTGGTGGACGTATGTTGCCCTGGCTGCAGCGATCATTGGCCTGATCCTCGGGATTGTGGCGGTGCACGGACGTAAGGCGGGGCGCGGCATGGCGATTGCCGGTATTGTCACCAGCGCGATCGCCCTGGCGCTGGTGGTGATTGTCCTGATCCTAGCGGCGGCCGGCCTGGCGATCCTGGGCTCCAGCATCAACGAGCTTGAGGATTTCATGCAGCAGTATAACTATTATAACTATTAAGTTAAGGCATAGGAAAAGCCGAAAACGGGCCGGACGCTTTCGTCCGGCCCGTTTTTTCTGCGGCAGGGCAACCGGCTGTGTTGGCGCCGGCCCCGTTTATACTGCCGCCGGCATCGGGAAAAAGTTCCGGATAATCAAGTAGCCGCCCACCGCGACGCCGAAAAGGATCCAGAAGCGGGCGCTCCGGGGGAGGAGGCGCTTCGGCCTGGCGAAAAGGCGGAAACCCCACTCCGCGTACAGCAGCGCCAGCAGGGTGAGAATCAGCAGCGGGGAAATATTATACCGCAGGGAAAGCAGGAGGTCGCCGTCCATGAGGGCGAGCACGCTGCGGGTGTTGCCGCAGCCGGGGCAGTACAGCCCGGTCAGCCGGTGGAACGGGCAGGACGGCAGGACGCCGGAGAGCCAGAGCACCGGCCCGCGCAGGCAGAACGCCAGCCCCGCCAGTGCAAACGGGGCCGCGATATACAGGCATTTCCAGAAAACGGACAGGCTTCCCTTCCGGGAGGGCGGATGGTTTTCCAGGGCGATTCCTCCTTTTGCCGGGCCGGCGGGCATTCAGGAACAGTATACGGGATCGCGGGGCGGCTGTCAAACCGCCGGCTTTGTGAGAAAATGCAGCGCGCCGGCGGGAACCCATTGACCTTTCCGCCGGGATAGGGTAAAATACAAGAATGAACAGGAAGGCTCCGGAAGCCTGCGGCCGGCGGGACCGGCCTGCGCTTATGCGGCGGGGGCCCAGGGCCGGTGCGCCGCCCGACGGGGGCGGCGTCCCATACAGAAAGGCTGTTGATGCAATGAAAATCTCCCCTTCGATTCTGACCTGCGATTTTTCCCGCCTGGCGGAGGAAATCGCTTTTGTGGAGCGTGCGGGAGCCGATATGGTCCATCTGGACGTTATGGACGGCGTGTTCGTACCCAACCTGTCCTTCGGGCCGCCGGTGATTGAGCGGATCCGCCCGCTGACCAAGCTTCCGTTCGACGTCCATCTGATGATGCAGTATCCCGACCGGCTGGTGGACGCGTTTGCCAAGGCCGGGGCGGATATCCTCAACATCCATCTGGAATGTGCCTCCCCCATCGGGGAGACGCTGGCCCGTTGCCGCGCGCTGGGGATGACGCCGGCCGTCACCCTCAAGCCGGGCACCCCGGCGCAGGCGGCCTTTCCCTACCTGGATATGGTGGGGCTGGTGCTGGTCATGACGGTGGAGCCCGGCTTCGGCGGGCAGAAGTTCATGGCCGATATGCTGCCGAAAATCCAGGCGCTGCGCGCGGAAATCGATCGCCGCGGCTTGGCGGTGGAAGTGGAAGTAGACGGCGGGATCAACCCGGAGACGGCGGCGCTGACCGCGTCCGCCGGCGCGACGGTCGCCGTGGTGGGGAGCGCGCTGTTCAACGCCGCGGATCCCGGGGCCCTGGCGCGGCAGGTGCAGGCCTGCGGAAAAGGGAACAGATAAACGGGAAGCCGGACGAGAAAAACTCGCCCGGCTTGCGTCCTGTCCGGCGGATTTCCGCCGGCGCGCTGCAGAAAAGAAGAAGCGGGCGGCGGCCCGGCAGGCTTCCCCGCCCGCAGGCGTGCCGTGCGCAGGCGGGCCGTGCCGGATGCTTCCGGGCGGTTTCCGCCCCCGTCAGGCGCCGAGAGGGTTCGGCGGCGGGGTCCGCGCCGCGGCGCACAGGCGCCCCAGCGCGTCGCCCACGGCGATGGAGCGGCCGTGTTCCGCCGTATACGCGGCGGCGGCCTCCCCCTCCCCGGCAGCTCGGGCGAATTCGTGCAGCAGATGCCCCGCCCGGCGGGGAAGCGGCGCCCCCGGATATAGGACAAGCCGGTATCCCTCGCCGAACTGGTACAGCGAACTGCCGCAGGAAGGCGGCAGGGCGGCCTGCTCCCCCATGCTCTGCGCGAGCTGGAGGACGGCGTCGGCGGTGTCCAGTTCATAGATATACGGCCCAACAGTCCGGCGCAGGCGCACATGGCGCTTCCCGGCAGCCGGCGTGAGCAGGAGCAGGCAGCCCCCGTCCACGGGTAGCGCCTCAATCAGCAGGCTGCCGGACGAGTCGAACCCGGTTTTATGCTTTGCTTCCTCCAGCAAATGCTGAAGGGCGCTGCGCGTCCCTTCCTTATCGTAATCCAGTCCCTCAAAGGTCAGGCCGTACGCCTGGAGGTCCTCTTCCGTCAGCAAAATTTTCAAACAGCCGTTTTCCAGCAGATCCATTTTCACGGCCGCACCCCCTGTGTGCTGAATTGCGGGGGAGCCGAACGGTATTCCCCCTCCTTCTATCTTATTATGGGGACAAGCTCTTTGCAAGAGGTGAAAACAGGATGTCGAAATTTACTAAAAGAGGGGTGTTCCTTCCATCGATGAAGGAACCGGCCGCCTCTCGGCCCATTGCGGATATGCCCGTCCCCGCCCAGGTGTTCGTCCCGCTGCTCACCGGGGACGGCGCCCCCTGCCGCCCGGCGGTGGGGAGCTATGAAACCGTGCTGCGGGGGGAGCCCCTCGGCCTTCTGGAGGGGGCGGATACCCCCGCCGTCTACGCCCCGGTTACGGGGGTGCTGTCCGATCTGCGGGAGATGACCCATCCCCTGCTGGGGGATATCACCTGCGCGGTGCTGGACGGGATGGCCGGCAGCGGGGAAAAGCCGGAAAAGAGGGATACCGATGCCCTGCAGCCGGAGGAAATCCTCGCCGCCGCCCGGGCCGCCGGGATTGTGGACGAGCTGGACGGCTCCCTCCTGGCCGATAAGCTGGCCGGCTGGCTGGACACCGACCCCTACCTGCTCGGCGCGGACGGCACGGAGCAGGAGCCGTACAGCTCGAGCGCCTGGACGGTGCTGAACGAGGCGGCTGCCGAGGTGTCGGAGGGGCTGGGGCTGGCCGCCCGGGCCGCCGGCGCGATCGACTGCCATATCGCCATCCGCCGGGTAGGGAAGCAGCGCAAGGCGCTGGCGGAACGCGCTCCCGGCCGGTTGATCTGCTCCGTGCGGGGGCGGTACCCCGCCGTGCCGGAGCCGGCGTCCGCCGTCCTCCCCGTCCGGACGGTCGGGGTGCAGGCGTGCCGGGCGCTGTACCGCGCCTGTGCGTACGGCGAGGCGCAGTGCGACTGCGTGGTGACCGTCGCAGGGGATGCGGTGGCCAACCCGCAGAACGTGCGGGTGCCTGCCGGTACGCTGGTGGAGGATCTGCTCCGCTTCTGCGGCCTGTGCGCCGATCCGTCTTATGTAATCCTGGGGGATGCGATGACCGGCCTGGCCATCGCCCAGACCGATATCGCCATTGTGCCGGGGATCACCTGCATCCTGGCGCTCACCACCCGTCCGCAGCCCAAAACCCGCAGCTGCATCGGCTGCGGCCGCTGCGTGCGGGCCTGCCATGCGGACCTGCTGCCGTTTGAGATTATGCGGCGGCTGGAAAATATGCAGTATGAACGGCTGGCGCGCCTTCTGCCGGAGGCGTGCGACGGCTGCGGCGCCTGCTCCTATGTCTGCCCGTCCGGGCTGGACGTGACCGCCCGGGTGCTGGAGGCAAGGGACGCGCAGGGGACGATCTTTTTGAAATGGGGTGACGGCGATGACATATAAACCGGCGAACGCGCCGCACCTCCGGCGGACCGAGCGCGCCTCGATGATGAGCTTCGACGTCCTGATAGCGCTGCTGCCGCTGTGCATCTTTTCCGCGGTATATTACGGGGCCCGGCCGGTGATCCTGGTGCTCACGGGGATGCTGGCCGCGGTGCTGTGCGAGACGGCCGCCTGCCTTATTATGAAGCGGGTGCCCACCGTGGCCGACGGGACCGCCGCGGTGACTGGCGGGATCGTGGGGATGCTCCTCCCCCCGATGGCGCCGTACTGGATGCCGGTGGTGGGCGCGGCGTTTGCCATCCTGGTGGTGAAGATGCCAATGGGCGGCAGCGGGCGGAACCTGTTCAACCCCGCGGCGGCCGCGATCGCGGTGCTGACCCTCTGCTTTTCGGGGACGATGTTCCGGTATCCCGACCCCGGGCAGAACGTCCCCCTCCCCCTGACCGGCTCCCTTGCCCAGGTCATCACCGAATCCTCCCCCGCCGCCCAGATGATGAGCGGCGGCCAGACCCTGTATACCCCGGCCATGCTGCTCATGGGGGATTTCCCCGGCCCGATCGGGGCCACCGCGATTATCGTGCTGGTTCCCTGCGCGCTGTACCTGTTTTCCCGGCGGAGCGCTTCCTTCTTTATCACCGCGTCCTACCTGGCGGCCTGCGCCGGGATGGCGGTGCTGTTCCCCCGGGTGCCCGGGGCGTCGAACAGCGTCCTCATGGAGCTGTGCTCCGGCTACCTGCTGTTTACCGGCGTCTTCCTGCTCAACGATCCGGTGACCGCGCCGCGGCATTGGCTGGGAAGGCTGGCGTACGGGGCCCTGGCGGGGGTGCTGGTGATGCTGCTGCGGTATTACGGCCGGTTTGAAGAGGGCGCCTGCTTCGCCGTCCTGCTGGTGAACGCCCTGGCGCCGGTCATCGACCGGGGGAGCTGGTATCTCCTCAACCTCCGCCGGATCCGAAAGGGGGCGCATTCCCGGTGAAACAGCCGATTTCCAAGACGATGCGGGAAGCGCGGGGCGTGTTCCTGGATTCCTTCCTGCTAAAAAACATCGTGCTGGTCCAGGCGGTGGGGATCTGCCCCATCATCGCGATTGGGACCCATCTCCAGTACGGGGTGGTCCTGGCCGTCTGCACCGCGCTGGTGCTGCTGCCCGCCAGCCTGTTCATGTCCCTGTGCGGGGATAAGCTTCCGCCCTGGCTGCGCGCGCCGCTGTACACGGTGGGCGCGGGGGCCATCCTGTTGGGCGCGGCGGTGTTCATTGACCGGGTGATTTCCCATGAGCTGTACGCCGTGCTGTACCTGTTCATCCCCCTCATGGCGGTAAACACCCTGGTTTCCTACCGGGCGGGCGGCTTCTCGGTCAGCCATGAGCCGGTGCTGGCCCTGACCGACGCGCTGGCCTCTTCCCTGGGGTTCGGGCTGGTGCTCTGCGTGGTGTCCGCCCTGAGGGAGATGGCCTCCTACGGCACGCTTTGGAATATCCCGCTGGGAACCGAACTCACCCTGCCCGAAGCCGCGCTGCCTTATGCCGCGTTTATTATGCTGGGCTTTATGGCGGCGTTTTTGCAGTGGCTGAAATCCCTTTTGTCCCGCAGGGCCGAGAAGCGCAGAGGAAGGAGGGGGGCGCAGCGATGACCAGCTTCCTTATCTTCCTGCTGGCGGCGGCGTTCATCCAGAACCTGGTGCTTTCCACCGGGTTCGGGACGTCGGTGATGCTCCGGATGTCCCGCAAGCGGCAGAACATCCTCCCCTTCAGCATCCTGCTCTGCCTGTTTACCGTGGGCACCGTGCTGGTTTGCTACCCGCTGGACATGCTGATAGGCACCGGGGTGGTGGCGAAATGGTTCCGCCCGCTGATGATCATGGCGGTGACGGCGGTGCTGTACATCGCCGCGGTCCTGCTGCTGAAGACGAAATTTCCCGCCCTGTACGCCCGGGTGAGCCGCATGCTGCCCATGGCCGCGTTCAATAATATGGTCATTGGGGTGGCGCTGATCGTCAACCACCAGTTTGCCCTCAGCCTGCCTGGGGCGATCGGGCTGGGGATCGGCGCGTGCGGGGGCTACCTCCTGCTGTCCTGGCTGACGGCGGAGGGGATGGAACGGCTGGACAACCCGGATGTGCCCAAGGCGTTCCGGGGATTGCCGTCGGTCCTGATTTACCTGGGGATCCTCGCGCTGGCCCTCATGGGCTTTTCCGGCAGCGTATCCATGGTGTGACCGGAAGGGGGGGGCCGGGCCGGCGCCCCCCGCGGGCTTTCCCGCCGGGGCAGGCCGGCCGAAGGGGCAGCCCCGCCTTTTTTCGCCCCCCTGCGCGGGGGACATCCGGAACGATGGCCGGAGCGATTATCTTTTATGGGGAGGAAACCGCTATGCCGAAGAAGATCCGCCGCCGCGGACCCAGCGTGTTTCATAAAAAACGCCACCGGGCGCTGAAGGCCGTAGGCTGGGTGATCCTGGCCGCGCTGGTGGTTGCCGTCGGGTATTTTACCGCGCGGTATATGATGGAGAATTTCAAGCCGGGCGGAGGGGACGCCTCGACCGTCTCACCCGGCGGCGGGCCGGAATCCTCCGCGCCGGGGACGGAAACCACGCCGCCCACCACCGCCCCGACCGAGCCGGAGGACGGCGAGGTGTCGGTGGACGGCGCCCTGCGGGCGTTTTACCTGCCGGTGGAGCAGCTCGGCGACCTCGCGGCGCTGGAAGAGAAGCTGGACGCCGCGGCGCAGGCCGGGTTCAACGCCTTCCTTTTCGACCTCAAGGACGAAAACGGCACGCTGCATTACCAGTCCTCCACCGCCCTTGCGCAGCAGGCACAGACGACGGCCGAGGACGCCTATACCGTCGCCCAGCTGAAGGAAATCCTGGCGGCCGCGCAGGAAAAGGGC
Organism: Candidatus Avimonas merdigallinarum; assembly: GCA_904377855.1. Classification (GTDB taxonomy): domain Bacteria; phylum Bacillota; class Clostridia; order Oscillospirales; family Acutalibacteraceae; genus Avimonas; species Avimonas merdigallinarum. The sequence continues at coordinate 14,251 of CAJFGS010000032.1, forward strand.
TTCGCCGCCATCCCCCGCCTGTTTGCGTTTAAGGATCCGGAAGCGCCGTTCTACCTGCCCTCCGCCAAGATCACGCTGGAGAGCTACCCGGGGATGACCTGGCTGGACAACAAAAAGGAAAAGGGCGGGAAGCCCTGGCTGAACCCCTACGCCCCGGACGCGCACGCTTATATCATCGGCCTGGCGGAGGAGCTTTCGGCCGCCGGCTTCCCGGCCATTATGCTCGACGGGGTGCAGTTCCCGGACCAGACCTCCAGCGCGTATTACGGGACGTCGGAACTCACCAGCCTCTCCCAGCAGGCGGTGCTCGAAAAATTCGTGGCCGACCTGAAGGAAGCAGTCGGGGACGGCTGCCGGGTGATGCAGACCATGCCGGGTCTCTCCGCGTTTGGGGACGGCACCGCGCCGTTCGGGGGGAACCCGGTCACCTTCGGGGTCGCGACGGTGTCCCCGGTGCTGATGCCCTCCACCCTGGGGAACACCCTGCGCGCGGGGGAGGAAACCCTGTCCGATCCCGCTTCCCATCCCTACGACGCGGTCCGGCTCTCCGCCGGGCAGGTGAAGCTGCGGCTGGAGCTCATGCCGGAGGACAGCCGGCCGGCGATGATGCCCTGGCTCCAGGCGGGCTCGTATTCCGCCGCGCAGATAAAGGAGGAAATCCGCGCCCTGACCGAGGTGCTGGGGGAGGACGCGTCCTATATCCTGTATCAGGAGGACGGCGGTTACGATTTCGCCTCCCTGCAGTAAAGCAAACGCACAGGGCGGCACAGCAAAAGGGGGGCCGCGCGCCCTCCGGACGATAGAAAAGAGGCCATTCGGCATGCGGATTGATTTTCATACCCACCTTTTCCCCGAAAAGATTGCGCAGCGGGCGCTCGCCCAGCTGGTGGAGAACACCCGCCCCTACGTTTCGAAGTATGGGGAGGCGGTGCCCCACACCGACGGGACGGTGGCGGGGCTGACGGCCTCCTCCCGCGCCGCGGGGCTGGACATCAGCGTGGTGATGCCGAGCGCCACCTCCCCCCGCCCCTCCCAGACCATCAACAATTTTGCGGCGCAGGTGGACGCCCTGCCGGGGCTGCGTTCCTTCGGCAGCGTCCACCCGCACAGCCCGGACGCGATGGCCGAGCTGGAACGGCTGGCCTCCCTCGGGCTGAAGGGGATTAAGCTGCACCCCGAATACCAGGGCTTTTTCGCGGACAGCCCCGAATCGGTGGCGGTGGTGAAAAAGGCGGCCTCCCTCGGCCTGTGGGTGCTGTTCCACGCCGGGGAGGATATCGGGATGCCGCCCCCCGTCCACTGCACGCCGGCCCATGCCGCCCGGCTGTGCGAGGCGGTCCCTCAGGCGAAAATCATCCTGGCTCATTTCGGCGGGTACCGCCTGTGGGCGGAGGTGGAGCGGATGCTCCCCTCCCTGCCGGTGTATCTGGACACCAGCTTCTGCCTGCCCAACGAGCGGGGCGAGTGGGACCGCTTTGCCCGGATCCTCCGCGCGGCCGGCCCCGGCCGGGTGCTGTTCGGCTCCGATTCGCCCTGGGGGGATCAGGCGCAGGCGCTTTCCGCCGCGCAGGAATTCCTGGAGGCATACGGGTTTTCGGGGGAGGAGCAGGACGCCGTCCTGGGCGGGAATGCCGCCCGGATTCTGGGGCTGGCCCCGGAAAAATAAGGCGGCGCCGCCTTTGCCGGGATGCCGGCGGGCGGCGGAGAGGACCGGCCCTCCCGCGGGGCGTCTGCCGGGGGACGCCGGGGCAGCTTTCCTGCCCGCCGGCGGGCAGGGCAGAGCTTGGGGAAGGAATGGAGAGTTTTATGAGGCAGCGGGCCATTTTTCTGGATTTGGACGGGACGATCGCAGCAGGGAACCGCCCGCCTTCCGAAGCCGACACGGCGGCAATCCGCCGGGCGAGGGCGGCGGGGCACCGGGTGTTCCTCTGCACCGGCCGCGCGCCGTCGTATATCTACGATTCGGTGCTGGAGGTCGGCTTCGACGGGATTGTCGGCGCCGCGGGCGGCTATATCCGCCTGGGCGGGGAGGTGGTTTACCGCCGCCCCCTTTCGGCGGGGCAGCTGCGGCGGGCGATTGAAATTTACCAGGCCGGCGGGAAGAGGGTGTACCTGGAAGGGGAAGAGAATATGTACACCCTGCACGCGCCGCCTTCGGAGAGAAGATGGCCCCCGGTGGACGGCCCGGCTGATTTTGAGCCGGGGGGCCGGTTTGCCGGCCAGAATGTGCTGAAAATCACCGCGTACGGGCCGGTCGGCGGGGAGCGCCGGCTGCTGGAACCGGAAATGGACATCATCGATCACGGGGACTATGCGGAAATCCTCCCGGCCGGCGTATGCAAGTCGGACGGGATGCGCCGGGTCCTCGAGTTAATCGGCATCCCGCGGGAGGACAGCATCGCCCTCGGGGACAGCCGGAACGATTTGGATATGCTCCGCTATGCCGGCGTGGGGGTCGCCATGGGCGGCGCGCCCGACGTGGTGGTGCAGGCGGCCGACCGGGTGACCGGTTCCCTGGAGGAAAACGGGGCGGCGTCGGCGCTGGCGGCCCTTTTGGGATAAAACCGCCCGGGGACGGGCGCGGGAGAGGCGGACATGAACAGACAGACTTCGGGCCGGAAATGGAATATACTGTTAGGGTGGGCCGGGGCCGTGCTCTGGGCGGCGGGGCTGTTCCTCCTGTCCGGGCTCCCCTCCCCCGCGGCCGGCGCGGTATGGGAGGCGGTCCTCCGCCTGCTGGAAAAGGCGGCCGTCCTGCTGTTCGGCGGCGGGTTTTCCCCGGCGTTCCGGGCGGGGCTGGCCGGGTTTCTCCCGCCGGCGGCGCAGATGGCGGGGAGCGGCGTGCTGGCGCTGATGCTGTGGAACGCGCTGCGGTTGAGCGGGGTTTCCTTCCGGGGGGCGGCGGCGCTCGGGATTGCGGTGACGGCGTTCGGCGCGGCGGCCGGCCAGCTGCATCTCATCCTCGTCCCCGGCCGCAGCCCGCGGGTGCAGGATTGGGGATATGCCTGCTTGGGGGCGCTTTTGGCCATGGCGCTGGCCTTTGCCTGCCGCTGGGCCTGGCGGAAATACCCCCGCCTGTTCAACCGCGAGACGGTGAGCTACGTGGTGTTCGGGGTGCTCACCACCCTGGTGAATATGGCGGCCTACGGCCTGAGCTATAATATGCTGGGGATCCACAACCTGGTGAGCAACGCGATCGCCTGGGTGGCGGCGGTGCTCTTCGCGTATGTGGTGAACAAGCTGTTTGTTTTCCGGAGCCATACCGGGACGGCCCGGGCGCTTTTGCGGGAATTCTCGCTGTTCATTGCCGCGCGGCTGTTTTCCTTTGGGGTGGACGAGCTGGGCATGGGGCTGCTGGTCAACCTCCTCCACGTCAACGGCGGCCTTTCCAAGGTGCTGGTGAACGTGGTGGTGATGGTGATGAATTATTTTTTCAGCAAGCGGGTTATCTTTAAGAAGAAAAAGCCGGCGGAATAAACCGTGCAGACAGGAGGAACGGACGGATGGACTATCCACAAAACTACAACTCCGCCCCCGGGCAGCGGGCGGCCCTGCGGGAGGACGCGGGCTTTATCGGCGCGTCCTTCCTGCTGATGCTCGGCCTGCTGCAGACGGCGCTTGTGCCGGTCATCCTGGTCCTGTCGATGCTGGGGGTCGCGGACCCGCTGTCGGAGGACGGGCGGTACGGCCTGGGGAACACCGGCTTCCTGCTGGCGTATATGGCGGCGTACATCCTGGCCATGGGCCTGCCCGGCCCGCTGGCGGCCCGGCTGACCCGCCGGCGGATGAACCCCTTTTCCCGGCTGGACGAGGACACGCCGCCTCCCCGCGCTTCCTCCCTCCTGCTTTCCCTGCTGGGCGGGCTGGCGATCTGCATCCTCGCCAACTTCGCCACCTCCTATCTGATGACGTTTTTCAGCGTGTTCGGGATCGAGCAGCCCCCCATGCCGAGTTATCAGGAGCCGACGATCCCGAGCCTTTTGCTGAATATCCTGATTTTCGCGGTCCTCCCCGCGGTGCTGGAGGAGATGCTGTTCCGCGGGTATATCCTGCGGGTCCTCCGGCCCTACGGCGGCCGGTTCGCGATTGTGACCTCCTCCCTGCTTTTCGGGCTCATGCACGGGAACATCCTGCAAATCCCCTTCGCCTTCCTGGTGGGGCTCGCCTGCGGGTGGCTGGTGCTCCGCACCGGCCGGGTCTGGCCGGCGATGCTGCTGCATTTTTTGAATAATTTCATGGCCCAGATCCTGGAATACGGGAGCCTTTACCAGACGGAGGCGCAGTACCAGAAGACCCTGCTGATTGTTTTCAGCCTGCTGGGGATACTCGGCCTTGCCGCCCTGTTCGTCCTGTTCGCACGGGAGGATCCGATGGTGCGGGGGAAAGTGCGCCCCGCGCCCTCCCTCCCGCTGGGGGAGCGGGTGAAGGCCTTCCTCTCCTCCCCTCTCCTGCTGGCGGCGGTCATCGTGGGGCTGGTGCTGACCTTTTTGTCGATCCTCACCACCCAACTGGGGGCGGCCTGATGGCCGGGCGGGAAGACCGGCCCGGGGAGCTGTGCGCGCGCACGCCGTCCGGCGGCCTGTCCCCCGAGGCGCTCATGCGGGAAGCGATCCGGCTGGCGGAGGAAGCGGCGCAGGAAGGCGAAGTGCCGGTGGGCGCCGTGGTGGCAAAGCAGGGAGTCATCGTCGGCCGGGGGCGGAACCGGCGGGAGACGGGGAAAAACGCCCTCGCCCACGCGGAACTGGAGGCGATTGACGAGGCCTGCCGCACCCTGGGCGGCTGGCGGCTGTTTGGCTGCGAACTATACGTGACGCTGGAGCCCTGCCCGATGTGCGCGGGGGCGATTATCAACGCCCGCCTGGACAAGGTGGTGTACGGGGCGGACGATCCCAAGGCAGGCTCCTGCGGGTCGGTGGTGGATTTGTTCGCCCTCCCCTACAACCACCGGCCGGCGGCGGAGGGCGGCCTCCTGCGGGAGGAATGCGCCGCCCTGCTCACCGGGTTTTTCCGCGCCCTTCGGGAAGGGCGGGACCTCCGGGAAGGGCGGGATCTCCCCAAAAGGCGGGCCTAGAAGAAGGGTGCGGCCCGCGGGCTTCGGCGGGCGCGCTGAAAGCGTTGGCCGGCGGGAGTCCGGATTGCCGGGGGGAAAAGGCCGTGAAAACAGGGACGTTTTTTCAGCGGGGCTGGGATTTCCTAAAAAGAAGGAAAAGGGTTATCCTGGCCCTTGCCGTATTGTGCGTGGCCGTGTATTCCGCCGGCGTGTGGATTGCAGAGAAGTATACCTATTACGTATCCGGCATGTGGGAATGGGAAGTCAAGGACTTTAGCGGCAATAAGCCGTATTTTGCTCTTTTGGCGGAAAACCTGTATGGGTACTTTGAGGAAGAACAGGAAAACAACAGCGAGCTTGCGTCCATGCGAATTGTAAGCCTGGGAGACAAATGGCAATTTTATAATTCCTACAACGGCGCCGGGGAGACAACGGAGCGGGTCGTCGACATGACCGAGGAAGAACGGGCAAGCCTGGATAAGGTTGATGCGGCGTTGCATCATAAATACGCCGGTTTTGATCAAATTGTTATCTATCCGGATCGGGTCACCTTTGTCACGGTGTATGATTATGGCGTGATTTGGTCCCGCAACGGGGAAAAGCCGACGTTCTATTTCTCGCCGGAGGAAAAAGGGGACTTTTATGTAACCCGTCTTTCTTTCTTCTCCAATAAGTGGTATCAGTGTAGACTGCATTAACGGAAAATATTTTGCGTGAACCCAAGGCGGCCGAAGAGGTTGGCGGCGCGGGCAGGGGGTTTCCCGCCTGGCATATGTTCAGAAAAGCATCGGGGCGGCCCTGCGGATAAGGGCCGCTTTTTTGTATCCGCAGAGCCGCCGGCAGGGGGAGCGGGGAAGCCCAAGGCGAAGAGGAAGATGGCCCCCTTTTGCTGCACGGAGGTGTACACGCTGCCGGCTGCAGGGCTCTGCCCACAGGGGAAAGCCCGCGGCGGACGGGATTCCCAGGGAAGATTCCCGGCATTGGGCGGGACCCGGCCGCGCCCGTTCGGGAAAAGGCTTCGCCAGGCAGCAAACCGGCGAAGCCCCCGGCTGTCCGTCAACGGGGAACCGCCTGCTTTTCCTGCCCGTGACCGGCGTGTTCTGCGTTTTGGGCGTTAGGCTGCCGGGGATTCCCCTGCGGCAGGCAACGAGGCCCCGGTCTTCCGGATTCCTAAAAATCCGGAAGACCGGGGCCTTTTTCCGTGCGCCTTTTTGTGGGCGTGCACTCTTTTTTTGCACACCCGCAAGATGCCCTGCCGTCCTGCCTGCCGAACGGGAGAATCCCCCGAAACGGTTTCTTTTGGATCCCGGCCCGTGCGGACAGGGCCCTGCCGGCGGCGAGGGGGCGGCAGGCCTTTTATATTGTACCTTATTGTATTGCATATTATTGGTAAAACCCCTGAATTTATTGTATTTCAAGGAGTACTATCAATATTTTCGGGCAGATTATCGACAGTACCGGTTTTTTATTAAAATTTATTATTTTCAATGATGCAACCTATGGATAATGGAACCAATGCATTGAATACGTTTTGAAATGGAGGCGGTGCGGTAATGGGTACGGTGATTGGCATCGGGGATAGGATCCGGAAACAGCGGCGGAAACGGCGGATGTCCCAAAAGCAGCTCGCCGACCGCCTGTGCATTACACAGTCTACGGTTTCCAGCTACGAGGCCAACCGCGCGCTGCCCTCCATCGAGGTGCTGTACCAGCTGGCCATCATCTTTGACTGTACCACCGATTATCTCCTGGATCTGGATAACCGCCGGTTCATTTATGTGGACAATATCACCCCCCGGCAGGAGGAAGCCGTCAGAAGGCTGGTTGACGCAATAGCCTCCCCCTATGACTCCGGCCGGCACGGGTGAAAGCACGCTTCCCGTCCCGCCGGCCGGGTTGGACGGAAACCGCCCTCTCCTCCCCCTGCCGGCGGGAAGGAGTACATGTAGGCGTACATGTAGAAGTACACAGGAGTCCCAAAGAGGGCGGATTTGCAGCGCATTGGCTGTTCCCCGGCGCCGGTTTTGGCCCCGGCCTGGCAGGACGGGGTCTCTATCGGAAGGACGGGCTCTATGGACAGCTTTCCCTTGATTTCTTGATAAAGCTTGTGTGATTTCATGGGGAAATGCCCCGCTCCGGTTGGCGGCAGCGGCGCAACCCGCCCCCTGCCATGAGAAATGCCGAAGGATTTTCCGGGGAATATGGAAATTTGGGCGGAATTGAGAACACAAAAATCCATCTTTTGGACAGACATATCTATTTCAGAGAGAAAAAGAATCCCCTATACTTTAGCCATGAAAATGACCAGATAACCCTCCGGAATCGACAAACTATTTATGCAAAAAACGAGGATTTGCTGCCGGCTGGTTCGCCCGTATGTCGAAAAAACGGGGAACCTACCCGTGGCCGCCGCCGTTCAGGGAACAGAAATGAGGGGACAAAGTTGCTGAAAAAGGGATGCCGGATAGCCGTCAGCCTTCTGCTTGCGCTTTCCATTGCGGGGAGCGCAGGGACTGCCCTTGCGCAGCCGGTTTCGTCGCCGCCGGAGACCGCATCGCCCGAGTCTGCTGCGCCGGAGAGCGCATCGTCGGAGACCGCCAGGGAAGCTTCGGGGGACGGGGTGGAATACGACGAATACCGCCTTGCGAACGTGGACAAGCCGTTTGGGGAACCGCCGATCGTCCTGCCGGCGGAGGAAGCTGCCGGAACGAACGGGAAGCTGGAACCGCTCACCCGGCCGGACGAGAAAGACGCCGACGCCACGTATACGGCCGCCCTGCTGGAAGAGGAAGGGGCTTATGTGACCTGGGAGTTCGACGTCCCAGCCGCCGGCCTCTACCAGATGCAGCTCCTTTACACCCCGCTTGGCGAGAGGCAGGATCTGCTGGACTTTTCGGTCCGGATCAACGGGCAGCTTCCCTTTGAGGAAGCGGGCAGCGTAGTCCTGAACCGGACCTACGAGGACTCCACCGCCATCCAACAGGATAAATACGGCAACGACCTCCGGCCCCGCCCGGCAGAAGTCCGGCTCTGGCAGACAAGCATGGCCCAAGAGTACGACGGGAGGTACAACGAACCGTATGCGTTTTTCCTGGAGGCCGGCCCCAACACGGTGGAGGTGCGGTCCAATCAGGGGAATCTGGCGGTTGGGGAAATCCGCTTCCTGCCGGCCGAGGAGAAAATGACCTATGCGGAATATCTGGAAAAGCATAAGGACGCCAAAAAAATAGACGCCGGCTTTTCCAAGACGTTCCAGGCCGAGCAGATGTACCGCAAATCGGCATCCTCCCTGTACGCCGTGCAGGACCGCAGCGACGCGGCGATTGAGCCTTCCAGCCCCAGCAGCATCCGGCTCAACACCCTCGGGAACGGGAACTGGAAATACGACGGGCAGTGGGTTTCCTGGAAGCTGGACGCACCCGAAGCGGGGATGTATACCATTGCGCTGAAGGCCAAGCAGAATTACCTGCGCGGCCTGCCGGTCGTCCGCCGCATGTACATAAACGGCGAAATCCCCTTCCGGGAAGCGGAGAATCTGACCTTTGCATACCAGTCTTCCTGGTATGTGCAGTTTTTGGGCGATGGAGAGCAGGCCTTCCAGATTTACCTGCAGGAAGGGGAAAACGAGTTAAAGCTGGAAGTGGTTTCGGGATACCTGGCCGAAACGCTGCGGACAATCGGCGACTGCGTTTATGAACTGAACCGGCTGTACCGGCAGATTATCATGGTTACCGGCGTCAACCCCGATCCGATGCGGGACTATTACCTGTCCGACGAAATTCCCGATTTGGTGAGCGGCCTCTCGGCGGTGACCAATTCGCTGAAAACCGAACTCCAGCGGGTGGAAGAGCTCAACGGGACCGACGGGACGGCGCTGTCCGTACTGGAGGAAACGATTTATCTGTTCGAGCAGTTCCTCGAGGAACCCGAGATGATTACGGATAACCTGACGGCGTTCCGGGATTCGATCAGTTCCCTGGGCTCCTGCCAGCTGAGTATCCGGGAACAGCCCATGGACCTCGATTATGTCCTGCTCACCGGCGTGGCGGCGGAACTCCCCCGGGCAAAGGCGGGGTTCTGGGAAGGCCTGGTGTATGAAGTCCAGGCGTTTATCAATTCCTTCTTCACCGATTACAACACCATTGGCTCCCACGCGGAAGATTCCATCACCGTTTGGATTGCCAGCGGGCGGGACCAGTCCCAAATCCTCCGCTCGCTGATTGACGACACCTTCACCCCGAAGACCGGCATCCAGGTCAACCTGACGATTGACTCCGGCGTACTGACCCAGGCAACCCTGGCGGGCGAAGGGCCGGACGTGTCGCTGATGGTGGCGCGGGGCACGCCGGTGAACCTGGCGATGCGCAACGCCCTGTATGACCTGTCCTCCTTCCCGGATTTTGATGAGGCGGCGCAGGGGCTCCATGAAAGCGCCCTTATCCCGTTTGAATACCAGGGGAAATATTACGCCCTGCCGGAAACGCAGGTTTTCAATATGCTGTTTTACCGCAAGGACGTGTTCGAGGAACTGGGGCTCACCCCGCCCGATACCTGGGACGAGATGTACCACGTCATTTCGGTTTTGCAGCGGAACAATATGTCGGTCGGCATCGGCGAGGGGATGGGGACGTTCGAAATGTTCCTGTACCAGAGGGGGGTCCCCTTTTATGCGGACGACCGGATCGAAACCAACCTGGATTCGGACGAGGCGCTGGAGGCGTTCACCGAATGGACCTCGCTGTTCAAGCAGCTGGGCCTGCCGCGTACGTTTGACTTCTACAACCGGTTCCGCACCGGGGAGATGCCGCTGGGCATCCAGGCGTACACCTTCAGCAATACGCTGGAGATCGCCGCACCGGAACTCCGCGGGCAGTGGGATATGCTCCCCCTGCCGGCCTACATAGACGAAAACGGGAACGCATCCCGCGCCCAGCCGAGCGATGGGACCGCCTGCGTCATCCTGGCGCAGACGGAAGACCCCGACGCGTCCTGGGAGTTTGTAAAATGGTGGACAAGCGCGGAAACCCAGGCGCAGTACGGCAACGACCTGGAGGCGCTGATAGGCTCGTCGGCCCGGTATACCCCGGCAAATCAGGAGGCGTTCCTTAACATCAACTGGCCCAAGGCCACCCAGGAACGGATCCTGGAGCAGTGGGAGAGCGTGACCGACGCGCCGCAGGTGCCCGGCAACTATATTGTCAGCCGGCAGCTGACCAACGCGTTCCGCAACGTCTGCGACTATAACAAGAATCCGAAGGAAATGCTCAACAAATACAACCGGCTGATCAACGAGGAAATCCAGCGCAAGCGCCGGGAATTCCTGCTGGATGAATAGCCGGCCGAAGGGGAAGCCCGCAGGCAGAAAGCAAGGAGATGGGGATATGGGCAGAAGGCTTGGGAAGCGAAGCTTCAAGGAGGCGTTTCTGGACGTCCGGGTGACCAGTTACGTAATGTGCGCACCGTTTGTGCTGCTGTTTACCGCCTTTATCAGAGTTCCCTGCGGTTTGAAAACGCCAACATTGCCACCGACGAGGAATTCACATGCGGCTATTTCAACCTGATGTTCGACGAAGGGAAAACCATCCCGGAGAATGCGGCGACGATTACCTTTGAGTATGCGACGCGCCAGAGGACCCCGAAGTTTTACGGGCGCAACGGGTACGGGGAGCAGGATTTCTGGGCCTGGCGGATGTATTTCCCCACCCTTACCGGCGAGGAACTGCCCCTTTTCTACACGGACGTCCCGGAAAACGAAGTCTTTAAGGGCTGGCGGAACCAGCAGCTGACCGGCACCGACGAAGGGACCGAAGGCCTGGATTTCACCGTAAAGCACTGGGGCGGCACCGTCCTCTATTTCGTGGCGGGCGTCGGCACCCTGGATTTGAGCAACATGAAGCCGCTGAATGCGACGGGGGATTTCGACAGGGCGGCGATCACGGCGCTCAACATGCTGGTCGGCAAGGTCGCGAATGAGCATTTCCTGTATGTGGGGAATGTCGTGGCCCGGGACGCCGAAGGCAATATCGTGGAGACGCTGATTGACTGGAGCAAGGCCACCGAAGAGGATCTCAAGACAAAGGTGGTTTCCACCAACGATACGGAAGTGCCCGATCTGACGATAATGGGCTCCGTCATCCTGGACGGCTACACGCCGGATCACGACACGGTTTTCCCGGAAGATTCCGGGGATACGGAAGATCCGGGCGAGCCCGGGAACCCCGAAGGGCCCTCCACCCCGGACGATGAGAACGCCGGGAAAGGCGACGGGAACCCGGATACCGGCGTATCGGTACCGGCGGGCCTGATCCTGCTGGCCGGCGTGTCCGCCGCCGCGGCAGTGGTCACCAGACGCAGGAAGAGATAACAGCTGCGTTTAATCAGCGTGTGTGCAGTATGCGGCATAAAGAGAACATCTTCATGCCGCATACTGCATTTCCAAGGGGCGCCGTGAGATAACGGGAAAGGGTAACGGACGTCGAGATGAACAAGTTGTTTTGCCGGGGGTATTCCTGGGGCTGGTGCGCCGTGCGGGGGGATTATCAGAATCCGCGCGCGTATGAATCCATGAAAAAGATGAGGGACATCGGCTGCGACTGGATCTCCATCTGCTTTTATGCGCACCAGGACAGCTATTTTTCCACCCGGATCTATTTTGACTATGAGGATACGCCCACCGATCGGGATGTCGAAACGGCCATCCTGCATGCGAAAGAACTGGGCATGAAGGTCTGCCTGAAGCCGATTGTGAACTGCCGGGACGGGCTCTGGCGGGCGCGGATCCGGTTCCCGGACGATGCGGAGGCGGAAACCTACTGGGGGCAGTGGTTCCGCAGCTATACGGCCTTTATAGAGCATTACGCGCAGATAGCCCAGCGGTACGGCTGCGAGATGTTCTGCGTAGGCTGCGAGATGGTGGGCACCGAGCACCGCACCGATAACTGGCGGCAGGTCCTCAGGCGGGTGCGGGCGAATTATACCGGGCTTGTGGTCTATAACCTGCAGCACGACAGCCAGGAGCCCTGCGAATGGCTGGACCTGCTGGACGTGGTGGGGATGAGCGCCTACTATCCGGTGGGCGGCACCGACCCCGGTCGGGACAAGCTGACGCAGATGCGGGAAAACTGGGAGCGCATCGCGCCCGGGATCGAGGAAATCTGCCAAAGGACGGGCAAGCCGGTGCTGTTTATGGAGATCGGCTGCCAGAGCGTGGAAAATGCCGCGCAGACCCCGTGGGGCGCGCGGGGGGACATGGTATCGGAGGAAGAACAGGCGCCTTTTTATGGAGTATCTCAACGAGGTGGAAAAGCACCTGCCCCAAGGCATGAAGCTGGTGGTGTCCGGCAACAACGGCGTCCTGGAGAATGTAATCGGCCTGGTGGGGTATGACAACCTCTGCCTGCTGCTGTACGACGACCCGGAACTGGTCGAGGACATTTTTGAAAAGGTGGGGAGCGGGCTGGTCCGCTATTACGAGAAATGCCTGCCGTACAGCGCCGTGGGCGCCATTCTGTCCAACGACGACTGGGGCTTCAACACCCAGACGATGCTCTCGGTGCAGGATCTGCAGAAATATGTTTTCCCCTGGCAGAAGCAGATGTGCTCCCTCGCCCACCAGCATGGCAAATTCTGCATCCTGCACTCCTGCGGGAAGTACGACGCGATCATCGACGATATCATCGACGACATGCAGTTTGACGCCCGGCATTCCTATGAAGACGCCATCCGCCCGGTGGAGGAGGCCTATGAGGAGCTGAATCCGCGGATCGCCGTGCTGGGCGGGCTGGACATCAACTTTATGGTCAACGCGTCCGAAGAGGCGATCTTTGCGCGGGCAAAGGGGATGCTGGAACGGGCGGCTTCCCGCGGGGGATATGCCCTGGGGACCGGCAATTCCGTGCCGGATTATATCCCGAATTCCCATTATTACGCCCTGCTCAAGGCGGCGTTCTACGACACGCTGGCCGACTACGAAAAGGAATATCCCCCGGAGGACTGACGGTAGCTTGATATGAAAAATGCCGGCCTCCCAATCTGGAAGGCCGGGCGAAGGAATGAAGAGAAGCGCGGGAGCGGCCGGCGGCGCGGGCAGGGGGTCAGCTGCAGAAGACGTGCTTGCCTATCTGGGCGATGACCGGGCGGGAGCGGATCCACTGGTTGGTGGCGGTTCTCGGGTTGTAATAATAGATCGCCCCGCCGGAGGGATCCCAGCCGTTCATCGCGTCCCGCGCCGCGCGGTAGGCGCTTTCCGCCACCGGCTGGTCAAACTGCCCATCATACAGGCAGGAAAAGGCGCCGCTTTGGTAGATGACCCCCGCAATCGTATCCGGGAAGGAGGGATGCGCCACCCGGTTGAGCACCACCGCGCCCACCGCGACCTGGCCGGTATAGCTTTCCCCCCTCGCCTCGGCCGAGATCAGCCGGGCAAGGAGGTTGTAATCGCTCTGCCCCCCGGATTGGGCGGAGGAACCGGAAGAGGAAAAGATCCCCATGGCCTCCAGCGTGGCCGGGCCGGCGATCCCGTCGGCCGTCAGCCCGTTCTTCTTCTGGAAGGCGATGACCGCGGCCCGGGTCTTTTCGCCGTAGATGCCGTCCACCTTGCCGTCCAGATAGCCCCAGTTTATCAGCTTGGTCTGGATCTGCCGCACCTCGCTGCCGGTGGAGCCCAGCTTGGACAGCGCGTCCACCGCGCTGTCCGACGGCAGCAGCGCGATAACCAGCAGGTTAAGCACAATAATGGCAATCACCTGAAGCACCCGCCGCGGGTTTTTTACCGGCGGCGCGTCCAGATACAATCGCTCCATGGTTTCCGTCCTCCCCTGCCCCGGCCCGTCCTGCTTTGGAAAAAGCAACGGCAGGGCATCCGTTTTTCTGTACCTATTGTTTCGCATACGGTAGGTATAATTCCGGCAAGAAATTACCAGCGCCAAAAGAAAAATCCAAAAAATCGAAAAAACGGGAAAAAAGGTATTGACAGAGGGGGATAGGAGGTGGTATTATAGCAAAGCGCTCTTGAGGGGCGGCCCTGAAAAGGGGGCCCGGGAGAGGG
>CAJFGS010000033.1 GCA_904377855.1 Candidatus Avimonas merdigallinarum
GACGCACCTCTGGTGCACCAGTTGTCACGCCAGTGGCACAGCTGGGCAGCTATGTGCGGATCGGATAAACGCTGAAAGCATCTAAGCGTGAAGCCGGCCTCAAGATAAGATATCCCACTGAGTAATCAGGTAAGGTCCCAGGTAGACTACCTGGTAGATAGGCTGCATGTGTAAGTGTGGTGACACATTGAGCTTGGCAGTACTAATAGACCGAGGGCTTGACCAATGGTATGCTGGGATGAAAGGATTGCTGGGGATGCTTCCCCCGTCCTTTCCCAATCCTTGCTCAATCCTTTCGGGTTCCCCCTCTTTCTCCCCTTTGTTCAGTTCTCAGGGTATAGAACCCTATTTCCCCTTTTTTTGATTGGCTTTTGCTAAGGCACAGAAGATTCTCTCTTCTGTGCCTTTTTTCTGCTTTGCTTTGTTGCGGAAGGCGGCGAGTGTCATTAATTTATGGCAAAAATCTGTATATATGCAGAAATCAACCGTTGGTTTCGAAAAAAACAACCTGCCGTGGAGGAATTCAACGGGCCGTCGCTTTCAAAACGCAGAAAGATGGGGGATAATGAAGACAGCGGAAGCGCGGACGCGGCGCCAAAAGCAGCATTGGTTAACAGCTGCGTGCTCTACCGACTGAGCTGTGGAGGAACATGAATGCCGGTATTTGCTTATCTTCAAAAACGGCACTTGCGGCGTGGGAGCTTCCTTAAGCAGGCGGGGCCACCCCGCGAAAACTTTGCACAGGCGTATGTGAAAAAAGTGGAAAAGGGGCGGGCTGAAGGGCGGGCCACGCCTCTCAGCCTGCCGCTGGGAGCCGCCTGGACGCTGGGCCGCGTTGTTCCGAAAACTCTAAGAAAGCCGAGGAAAGGAGCCGGATAACGATGGAAAATGTGCTGGGGAAGAACATCGCGAAGTATCGCGCGAAGAAGGGGCTGACGCAGGATCAGCTGGCCGAAAAATTCGGGGTGACCGCGCAGGCAGTCTCGAAATGGGAAACGGGGAACAGCTGCCCGGACATAACGCTGCTGGTCCCGATTGCCGGTTTCTTCCAGATTAGCGTGGACGAACTGCTCCGCGGCGATCAGCCGCAGGAAACCCGCCTCCTGCAGCCTGAAGAGCGCAAGGACTTTGACCGGATGATCCTGCGGGTCATGGTGGACTCTCACAGAGGGGACCGCGTGCGGGTTAACCTCCCCCTCCCGCTGATTAAGCTGGGCCTGGAGCTGGGGGTGCAGATGCCGGAGATCAACGGGGCCGAAGCGCTGCAGGACATCGACCTAAAGGCGATCCTTCAGCTGGTGGACAGCGGAGTCATCGGGGAACTGGTGGAGGTGGAGTCCGCGCAGGGGGATATCGTCCATATCGTGGTCGAATAAGGAAGGCCGGGCGAAAGGAGAGAGACGATGCGGCTTAAAATCAGCGGCGGGGGAAGGCGGATCCGCCTCTTCCTGCCCAATTGGATGCTCATGAACTGGGTGACCGCCGCGATCGCCGGCCGGATAATCCGGCGGCAGCGGAAAAAATGCCCCCGCCTGCCGCCTCTCAGCGGGAAGGACATCCGCCGCGTTTTCCGCGCGGTCAGGCAGGCGAAGCGGCTTTTGAACGGCCAGCCCCTTGTGGAGGTCCGGGCCGCCGGCGGGGACAGCGTATGGATTTCCCTGTAAGGAGGCCCGGGCGGCGGAAGGGGTGGGTTTAGCAGTCCCGATAGAAAAGGATGTCCGCCTTCCCCTCCTGCTTGGTACCCTGATAGACATTGGTGTCCAGGCCCCCGATGTGGAACCCGGCCTTGAGATAGAAGCGGCACGCCGGCAGGTTATTGTCCTGGGCGCGGGTGTACAGCCCGCGATATCCCCGTTCCCGGCAGATTCCCGCGGCCTGCTCCATGAGGGCGGACGCCACCCCCTGCCGGCGGTATTTTTTCACTACTTTCAGGTCGTATAGGTACATATACCGGAACAGATCGTCCTGCAGTATGGCGAGGCCGACGCAGTGCTCTGCGCCGTTTGCGCCGTCGTATGCGCTGGCGTACGCGCCGAGGAAAACGCTGTGCCCCTGCATCGCTTCATAGCAGTAGTCTTCGTCCGGGAAGCACATTTCGCCAACCTCCGCGCCCTCCAGGTAAGTGAAGCGGTAACGCCAGGTTTCATCGACGTAGGACGGGATCATCTTCCCAAGCGGGGGAAACGGCTCGTTGGGGAGAAGGATGTCCGCTTTGTGCGCTGGATCGACTTGCCGTATTTTTATCATTCCGAATCCCCCTTTCCGCCGGGCGGCTGGCGCGCAGGCGGGCCATCGCCGGCAGGCTTATTGTACCACAGAGGGGCGGGGATTGCCAGGGCAGGCGCTTTCCCAAGCTCCGAATCCGTTTTTTAGGGCGCTGTTCCAGCTGGGGAAGCCCCCTCCCACAAAAAAAGCCCTTCCCGCAGCATAAACGGCTGCGGGAAGGGCTTTTGAGCAGAAACGGCGTCTCCGCGCCGCACGCTTCGCAACACAGAGATGGCAGCGCCGGGGCCAAGCGCACTTGCTGCAAGCGCACTTGCCGCAAGCGCACTTGCCATGCAGCGGGGAAGGCTCACATAGCCAGGTACAGCAGGGCGAGCACCAGTTCAATCGGGGCGTCGTTCTTTACCAGGAGGACGGCGATCATCAGGAGAAAAAGCTGTTCCCGGTCCTTCCCAAAATTGGTGAGGAGAGAGCCCCGTTTCGGCGGGACGGCGAGCTTCTCCCCTTCGTGGGCGTCGCAGGCCGCCGGCTCGGACGGGGCGGGGGGCTCCATGGGAGGGGGCGGGGCCGGTTCCTCATGGACAAACCGGCGGGCGCGCTCCTGCATCTGCCGCACCCGTTCCGCGGCCTCCTGCTGCATCCGCAGCATACTCTCATCCATGGAAGTTCCTCCTTTCCTGCGTGAAATAAACCAGGGCAAAGCGGGCGGGATCAGCCGGGCGGCCCGTTATCCCGGCCGGGCAAGCCGCCTCCGCCCAGCAGGGGAAGAATCTTCAGCAGATGCATGATCTGGATGGTTTCGTCCAGCCGGTGCTGCCGTTCGCTTTGCAGATAGGGGCGGAGCGCTTTGAGCAGGGCGGTGTTTTCGTCGTCGCCTTTCATGCTGGAAAGCAGGGGCAATAGGCGGGCGACAGCCGCCATATCCCCCAAGCTGTCCAGCCCGCCCCCTTCGCCGGGCGAGGGGGAAGGCGGCGCGGCGGCCGGTTCCGGAGGGGGAGGGGCTTCCTCCGGCGGAGCGGCCTGGCTGGCGTTTTCGGCGCCGCCCATCATCGCCCCCAGGGAGGCCGCCGCCTGCTGGAGTTTCTGCATGCCGTCGGGGGAATTCAGCAGGTCGTTCAGCTTTTTCGCCAGGTCATCCATTCTATCACCAGCCTTTCGGGGGGACCGCCCTTATTCTTTTTTCTGCTTGCCCAGCTGCTCAATCAGCTTCTGGGCCTGCGGGGAATTCATCAGTTCCCGTATTTTGTCCGGATCCCCGGCAATGGACTGGAACTGGGCCGCCTTATCCGGCGGGAGCTTGGAGGCGAGGGACCCCGTCCCGCCGGTCTGGACGGTTTTGGCCAGCTGCTCGGGCGTCGTCCCCAGCCGCCGGCTGGCGAACTGGAGGAGGGCGTTCAGCTGATCGGGGGTAATCGAGGAGTCGCTCATACAATAACGCAACCTTTCTGTGTTTTTATGGGCTTCCCGTTGACGAATATGGTATACTGGAGGGGCGGAGGGAAGGCTGCCCGCGCGCCGGGCGGCCCCCGGCCCTTCGGGGCAGGCGCCGCGGCCGGGAAGCGGCGGCCGATTTCCTTTCCATGGTATTTTATGTGCGGAACCGGGCGAATATGAAACCCAAACGGACCCCGGGGAACGCAGGCGGGAACGCAGGGAGGATGCTTATGACGCGGATACTGGTGGTTTCGGATACCCACGGCAACGAACGGGCGCTCTGGCAGGCGCTGGAGGAGCAGCCGGACGCGCGGGTGGTGTTCCACCTGGGCGACGGCGCGCGGGAGGCGGAGTCGGTTGCGGACGCCTGCCGCGATCGGGAATTCCATATCGTGCGGGGGAACGGCGACTGGGGCAGCCGGTTCCCGGAGACGGGGCTGGAAATTGTCGCCGGGAAACGGATTTTCTTCACCCACGGCCACCGGTACGAGGTGAAAATGGGGCTTTACCGGGCGGTCTGCGCGGCGCGGGAACGGGGGGCGGACGTGCTGCTGTTCGGCCATACCCACCATCCCCTGACCGATTACGACGACGGGCTGTACATCCTGAACCCCGGCAGCCTGTCATACGGCCGGCCTACCTACGGCCTGCTGGATATCACGGAGGGGGGCATCGTCCCCCATACCGTGTCCCTGCGCTCATGACGGGGGAACTGCGGGGCCTGACCGCGCGGGAATTCGGCCGGCCCTTTTTCCCGCTGCCGGAGGCGGATTCCACCAACCGCTGGCTCAAGGAACGGGGCGGCGGGCTCCCCCACGGCGCGGTATGCTATACCGGCCGGCAGACGGCGGGCCGCGGCCGGATGGGAAGGGACTGGGTCGCGCCGGACGGGAAGGCCCTCGCCCTGTCCCTGCTGGTCAAGCCGGCGGCGCATTCCGCCCTGCTGGCGCCGGTGTGCGGGCTGGCGGCGGCGCGGGCGCTGTCCGGGCTGGCCGGGGAAGGGTTCGCCGTCAAGTGGCCCAATGACATTGTATGCAGCGGGCGGAAGGTTTGCGGCATCCTTTGCGAAACCTGCTGGCCGGACGCCCGGGGATTTTCGGTCGCGGGGATCGGCGTCAACCTGCGGCAGACGGAGGAGGAGCTCCGCCGGGCGGGGATCCCTCAGGCGGCCTCGGTGGAGATGCTCACGGGCCGGCGGCTCACGCTGGAGGAAACGGCCGCCGCCCTTTTGAACGAGCTGGAACCCCTCTGGCTCCGGCTGGAGCGGGAAGGCTTCGCCGCCCTGCGGGAGGAATACGAGGCCCGCTGCGCGACGGTAGGACGGGAGGTGCGGGTGCTGGACCCCGGCGGCGCCCTCCGGCTGGAGGGCCGCGCCGTAGGGGTGGCGGAGGACGGCAGCCTGTTGGTGGAAACCCCGGACGGGATGGTCCCGGTGCGCGCCGGGGAGGTGTCGGTGCGGGGGATGGCCGGCCATTTATACTGATTGTATAATTTTGTTCGCAATTTAAGGCGGCTTCTGCCTTAAATTGCGTTTTGCACGGACACGCCGGGTGGTTCTGTGCGCCAAACGACGGGCATAGCGGGAAACGCGGCTTCGCGGGGGGCAGGGGGCAGGACGCCCGAAATACGCGCCGCGCGCATGGATGGGCTGCCGGCGGGTTTCCGGGAGCCGAGCCCGGCCGCCGCCCGATCCCTCCCGCCCGGCGGGCATACGGCCGCCCCCTGTTCCATAGTATGACAGGGGTGGGGGACACGTCCCGCCTTTTCGGTGGGATTATCCGGGGGCGGAGGGGGGGATCCCCTTTTCCCTGCCGTATACCATGCAAGAGGGAGCCGCGCCGTTCGGCTGCAGCGATTCCGTCCGGCGGCGGGCCGGCTGCAGGCCGGCGAGCCGGCTGCAGGCCGGCTTCTCCCCTCGCCGGGGAGGCCGGTGCGCCTCTGCGGAAGCCCCCTGCCCGGTGCCGCAATAGCCCGCTGGCCGATGCTGGAAAGCCGGCTTACCCAATGCGGGAAAAGCCGGCTTGGCCCGTGCAGGGAAAGCCAGTGCCCGCTTGGCAGTCCCGCTGGTTGACTCGGAGACCGCGGCGGCTGCGCCCATTGGTTTGACGGCCGCACACTGGGAAGGGCGGCACTGAAAAGGGCGGCACTGAAAAGGGCCTGCACTGGGGAGGGTAGACGCCTCTGAGGCCCTATCCGTATGCCTCCCCCCCGCGCTCCCCGCGCCGCGGTGAAGAGCCGGCGGGCGGCATCAGGGGGAGCTGTCCGCCTGGGGGGCGGAGGCCGGCTGTCCCGGCGGCAAGAGGGTGCGGGATTTCCCGGACGGAGGACGCGGGACCGGCGGTCGGCTTCCTCCCCGGCGGCTTCGGAAACGGCCGCCCGATTATCGGGCTGGCGGGAGCAGCCGCAGGCGCCGGGGTTCCCGGCCGGCGGTTCCGCCGGGGCGTTTGCCGAAAAATCCGGTTTTCTTAAGGAAAACGCAATCCGCCGATTCTGGACATTCCTCCCGGGGGACGGTATAATAAAACCGTACAGCTTATCCGAAAGGGACGATTTCGATGCCGTTTTACTCGCTGATCTGCCGCCGCTGCGGCCATTCCTTCGAAAAGCAGGCCTCCATTGCCCAGCGGAGCGGGCGGGCCATTTCCTGCCCGGAATGCGGCGGGACCGATCTGGACCCCGATTATTCTACGGGGAAGAGCGCGGCCATCCGATCCGCCGCGCCGCAGGGAGGGGAAGCCGGCCCCTCCGGCTGCCCCCATGCCGCCGGCTGCGGCTGCTGCGGGTGCGGGGGAGGACGGCAATGACCGGAAGCTCCCGCCCCGCCCGGCGGGCGGCGGCCCTCCTGATCGGGGCGCTGCTGTTCCTCCTGCCGCTGGCCGGCTGCAAAAAGGATACGCCGGTGGGGAAAAATTTCCGCTTCCCCCTGTCCGCGG
Source organism: Candidatus Avimonas merdigallinarum (assembly GCA_904377855.1). Taxonomy (GTDB): domain Bacteria; phylum Bacillota; class Clostridia; order Oscillospirales; family Acutalibacteraceae; genus Avimonas; species Avimonas merdigallinarum. The sequence continues at coordinate 6,591 of CAJFGS010000033.1, forward strand.
AGCCCCGGCAGATCGATCCCCAGGTGTCCACCGACGCGGCCTCGGTCACCATGGTGGCCGCCCTGTTTGAGGGGCTGGCCCGGCTGGACGAAAGCGGGGAAGCGGTCCCCGGCGCGGCCGACTGGACCGTATCGGACGACGGCCTGACCTATACGTTCACCCTGCGGGATTCCCGGTGGAGCGACGGCACGCCGGTCACGGCGCAGGATTTCCTGTTCGGGATGCAGCGGGCGGTACTGCCCACCACCAAATCCACGCTGGCCGAGCAGCTTTTTATCATCCGGGGGGCGAAGGAAATCAACGAGGGGACGGCGGAGCTTTCCGCGTTTGGGGTGCAGGCGCCGGACGAAAAGACGCTGGTAATCACCCTGGTGGAGCCCGACCCCGATTTCCCGGAAAAGACGGCCTCTACCCCCTATATGCCCTGCCAGGAAGCCTTTTTTGAGGGGACGGGGGGCCGGTACGGGCTGGAGGTGGAATATGTCCTCTCCAACGGGCCGTTCCTGCTCAAGCAGTGGAACCACAACGAAAGCCTGCTGCTGAACAAAAACGAGGGGTATTACGGCGCGGACGAGATTTATCCCGCCGCCGTCCGCTATATGATCGGCAGCGTGGAAGATCCGGTGGGCCTGATGACGGACGGGCTTCTGGACGCGGCGCCGATCCCCGCGGATTCTCTGGACGCCGCGCGGGAAGCCGGGCTGACGCTGACAGCCATGGACGATACCATCCAGTACCTGTGGATGAACAACAGCAACGAGGCGCTGGGGAACGCTTCGCTCCGCCGGGCGCTGCGTGCGGCGGTGGAATGGGAGCTCCTTTACGGGCAGATGGCGGAGGATTCCCTGCCGGCGCAGGGGTTTGCCGCGCCGGCCGCCGTGCTTTATGCGGGGGAGGCCTACCGCACCGACGACAACCGCCTGGCCCCGGCAACCGACGCGGCGGCCGCGGCCCGGGATTTGTCCGCGGGGCTGCAGGAAGCCGGGCTTTCCGCGATGCCCCAGCTCACCCTTCTGTGCGCGGAGGACGAATACAGCCAGAACCTGGCGCGGTATATCGTCCAGTCCTGGCAGAAAAACCTGTCGCTGTATTTCCGCATTGAAGCGGTGCCGGCTTCCGAGCTCGAAACCCGGGTGAAGGTGGGGAATTACCAGCTGGCGCTGTATGCCTGTACGGCGCCGGGGCCGGACGCGCTGGACGCGTTCGGGGCTTTCGCCACCAACGCGGTGGGGAATTACGCCCATTTTTCGGACAGCCGGGTGGACGAGGCGGTTTCCGCCGCCCTGCTGGGCGCGGCCGGCCGGGAGGAGATGGAGTCCCTGGAGGAGCTGCTCTGGACGCTCTGCCCGTCGGTGCCCCTGAGTTTTGAGAAACGGTATATCGGGATCCCGGCGCTCAACAGCGGCATCATCGTCCGGCCCTATGGGGGCGGCGCTTTCGGCGCGCCGTATGATTTCCGCCAGGCGGGGAAGCTGGACGATTAGCCCGCCGGCGCCCTGACGTCGAAATGTGCTCCCCCATTGGAACAGGCTTTCCTGTTCCAATGGGGGAGCAATTTTTTGGCGGGAAGGCAGGAGGCATGGCTGACGGAAAACCGGCGCTTGGGCAATTTTGAAAGATTCCAGGGAGCAGCGCCGCGCGCGGCGCGGCGGCTCTCGGACCACGGCAGGCCGGACGTGCGGCGGCCGGGGGCGGGGCGGTCCGTGCGGCGTGCAGCCGCTGTGCCATTGCCGCGGATACGCCGGGCACGCCCCTATCCCGCCGGCATCCCGGCGGCGCATACCGACGGCGCGCAGAAGGAGCGGGCGGCGTACGCAGACGGCCGTTGTTTCCGGCCTTTCTGGGGGGACGCCTGCCTTTGGCGCCGGGGTGAGCGCCCGGCCTGTGCGGGGTTCCCGCCGCGGCAGATTCTCCCGGATATCGAAACGGGATGCCGCCCGCCTTCGGGAGGGCGTTTTTCATGCCGGAAATCCGGATACCCCGCCCCTTTTATCCCCCGGATCGGTCTATTTTCTTGGGCGGCAGCGTCCCTTTCGAGGCGTTTTCAAGGCCCCTCGAGCGAGTGGGTTCATTTTGCTAGGGAACGAGGGCGTTTCCAGGCACGCCCCGGCATTTTCGGGGCAGCCTTCGCTTATCATACCGAACCGGACCCGTTAAAATTGCGAAGTGTAATCAGAAATCCGCTGTGTGCAAGGCTTCCCGGCGTAAAAAAAGACCCTGCAAGGAATTTCCCTGCAGGGCCTTTTTGCTATTCGCTTTGCCTCGGGCTTTGTAAATGGGCTTTGCCAGCGAACAGAGGGATGGTTACGCCCTCTCGCTCTTAATCGCCGCCTGCGCAGCCGCGAGGCGGGCGATCGGCACGCGGAACGGGGAGCAGGACACATAGTTCAGGCCGATGTTGTGGCAGAACTCAACGGACGACGGATCGCCGCCATGCTCGCCGCAGATGCCCAGCTTGATGTCGGGGCGGGTGGCGCGGCCTTTTTCCGCCGCCATCTTCACCAGGGCGCCCACGCCCTCCTGATCCAGCTTCGCGAACGGATCGAATTCGTAGATCTTGTTGTCGTAGTACGCATCCAGGAACTTGCCGGCGTCGTCACGGCTGAAGCCGAAGGTCATCTGGGTCAGGTCGTTGGTGCCGAAGGAGAAGAACTCGGCCTCGGTCGCGATCTGGTCCGCGGTGACGGCGGCGCGCGGGATTTCGATCATGGTGCCCACATGGTATTCCATCTTCACGCCGGCGTCCGCAATCAGCTTGTCGGCGGTGGCGGTCACGATGTCCTTGACGAACTTGAGTTCCTTGACCTCGCCGACCAGCGGGATCATGATCTCGGGGACAATGTTCCAATCCGGATGCTTCTTGTTGACGTTGATCGCCGCGGAGATAACCGCAGTGGTCTGCATCTCGGCAATTTCGGGATAGGAGACCGCCAGGCGGCAGCCGCGGTGGCCCATCATCGGGTTGAACTCGTGCAGGGACGCGATGACCTGCTTGAGCTCGTCCACCGTGATGTTCAGCTCGCCGGCGATTTCCGCGATGTCCTCTTCCTTGGTGGGGAGGAACTCATGCAGCGGCGGGTCGAGATAACGCACCGTCATCGGGCGGCCTTCCAGCACCTCGTACATCGCCTCAAAGTCGCCCTGCTGGTACGGCAGCAGCTTGGCCAGCGCCTTTTTGCGGGATTCGGTATCCTTGGCGACGATCATTTCGCGCATCGCCTTGATGCGGTTGCCGTCGAAGAACATGTGCTCGGTACGGCACAGGCCGATGCCTTCCGCGCCGAACTTCACGGCCTGGGCCGCGTCGCGGGGGTTATCGGCGTTGGTGCGCACGGTCAGCTTGCGCGCCGCGTCAGCCCACGCCATGAACCGGCCGAAGTTGCCGGAGATGGAAGCCTCCACCGTCGGGACAGCTTCGCCGTAGATGTTGCCGGTCGAGCCGTCGAGGGAGATATAGTCGCCTTCCTTGATGGTCTTGCCGCCGAGGGTGAAGCACTTGTTCTCCTCGTCGATCTGGATTTCGCCGCAGCCGGACACGCAGCAGGTGCCCATGCCGCGGGCCACAACCGCCGCGTGGGAGGTCATACCGCCGCGCACGGTCAGGATGCCCTGGGACACGTCCATGCCCTCGATGTCTTCCGGGGAGGTCTCCAGGCGGGCCAGGATGACCTTCTCGCCGCGGTCAGCCCACTCTTTGGCGTCGGCGGCGGTGAACACCACGCGGCCGCAGGCGGCGCCGGGGGAAGCCGGCAGGCCCTTGCCGATCGGGGTGGCCTTCTTGAGCGCGTCCGCGTCGAACTGCGGGTGCAGCAGGGAATCGAGCTGCTTGGGCTCCACGCGCATGACGGCTTCCTTCTCGTCGATCATGCCCTCGTCCACCAGGTCGACGGCGATCTTCAGGGCGGCGGCAGCGGTGCGCTTGCCGTTGCGGGTCTGGAGCATGAAGAGCTTGCCGTCTTCAATGGTGAACTCCATATCCTGCATGTCCTTATAGTGCTTCTCCAGGCGGTCCGCCACCTCGACGAACTGCTTGTACACTTCGGGCATATCCTTTTCCAGGGTCGCGATCGGCGAGGGGGTGCGGATGCCGGCCACCACGTCTTCGCCCTGGGCGTTGATCAGGTATTCGCCGAACAGCTTGTTCTCGCCGGTGGCGGCGTTGCGGGTGAAGGCCACGCCGGTGCCGGAATTCGGGCCGGTGTTGCCGAACACCATCATCTGCACGTTGACGGCGGTGCCCCAGCTGTAGGGGATGTCGTTCATGCGGCGGTAGTAGTTGGCGCGGGGGTTGTCCCAGGAACGGAACACGGCCTTGACCGCTTCCATGAGCTGGACCTTCGGATCGGCCGGGAATTCCTCGCCCTTCTGCTCCTTATAATACGCCTTGAACTTCTCGGCCATTTCCTTCATGTCGTCGGCGGTGAATTCGGTGTCCAGCTTGATGCCGCGGGCTTCCTTCATCTCGTCGATGATCTTCTCGAAGTCCTTCTTGGACAGCTCCATCACCACGTCGGAGAACATCTGGATAAAGCGGCGGTAGGAGTCATAAGCAAAACGGGGGTTCTGGGTCTTCTTGGCCAGGCCCTCCACCACGGTCTCGTTCAGGCCGAGGTTCAGGATGGTGTCCATCATGCCGGGCATCGAAGCGCGGGCGCCCGAACGGACCGAAACCAGCAGCGGGTTGGCGGCGTCGCCGAATTTTTTGCCGGCATTCTCTTCCAGCTTGCCGAGGGCTTCGTAAATCTGGCCCTGGATCTCGTCGTTGATCTGGCGGCCGTCCTCATAGTACTGGGTGCAGGCTTCGGTGGAGACGGTGAAGCCGTAGGGGACCGGCATGCCCAAATTGGTCATTTCGGCCAGGTTGGCACCTTTGCCGCCGAGGAGCTCGCGCATCTTGCCGTTGCCCTCTTGGAAAAGGTACACATACTTGTGACTCATTTGCAATCTACCTCCTAATAATTTTGGCTGCTTTTGCAATCCCACGTTCCTGATTGCGCTGTCTGTACGCTCTGCAGGCTTTCTGCACGCTTCGCAGACTCATCGTATATTATAGCAAACTTTCCCTTCGTTTTCCACAAAAAGATAATAAAAAGCCAAGAAATTTACCCTTTACACAGAAGCGCTGTCCCGGAAAAAGGGTTTGTCGGGCATTTCTTTGCAAAAGCCCTTGAAAAGCGGGGGGAACTTTGCCATAATAGACTTGGAAGGAAGAGATAACCGCCGGCGAAGGCGGCGCAGCAGGGCGTTTTGGGAAGGGCTTGCGCTCCCCCAGCTCCCGGCGTTTGCCGCTTCCCGGCTGCTGAGGGAGGCTGTCGGATGAATTTTCACGGCAAGGACATCAAGATTTTTTTCGCCAATTCCCACCCGGTTTTAGCGCGCCAGATTGCAGAGCGGCTGGGCCTCCCCCTGGGCCGGTCGGAGGTGAAAACCTTCAGCGACGGGGAGATTGCCGTGTCGATCAACGAGTCGGTGCGCGGCTCCGACGTTTTCGTGGTGCAGTCCACCTGCGCCCCGGTCAACGACCATCTGATGGAACTGCTGATCATGATGGATGCCTTCAAGCGGGCTTCCGCGGCCCGGATTACGGCGGTGATCCCCTATTTCGGCTATGCCCGGCAGGATCGCAAGGCCAAGGCCCGCGACCCGATTTCCGCCAAGCTGGTGGCGGATCTGCTGGCTGCCGCCGGCGCGGACCGGGTGCTGACCATGGATCTCCACGCCCCCCAGATCCAGGGCTTTTTCAATATCCCAGTGGACCACCTCATGGGCGCGCCGCTCCTGGCCAGCTATTTCCGGGAGTTCATCGCGGCCAACGGGGGGAGCGAGCGGTTTGTGGTGGTTTCGCCCGACCTCGGCTCGGTGACCCGCGCGCGGAACTTTGCCGCCCGGCTGGACTGCCCGATTGCGATTGTGGACAAGCGCCGCCCCCGCGCCAACGTGTGCGAGGTGATGAACATCATCGGGGAGGTCGAGGGGAAGACCGTCCTGCTTCTGGACGATATGATCGACACCGCCGGCACCCTGTGCAGCGCGGCGGCCGCGGTCATGGAGGCCGGGGCCGAGCGGGTGTTCGCGGCGGCCACCCACGCGGTGCTGTCCGGCCCGGCGATTGAGCGGCTCCGGGACAGCGCGCTGGAGCGGGTGGTGCTGCTGGACACCATCGCCCTCCCGCCCGAAAAGCGGCTGGACAAATTTACCATCCTGCCGGTGGCCCCGGTATTCTCCGAGGCGATCGAGCGGATTTATGAGGACAAGCCGGTCTCCATCATGTTCATCTAGCGGCCGACGCCGCCCCCTTTTTCCGGAGGGCGGGCGCAAAGGGCAACGGAACAGGAACAAAACGGCGGGGTGGGTGCCATCCCGCCGCGTTGCCATGTGGGGGCGCGCCCCCGGCCGGAAGGCAGAAGGAAATCCATTCCATACGAAATAAAGGAGAATTGCCCATGTTTTTTCGAAAATCCAAACCCGCCGGGACCAAGGGAAAGCCGGCCGGCCCCGTCGATTTCCTGATCGTCGGGCTGGGGAATCCGGGGAAGAAGTATGAAGGCACCCGGCATAACGCCGGCTTTGCCGCGCTGGAGGCGCTCGGCGGGAAGCTCGGGGTGAAGATAAACCGCTCCAAATACAAGGCTCTCACCGCCGAGGCGTGGATCGGGGAGAAGCGGGTGCTGCTGATGATGCCCCAAACTTTTATGAACCTCAGCGGGGAATCGGTGGTGGAGGCGATGCAGTTTTACAAGCTGAAGCCGGAGCAGGTGCTGGTGATCCTGGACGACATCACCCTGCCGGTCGGGGTCATCCGCATCCGGCGGAAGGGGAGCGACGGCGGCCAGCGGGGGATGCGGAGCATCATCACCCTGTCGGGCAGCGAGCAGTTCCCCCGCATCAAGATAGGCGTCGGGCAGAAGCCCCGCCCCGATTACGACCTGGCGGCGTGGGTGCTCTCCAAATTCACCGGCGAGGAAGCGGCCAAGATGCTGGACGCGGTGGAGAACGCGGCGGACGCAGCCTGCAAGATCGTGCAGGGCGACCTGGAGGGCGCGATGAACGCCTATTCCCGCTGAGGAAGAGGCTTCCCTGCGCGGACCGGCGGGCTTTCTGCCCGGGCCTTGCCCGGGTCCTCCCGGCGGGAGGGGGGCTCCCTGCCGGGAATCCGGCGGCTGAGCGGTGCCGCCCCGCTTTTTTGGACAAATTTTTGGGAATGCCCGGTCAAGTCGGCGGGAAAAACGCCGTATAATACAACAGGGGGCAGGGGCCGGCCGGAAGGCCGCGGAACCGGGATTTCCCCTGCTTTATTTGTGCCCTATTTGCGCCCTGTCTGCGCCCCGCCTGCGCTGCCTTTGCGCCCCGGCGGGGCGCGCCGGGCTCCGGACGCCGCGGCGGCGGGACGGGTGCGCGGGGATGGACACAGGCCCCGGCCGGGGCTTGAAAGGATGACGGTATGGGATTTTTTGACCGCGGGCTGATGGGAATGCCCGCTTACGCCGCGTTGTGCGCGGACATCAAGGCGGGGAGGCTGCCGGCGGCAGTCACCGGCCTGGGACACATCCACAAGGTGCATTTCCTCTATGCGCTGTGCGCCTCCCTGGGGCGGAAAGGGGTGGTGCTGGCGGCGGACGAGGGGGAAGCCTCCCGGATCTGCGAGGATCTGGCTGCGTTCGGCGCCCGCCCGCTTTTCCTGCCGGCGCGGGACCTTTCCCTGCGCCGGGTGGAGTCCACCTCCCGCGAATACGAGCAGATGCGGCTGGGGACGCTGGCGAAGATGGCGGCCGGGGATTACGATATCGCGGTCGCCTGCGTGGACGCGGCGGCCCAGTACACCCTGCCCCCCGCCGTGCTTCTCACCCGGACGCTTTCCCTGCGGGCCGGCCTCCCCCTCCCGGTAAAGAGCCTGCCCGCAGCCCTGGCGGCCGCCGGGTATGAGCGGTGCGAGCAGATCGAAGGCCCCGGCCAGTTCGCGGTGCGGGGCGGGATCATCGATGTATATCCCGCCGACTGCCCCTCCCCGCTGCGCATCGAGCTGTGGGGGGACTCGGTGGATACCCTGGCGTATTTCGACCTGCTTTCCCAGCGGCGGACCGAGACGCTGGAGGGGATTTCCATCCCCCCTGCGGCGGAGATCATGTACGACGACCCGGCAGAGCTGGCGGGGAAAATCGAAGCCCTCGCCGCCGGCCTGCGGGGGAAAAACGCGGCGGCGGCAAAGGAAAACCTGCTCGCGGACGCCGAACGGCTGCGGGGCGGCGGCCGTCCCGCCTCCTTTGATAAATACATCCCCCTCATCTACGAAAAGCCGGCCACCCTGTTCGACTATGCGGACGGGGCGCTCCTCTTTGCCTCGGAGATGACCCGGGTGAAGGAGCGGCTGCGCACCTCCCAGTGGCAGCTGCAGGAGGATGTGAAGACCCTGCTGGCCGAGGGGCAGCTCTGCCGCGGGCTGACCGATTACGCGCTGGACGAGCCGGGCGTGCTGGCCGAACTGGAGCGGCGGGGGGCCGTCCTTCTGGAGACCTTCGCCCGGTCCGGCATGGAAATCAGGCTAAACGCACTGTATAATATCAGCGCAAGGCAACTCCCCGTATGGTCCGGCGGGCTGGAACTGCTGGTGGAGGACCTGCGGGACCTGCTCCGCCGGGGGATGGCCTGCGTGGTGCTGGCGGGCAGCGAGGAGAAGAATGCCGAGACGCTGGCGGCGGATCTGGCAAAGCAGGAGATCCCCGCGCTGTACGCCCCTTCGCCCGAAGCGCCGGTGAAGGGCCGGGTGCTGGTGATGCGGGGCGGCCTCTCCGCCGGCATGGAGTACCCGGAGGCGGGGCTCGCCGTCATCACCCACGGCCGGGTGGCGGGGGGGCGCCGCCGCCTCAAGCGGCCCAAGCGGAACAAGGCGGCCGAAATCCACTCCCTGTCCGAACTGACGCCGGGGGATTATGTTGTCCACGCCGCCCACGGCATCGGCGTTTACCAGGGGATCCACCAGCTGGAGGTGCAGGGCGTCGTCAAGGATTACATCAAGCTCCAGTATGACAAGGGGGACACCCTGTATGTGCCGGTCACCCAGCTTGACCTGGTGTCCAAATACATCGGCACCAAGGATGAGGTGCGGGTCAAGCTCCACCGGCTGGGCGGGCAGGAATGGCAGAAGACCAAAACCCGGGTGCGGGCGGCGGTCAGGGACATCGCCCGGCAGCTGATCGCGCTGTACGCCCAGCGGATGGCCACCCCCGGCTTCGCGTTCGACCCGGACGGCGAGTGGCAGTATGATTTCGAGCGCCGGTTCGAGTATGAGGAAACCGACGACCAGCTTCGCTGCGCGGAGGAGATCAAGGCGGATATGGAGCGGCCGGTGCCGATGGACCGCCTGCTGTGCGGGGACGTGGGCTTCGGGAAGACCGAGGTGGCGCTGCGGGCCGCCTTCAAATGCGTCACCCAGGGCAAGCAGTGCGCGGTGCTGGTGCCCACCACCATCCTGGCCTTCCAGCATTACAACACCATCATCAAGCGGTTCGAGGGCTTCCCGGTCACGGTGGAGATGCTCTCCCGCTTCCGCACCCCCAAGCAGCAGGAGGAGACCATCCGCAGGCTGCGCCGGGGGGAGGTCGACATCCTGGTGGGGACCCACCGGATGCTTTCCAAGGACGTGAAATTCAAGGATCTCGGCCTGATGGTCGTGGACGAGGAGCAGCGCTTCGGGGTGGCGCAGAAGGAACGGCTCAAGGAGCTTTGCCCCCATGTGGACGTGCTCACCCTCTCCGCCACCCCGATCCCCCGCACCCTGAATATGGCCATGAGCGGGATCCGGGACATGTCGGTCATCGAGGAGGCGCCGCAGGACCGCCGCCCGGTCCAGACCTATGTGCTTGAGCACGACAACGGCATCCTCACCGACGCTATCCGCCGGGAGCTGCGGCGGGGCGGGCAGGTGTATTACCTCCACAACCGGGTGGAAACCATCGAGCAGTGCGCCGCCGGCGTCCAGATGCGGATCCCGGAGGCGCGGGTCGGCTTCGCCCACGGGAAGATGACCGAGGAGCAGCTGTCCGACATCTGGCGGCAGCTGCTGGAGCATGAAATCGACGTGCTGGTCTGCACCACCATCATCGAGACCGGGGTGGACGTGCCCAACGCCAACACCCTGATTATTGAAAACGCCGACCGCTTCGGCCTGTCCCAGCTCCACCAGCTGCGCGGGCGGGTGGGCCGCTCGGCCCGCCGCGCCTTCGCCTACCTCACCTTCGTGCGGGGGAAGGTGCTCACCGACGTGGCCTCCAAACGGCTGGAAGCCATCCGGGAGTTCACCGAATTCGGCGCGGGGTTCAAAATCGCGATGCGGGACATGGAGATCCGGGGCGCGGGGAATATCCTCGGCGCCCAGCAGCACGGGCATATGGAGGCGGTGGGGTACGAGATGTACCTCCGCCTGCTGGGGGAGGCGGTCAACGAGGAGAAGGGCCTTCCCGCCGCCTCGCGGGAGGCGGAGTGCCTCATCGATTTGCAGGTATCGGCCCACATCCCCGAAAGCTACATCTCCTCCAACGCCCAGCGGCTGGACGTCTACCGCCGGATCGCGGATATCCGCACCCACGAGGATTCGCTGGATGTGTACGACGAGCTGATCGACCGTTTCGGCGAGCCGCCGGAGGCGGTGCAGGGGCTCATCGACGTGGCGCTGCTCCGCAATATGGCGGCGGACGCCGGCATCTATGAGGTCAGGCAGCAGCAGGACAGCCTGCTGCTCTACCAGCGCAAGCTGAATATGGAGGCCGGCGCGCGGCTGTCGGCCGCCCTCAAGGGCCGGGTGATGATCAGCGCGGGGGCCAAGCCCTATTTCGCGGTGAAGATAAAGCCTGGGCTCACCCCGCTCGACACCCTGCGGGAAGCGCTGGAGGCCGTCCGGCCGGAGGAGCCGGAAGCCGAAGCGGGGGCCGGCCCGGCCGCGGCGCCTCCCCGCCCGTAAGCCCGCGGGGAAAGCCTGCCCCGCGGGCCGGATTTCCTCCGGCTCGGTCAATTGACGAGAAGGGGCGGCCCTCGGCCCGTCTGCGGATTGCCCCCGGCTCGGCCTACTGCGGCGGAAGGCCGCCCTCCCCGGTGGGTATGCTCTTCCGCCATTGAATGGGTACGGCTTCCCCGCATGCCTTTCGGCGGGCCGAGGGCCCTGTCTCCCGCCAGATTCTTCTGGCAAGAATAAACAAACAGTATAAATTTATAGAAAAAATCCTCCCCGTTAAGGCGTGCGTCGCCTTAACGGGGAGGATTTTTATGCCGGGACGCTGTCCTCGGCTTTTGCACGGGGCGAGCAGGGGGATGCCAAGCCTGGAGAAGGGCGAAGGGAGGGAAGGGGATAGGGGCGGAGGAAGCGGGAATCCGGCTTCCCCCGCGCGGGCAGGTCCGCGAGGCGGCTCCGGCGGAAGTCCCCGTCCAACGGATCGCTCCGGCAGACCGGTATTGCCTTCTCCCTGCCCCCGGCTCGGCCCACCGCAGCGGAAAGACCGCTCTTCCCGGCCGGGCGTGATCTTTCGCCCTTGAGCGGGCACCCTTGACCCGCCTCGGCTCCCCCGTATGCTTTCCGGCGGGCCGGGGCCCTGTCTCCCGCCGGGGTCTCCTGCTAAAAATAAACAAGAGGTATAAAACGATAGAAAAATCCTCCCCGTTAAGGCGTGCGTCGCCTTAACGGGGAGGATTTCCATAACCAAGCCAACGGAGCCCGCGCCCCGCTTCTCGCCCGCGGCGCAGGGACGAAGGGGGCAGGCAGAGACAGGCGGAGAAAAGGCGGGCCAGCCAATCGGCCGGGATTATTCCGCCTTCAGCACCTTCACGATTTCCCCCACGTACATCCGGTGGTAATCGCCGTCCTTGTAGCTGCTCATAATGGTGGGATCGAGGAAATGCTCCGGGTCCAGATCCTGATAGTACATCTTCCGGCAGATCAGGGTGAGCCGGGACTGCGCAAAATAGGGGGCGGGCGCGTCGAAAACCGGGGTAAGGCCCGTCTCGGCCGGCTTGTCGGTGTCCCGCCCGGAATGGGCGCCGCAGAACTGCAGGGCGCGGCGCTCCCCTTCGGGGAAGAAGGAGAGGGAGTAGTAGTTTTCCTTTTCCAGGAACTCATAGGTGTAGCGGGAGGGGCGGACGAAGACAAAGCTGACGTTCGCGTTCCAGAGCACGCCCAGGCCGCCCCAGCTGGCGGTCATGGTGTTGAAGCCGCCCGGCTTGCCGGCGGTAATCAGCATCCACTCCCGGCCGATTTGACGGAATACGTTGCCGGAAAGCTCCGACGGGTCGATTTCAAAAAATTTACGCATCACGGGAACCCCTTTCCAGGTCGCACCGCCGCATGGGCGGCTGTCGGATATTCTGCTTTATCGCTGCACTACGCAAAACGGATTGCCGTCCGGATCCTGCAAAACCTCGTAATCGGCTCCGGCAGGATACATCCATTCCTTCCTCACCGCCCCAAGGGCAAGCAGCCTTTCGACTTCCGCCTGCCGGTTATCGGTGAACAGATCCAGATGGTGCCTTCGGGCTTTCGGCGAGGAGGCCCTGCTGAGGGAAAGCTGGATCCCGTCCCCACAGGCGGGGATAAGGACCGCCCAGTCCTCCGATGCGGGGTACTTCAGCCGGTAATCCAGCGCGGCGCTCCAGAACCGGACAGCGCGGGGGATATCCTGCACCCCCAGACGATGGCGCCGATTTCCAGCATTTCGATCCCCCTCCGCTGCCTCTGCCCCCTCAAGGGGGCTTCCGTATGGGGATCATTATACCACAGATGCCGCCCGATATCTACAAAACTTTATCGGGGCGGGAACCGGATCTTCCATTGTGAGGGATTCTGCGGTAAAATAGAAAAACAGAGAAACAGGAAGGTAGGGAACACAGAATGAGCGACCGACCAATCCCCGAATTTCAGGGGAACCTGCGCAGCTTTATGCTCCGCCTGCCGGAGGCGATCCGGGAATGCTCGGGGATCCGGGTTTTCGGCAAGCGGATAAAATCGCTGGTTTTCACCACCGATGCGTCCATTATCCGCAACTGCAACGCGGACGCGGTGATTGCCGTGTACCCGTTCACCCCCCAGCCGCTGATCACCCAGGCGGTCATGACCGCCGCCGATATGCCGGTTTTCGCCGGCGTGGGCGGCGGGCTGACCCAGGGGATGCGGGTGGTGGATCTGGCCCTGCACGCCGAATTCCAGGGGGCGCTGGGCGTGGTGGTGAACGCGCCCACCAAAAACGAGACCGTCCGGGAACTGGTCAAGCGGATCGACATCCCCGTGGTGGTGACCGTGGTTTCCGACCGGGACGACGTGGCGGCCCGGGTGGAGGCCGGCGTGCGGATTGTGAACGTCTCCGCCGCGGCCCGCACGGCGGAACTTGTGCGCTCGATCCGGGCGCAGTTCCCCGAACTGGCCATTATCGCCACCGGCGGCCCCACCGAGGACACCATCCGGGAGACCATCCAGGCGGGGGCGAACGCGATCACCTGGACCCCGCCGACCAACGGGGAGGTATTCCGGGAAATCATGCAGGCCTACCGGGAAGGGAAGCCGCACCCGTAAAAGCGGCGGGCGGAGCGCCGGGAAGCGGACGGGCGGGGCCGGAGTCCCCGCCTTTGGGACGCGGGCAGGGTCAAGCGCAAAAGGCAGAGGCGCCGGCGGCGTCACATCAGGGCGGCGAGCAGGAGCATCTCCTGCGCCTTTTCGTACACCGGCTCCAGGTCGGAGGCCGGCAGGGGGTTGACGCCCCGCCCCAGCTCGATCGTAAAGCCGGGGCGGCCGGTTTCCTGGATGAACCAGTCCTTGAACCCGCCGTGGGAGGCCAGCCCTTCCGGGTCGGCGGCGGCGTAGCCGGAAGCGGCGGCCATCACCTCCGCCATCATCCGGGATTGCGCGGGGGTCCGGCTGCCGTACCGCCAGTAAATCTCCTCCCCCTGGGAGTGGAGCGCCAGCACGTGGCGGAAGGCCACCCGGCGGCAAAGGTCGGCCAGGGCGCGGGTTTCGGGCTCGCTTTCGGGCGCCGGCCCGCCGTACTGCCGCGGCCCCGGGCCGGCAATGCCGCTCTGGATTTCAGCCTGCCGGAGGGAGGCCCACCCGGCGTCGAAATTATGGTTGAGGTCCACCCCGCGGGCATTGGCCTGCCAGCGGCCCGGCTCGTTCCCGCCCAGATCCCGCACCAGGCGGGCGCACGGCCCGGCGGAACCGGAGCCGTGCAGCGCGATGTCCACCCCGTCGGGGTTGACCTGGGGGATAAACAGCAGGCTGCGCCCGCAGAGCGCCTCATGGAAGGGGATGTCGGCTATCCTCCCGTCCCCCGACAGGGCGGCGCAGAGATCCTCGACCAGGCGGAGCAGCACCAGCGAGGTCAGCCATTCCTGGCTGTGGAAGGCGGCGGCGTACAGGATTTTTTCCCGCCCGGTCCCCAGCACCAGCCCCATGATTTCCCGGCCGAGCACGCTTTTGCCGACGGGGGCCGCATATAAAAAGGGGTACCGGCCCCGCAGGGCGGTGATAAGTCCCCGCACCGCGCCGCTGTCGGCGGGCTGGGGGGTGATCAGTCGTTCCATCAGGCATCCCCATTTCACAGCTGTAATTTTCCCGTTGTTTTATTGCCTTGGGCGGGAAAAACCGCCTTATGTTATTGATATGAAGGAGAGGAAGCCGCTATGAGCAAACTGGAGGAAAAAACCCTGTCCCAGGAATACAAGTTCAAGGGCCGGATTATCAACCTGCGGGTGGACGAGGCCCTGCTCCCGAACGGCCGCACCGCCGGGCGGGAGGTGGTGGAGCATCCCGGCGGGGTGTGCATCGCCGCCCTGACCGATCAGGATGAGCTGCTGTTTGTCCGCCAGTTCCGCTACCCTTACGGCGAGGTGCTGCTCGAACTCCCCGCCGGGAAGCTGGACAGGGGCGAGGACCCGCTGGAAGCGGGGAAGCGGGAACTCCGGGAGGAGACCGGCGCCGCGGCGGAGCGGTACCTTTCCCTCGGGAAGCTGTATCCCTCCCCCGGCTACTGCGGGGAGGTGATCCACCTGTACCTCGCCGCCGGGCTGCGCTATGGGGAAATGGATCCCGACGAGGACGAATTCCTGGAGGTGGAAAAAATCCCGCTGGCGGAGGCGGTGCGCCGGGTGCTGGACAACGAGATCCCGGACGCCAAGACCCAGACGGCGGTGCTGAAGGTAGCGATGCTGCGGCAGCAGGGGAAAATCTAACAAAGCGCCCCCTCCCGGGCCGACTCCAGGGAGACGCTTTGCGGCCGGCGCAAACCCGTCCGAGGGGGGACCGGCGGAGCGCCCGCCACCCTTCCTTAAAAAGCAAAGCGGCGCCTCCTCCCGAATGGGAAGGGCGCCGGAGAAAGCCACAGAGCCGCTGGGTGAAAAAGCCCCGGTGGAGTCCAACCGTGGGTTGGATCCACCGGGGCTTTTCCGCATGCGGCCGCGGGGCCGCTCTTGCTTACAGATGCCGGTTGTCGACGACCCGCTTGGCCTTGCCCTCCGAACGGGGGAGGGTGTTCGGCTCCAGCAGGCGGACGCGGGCGTGGATGTTCAGCGTGCTCTGCAGCGCGGCCTCGATCCGCTTCTCCGCGTTTTCGATATCCTTCACCGTGTCGGAGAAGAGGGAGGGGTTCATCTCCACCTGCACCTCCATGGTGTCGAGGTTGTTTTTGCGGTCCACAATAATCAGGTAGTTCGGATCCATCCCCAGCTCCAGCAGCACATGCTCCACCTGGGAGGGGAAGACGTTGACGCCGCGGATAATCAGCATGTCGTCGCTGCGGCCGCGGGGCTTGCTCATGCGCACCACCGTCCGCCCGCAGGCGCAGACCTCGTGGTTGAGGGAGCAGATGTCCCGGGTGCGGTACCGGATGAGGGGAAGGGCTTCCTTGCCGATGCAGGTGAAGACCAGCTCGCCGTATTCGCCGTCCGGCAGGGGCTCCAGCGTGTCGGGATCGATGACCTCGGGATAGAAATAATCCTCGCAGATATGCAGCCCGTTGAAGCATTCGCAGTCATAGGCGACGCCGGGGCCGGCGATTTCGGACAGGCCGTAGATATCGTGGGCCTTGATGTCCAGCAGGCGCTCGATCTCCCTGCGCATGTTTTCGGTCCAGGGCTCCGCCCCGAACAGCCCGCCCCGCAGCTTGAGGGTGGTGGGGTCGATCCCCATGTCCCGCACCGTTTCGCCAATGAACATGGCGTACGAGGGGGTGCAGCACAGGAAATCGGAGCCGAAATCCTGCAAAATCTGCACCTGGCGCTTGGTGTTGCCGGAGGATACCGGGATCGCGGTGGCCCCCAGCTTCTCCGCGCCGTAGTGCAGGCCGAGGCCGCCGGTAAACAGGCCGTAGCCGTAGGAGACGTGGACGAAATCGTCCTTGGTGCACCCGGCCGCGGAAAGGGCGCGGGCCGCGCCCTCGGCCCATACGTCGACGTCGTGGGCGGTGTAGCCCACCACCGTCTGCTTGCCGGTGGTGCCGGAGGAGGCGTGGATCCGCACCAGGTCGCGGGGCGGGACGGCGAACAGGCCGTACGGGTAATTGTCCCGCAGGTCGGTCTTTACCGTAAAGGGCAGCTTTTGGATGTCGTCAATGGAATGGATATCGCCCGGCTGCACCCCGGCATCATCCAGCAGCTTTTTGTAAAAGGGGACGTGGTCGTAGGCGTTCTTGACCATCTTGATCAGGCGCGCCGACTGCACGGCGTGCAGGTAGTCCCGCGACGCACACTCAATTTCCGGCTGATAAATTGGCATGGATTTCTCTCCTCCTGTTCCGTCGGTACCGATAGAAATTATCCCTTCCGGCAGGACGCGGGCCGGGCGCCCGGTCCCCGGATTTCCCGTTTTTCAGGCAATGGCGCCGTAGCCAAGCTCAAACGCCCGTTCATTGACCTCGATGGTCTTGGGCGGGACGGTGGACCGGATGACGTCCACCCACATTTCCTTGTCGAAGCCGAGGTAATGGGCGGCCAGACCCAGCAGCACCACGTTGGTCGCCTTGGCGGAGCCGGCCTGGAGCGCCAGCGCCAGCGCGTCCGCCTCGATAACCTTTACCCCCA
Source organism: Candidatus Avimonas merdigallinarum (assembly GCA_904377855.1). Classification (GTDB taxonomy): domain Bacteria; phylum Bacillota; class Clostridia; order Oscillospirales; family Acutalibacteraceae; genus Avimonas; species Avimonas merdigallinarum. The sequence continues at coordinate 23,637 of CAJFGS010000033.1, forward strand.
TCTCCCGGATGGCGGGCAGGATCCCCTGCGGGTATTCCGCGTTCCCCATCACCACCGGCATCGGGTCGATGGCCTGGGTGCTGGTGATCAGGATCCCGTCCGGCTTGAGGTAGGGCAGCCAGCGGGCGGCCTCCAGCTGTTCAAAGGCGATGATGAGGTCGGCCTCCCCCTTTTCCACCAGGGAGGAATACACCTTGTCGCCGTAGCGGACGTAGGTGACCACCGATCCGCCCCGCTGGGACATGCCGTGCACCTCGCTGACCTTGACGTCGAAGCCCTTTTCCACAAAGGCCTTGCCCATCAGCTTGCTGGCCAGCAGGGTGCCCTGCCCGCCGACCCCGACGATCATGATATTTTTCACATTGGACTGCGGGATTGTATTCGACATAGGGATGCTCCTTTCTTTCAACACGGCTTATTCGTCCTTGCCGGCGTCCGGAAAGGAGATCGCCCCGAACCGGCAGATCCTGGCGCAGATTTCGCAGCCCACGCACTGGTTGGGATCGATGATGGCGTGGCCGCGCCCGTTGTTGTCGCCGCCGTGGACCGAAATCGCCGGGCAGCCGGCCTTCAGGCAGCCTTTGCAGCCGGTGCATTTTCCGGCGTCCACCGCCATGGGCGGGTTGTGCTTCACGTTTTTGAGCAGGGCGCAGGGGCGGCGGGAGATGATAAGGGAAGGCTCCTCCACCGCCAGTTCGGTTTCCACCGCCGTCCGTACCGCGTCCAGGTCGAACGGATCCACCACCGTTACCCGGCGGATCCCCAGCGCGTGGGCGAGGGCTTCCAGATCCACCGCCACCGTCGGGTCGCCCCGCAGGGTCAGGCCGTTGGCCGGGTTGTTCTGGTGGCCGGTCATGCCGGTGATCGAGTTGTCCAGCACAATCACGGTGGAAATCCCCTTGTTGTACGCGATGTCCATGAGCCCCGTCACGCCGGAATGGCAGAAGGTGGAGTCGCCGATTACCGCGACCGATTTCTTGGCCTGTTCCGGCCCGCGGGCGACGTTGAACCCGTGCAGGCCGCTGATCGAGGCGCCCATGCACACGCACGCGTCAATCGAGGACAGGGGGGCGGAGGCGCCCAGCGTATAGCAGCCGATGTCGCCGCTGACGTAGAGGTTGAATTTTTTCAGCGCGTAGAACAGCCCGCGGTGGGGGCAGCCGGCGCAGAGGACGGGGGGACGGCCGGGGACCGGCTTGTCGAAGGTGTGGTAGGGCTTCTCCTCCCCCAGCAGGGCTTCCCGCACCACCGCCTGGGAGAATTCGCCGCAGGTGGGGAACAGCAGCTTGCCAATGACCGGGATGCCGTGCTTGCGGCAGTGGGTCTCGATGATGTCGTCCAGCTCCTCAATCACATAGACCTGCCCGACGTGGCGGGCAAAATCGATCAGGGACTGGATCGGCAGCGGGTTGACCATGCCGAGCTTGAAATAGCTGGCCCGTTCGCCCAGCGCTTCCCGCGCGTAGATATAGGACGTGCCCGCGCAGACGATGCCGATGCGGGTGTCGTTGTATTCCACCTGGTTGATGCCGGAGGTTTCCGCCCAGGCGCGCAGCGCTTCGGTGCGCTTTTCCACCACGACGTGGCGGCCCTTGGCCATCGCCGGCATCATGACGTTCTTCATCACGTCTTTCTGATAGGGGCGGAGTTCCCGGTTCTCCCGCTCGCCCGGCTCCACCAGGGAACGGCAGTGGGAAACGCGGGTGGAAAGCCGCAGCAGGAAGGGGGTGTCGTACTGCTCCGACAGCTCATACGCCAGCTTGGTGTAGGCGAGGCATTCCGCCGAATCGCAGGGCTCGAGCATCGGCACCTTGGCCGCGATCGCGTGGCGGCGGGAATCCTGCTCGTTCTGGGAGGAGTGCATGCCGGGGTCGTCCGCCACCGCGATGACCATGCCGGCGTTCACCCCGATGTAAGAGGCGGTGTAGAGCGGGTCGGCCGCGACGTTGAGGCCGACATGCTTCATCGCGCAGAAGCTGCGCGCGCCGCCGGTGGCCGCGCCGAACGCGACTTCCATCGCCACCTTTTCGTTGGGGGCCCACTCGCAGTAGACCTCCGGGTATTTGGAGACGGCTTCGGTGATTTCGGTGCTGGGGGTGCCGGGGTAGGAGGAGACGACGGTCGCCCCCGCCTCGTACACGCCGCGGGCAACGGCTTCGTTGCCCAGCATCAGGGTTTTCATTGGGTATCATCCTTCCCGCGCCCGGCCGGGCCGAAGAGCGCTGTATTCTATGGTATAGTATAAAGAAAAATGTCGAAAAAGCAAAGAGGGGAGATTTTCCTCACCTGCGGTGGGCACACCTGCGGTGGGCGATCCGCGCCTTCACTCAGGCGCGATTCCGGGGTGAAATTCCCGCGCACCTGCGGTGGGCGATTCGCGCCTTGACGCGGGTGCGATTCCGAGGTAAAGCGCCCGCGGCGGGAACCAAGAGGCGGACGGGCCTTCAGCCAGGTGCGCCGGCACGCGGGCACAATGGCCGGGATACCACCCACGCCAGAGCGCGACGTGCTCCCCGCCAGGGGCGGTGGGCGATTCGCGCCTTGGCGTGGGTGCGATTCCGAGGTAAAGCGCCCGCGGCGGAACCAAGAGGTGAACGTGGTCGCTGTCCCCACCCGAGTGAGCACGCGGGCACAATGGC
>CAJFGS010000034.1 GCA_904377855.1 Candidatus Avimonas merdigallinarum
ATCGCCCAGGACGGAAGCCAGCGGCTTCCATCCTGACCGACGCTCTGATTCACTAAGTTCTACCGTGCAGGTGTCCAACTTGCACTTGCAATTTGCGATGGATAAACAAGCAAAAAACATATACAAATCAGAAAGGATGCTATGATGGAATCGTTTTTCAGTATTTCCGGCACGGGGAATCCGGCCTTTCCGTATGTGGTCAAGCGGGTTTACCGCATACTGGCCGACTCCAGTTACCGCGTCCGCCACGCTCCCTGTGATTGCGGCACGTTTGCCTGCATTTTTGTAACAGGAGGGAATGGGGTTTTCAAGAGGGGCAGGATCACCCGTACCCTTTCTTACGGCGATTATATGGTGTTTGACGCCGCTGCCGAGCCTTTTGAATACTTCACATTTGAAAACCACTGGGAATTCTGGTGGTTTGAATATACGGCCCCGCTGCCGATTGAAGAGCGGACACTTTGGATCGGCGGGGAAGCGATGGCGCTGCTGTCTATGCTGGTGGAGCATAGCCTCGCAATGCACCGGGCGGGTCAATACGCAGAGGCTTCCGCCTTTTTCGGCGCGTTCGCGGCCTATGCGGGCGGCGCAGGCAGCGGCCGCAGCGCGGGCGCGTCCTCTCAGGACGCTTTTTTTACGGCGCTGGCCGCCGTACATAAGCATTTAAGAACCGCGACAGTGGCTTCGGTTGCCACAGAATCCGGCGTATCGGTACGCACGCTTTCCAATCTTTTCGCCCGGTACCTGGATACCTCGCCCAAGCAGTATATCTTGAAGGCAAAAATGGAAACCGGCGAATATCTGCTTTGCAGCACTTCCAAAAGCGTGGCGGAAATTTCCGAGGCCCTGGGTTTTTCCAGCGCTTTTCATTTCAGCAGATGCTTCAAGCAGTGCCACGGCGTACCGCCGTCGCGCTACCGGAGAGAAAAAGTTTCGCCGGCGCCGGGTATTCGCTAAGAAGGGCCTCCGCCTGCTCCTTTGGGCGGGGGACGCGCATTGCCCGTTCAAAGCCCTGCTGCGGACCGCCCCGGAAGGGGAATATAGGGGTGAGGGCCGGCACGGCCCTCACCCCTATATTCCTGACAGCGCCCGCGGCGGGAACCGGAAAATTGCCGGGGCTCGGGCGGCGGTTAATAAAAAAGATGCACAAGGATATTAAAACAAAACAAATACATTCTTTCCATTGCTTATTATAATATTAGCACATTTATACACAAGCCGGGGGCTTTTATGGAAAGAGGGGGAAAGAATGAAAACGGTAGGGTTTATTGATTATTTCCTGAACGAATGGCATGCGGACAACTTGCCGGAATGGTTGGATACGGTTTCGAAGGGACGGTATCGGCTGGCTTACGCCTGGGGAGAGATTGACTGCCCGCGCGACGGGGGGTTAAGCAATGCATCCTGGGCAGCCAAGCACGGTGCCGTCCTTTGCTCTACCCAGGAAGAGGTGATCGATAAAAGCGACGTGCTGTGCGTCCTGGCGCCGGATAACGTGGAAACCCACGAGCGGCTCAGCCGGCTGGCGCTGGAATCGGGCAAGCCGGTTTATGTTGACAAAACCTTCGCACCGGATCTTTCCGCGGCCAAGCGCATTTTCTCATGGGCGGACGGCCATAAGACGCCCTGCATGACCACTTCCGCTTTACGGTATGCGGAGGAATACGAGGGGCTCAGGGCAGGGGATATCAGCGGCGCGGTATTCAGCGGCGGCGGCAGGACCGACATCTATTTGATCCACCTCATTGAACCGATGGTTATGCTGCTGGGGCCGGATGCGCAGCGGGTGATGATGGCCGGCACGGCGGATCAGCCGGTTTTTATCGTGGAGTATCCGGATGTGCGGGCCACCTTGTCCATGTTCCACGCAGGGTACCCGTTTGAAACCGGGGTGAATTTCAAGGACGGCACAGCCCGGCATCTGAGCATCCGCTCGGATATCTTCCACCGGTTTGCGCAGGAGCTTGTCCGTTTTTTTGATACGGGGCGGGTTACGGTGCCCCGGGAGCAGACGCTGGCGGCTATGGCGGTGAGGGAGGCATGCCTGCGGGCGATGGATGCCGACGGCTGGGTGGATGTTCCCAAAGTCGGGTGACGCTGGAAAGACAAAACGCACGGGATTGTGAGGGGGATACGATGGGAATACGGGGCAGACGGCAGCCGGATTTCGAAAACCTGGCATTGATTCTTGAAAAAAAGCGGCCCAAGAGGCCTACTCCTTTTGAATTTATGATTGACGAGCCGCATCTGCGGCGGCTGGCGGGAAGCCGGTTCCGGAAAGGCGGGATGAAGGAACACCTTACCAGCACGATTTACGCGTTTGCCAACGGCGGGTTCGATTACGCAATGGTCCATGCGTCGCAGTTCCATTTCCGTGTGGGGGAACGCCACCGGGCACAGAGCATTTCCCAGAACGAGGGCGCCTTGATTACGGACCGCGAGAGCTTTGACCGGTATATCTGGAACGATCCCCGGGACTTTTCCTTAGAGCCGCTGGAAGAAGCGGCCCGGGAACTGCCGGAGGGCATGAAGCTGATTATTTGCTGCCCCTGCGGCGTGCTCGAAAATGTCGTGGCCATTGTCGGCTATGAAAACCTGTGCTACATGGCATACGAGGATGAGGCGCTGGTGGAAGACATTTTTGAGCAGGTTGGGAGCCGGCTGGTAACCTACTGCCGCGACGCCCTTCGGTATGATTTTGTAGGGGCGATCATGTCCAACGACGACTGGGGGTTTAATACGCAGACCATGCTCCCGCCCGAGATGATGCGGCGGTATGTTTTCCCCTTCCATAAGGAAATTGTGTCTGCCGCGCATGCGGCGGGGAAATATGCCATGCTGCATTCCTGCGGCAATTATTCCCTGATTATCGAGGACGTCATCGAAGATATGAAATTTGACGGCCGGCATTCTTATGAGGACGTCATCGAGCCGGTGGAGACGGCATACGAGCGGCTGAAAGGGCGGCTGGCTGTTTTGGGCGGGATTGACATGGACTATCTGGCCCGCTCCAGCCCGGAAGAGATCACGCAGCGCAGCCGGAAGATGCTGGAACGCGCGCAGGACGCCGGCGGGTATGCCTTGGGATCCGGCAACAGCATCGCCGAGTATGTGCCTTTTGAACATTTTTTGGCCATGCTGCAGGTCGCGCTAAATGGATAGCACACAAAACTAAAAAAATGGAGCACAGAATATAAAAAGCAGCTAAATCACTTTTGGACATATTATGTAACAATATTCTTGAATTGGTACGGATTATATTTAAAATATCAATATTTTTCCCTCAAAGCGCAAATCCGGCCAAAAGAATGGCGAATAAAAACCACATATTGGAAAGGATGGATGACAATGAAGCCGTGGTCAAAGCCCCTTGCAGTTCTGGCGTCGCTTACCCTTTGCCTGTCTGCGTGCACACTGGGCGCCGCCGCCGCACAGACCAGGTACAGCGCTGTGTTTCAGGAGGAAACCGGCATTGCGCAATACGGCACGGTGTGGCTCTATGAAACCAGGGACAGGCAGACGCCGGGAGCATCCTGGGTGGATGCGGTGGATATGGAATATCAAAAATACTGGCCGACGCTGCAGTACGATATCGCTATTTTTAAGGGGACCAGCGCCATTGAGCCGAGCAAAGTATATGCCGACGGGCATCTGCACGCCTACAACGACGATATCAGCCTGACTTTTATCGCGCCGGATAACGGGAAGATCAATGTCGCCGGCACGATGGTTGAGCGTTGGTATCAGGATTCCCTGGCATCCGATCAGGGGGACGGCGTGGAAATTTACATCATGCATAACGACGAGCAGATATGGCCTGCCAGCGGCAAGCAGCTGGTTGATAAGTCGCTGGAGACTCCGAATAAATTCGCCGTGCCGGCAATCAGCGACATTGCGGTGGAAAAAGGCGATAAAATCCGCTTTGTGATAGAGCCCAAGGAAAACCCCTGGTGCGACCCGGTGAAGTGGGAGCCGGAAATCACGTTTGACGACGGGAAAGCGCCGCCGACGACGGTTCCCGTCACGACTGCGGATCCGCCCGCAACGGAAAGGGACGATACCACCAATCCGTCGGAAGAGGACACCACCGCTCCCCAGGAAACGGATGCAACGAGCGACACGAGCGGGGCGGAGACCGACGGTACGGGGAACACCACGGGGTCTTCTTTAGCGGCGGGCAACGATACGCCGGGGGATGACGGCGGGCTGCCGGTGGGAGCTATCGTCGGCATTGTGGTCGGCATTGTTGTAGTATTGGCCGGGGGCGGCTTCGCCCTGTGGTATTTTGTGCTGAGAAACCGCGGGCCTAAACAGGACGGCGGAGAATAAATACCAAAGCCCTCCCGGCGGGAAAGCGGATTCGCCGGGAGGGGGATCCCGACAAAACGGCAGCGTCTGCAAGCGGATCGGCGCAGCGGGACGGTGCCGGGAAGCAATCGAAACCGAGGGAGGAAAAACAAGAAATCAATATAGACGGAGGGTTACAATGAAAAAGCATGGTATGTACCGCCTGGGGGCGCTGCTTCTGGCGACCGCCATACTGACCTCGCTGTTCGGTATGGGAGGAATCCCCGTTTCTGCGGAAGAAACGGAAGTGATTGTTTACACCTCGCCGAAACCATCCACGATTGCAAAAACGGGGATCGGCAATGTATGGAATTATGAGTACGCTACCGACAAGGGCACCGATTTTACGGCAATGAAGCGGGACGCCGGCGCGGTCTTTTACAAGGACGGCAAAGAGGGGGAGGACATCAACCTCCATGCGCGGGTTGAGCGTCCTTTTGAAACAGACTGCCTGTACCTCGTCCCAGGCTCCACCGGGACGGACGCCGTAATAGCGTTTACGGCCCAGTACGACGGGGTTATCGACATCGCTTCCGCGGAGATGACGCGCAATTACGGGATGGAAGCCGCGGATATTCCCGATTCGGACGTGCAGATTGCCGTTTTCAAAAACACGGAAAAGATCTGGCCCGCCGGTGAGGAATGGCAGTCGATTGGCTGGACGTATACAATGCCCGCCATCGAAGATATTGCTGTGGAGAAAGGCGATATTCTGCGGTTCGTTGTCAACTATGGCGATGCCAGCTATTCCAACTGGTGCGATTATACCGACTGGCCGGTGACGATTTCCCATTCGGTCAGCAAGCCCGCTGCCGGGGCTACCTTGGTATACAATGCGCCTACCTATGAGAACCGCGATGAGGTGGACATCGGGAACCGCTGGCTGTATGAGTATTCCACCGGGAAGAACACGGACTTTACGCCGATGGCTCTCGGGGAGGGCGGCGCCAACGCGGTGGAATTTGTTTCGGATGCGGCCGTTCAGACGGAAGGGGCTTCCGTCCGCACGCCGTGGCCTACGCAGATGTTCCTGGTGCCAGGGTATAACGACGCCGGCTCGATCAATGCTGTGCTGACGTTTGACGTGCCGTATGACGGAAAGCTGACGGTGGACGCGGCCGAGGTAATCCGGAACTATGGGGAAGGCACCGAGGACATCCCTACTTCTTCCGTAGAGATCGCCATTTACAAAAACACCGAAAAAATCTGGCCGGCGGATGATTGGGCGGCGATTACGCAGAGCCTCACGCCTGTCAATACGCTGACCGTGCCCGAAATAACCGATCTCGAGGTCAAGGCGCAGGACAAGATCCGCTTTGTGGTGGGCTGCGGCGAAGCGGATACGGTTAACTGGAAGGATTATACCCAGTGGACGCCGACGCTTACCCTGGAGACCGCCGCGGAAGAGGCGGGGATCCCGGACATCAGCGGCATTACCCCGACGCAGTACCGTTCCCCTACCCCCGAAACATGGGAACAGTGCGGCATTGGTACGCTTTGGATTTATGAATACGCAACCAATAAGGGGACAAATTTTAAGCCGATGGTCCCGGCCGAGAACGCGGGAAGCAAGCTGTTCCTGAGCGATCTGGACGGCGCTATTTTCCAGGCCAGCGTTGATAATCCGTGGGGGCACACCATCTACTTTGCCCCCGGCTATGTGGATTCTACCATGATTGATGCGGCGCTGACCTATGTGGCGCCCTGCGAAGGCGTGCTCAAAATCAACCCCGCTACCGTAGAACGCAATTATGGCGAGGCGGATTCCAGCAACATCGATTCGGATGCGGATATTGCCATTTTTGTCAATGAGAAAAAGATATGGCCGTCGGGTTCCGGGTGGCAGAATATCCGCAACGACAGTTCTCCTATAAACCAGGTCCAGGTGCCTGCAATCGAGAATATCGTGCTGAGCGAGGGGGATAAGGTCCGCTTCGTGGTAAACTGCGGCAACAGCACCTACGCCAACTGGTGCGATTATATTGATTGGCCGGTAGATTTGAGCTTCTATATTACCGACGAAAACTATACGCCTCCCAAGCCGACGCCGGGCCCGACCACGACGACGGCAGCGACGGCGAAGCCCACGTCGCCCGGAACCGGCGAGCCGGGGACAACCTCCGTTGCTTTTGTCCCGGTTTTGATAGGCGCTGGCGCACTGGTTTTCCTGGCCGGACGGCGGTACCGCAGGAAGGCATAATTTCCCGAAATAAAGGCAAAAAGTTTCCGTTTAAGGAGGATGCTTGCGGAAAGAATTGGATATCCTCCGGTAAAAACGGCGAACGGCGCGTGGGCGTCCGCCTGCGCGCCGTTCGCCGTTTTTTATTGCCATGGCGCCGGCCGCATTGCCGGCAGATGCGCGGGATACCGGGCGATAAATTAAAAAGTGCCAAATGCTATATAAAAAATGGCTAAAGAAATCCCAGCTGAAAACAGTATAATTTAGATAATAAATCGATTTAATTCGTTGAATTATTAGCGATTTGGTTATCGAAAATGGATGCCTTATTTGACAATTTTTAAACAGCCGGAAGATTGTTTTTACACTTTTGTCATGCTTTTAAGAAAACGGACGGACATGGGAACGGGAAAATGCGTGTGCATGCTGTGGAGGTATTTGTGACGACGAAAGTACAAAAAACAAAAGCTTGGGCGGTAAAAAACGGAATATGGCGTTCTGCGTTTGTAGCATTGGCGTGCGCGCTTCTGTGCGGCGTGTGCCCTCCCCGAAGCGCCGCCGACGCTCCGGAAGCGGAAGGGACGGAACAGCAGGCGGCAGCCGCGGGCGAGGTGCTGGACTATCGGCAGTACATAGCGGATCATGCGTCGGCGGCCCGCCCTTCCGGTGAGGTTGCAGTGGACATCGCAGACTGTGAAGGGGGTTCCCCCACAGAGGAGCAGGGACGCTTCGGGATACTGACGGCCGACGACGAAACCGTGACATGGCAGGTGCATGTGCCTCAGGCCGGGCTCTACCAGCTCCGGATCGCCTACTGCACCGCCCAGTCCAAAGGGACAACCATTGAACGCAGCATCCTCATCGACGGCGCCCTGCCCTTCCAGGAGGCGGCCGGGGTGGCCCTTCAGCGCTTTTGGAGGGATGATGCGTCGGATCTGCAGGAAGACGGACGCCGGTTTGAAAAAGATAAGAACGGCAACGAGCTTCTGCCGGAACAGGTGGAAGAATCCGTCTGGCTGGAAACGTATGCCTGCGATCCGGCGGGGTATGTAGAGGAGCCGCTGTCTTTTTATTTTACGGAGGGCGAGCACACCCTGTCGCTGGAAGCGATGCGGGAGCCGGTAATCATCGGCGGGCTGACGCTGTGCCAGAGCGAGCCTGTCCCGGATTATTCGGAATATATCGCTCAGTACGGCGGGCAGCCCCGCATTGAACAGGGGCTGCAGATTCTGCAGGCGGAAGATTACGCCGCCAAGTCGGACGCCAATATTGTGCCGCTGAACGATCGCTCTTCCGCTTCTACGCAGCCGAGCGATCCTTCAAAGATCCGGCTCAACACCATCGGGGGCTACAATTGGTCTGCCAATGGGCAATGGATCGAATGGACCTTTACGGTTCCGGAAACGGGCCTGTATCGTCTGGCGCTCAAATACCGCCAGAATTTTTTGAGCGGGATGACCGCCAACCGCCGCTTGCTGATTGACGGCGAGGTGCCTTTTGCACAGGCCCAGACGCTGCTTTTCCCCTACCATTCGTCATGGCAGCAGGAGGTAATCGGGGACGACAGCGGGGACTTTTACTTTTATTTCGAGGCGGGGGAGACCCATACCCTGCGGCTGGAATGCTCGCTGGGCGGGGCGGCGCCGCTGCTCCAGAGCGCGCAGGAAATCGTAACGGGGCTCAATACGGTGTACCGGAAACTGGTGATGTACACGGGAACGGTTCCCGACGTAAACCGGGATTATCAAATCGAAACGGTACTCCCGGAAGTGGTGGAGGATATCCAAACGAACTATACGGCGCTGACGGCCTTGTCCGACGACCTGGTTTCCTTTGCGGGAGCGCGCGGCGATGCGAACGTGGTGATTGACAGCTTGTCCGACCTGCTTCGCCGCATGCTGGACGATACGCGGGATATCCCGCGGCTGATGTCCGCGCTGCGCGACAACATCGGCTCGCTGGCGTCCTGGGTTTTGACGCAGAGCCGCCAGGCGCTGCAGCTGGATTACCTGGCGGTGCTCGGGACGGAGGATGCGCTGCCCCGGCCGAACGATACGTTTTTCCAAAGCGTCGCTTACAATGTGCGTGTTTTTCTGTCGTCCTTTTTTGAAGATTATTCGATGATGAGCACGGAAGAAGGGCAGACCTCGATTGACGTTTGGGTAAACACCGGGCGGGACCAGGCAACCATCATCAAAAACATGATAAGCAACCGTTTTACACCGCAGTACGGCGTGGGCGTCAACCTGAAGCTGACAAACGGCCAGCTGCTCATGGCGACGATTGCCGGCGAAGGGCCAGACGTAGCGTTGATGAACCCCTCGTCCGACGTGGTCAATTATGCGCTCCGCGGCGCGGTGGAGCCATTGGACGATTATCCGGGGTTTTCCGAACTGGCCCAGGAATTTGACGACAGCACCTTTGTCCCGCTGCGATACGGCGGGGATACTTTTGGGCTTCCGGAAACGCAGACGTTTCCCATGATGTTTTACCGCACCGATGTGCTCGCAGAACTGGGCATCTCCGTTCCCAATACGTGGCAGGAGCTTTATGCGGCGATTGGGGAACTTCAAAAAAACAATCACGAATTCGGTTTCCCGGTCAGTGCGCCGGGTTCGTCAGTCATCGGGTATTCCCCCAGCCTGGCCGGATTTACCACGCTGCTTTATCAAAACGGCGGGTCTCTTTACACCCCGGAAAACGACGGCACAGGGCTATTCAGCAAGGAAGCGGCGGAGACCTTCCAGCAGTGGACGCGGCTGTTTACCACCTATGATCTGCGGGTGGAATACGACGCGGCGACCAGCTTCCGTTCCGGCGAGATGCCCCTGCTGATCGCCGATTACACCCTGTATAATACCCTGTCGGTTTTTGCCCCGGAAATCAAAGGGCAATGGGGCTTTACCTCGGTGCCGGGTACGCCCAAAGAGGACGGCCTGGACCGGACGGTGGCCGCCGGCGGTTCCGGCTGCATCCTGCTCAAGCAGAGCGAACACAAGGACGAGGCATGGTCGTTCCTGCGCTGGTGGGCGGGGTCCGAAACGCAGGCGGAATACGGGAGGCAGCTGGAGAATGTATTGGGCCCGTCAGCGCGGTATGCGGCCGCTAACTTGGAAGCTTTTGAACAGCTGCCCTGGCGGTCGGCGGATTATAAGGCGATTCTTGAGCAGCGCAGCCAGGCCAAGGGGATCCCGGAGGTCCCGGGCGGTTATTATACGTCACGCCACATAGAGAATGCCTTTCGGCGGGTTATCAACTATGGGGACAACGAATATGAAACGCTGCTTGACTACGCAAAGATGATTGACGACGAAATCAAGTACAAGCGCCGGGAGCTGGGGCTGGAATAGCCGGCGGGCGCACCGGAGGAAGGCGGGCCTGCGAGGCCTGCAAGGGTGAAGCGGGGCGTGGAAAGGGGATCGCGCATGAAACGGTACATAGCGTCCTATATGAAAAAGCACGGGGTGTACTATGCGTTAGTGGCGCCGTATATGATCTTGTTCACCATTTTTGTCGTTGTCCCCGTAATTATCTCGATCTATTACAGCTTCACGTATTACAACATGCTGGAACCGGCCCGCTTCCTGGGCGCGGACAACTATATCCGGCTTTTCACCCAGGACGATGTGTTCCTCACGGCGCTGAAAAACACTGTGATCATTGCCGGCATTACCGGTCCGGTCAGCTTTTTCCTCTGCTTTTTCCTCGCCTGGCTTATCAATGACTTCCGCCCCTTTGTCCGCGCTTTGTTTACCCTGGCGTTTTACATTCCGACGATTACGACTTCCATGTATACCATCTGGATTTTTGTCTTTCACGGTTCGCGATACGGCATCCTCAACAGCATCCTGCTGAATCTAAATTTGATTGACGTGCCGATCGTCTTCCTGCGCGATCCCAAATATATGATGATGGTTCTCATCGTCGTGACGCTGTGGATGAGCCTCGGCACCAGTTTCCTCGCGTTTATTGCGGGCTTTCAGGGGCTGGACAAATCGCTGTTTGAAGCGGCGGCGGTGGAGGGCATCAGCAACCGCTGGCAGGAACTGTGGTATATCACGCTGCCGATTATGCGCCCCCAGCTGATGTTCGGGGCGGTCATGCAGATTACCGCCGCCTTTTCGGTAGGGGACGTCGGCAACCAGCTGCTGGGCTTCCCCAGCATAGACTACGCGACGCACACCATTTTAAACCATCTGTATGACTACGGTTCGGTTCGCTTTGAGCTGAGTTATGCTTCGGCAATTGCCACGCTGCTGTTTTTTATGATGGTCGGCACCAACAAAGCCGTCAACAAACTGTTGTCGAAGGTGGGTCGGTAATGAGCGTACATACGCGAAAGCGCTTGCGGGTCCCCCGGGTGGGGCAGGCCAACCGTTCCTTTGCGGGGAATATGGTGGTGGTATTCTTCCTTTTATTGCTGTCCGCCTTTATGGTATTCCCATTGATATATACCATCAGCAACGCGTTTAAGCCGCTGAGTGAACTGTTCCTGTTCCCGCCCCAGTTTTTTGTGCGGAACCCCACGCTGCAGAATTTTATTGACCTGGGGAATGTGATTGCCGATTCCTGGGTGCCGTTTTCACGGTATCTGTTCAATACGGTTTTCATCACTGTGGTGGGCACCGGCGGGCATATCCTGTTTTCGGCAATGGCCGCTTACGCGCTGGCCAACAACAAATTTGCCGGTTCGCGTTTTTTGTTCCAGGTTGTCGTGCTGTCGCTGATGTTTTCGCCGGCCGTGACGGCGGTCCCCACGTACATCATTATGTCGCGCCTGCATTGGATCGATTCCCCTCTGGCGGTGATTGTGCCCGCTTTTTGCGGCAGCTTGGGGCTGTACCTCCTCAAGCAGTTTATGGAAGGGATCCCTGACTCCCTGCTGGAGGCGGCGCGCATGGACGGCGCCGGCGAGATATACGTGCTGTTCCGCATAGTGATGCCCAATGTGCGTCCTGCATGGCTGACACTCATCATCCTGTCTGTGCAAAGCCTGTGGAATGTCAACAGCATATTCCTCATATCGGAACAGAACAAGACCATGTCGGCGGCGCTGAATCAAATCGTACTGGGAGGAATTGGACGGGCAGGCACGGCGGGAGCGGCTTCCCTGATTATGATCTCCGTGCCGATTATCGTATTTGTGGCGTCCCAGTCGAATGTGATTGCAACCATGAGCGCTTCGGGGATGAAGGACTGAGCGGTGCGCCTGACAGGAGGAAGGGGTTGGGACGGTGATCTCTGCAAAGATACGGCGGATTGCCTGCATATTGCTGGCGGCAGTATTGTGCGGCGCCCTGCCGGTGGGCGCTGCGCCGTATTATTCCTATACGTATGAGCAGCGTACCGGGCGGGCCTTGAGCGCGCCGGCAGGCGTCGTACCCCAGAAAAAGCTGGATGGGGACAGCCTTGCCGTCGGGCAATTGAATGATCCGTCCGATGCCGTATGCGATTCCGAAGGGAATCTGTACATATTGGATTCCGGGAACAGCCGGGTTATCGGCGTCGCCGCGGACCTTGAAACCGTGCAATTTATCATTGAAAAGAGCGGCGAGATTGATTTTACCGGGGCGCAGGGGCTCTTTGTCAACGAGGAGTACCTTTATATTGCGGACACGGATCACGCCCGGATCCTGCATTACCCGCGCGTTTATGACGGGACGCCGCCCCTGGTGATTGAGCCGAAGAACCTGCTGTTCGATACGGCGGAACAGCCTTTTAGGCCGTCCAAGCTGGTGGTGGACGAGATGAACCGCCTGTACATTGTCTGCACAGGGGTCTTTGAAGGGCTGGTTCAGCTGGACGCCGAAGGGGAGTTTATCTCTTACGTAGGGGCCAACCGGGTCAAGACCAATCTGCTGGATCAGTTCTGGCGGCTGATTGCCACGCGGGAGCAGTACGACGCTTCTAAAAAATACATCCCTGTGGAATTCAGCAACGTCTGCCTGGACGAGGAGGGGTTCATCTTTTCCACGGCCCGCGGGCAGACGGGGGATGATTCCACAATCCGCCGGCTGAACCTCAGCGGGACCGATGTGCTGGAAGTGGATGAGACGACGCAGATGGGGGATCTGTACGGATACACGGAATCGGCCAACCGGACGGTCCACACCCATTTTATCGACGTGGCAGCCGGCCCGCACGGATGTTTTGCGGGGCTCGACCTTGCCATGGGACGCATCTTTGTTTATGACTCCGAATGCACCATGCTTTTTGTTTTTGGCGGGCTGGGATCCCAGCTGGGGACCTTTGTGAGCCCTTCGGCGCTGGTTTGGCTGCCTAACGACGGTTTCGGGGTGCTGGACCGCCGGACGGGGGACCTGACCATTTTCCAGCTGACGGAATACGGGGAACTGCTTTTTTCGGCTGTCGGATATGAAGCGGAAGGAGAGTTCGACGCCGCGGCGGAGGATTATAAGCAGATCCTCGCCATGAACGCCAACAGCGAGCTGCAGTATCTGGGCGTCGGCAAGCAGCTGTTCCGCCAAGGAGAATATGAAGAAGCGATGAAGTATTTCAAGCTGGCGGGGAACCGGGAATATTATTCACGCGCCTTTGAACAGTACCGCAAGCAGGCGCTGGGGGTGATTATCCCCTCGGTGATTGCCCTGCTCCTTCTGCTGGCGTTGTTTTCCCTTGTAAAGGGCGGCATAAGAAAAGCGCGCTGGCTGCACGGCCGCATTGCGGAAATCGAGCGTGCGGAGAACGGGCGGGCCGAACAGCAAAAGGACTTGCCGCAGGATACCGACGGGGGAAAGACGGAAGGGGGCTCACCCCATGGCGGGTAAACTGAAATACGCGCTGTATGTCATTTTCCATCCATTCAAAGGATTTTGGGATATCAAGCACGAGAAACGGGGCAGCGTGCCCGCAGCCTTGGTATTGCTGGGGATATACGTCCTGACCTCTGTCCTGAAAGGGCGATACTCCGGGTTTCTTTTCAACGAGTACTATCCCGGCGTTGTGAACGCCTCGCTGATTATTATCCAGAGCGTGATGATCTATCTGCTGTGGTGTATCGCCAACTGGTGCCTGACCACCCTCATGGACGGCGAAGGCGGATTCAAGGATATTGTCACGGCGATAGGGTACTGCGTTACCCCCCTGATCTTCGGGAATATAGCCTCCACGGTATTAAGCAATGTCGTTTTGCTCAAGGAAAGCGTGTTCATCACCTACATCGACGTTGTCTGCATCCTGTGGACCGGCTTTCTGGTACTGTGCGCAACCCTTGTCGTCCACCAGTACACGATGCTGAAAACGGTGGCGACCTCGCTGCTGACTGTTGTGGGGATGATGATCCTGGTGTTTATTGTGCTGCTTTGCGTCAGCTTGGTGCAGCAGATGCTGGGATTTGTTGACGCCGTATACAAAGAATTTACCTATCGGCTGTAATGCGGCTTTGCCTGTGGGAAAGGAGGCCAGAGCGTTGCCCAGTTTCCGAAATTGGAAGAAGCGGACCAAAGCAGTGCTGGCGGCTGCGGTGATTGTGATTGTATGCGCTGCGCTGCTGGCCGCGCCCTTATTGAGCCCGGATATAGTAAACCTGGAATCGGATGCGGTACGTGCCGCATTGAATGGGGTTGACCGGGCGGAGAGCGATACCGTCCGCGAGATCGATACAGCCGGCCTAATACCGGATTGGGAGCGGGATTACTACACCCCCGACGAACGTCTGATTCCGGACGACGCAATGCAGAAGGGGGTGCCGCGCACACTGCCGGCGGGGATGGAGAAGATCGCCGAGGACGGCGGGCTGGAACTGTATTTTAACGAGGAGACCACGGAAGTCGCCGTGCTCAGCAAGGAGTCGGGCGCGGTATGGACCTCGGCGCCGCAGGACAGCGAGCTGGACAAGGTGGCGCAGGGGAATAACCTGCAAAAGCTCTCTGCCCTGCTGAGCATTGACTACTATACTCCGGAGGGATCCTTGCAGAGCTACGATACGGCCAATCATTCGGTCGCTTATGGGAACTTCACCGTAGAGCCGATGGAAAACGGCGTACGCGTGCATTTCGTCATCGGCAATGTAAAGGATGTTACATACAAAGATGTGCCCAATATTATCTCGCGCGAACGGTTTGAGGCCTTCCTTGCCAAGATGGACCCCAAACGGGCCGGCGACGTGAAGGGGCGTTATCGCCTGTACAGCCTTTCCCAGGCGGAAAGCGATGCGGAAGCCGAAGAACTGAAAAGGGATTACCCCAGCATTGAACAGTATGATATCTACGTGCTGCGGGATAAGGAGGATCTGCTTCTGCCGATGATCCTTGAAAGCTTTGAACAGGCAGGATATACGCAGGAAGATCTGGAGAAGGACAACCGGGATAATTTTATCGAGGATGCCGTTGAAGAACGGCAGGTTTTCGAAGTCGCGGTGGAGCTGTATTTGGAGGACGGCGCATTTTGCGCGCGCGTCGACGGAGAAACGATCCAGAGCCCGCAGCAGACACCGGTGTATTATCTCCATCTGCTGCCCTTCTTCGGGGCAGCCAATCTCCGGTCGCGCGGCTATATGCTGGTGCCGGACGCATCGGGAGGCTTGATTTATCTCAACAGTTTTTCTTCGCTGAAAGAAGAGGTGCGCCTGCCAATGTATGGCGCGGACAAAGCGCTGCGGCAGGACGGCATGGGCAACAAAACCATGCAGAACACAATGCCGGTATTCGGTATGAAAAACGGCGAGGACGGATTTTTTGCGGTGATTGAAGAGGGGGACGCCTGCGCCGCGGTACATGCCTCAATCCCCGGCCTGCAGAATTCCTATAACAGCGTCTGGGCTGGCTTTAATGTCAATCCCAAGGACTCCTTTGCAACGATTGAGGGGATGGCAGGCGGGATGGTCTATTCGGTCCTGTACCCGAACCAACGGAATACGGGCGACTATTCGGTGCGGTATACCTTTTATGGCGGGGAAGAAGCGTCTTACAGCCATTATGCGGAAGAATACCGTGCCTACCTTCAGGCGCGCGGCGCCATCCCTTCCCAGACGACCGGCCGGACCTCGCTGCCCTTCCTGCTGGAAACGATCGCCGTGGTTGACAAGACCGATGCGTTCCTGGGGCTGTTCCGTTATGACAAGCAGGTGGCTGTGACCACCTTTTCCCAAACCGAGGAGATGGTTTCCCTGCTGCGGGAGGCAGGTGTCGGCGATCTTATGCTGCGGCTGTCCGGCTGGTGCAATGGCGGCGTGAACCAGGAACTGCCGGACAGCCTGTCGGTGGCTTCGGCGGCGGGAGGGAAAAAAGGGCTGGCCGCCCTGCTGGAAGCAATGCAAGCCCAGGATGTACGCGTTTATGCCGATATTCAGTTCCAAACGGTGAGAAACCCCGGCCTTTTCTGGAACAAAAAGAAGAACCTTGCGCGGTATCTTGGGAATGTATATGCTCTGACCGGGCAATACGACATCCCCAGCCAGAGCCTGCTGATTAATCGCCCGTCAGAATACCTTCTGTCCCCTTCCCGCCTGTCCGAATTGGTGCAGTCGACGGGGGAGGAGATGGACAGCCTGGCGCTGCCGGGGCTTTCCTGCGCAGATCTTGGGCGCGACCTGTATTCGGACTTCAACGAATCGGCGAATATTTCCCGGGATGAGGCAAAGGGCCTGGTTATGCAGGCGCTGGACATTCTGGGCGGGGAGCGCAGCATGATGGTGGAAACCGGAAATATTTATGCGCTCAAATATGCCGATGCCGTGTCCGGCATGGCAATCGGAGGCAACGGCTACAAGCAAATCAACGAAAGCGTGCCGTTTGTCCAGATGGTTCTCCATGGATATATGGATTATGCAGGAGATCCGCTCAATCAGACCGATGACCTTCTGACATACAGCCTCCAGTGCGTTGAATATGGCGCGATCCCCTATGTGCGCTGGACGCACGCGCAGTCCTCCAACCTGAAAAACACCAACCACACGGAGATGTTTGCCGCATGCTACCGCAACACATTCGATATGGCCGTCGATTACTATGAACGGCTGAACCGGGAAACGGGAGCCTGGGCGGGAGAGCAGATGATTGACCACCAGAAACTGGCGGAAAACGTATATAAGACCACCTATGAGGGCGGAGGCTCCGTCCTGGTAAACTACAACACGTATGACGTGCGTGTGGACGGCGTGCTGGTAGAGGCGCTGGACTGGGCAGTGGTGACGCCATAATGGGAAGGAGGCGCGCGTGGTGACAAAAAGCCGGAAAAATCCAATCCAAAGCCGCCGGATGTCGATGGCTCAGAAAAAAATGCTGGCAGGATTTCTGTTTACGCTGCCTGCCATTATCGGCGTGATCTGGCTGTTCCTTATTCCTATGGGGAAATCTTTATTTACCAGTTTCCATCATGTGGAGATTAGCCTCCAATCGAAAAGTACGGAATACACGTTTATGGGATTTGAGAATTACCGCACGGCATTGGCACGCGATCCCACATTTAATCAAACGCTTGTTGAATCGCTGGTACAGATGCTGACCAATGTGCCGATTATTGTTTTCTTCAGCTTTTTTGCGGCGACGCTGGTAAACTCAAAATTCCCCGGCCGCAGCATAGCCCGCTTCCTGTTTTTCCTGCCGCTGGTCACTGCCTCCGCGTCGGTGATGACACTGGATTCCTCCGACGTATTCCAGCAGGCCATGGCGAACACCGATTTCAAGTCCATTGATGCAGGCGGGTTCCTTCAAGGGCTTGAAGTGAGCGAGCTGCTGCAGTATTCCGGCCTGCCGGAGGGGCTTGCGGACTTCATTATGAATGCCATAAACGGCGTGTTTAAGATTATCAGCCTGTCCGGCGTGCAAATTATTATCCTTTTAGCGGCGCTGCAGTCGGTCCCCCGCTCGCTGTATGAAATGGCGATTGTGGAAGGGGCGACGCAGTGGGAGATATTCTGGAAAATCACGTTTGTCCTGATAAGCCCGATGCTGCTGATCTGCCTGCTATATTCGATCATCGATTCTTTCACTGCCTATGACAATATGGTGCTGCAGGCGATTGAATACCAATTGTATACGGCGGCAGGTTATGGGCAGGGATACGGCCTGGCGGCGGCTATGTCCTGGATTTATTTCCTGGTTATGGCGATCCTGCTGGGAGCGGTCGGGCTCATCGGCTCAAAACTAGCGTTTTACTATGACAAGGGATAATAAGCAGCGTTTGGGAAAGACTTTGGAAAGGGGACGGTTCGTCGTGACATACAGGGAGATCCTAAACACCCGCCGCGTACGCCGCGTTGGGGCGGGTGCGCGACGAGGGGCCGTCAGCTTGGTGCGTTACCTGCTGATTCTTGGCATTTCCTTTGTCATCCTGTATCCGCTTCTGGTAAAAATTACGGTATCGCTGATGACGGAAAAGGATCTGATGGACCTTACCGTAAAATGGATTCCCCGCACCCTCACGCTGGAAAATTACCGTGTGGCGATCCGCGCGCTGAAGATTGAGGACTCGCTTGTGAATTCGCTGTTTTATACGGTGGGGATAACCCTTATTCAGCTCCTTTCCTGTACGCTGGCGGCCTATGGGTTTGCCCGTTACAGGTACCCGGGCAGCAGCCTGATCCTGGCCATCCTTATTTTTTCGCTGGCTGTTCCGCCCTATACATATTCCAACGCGGTATACATGGAGTTCCGCTTTTTTGATCCCTTTGGGCTGATTACGCTGCTGAAAGGCAGCGAAGGCATTGTGAATACAATGTGGCCGTTTATCATTAAGGCGGCTTTGTGCCAGGGGCTGCGCAACGGCCTGTATATTTTTCTGATGGTCCAGTTTTTCCGGAATCTGCCCGCGGAGTTGGAGGAAGCCGCGAATGTGGACGGCGCGGGGATGGTAAAGGTGTTTTTCCGTATTATCTGTCCCAATGCCGTACCGATTATTGTAACGGTAGGGGTCTTGTCGATTGTGTGGCAGTGGAACGACAGCTATTTTACCGCGCAGCTTGGCCCCCGCATGGACTTCCTGGCCACCAATGTCCTGAATATTCAGGACCTGCTGCGGGAAAGCACAGGAGTCACCGATTTTATGCAGCAGGACACTGCGCGCGTTTCCGCTGCGAAAAACGCGGCGGCGATGGTTATGAGCTTCCCCATCATCCTCTTCTTTGCGGTTATCCAGAAATTTTTTGCGGAAAACCTGGCCCGCTCCGGGATTGTCGGCTGAATCCAAGCGGCTGCACAAGCGGCGCTTGGCGGAAAATATTTACCGTTATACCCTATCATATATGGGAGGTATGCCTGTATGAAATTGAAATCGCTGCGTATGCTGGCTGTCGCTGTGGCGGCCCTTCTCCTGGTGCCGGGCCTGCTGGGGTGCCAGGACGGCGGAAGTTCCTCGGCCCCCTCGTCCGAGACGGGCGGGGAACAGGGGGTGAACCTCAACGGCTTGGAAATCGTGTTTGCGGGCTTGGAAGGGTTTTATATCCCAACCGACGAAACCAGCGAAGATTATGAGACGATGATGGACTATAAGGCCGAAGTGGAAGAACATTTCAACTGCAAGATTAAAGTGGAAGTGTATTCCCCCTGGGACACGTATTTCCAGAAGCTGCAGGATATGACCATGGCGGGGGAAGTGATAGGGGATATTGTCCATTTTGACAATTATATCTATCCGAAGGTGATGCTCAGCGGTATCTTGATGCCTCTGCAGGATTATATGGACGTCAAGGATTATGACTTCTGGGATCAAGAGATGGAGCAGTATTTCCTGTACAACGACAATGTATATGGCGTTTCCAAAAAGGCGTCCGGGCTGCCGGCAGCCTTCATGTTCTACAATAAGACGCTGTTCCATGAAAAAGGGCTGGATGCAAAATACGATATCCCCCAGCTGATTGAGGACAAACAGTGGACTTGGGAGACCTTCCAGCAGATCCTGCGCGATTCCACGATGGATACCGATGGGGACAATAAAACCGACATTTATGGGCTCAGCGGCCAGGGCCTGCAGTTCGGGCGGCTGACCAATTATTTCGTGCGCGCCAATGGCGGCGCTTATACGCGCATGGAGGACGGCAAAGTCGTGTTTACTGCAGAGGAGCCGCAGTTCCTTGAGGCGGTGGAATTTATGCACACGCTCACTTTCACGGACAAGGTGATCGGCCAGTCCGCGGAATGGCGCAGCTATGACAGCACGGCGATGTTTACGCGCGGCGAATCGATGTTCTACGCCGCGACGAACTGGCATATCCAGACCCTCAAGGCGATGGTGCCGGAAGGGACGGTCATCAGCATCACCCCCATCCCGATCGGCCCGAGCGCCGGCGGCGATTACATCAATTTCAACGATAACGCCACCGTCTACGGCATGCCTTCGACGGCCGAACATCCGGAAGAAGCCGGCATGGTCTTTGAATATTGGCTGCGGAACAACCCCCTGCAGGAAAAAACCGCGCGTGAGAGCTATGCCAGCGACGTAATGGATGTCGAATCGCTGGATGTTGTCGAAATGCTGGCTTCGAAGCCGAAGGTAGTGGAATTCTCCACCAGCGGCTATACCAATCTGATGAATTTCATGCTGGGCGAACACGGGATCCCGGACATGGTTTCACCTTCCACATTTATTCAGGAGAATAAGGATCCCATCGTACAGGAAATCGAGCGGACGTGGGCGGCAAAGGAATAATGCGGCATGGAGAGATGTCCGGCGCGGGAAACTGCTGAGAGTCCGCGCCGGCTGTCCCCCGGATAGGGGTTCTATGCGACGGTTGCAGGAGGGGAATAAGTATCGAAACACATGGTATCAACTTTCACTTCGATAATGTATACAATTCAGCTCCGCTGGATATCGGCTTGTTCCGGCTGCTGCAGATTGGCGATATCAGCTGTAAAAGCGGCTATGTAGGGCCGGTCCACCAGCAGATCTGCCATGAGATATCGTATATTGTGACGGGCCGCGGCGAATTTTACATGAACGGGACGGCCCACCCTGTGAAAAAAGGGGATATCTGCCTCAACACGTTCGGGGAGCTGCACTATACCAAATCCTCCATGAATGATCCGCTGCGCTTTTTTTACATTGGCTTTACGTTCCGGGAGGATTCCGAGCGCTATGCGAATTTCAGGGCCGTAGTCGATATGTTTTCCAATGGAAAGGACCGCGTCTTTGCCGACCGGCTGAATATCCACAGCATTTTCATCAACGCCTTTTCGGAATTTATCAACAGCAGCCCGATGAGCACCGAGGTGCTTGAAAGCTGCATCCAGCAGATGCTGTGCTACACCTACCGCGATTTTCTGGAAGCGCAGCATAACAATGTGTACTACCAGAAGCAGCGCAAAGGGACCCCGGAAGAAATTGTTTATGACATTATCAATTACATCGATCAAAACATCACCCGCCTGAAAAGGCTGACCGATATCAGCGATCACCTGGGATACTGCTATCCCTATCTTTCCGCCCTGTTTTCCCAGAAAGTGGGGATGACCATCAACGAATATGTCAACGAAACCAAGCTGAAGATGGCGGAAAAACTGCTTGGCGGCGATGCAAGCATCACGGAAATTGCGGAAGCGCTCGGTTATGATTCCATCCACTCTTTCAGCCGCGTATTCAAAAAGCATAAAAACATGTCCCCCAGCGCGTATCGCCAGAAGTGCGCGTCGCAGGGGGAAGCCAATTCCGCGGGAGTCCTGCCGCTGGGCGAAAGCAGGAGGCGGCCGGAAAACAGGCGGGAAAACGGCACGGAAGGCGTGTGAATTCTAAAAAGCAGCCGGCAGCGGACCAATCCGGATGCCGCCGTACGGGATATAACCGGCTCATTGCGGGAATAGGAGGAGGCAACACAATGAAACGAACCGCCATTTCTTTTTGCGCGCTGATAGGGGCTTTTTGCTTGATGACCGGCGCTCTGTCCGGCTGCCAGTCGGACGGCCCCTCTTCCAGTCCCGGAGGGGCAGAAGAATCGGGGACGGAAGCGGGGGATGTGCAAATGCAGATTCCGGATTTTTCCGATTTCTATTACGACATGAAAGATACGTCTTACACGATTGAGCTGAGGGAAGAGGGGGGAGACTGGCAGCCGATCACCCCGTACAGCGTGCGGGTGAACCCCAACGACTATCAGAACACCCAGATCGATCAGCCGGTACAGCTTTCCCCCATGGCTTATTTCGGCATCGGTGAAAAACCGGTGGAGGTGCGGATCCAAAAAAAGGAAGGTTCTATCCAGACGGCGACGCTTCACCCGCTTTCGTTGGGCATCCCGGTAACGGTGGAGGACGGCTATGCCACCTTTCAGCTGTCCGGGCCGGGCAATGTAGGGGTACGCATCAATGACGAACGGTACGATATGGTATACATATTCGCAAACCCCATTGATCCCGATATGCCGCAGGAGAGCACCGATGACGTCATCGTGTGCAAGCCCGGCCTTCGCAATCTGCCCAAGATCGGCACGGAGGTATGGGCCGGCGGCATCAGCGACGCGCGCATTTATGACCGCGTACTGACGCAGGAGGAAATCCAGACCCTGGCTCAAAACGGCGAGGTTGCCGGTTATACCGACCGCTGGGCGCTGGCGGAGGATATGAGCAACGAGATGCAGCCGAGCGATGTCCCTTCCACCTATAACCAGCCGACAGTGCAGGCGGACTATAACGGCAGGCCCGCCCTGGTGACGAACGGCTTTGAGGACGCGGTCATGACGGGCAGGCTGTTCAATGTCCGGGAAGATTATACCATCTCGGTTTGGGCTTACCAGGAACCCGGGACGGAGGGGGCGCAGCGCACCATCATTAATCATATGCTGTTTGTCCGTTCGGACGGGAAGGTCGGCTCGAATATCGGGGATTGGCAGTTCCCTTATGTGACGGATACGACGTTTACGCCCGGTGCGTGGCATCATGTCCTCCTCACAAAGAACGGCAACGAGGTCACGGTCTATATCGACGGCGTCAGCGGGGGGACGAAAACCCGCCCGGACAAAGAAGAACAGGTATATCTCGGGTTTGGCAGCGGGACGATTGTGAACGGCCTGCAGCTGCGGGATAACCAGACGCTGTACCTGCAGCCAGGGGCCGTCGTGCGCGGCAGCATTATGGCGTACGGCGTACAGAACGTCCAGATCATGGGCAGCGGCATTATCGACGTAACGCCGACCCAGACGACGCAAAGCTATACGGGGATTACCTGCGCGTATTCGGACGGCGTGGCCATCGAGGGCGTGATCGTCAACAACCCGTCCTCCTTCAACGTGACCATGGGGCAGAGCAAAAATATCACGATTAACAATTTCAAATGCTTTAGCAGTTACGGCGCGTCGGACGGGCTCAACATGAAGGCCTGCGAGAATGTGACGATCGACGGCTGTTTCCTGCGCACCAACGACGACACCACATCGGTATATGCCACAAGCGTGGGGTATCTGGGCAGCACGAAAAACATTACCATCAAAAACTCCACGCTGATTAACGACACCGGCCACAACATGATGATGGGGATCCACGGGCAGGAATTCGGCAGCGACACCATTACGGACGTACTGTACGAGAACCTGGATATCGTGGACAGCAAATCCCGCCACAGCGATTATCAGGGCGTGATGGCCGTCAACGTGGGGAACGATGTGGTCGCCAAGCACATCCGGTATAACAATATCCGGATCGAGGATTTCAATATCAACCAGCTTTTCAACCTCCGGGTATGCTATAATCCCGGCTATAACCTGTCGCCGGGCGGCGGGGTTGAGGACGTTGTGTTTTCCAACATCACCTATAACGGCAGCAACGCGGTCCCCTCGGTGATTTCCGGATACAACACCGAGCGCATGGTAAAGGGGATTACCTTTGAAAATGTGATGATTAACGGCGTCAAGATGACAGGGGACGACGGCCAGCTGCAGGTTGGCGATTATGCGGAAAATATCACCGTAAAATAATACAAACGGCAGGGGTGGGTGTCATATGCTGAAACTTTATCCTTTCCCCAAGGAAGCGCCTTATCTCAAAAACGAGAGTTATACCATCCATATCCGCGAAGAGGGCGGCGCATGGAGCGAGGCGGTTCCCTATACGGTTCGCATAGACCCGGATTTTGTGCAGAACATGCAGCCGCAGGATGAATTTCGGGAAAGCCCGATGGTCTATTTCGATCACGACGGCCCGGTGGACATCTGCATTGCCCGGCGTTCCGGCCCGATCCGAACGGCGGCGGTGCATCCCCAGTCGATGGGGATAGCGCCCCGGATCGACGGCGGGGGCAATGTGCTCCTCCGGCTGGAAAAACCGCGCCCGGTGTGCGTGTCGATCGACGGCGACCGGCAGGAGATGGTATATCTGCTGTCCGGCCCGATGGAACGGGACGTACCCAAGCCGGGGGATCCGGGGGTGCGGTTCCTTCCGCCGGGCGTCACCGAAGCTCCGCTTTCGGGCCATGACGTGTGGGACGGCGGCCTGCGGGACATCCGGGTGTATGACCGCCTGCTGACGGGTGAGGAGTTGGAAGCGCTTGCCGGCGGCAGCGAACAGGCCGGCTATCTTTACCGGTGGCCGATGGAACAGGATTTTACCGAGGAAAAGACGGGGACGCCGGCGGCGGCCTACGGCACGGTAGCCATCGGCTTTGTGGAAGACGGGGATGGACAGGTCCCGTGCGCCTGCTTTGACGGCGTGGACGGCTGCCTGGATACCGGGCTGGGCTTTGACATGGCCAACGAGCGGTTTACCATAACGGCTTGGGTATACCGGAGGAGCCGGCGCGTTCCCACGGTGGAGACGATTGTCGGCAATGCAATAACCGTCTTTTCCAACGGGCAGCCTTCCTCGGCGCTGGGGGACTGGCAGTATCCTTTCCTGGCCTCGGATACCATTCCGGAAAACCGGTGGACGCATGTGGCGCTGACGCGTGAAAACGGGGTGCTGCGCTTTTATCTCAACGGCCGGCCGGCAGGCTGCCGGCAGCGCCAGCTGGAGCCGGGGCCGTTCTACTTCCTTCTCGGCGCATCCCGCGTGACCAGGGCGCTTTGCCTGCGCGACGGCGAAACGCTGTATATTTCGGGCGGCGGCGTGCTGGACGGCACGGTGAAAGCCGCCGGCGCGGAAAACGTCACCATCCGCGGACGGGGGATGATTTATCTCGGCAACACAGACCACAATCTGCGCATGACCGGGATATCCTTGACCTGCTGCCGCGACTGCCGCATCGAGGGCGTTGTGGTGAACGATCCGCGGTCGATGTGTACGCATCTTTGCGAATGCGACGGCGTAGATATCCTCAACTATAAGGCGTTCAGCAGCTACGGCGCGACCGACGGCATCCATATGAAAAGCACAAGCCATGTTACGATTGCGGACTGCTTCCTGCGCAGCAACGACGACTGCGTGTCGGTCTATGCTTCCATTGTGAATTATCAGGGGGGCAGCTTTCATATCGACGTGCGCGACTGCACGCTGATAAGCGACGCGGGTCATGTCTTTATGTCGGGAATCCATGGCGGCCCGGAGCGGTACGACACCATCCACGGCGTCCATGTCCGCAATGTCGACGTGGTGGACAGCAAATGCCAGTATTACGATTACCAGGGCGTGTTTGGCATCAATACCGGCAACAATGTGGTGTTTGACGGCGGGGTTTTCGAAGACGTGCGCATTGAGGATATATGCCGGAACCAATTGTTCAACCTGCGCATTTTTTATAATCCCGTCTATTGCACCTGCGCGGGAAAGGCTGTGCGGAATGTTGTGTTCCGCAATATTTCCTATTTCGGCCGGTATGAAGGTGCGCTTCTTCCCTCCCAGATACAGGGGGACAGCAGCGAACGGCTTGTTGAGAATATTTCCTTTGAGAATATTACCATAAACGGCCGGCGATGCCGCTCGTTTGAGGAGATGGAGCTCCGGGTCGGCGAGTATGCCCGCAATATTGCGATTCGCTGAGCGGTTCCCCCCGCAGGAGGGGATGCATCCGTTGAGACGGCGGCTTTCCTCAGTGGAGTGGGGCGGGTTTTCCCGCATTCGTGGGAGTTGAAATCTCCGAGCCATAACATAAGACGGAATCTGCGGCATTTCAGAAAACGCACTTGCGGCCTAAGCCTGCAAGTGCGTTTTCTCTGCTGCTTCAGCGCAAAGGCCCTCCTGGGTTATGTCAGAAAGAATAAAAACCTTTCGATATCGGTGTAGGACGCGTCCCCGTCCGGCGTGTGCAGGGCGGCCAGTTCCCGCCCGTTCTGCCAGGTGAATTCCATCCCGTCCCGGTATTCCAGCGGGTTGCC
>CAJFGS010000035.1 GCA_904377855.1 Candidatus Avimonas merdigallinarum
CAGACAGGAGCGGAAAGGATGAGAAGCATGGAAAAGGGAACCGCCTCCCGGCGGAGTTTTGTCCAGCGGCTGCTGGCCGTCTTCTATCCGGAGCGCTGCGCCTGCTGCCGGAAGGTTATCCCCTGCGGCGAACTGGTCTGCCGGGAATGCCGCGCCGCCCTTCCGGTGATATCTCCGCCGCTTTGCCCCTTGTGCGGCTGTGCAAAGGCCGACTGCGCCTGCCGCGGCCACCGGCGGCTTACCGAGCGGACCGTCGCCCCGTTT
Organism: Candidatus Avimonas merdigallinarum; assembly: GCA_904377855.1. Classification (GTDB taxonomy): domain Bacteria; phylum Bacillota; class Clostridia; order Oscillospirales; family Acutalibacteraceae; genus Avimonas; species Avimonas merdigallinarum. Next base: position 265 of record CAJFGS010000035.1, read on the forward strand.
TATTATGAAGGGGCGGCCCGCCAAGCGGTGTGGAACCTGAAATTCCACAACAAGCCCGACGCGGCGGAATTCCTGTATACGGCGATGGCGGAAACCGTCCGGAGGGAGTACGGGGACCGGCGGTTCGATGCAGTCGTCCCCGTGCCGGTCAGCGACCGCACCCTCAAGCAGCGCGGCTACAACCAAAGCGCCCTGCTCGCTTCCGGATTGGCGCGCCTTCTTAGCCTGCCCATGGAGGAAGCGCTGGTAAAGCGGATCGATACGCCGCCGCAGAGGGACACGCCCGCTCCCCGGCGGAGCGGCAATGTGCTCGGCGCCTTTGACTGCCGGGAAGGCGCCGACTTCACCGGGAAAACGCTGCTGTTGGTGGACGACATTTCCACCACCGGCGCGACGCTGGGCGAATGCGCCAAGATGCTCAAAATCTACGGCGCACAGGAAATATACGCCGTTGCTGCCGCCGCTTCCCGCTTGTCAAAGGAGAAAAAATAGGCTATACTGGGAAAAAGGCGGCTGCGGCCGGGAACTATCCGGAAATTCGACAAAATCCGCGGCGGCTCCCCTCCCGGGCGGCGAGACAGGGCCGCGGAGGCGCAGAAACGAATATACGGCGCACCATAGCCACAGTTGTGCCTATGGTGCATATATGGTGCATATATGGTGCATATATGGTTCATACGGGATAAGGATATCGATAAACAGCGGGGACACGGCCGGCGAAAGGATGTGCAGGGATGCCGGGAATGGATTTGGGAATCGATCTGGGGACTTCCCAGGTGACGATATATGCCTCCGGACGGGGGATTGTGCTGCGGGAACCGTCGGTGATTGCGGTGGACAGCCATACCGGGAAAATGATCGCCTGCGGGCAGGAAGCCTATGCGATGCTCGGCCGCACGCCCGGCTCGATCGAAGCGGTGCGGCCCCTGACCAAGGGGGTTATTTCGGATTACGATTACGCCGAACAGATGCTGCGGCACTTTGTACGCCGAGTTTGCGCGTATAAAATCCTCAAGCCCCGTGCGGCGGTCAGCATCCCCGCCTCGGTGACGGAGGTGGAGCAGCGTTCGGTGATCGAAGCGGTGCGCGCTGCCGGCGCCCGCCGGGTGGTGCTGATTGAAGAATCGATGGCCGCCGCGATCGGCGCGGGACTGAACGTGGCCGAGCCGCGCGGATCCATGGTGGTGGATATCGGCGGGGGGACCACCGACGTGGCGGTGACGTCCCTGAAGGGCGTGGCCTCCTCCCTTTCGGTCCGGGTGGGCGGCAACGATATGGACGAGGCGATCGCCCGGTATCTGCACAACAAGTACAATCACGTCATCGGGGTGCTGACGGCGGAGCAGGTCAAAATCCAAATCGGCTGCGCGCTGGAGCAGGAGGGCGATCCCTCCATGCCGGTAAAGGGGCGCAACGCCGTCACCGGGCTCCCCTGCGTTCGGGAGGTCCGGGCTTCCGAGGTGCTGGAGGCCCTCCGTGAGCCGCTGGAGCAGATGATCGCCGCCGTACAGCGGGTGATTGAGAACACCCCGCCGGAACTGACCGGCGACATCCTGGAGTCCGGCATCATCCTGACCGGCGGCGTCGCCCAGCTCAACGGGATGGCGGAATGGATGACCCGCCGGACCGGCGTGGCCTGCCGGGTAGCGGACAATCCCTCCGACTGCGTGGCCGTCGGGACGGGAATGGCCCTCAAATATGTGGGCGTGCTCTCCTCCGGCGTATACGATATCAGCCGTTTCACAACCTCCGCCCTGGATCCGGAAGGGTTATAGGAAGCGGCGGCCCTCCCCGCTTGCAGTTTCGGCGTCGGGAAAACCCATGAAATTACAAAAGGGATGCTGCAAAAGAAAACTTTTGCAGCATCCCTTTTGTTATCCGCCTGGGGGCCCTTGACCGGGCCCGCATTTTGCGTCTTAGGAAGGCGAGAACTGCGCTCCGCCCCGGCATATCCCTGCGTTGCGTGGCAGGCCCCTGTGAATCGGCCTTTCGCAACCGGCGTCCTACCGGCGCCGGCCCTCCGTCCCCGCCGCTGGCCGTCCCCCGGCAAAATATCGGCAATGCAGCGGGGCTTTCCCTCCCCGCGTGGAGCAGGCGGCGGTTCCTTTGCTGCCGGTGCATGCCGGGCACGGCCTGGAAGCCGCCGGCACGACAAGCTTCCCCGGCTTATCCCCTGCTGCTGCGGGGGAGGCGGTCATAGCGCCAGGCCTTCCACCAGGTGACCGCGGTATCCAGCACCACGGCGAAAAGGAGTATCCCCAGCAGGATGTAAGGGCTATTCAGCACGGCTTCCTTCGCGGCGGGGAGATCCCAGTCAGGGCTGTTCCGGACATATTCGACAAAAGCGGGGGTGAACAGTTCCCTGCCGGCCAGCCAGAGGGACGCCAGTACGGCGACAAGCAGATTGCTCACGCTGTTCACCACGGCCAAACGGCGGGTATACCGCCCCTCAAAAAGGGAAAAGCCCTCATACGCCACCGTCAGGACCGCGATCCCGAGTATCAGCGGCCAGGTCCTTTGAAGCGCCGCTGCAGAAAAAACAGGGATAGCCGCCTCCCCTCCGCCGGGGAGCACGCGGAATACCTGGGGGAAAAACAGGAACAAAACTGCAAAAAGCACCGCAAAAACAATGCCGCAGACCGATTCCCCTTTGGAGGGAATCTCCTCTTTCTGCGGGACGGGCGGCAAATCGTCCAGGGACGCGCCCCATTCCTGGATAGGCACCCCGCGGCGGCTGAAAACCGCAAAAAGAAGGGTCACAAAGGTAAACGCGAAGCAGAGCCCCGTCGCCAGCAGGCCAATCCACCGCAGCAGGGCGGAGCCCCACCCCGGGCTATCGATAAAGAAAAGAAGAATCTGACTGAGGGTGATGCCGCCCGCGGCCGCCGCGATCACCAGCTTGAGCAGAAAAGCGTAGGTCCGGTAATACGGCGGAGGGATCAGGCACCGTTCGCCGCGCGGATCATACTGGGCCGCAAGCTCGCCCGGCGTGCCGAGTTCGGTCAGCACCACCCGCACATCCCGCTCCGTCGGCGTGATCTCCCCGCAGCGTTCCTCCAGCATATCCGCTATCAGGGTATGCAGTTCCCGGGAAATATCCTCCCGCTGGCCCCGCGGCAGGGCCCTGACCACCGCATAGACATACCGGGAAATCAGATCCTGGCTACGGTTAATCTCCCGTGTTTCCATCGTTCGCATCCTCCTTGTCCGCATTAAGCAAAGCGTTCACATGGCCAACCGTATCAACCCAATGGGCCTTCAGCGCATCATAAACCGTCCGTCCCGCTTCGGTGATGACATAGTATTTCCGCGGCTTGGCGCCGCCGGTTTCCCATTCGCTTTTCAGCAGCCCCTGGGATTCCAGCCGGCGGAGCAGCGGGTACAGCGTATTCGCCTCCACCGGCATGCCGCCCTCCGACAGGACCCTCACCAGGTTATAGCCGTACATAGGCTGTGTAAGCTGGCTGAGGACCGACAGGACGACGGTGCCCCGGCGAAGCTCCAGCAGCAGGCTGGAAAGCACTTCTTTTGCCTCCACGGCCCTTCCTCCCTTTTATAATACACTGCATCTGTTATTTTTAAATTTATTATAATGTGTGCAACACAGTATTGTCAAGAAAAACTTTTCTTCCTCCGTCAGGCTGCTGCCGCACAAGCGCCGTCCGGCCGGCAGGCAGAGAAAATAAAAAAAGCGGGCCGCAGCCCGCGCAAAAGGGAGGGCCGCAAAGCGGCAGCCCTCCCTTTCCACTGTTTTATTCAATTTCCTCCCCGCGTTCGAGCGCGGACAGCATATCCACCCGACGCTGATGGCGGCCGCCCTCGAAGGGGGTTTCCAGCCATATGCGGGCGATCATCTTGGCCATCTCCGTGCCAATCACCCGCGCGCCGAACGCCAGCATATTGCTGTCATTATGCATCCGGGAGAGCTTGGCGGAATACGGCTCGCTGCACACGACGCAGCGGATGCCGGGGATTTTGTTCGCCGCCAGGGAAATCCCGACGCCGGTCCCGCAGATGATGATCCCCCGGTCGCATTCCCCGCGGGCAACCGCGCGGGCGGCGCGGGCGCCGAACACCGGGTAGTCGCAGCTTTCGGCGGTATAGGTGCCGAAGTCCTTATATTCAAGCCCCATTTCCTGCAAAAGCCCTTTGATGGCTTCCTTGAGTTCCAGCGCGGTATGGTCACTGGCCAATGCAATCATACATATCCCGTCCTTTTTCCTAGATGGCGGGCGTCAAGGGGATTTCTGCGAACGCCCTCCTTATTATACCACAAAACGGACGGATGCCAAGCCCCTGGGGGATTATCCCAAAAGCGGCTGGATCTGGGTGCCGGCAAGGGCGGCGGCGATGGTGTCCCCCAGCAGGGAAAAATCGGCCACCAGGGAGTTGGGCTTATTCACCGGGTCGTCCTGGTGCAGGGGGACAAAGTAGAGGTGCTTGGTATTTTTCAGCAGGGCAATGTTCCGCATGGAAGCGCCGAGGGCGTCGTTGGTGGAGACGGCGATGACCACCGGCCGTCCCCGGCGGAGATGGGATTTGACCGCCAGGGAAACCGGCGTATCGCTCATGCCGCAGGCAAGCCGGGCCAGGGTGCTCCCGGTGCAGGGGGCGCAGACCAGGATATCAAACAGGGCCTTCGGGCCGATCGGTTCCACCTCGACCAGCGTGGTCAGCGGCGCCCGGCCGGTCAGGGCGGTCAGCCGCTCGATAAAATCCGCCGCCGTCCCGAAGCGGGTATCCAGCGTGGAAGCGTTGAAGGAAAGGATCGGCGTGAGTTCCATTCCGGCGGCCGTCAGCTTTTCCATCTCCGCCAGCACACGGGAAAAGGTACAGAATGAGCCGGATATGGCAAATCCGACCCGCAGCGGCTCTGCCATTATACCCCCTCCTTAATCATGTTGAGAATGGTGTTTTTGATAATCCGCCCCGCGCTTTTCGGCGCGACCCGGCCGGGGAGGGAAAGGGCCCAGACGGTCTTTATCTGCAGCTCCGCCGCCGCGCTGAAATCCACGCCGCCGGGACGGGAGGCGAGATCAATCAGGAGCGTGGCCTTCTCCAGCTTTTCCAGCCGGGCCCTGTCGAAAATCAGGGCGGGAACCGTGTTGAAAATCACATCGAAGTCGCCGGCCTCGTCCAGATGCGCCAGTTCTATGCCGGCATGCCCCTGGGATTGAGCCCGGGCGATATCGGAAAACTTCCTGGCCGCGACGGTTACGTCGGCCCCCAACGCACCCAGCCGTTCGGCCAGCGCCTGAGCAATCCGGCCGTAACCGGTAACCAGGCAGCGCGCGCCGTGGATCGTGATAGGCAGTTCTTCCATGGCGAGCTGAATAGCCCCCTCCGCCGTGGGGACGGCATTGTAAACCGCCAGTTCCTCCCGGTGGAGATAATCCACAATGCTCAGGCCCCGGGCTTCGACCTCCTCCCGCACCTCGCTGCTGACCGCGCCGCCGACCAGCTTTTGGGAGGGCTTCATCGCCCCGAGCACCTCGTCCAGGGTGATGCGGGAGCGGGAGAAGGGGGCGTTGATTGTGCTCCCGTCGGTGGTGACCGGCATGGGGAGGATGACAAATTCGGCCAGCGCGACCGCCTGCGCGGGGTTGGTGCAGCCGGTAACGCAGGGCGGCAGATCCGCGCCGTCGAAGCCGGAGGCAATGACCTTATACCCGTCAGAAGCCAGCAGGCCCGCCAAATATGCGCAGCGCAGATCGCCTCCGATTACCGCAAAGGTGTCTATGTTCATAAAATCGATCCTTTCTGTATTCTGAATGGATTGCCGGATTGAGAGCGGGGGACGTTCTCTTGCTCCATTTTATGTCGCCCAGGGCGGAAATGCCCCTGCTCCCCGCCGGAAAAAAGCGCTGAAAAAATTCACACAAAATTCACAGACAGGCAAGCCCTTATCAATGAATCTCCTTTATAATTATGGTAGAGATCTGGCCGAGGGTTCTTCCTTCGGGCAGAAAACATGAAGGACGTGATTTTGATGGCCGGTTATGTGAGCTTCCAAGACGTCACCAAGGTATACCGGATGGGCGAGGTCACCGTCCACGCGTCGGACGGGATTACCTTCGATATTGAAAAAGGGGAATTCGTCGTGGTGGTCGGCCCCAGCGGCGCGGGAAAGACGACGGTGCTGAACATGCTGGGCGGCATGGACACCTGCGACGGCGGCAAAATTTTTGTGGACGGGGAAGAAATCAGCGCTTACAACCGCAAGCAGCTGACGACCTACCGCCGGCACGATATCGGGTTTGTCTTCCAGTTTTACAACCTGGTGCAGAACCTGACCGCGCTGGAAAACGTAGAACTCGCGGCCCAAATCTGCCGGAACCCGCTGGACGCCCGGCAGGTGCTCACCGACGTGGGGCTCGCGGACCGGATGAACAATTTCCCCGCCCAGCTTTCGGGGGGCGAGCAGCAGCGGGTGTCGATCGCCCGGGCGCTGGCAAAAAACCCGAAGCTCCTGCTCTGTGACGAGCCGACCGGCGCGCTGGACGATGCGACCGGCCGCACGGTGCTGGAACTGCTGCACAATACCTGCCGGCAGACCGGGATGACCGTGGTGGTCATCACCCACAACCAGGCGATAACGCCCATTGCCGACCGGATTATCAAACTGCGCAACGGCAAGGTGAAATCGGCTCAGAAGAATCCGAATCCACTGCCGGTGGAAAGGATTGAATGGTAATGAAGAATGCCTTTTGGAAGGATGTGTTCCGGCAGATCCGGTACACTCCCCGCCGGTTTGCGGCAATTTTCCTGATCGTGGCGCTCGGGGTCGCCTTTTTTGCCGGCGTCCGCGCGGCCAGCCCGGATATGCGCATGACGGTGGACAAGTATTTCGACGATTACAACGCCGCTGACGTGCGGCTCCTTTCCACCCTGGGGTTTGACGAGGACGACCTGGCCGCCCTGCGGGAGGTGGACGGGATGAAGGCGGTCCAGCCGGGATATACGGTGGACGGCTTCCTCGAGCAGGGGGAGAAACCCCTCCTGGTCAGCTACCAGTCCCTGGACTGGAAGGCGATGCAGGAAAACCCGGACGGGGTGATCAACCGCCTGATGGTGGTGGAAGGCCGCCTGCCCGAAGCGGAAGACGAGTGCGTCATGGACGAAATCCTGATGGGGGATTTCGCCATCGGGGATACCATCACGGTGGATACCAAGGACGACCCGGATATCGCCGACTCTCTCAGCCGGATGGAGTACACCATTGTCGGGTCGGTCCGTTCGATGGACTACATCTCCTTTGAACGGGGCAGCAGCACCAAGGGGAGCGGTTCCCTGAGCGGTTTCGTCTTCCTCCCCGTGGAAAATTTCACCACCGAGGTGTATACGCAGGTTTACCTCCAGGCGGAGGATACCGGGTATTCCCGCTTTTCGGACGAATATAAGGCCGCGATGGAGGATTTCTGCGACCGCATCGAAGCGGCGGGCGCTGTCCGGAATCCCGTGCGGTATGAAACGCTCGTCGCCGACGCGGAAGCGGAGCTGGCGGACGCCAAGCAGCAGCTTGCCGACGGGGAAGCGGAACTGGCCGACGCCAAGGGGCAGCTTGAGGATGCGCAGCAGGAAATTGCCGACGGCGAGAAGGAACTGGCCGACGGCCGGGCGGAATTTGAAGCGCAGATAGCGGACGGCGAAAAGCAGCTGGCCGACGCCAAGCAGGAGCTGGACAATGCGGCGGCAACCCTTGCGGAAAAGGAGCAGGAACTCGCCGATGGGAAGGCGAAACTGGAAGAAGGCCAAGCCGCCCTCGAGGAAAGCCGGGCGCAAATCCAGCAGGGCGAGGAGGGCCTCGCGCAGCTGGCGGCGGGCATCGAACAGCTGAAGGGACAGCTGGCGCTTCTGCCTCCGGACAGCGCCGCGGCGCAGGAGATCGCGGCGCAGATCGCCGCCCTCCAAAGTACTTATGATGAAAAGAGCGCGGAGCTGGAAGAAGGCAAGGCGCAGCTGGCGGCGGCGGAGAAAACCCTGGAGGATTCCGCCGCGCAGATAGCGGACGGCGAGGCGGCTTTGGCGGAGGGCCGGGCGGAATATGAAAGCGTCCTGAAAGCCTATCAGGAAAACAAGGAAGAATTCGACGCCGGCAAAGCGGAAGGCGAACAGGAACTGGCGGATTCGGAGCAGAAGCTGGAAGACGCCAGGCAGGAACTGGAAGACGGCTGGGCCGAATACAACGAAAAGGAACCGGACGCGCTCGCCGAAATCGAGGACGCCCGGCAGCAGATAGCGGACGGCGAAGCGGCCCTGGCCGAGCTGAAGGAGCCGGAGTGGATTGCGCTGGACCTGCGGAAAAATACCGGCTTTGCCAGCTACATCCAGGATACCGACCGCGTCGCGGCAATCGGGCTGGTGTTCCCCCTGATCTTTTTCCTGGTGGCGGCCCTGGTGAGCCTGACCAACATGACCCGGATGGTGGAGGACGACCGCACCGCCATCGGGATCATGAAGGCGCTGGGCTACGGCCGGCTGGCGATTGCTTCCAAATACCTGATTTACGCCGGGCTTGCGGCGCTGGGCGGGATCATCCTCGGCGCCGTAGTCGGCTGCAGCCTGTTCCCCCGGGTCATTGCCGACGCCTACGGCATCCTGTATACCCTGCCGGCAGTGCTTACCCCCATCAACGTGGAGAATTCCGTATGGGCCGGTGTGGGCGCGCTGCTCTGCGCGGTGCTGCCGGCGTTCCTGGTCTGCCAGGGCGAGCTCATGAGCACCCCCGCCTCCCTGATGCGGCCCCGCTCCCCCAAGGAAGGCAAGCGGATCCTGCTGGAGCGGATCGGCTTTATCTGGAAGCACCTGAACTTCTCCAAAAAGGTTACCTGCCGGAACATCTTCCGGTATAAAAAGCGGCTGCTGATGACCATCTTCGGCGTGGCCGGCTGCACGGCGCTGATCTTCACCGGCTTCGGCCTGAAGGATTCCATCCGGATGATGATCCCCAAGCAATATGAGGAACTGCAGAAATACGACATGCTGGTGTCCCTGGACAGCGAAGCGGACGAAGAGGAATCGCAGGCGCTGGACGACATCCTCGCCGGATCGGCGGATATCAGCGGGAGCGTGATGCTCCACCAGGAAATGGCGGACGCTTCCTCCGATGCGGGAATGCAGGAAATTTATCTGGTCGTCCCCCAGGATGAAGCGGAATTCCGGCAATTCGTCACCCTTCGTGAGCGGGGGAACGAAAAAGAGGTCCCGCTTTCTGACGAGGGGGCGGTGATCACCGAAAAGCTGGGTAAGCTGCTGGACGTCGGCGTAGGGGACACCCTGACGGTGACGGACGCCGACAACCGGCAGGTACAGGTATTCATCACCGGAATTGTGGAAAACTACGTCTACCATTACGTATACATGACGCCCGCGGCGTATGAAGCGGCTTTCGGCTCCGCGCCGGACAGCAACACCATCTTTGCGCAGCTCAGCGACGTGTCCGACGAGACGGAGGACGCGCTTTCCCGCGCCCTGCTCGATACCGGGGCGGTAAGCGGTGTCTCCTTCAACACCGCCATTCGCGCAAACTTTGACGACATGATTCAGGCGCTGGATATCGTGGTGGTGGTGCTCATCCTCTCAGCGGCGGCGCTGGCCTTTGTGGTGCTGTTCAGCCTGACCAGCATCAACATCGACGAACGCAAACGGGAGCTGGCCACCCTGAAGGTACTTGGCTTCTATGACGGCGAGACCGCGATGTATCTGTACCGTGAAAACATCATCCTGACCATCCTTGGCATTCTGGCCGGCCTGGTTTTGGGGAACTTCCTGCTTTTCTTCGTCCTCAACACGGCGGAGGTGGATATGGTGATGTTCACCCGGGAAACCTACTGGACCAATTACGTGATTTCCTCGGCGATCACCTGCGCGTTCTCTATCATTGTGAACCTTTTGACCAACCGGGTAATTCAAAAAATCGATATGGTGGAATCGCTCAAGAGCGTTGAATAAGCGAAAGCCGGGGATGGCCGGAACCATCCCCGCTCACCCTCCGAAAAGGGCCGAAGCGCCGGGATACCGCGGCTTCGGCCCTTCTTTTTTCCGGAAGCGATGCGGCCCGTCCCGCCCTGCTTCGGGGAGGGTGCGGTAAAAATAAAAAATTCTTTTTTTCGCTGCGATAAAACAGCCGCCTTCTGCATTATTAGGATGACAGGAGGCCGCGAGGGAGGACGGAGCATGTTTTTCTTTTGTATGACGTCGACAATTGCAGAAACAGCGGCGCGCTTTGCGCCGGCGCCGGACGAGGCGCTGCTGGCGGAAATCGCCCAGGGCAGCGAGGAGGCGCTCCGCACCCTGTACGTCGAAACCTCGCCGGCGGTGTACGGCTTTGCCCTGTCGATCCTGAAAAACGTCCACGACGCGGAGGACGTGATGCAGGAAACCTACCTCCGCCTGAGCAAGGCGGCCGCCGGCTACCGCCCGGAGGGGAAACCCATGGCGTGGATCCTCGCCATTGTGCGAAACCTCGCCCGGATGCGGCTGCGGGAGGCGGGGCGGCTCTGCTCCCCGGAATCCATGGAAGGATGGAGCGAACCGGCCGATATCTTCCACGGCGGAAGCGACGACCGGCTGGTGCTGGAAGCGGCGATGCGCCTGCTCACCGATGAGGAACGGCAGATTGTGATGCTGCACGCGGTTTCCGGCCTGAAACACCGGGAAATCGCCGGGCTGCTCGAACAGCCGCTGTCCACCGTCCTTTCCCGCTACCACCGCGCGCTGGGAAAACTGCGGCGGGAGCTGGCCGGGGCCGCCGGCGAAAAAAGCCGAAATTAGCTTCACTTCGATGAATTTTACGAACGCAGAAAGGAGCGCAACCCATGAAGAAACGGGAGATCGAACAGCGGCTTGCCGAAGAGGTAAAGGCTGCGACCCCCGACGTCCTGGAAAACGTCCTTGCCGGGGCCAAGGGACAAAAAACAGAAAAGGACGGGAACATTGCCGAAATCACCGCATTGCCAAAGCGCCCCCGCAGCCCGTGGAAAGCGCTGGTCGCCGCAGCCGCGGCGGTCGCGGTGGTGGCCGGCGGGACCCTTTTCGCCTACAACCGGATAAGCAACGGCGTGGACTCCATCGTCCAGCTGGATGTAAACCCCAGTGTGGAAATGAAGGTCAACAGCGCGGAAAAGGTGCTTTCCGCCCAGGCCCTGAACGAAGACGCACAGAAAATCCTCGGCGATATGGATCTGAAGGGCGCTTCGCTGGATGTGGCGCTGAACGCTCTGATAGGTTCCATGCTCCGCAACGGATATATCGACGATTTGGCCAATTCCATCCTGATCACGGTGGAGAACAAGGACAGCGCCAAAGGCGCGCAGCTCCAGGAGAAGCTTTCCTCCGAAGTGGAACGCCTCCTCCAGGACAGCCAGGTAAACGGAGCCGTCCTCAGCCAGACCACGGCGGCGGACGACGAACTGACCAGGCTGGCCCAGGAATACAACATTTCCGTGGGCAAGGCCGCGCTCGTCCGGCAGCTTGTCGCTGCGGACAGCATGCTGGATTTCGCATCGCTGGCAAAACTGCCGATTAACGATCTCAACCTGCTGGCCTCTTCCCGGCAGATTGCGCTGGACGGGGTTTCCTCCAGCGGCCAGGCAAGCAGCGGCGCGTATATCGGTGAGGACAAGGCGAAGGAAATCGCCTTTGGCGAGGCCGGCGCGACCGACGCCACGGCCACGAGGGTGGAGATTTCGCTCGACTGCGACGACGGCCGGATGCTGTATGAAGTGGACTTTTGGCTGAACGGTTCCGAATACGAATATGAAATTGACGCCTCCACCGGCGAAGTCTGGAAGTGGGAGCGGGACGATAAGACGCCGCCCGCCTCTACCGGCAGCACCACCTCCCCCTCCTCGGGCGCTGGAAGCACCACGAGCGGGACCACCGGCTCCCAGCCGGGGAATTCCACGGATTTCCTCAGCCCCGAGGAGGCGCTGAACGCGGCCCTTTCCCACGCGGGCGTTTCTTCCCAGACCGCTTATGACAAAAACGTGGATTTTGATTATGACGACGGGGTTCCGGAATACGAAGTGGAGTTCCGGAACGACGGGGTGGAATACGAATATAAAATCCACGCAGAAACCGGCGCGGTGCTGCATTGGGAGAGCGAAGACCATTCCCGTCCCGCCGGCACCACCGCAGACAGCCAGGAAATCGGCGTCGATAAGGCCAAGGAACTGGCGCTGGCCCGCGCCGGCCTGACCGGAGACGTGCCCTTCCAGAAGATCGAGCGGGAGTACGACGACGGCCGCCTTGTCTACCAGCTGGAATTCCGGGCAAACGGGGTGGAATACGAATGCGAAATCGACGCCATGAGCGGCGCTTTCCTGGACTGGGAATCGGAACGGGACGACTAAGCGCCCGCCCGGCTCCCTCCGCCAGGCAGGGGACAGCTGTGAACCGACCGAGCCACGGCGGCTTATAAAAACGAACTGCCGGCGCCTGTTTTAAAAAGGCTGCCGCAAAGGAATCCCTTTGCGGCAGCCTTTATATCTGCTTTTTGATATGGTCGAGCGCCCCTTTTTCCAACCGGCTTACCTGTGCCTGGCTGATGCCGATTTCCGAGCTCACTTCAATTTGGGTCATCCCCTTGAAGAAGCGGAGGTACAGGATCCGCTTTTCCCGGTCGTTCAGGTTGCGGATCGCCTCTTTAAGCGCGATTTCGTCCAGCCAGTTTTTATCGTCGTTGTGGTCCCCGACCTGATCCATCACGTAGATGGTGTCCCCCCCGTCGGAATATACCGGCTCGTACAGGGAAACCGGCTCTACAATGGATTCCAGCGCGAGGACGACCTCCTCTTTGGGCAGGTTGATTTCCCGGGCGATTTCCTCAATGGTCGGTTCCCGGAGCTGTTCATTGGTCAACCGTTCCTTCACCTGCATCGCTTTGTAGGCAACGTCCCGCATGGAGCGGCTGATCCGGATGCTGTTGTTATCCCGCAGATACCGGCGGATTTCCCCGATGATCATCGGTACGGCGTAGGTGGAAAAGCGGACGTTCTGGCTGGTATCGAAATTATCGATCGCCTTGATAAGCCCGATGCAGCCGACCTGAAACAAATCATCCAGATTTTCCCCCCGCTGGGTAAAACGCTGGATCACGCTGAGAACCAGGCGGAGGTTCCCGTTTACCAATTCTTCCCGGGCGTATGCGTTTCCCTCATGCATTTCCCTGAGCAGCCGCATCTTCTCACTTTCGCTGAGCACCTTCAGGTTGCTTGTGTTGACCCCGCAGATTTCAACTTTGTTATACAACACGGCATCGCCCTCTCTGCAAAGATTACCTTTTCAGTATTGCCGCCCGCAGAGAGAACATGCACTGTGGAAAAGAATTCCTGCTTTTTCCTGCCGTGTGGAGGGCCGATGGAGTTCGCGGCGAACAGCCGTCAAGAGCGCCGTAAGCTGCCGCGAAATTCCGCGAAAACAACCAGCGCTTTTCCCGCCCCCCGCCCGGCACAGGCGGGGCAAAGTACAAACGAAAAGACGGCCGGCAGCGTGTCGCTGCCGGCCGTCTTTTTATTGAGGGGTTGGATTCCCAAGGCAAAGCTGGTTTACGGCTTTGCTTTGCCCATAATATATTCGTCAATCGCCTTGGCCGCGTGCTTGCCGGCGCCCATGGCCAGGATCACGGTCGCTGCGCCGGTCACGGCGTCTCCCCCGGCATATACCGCCGTGCGGGAGGTCAAGCCGTCGTCCCCGTTTGTGATAATGCAGCCGTGCTTATCCGCCTCCAGCCCCGGCGTCGTGGACCGGATGAGCGGGTTGGGGCTGGTGCCGATCGACATGACCATGCAGTCCACGTCCAAGGTGAAGGTGCAGCCTTCCTTGGGGACCGGACGGCGCCTGCCGGAAGCGTCCGGCTCGCCGAGTTCCATCTCCTGGCAGATCATCCCTTTCACCCAGCCGTTTTCATCGCCCAGTACCTCGATCGGGTTCGAAAGCGTCTTAAAGATGATGCCCTCTTCCTCCGCGTGCTCGATTTCTTCCTTCCGGGCCGGCAGTTCTTCCATGCCGCGACGGTAAACGATGTACACGTTTTCCGCGCCCAGCCGCTTGGCGCAGCGCGCCGCATCCATTGCCACGTTGCCGCCGCCCACGATCGCCACGTTTTTCGCGCGTTCAATCGGGGTCTTCGCGTTTTCCTTATACGCCTTCATCAAGTTGATGCGCGTCAGGAATTCATTGGCGGAATACACCCCGTTCAGGCTCTCCCCAGGGATCCCCATAAAGCGGGGCAGGCCGGCGCCGGAGCCGATAAAGACCGCTTCATAGCCCATGTCAAACAGGTCGTCGATCGTCAGCGTGCGGCCAATTACCACGTCGGTTTCAATATCCACGCCCAACGCGCGCAGGCCGTCGATTTCCTGGCGCACGATGTCTTTGGGAAGGCGGAATTCCGGGATACCGTATACCAGCACCCCGCCGGGCGTGTGCAGCGCTTCATAAACGGTGACGGCATAGCCCTTTTTGGCCAAATCGCCCGCGGCGGTCAGGCCGCTCGGGCCGGAACCGATTACCGCGACTTTATGGCCGTTCGGCGCCGGCTTTTCCGCCGCCTCTTTGGCATGCTCCCTGTGCCAATCGGCCACAAAACGCTCCAGCCGGCCGATCCCGACCGGCTCGCCCTTGATCCCGCGGACGCATTTCCCCTCGCACTGGGTCTCCTGCGGGCAGACGCGGCCGCAGACCGCCGGGAGGGCGGAAGAGGCGGACAGGACCTGGTAGGCGCCCTCCATATCCTCCTCGGCGACCTTCGCAATAAACGCCGGGATGTCGATGCCGACCGGGCAGCCGGACTGGCAGGGCTTGTGCTTGCAGTGCAGGCAGCGCTTGGCTTCCCCTACGGCCATATCGTAGGTATAGCCGAGGGCGACCTCCTGGAAATTCCGGCTGCGGACCTCCGGGTCCTGCACCGGCATCGGACATTTTTTCGGATCCATGTTCGGCATATCACTGCACCTCCTTTTTCAGCAGGTTGCACTCCGCATCCCGAGCGTGGGCTTCGAAATCGCGGTACATGCTGCCGCGCTTCATCGCCTCGTCAAAGTCCACCTCGTGCCCGTCAAAATCGGGGCCGTCCACACAGGCGAACTTCGTCTTGCCGCCAACCGTCAGGCGGCAGCCGCCGCACATGCCGGTGCCGTCGATCATAATCGGGTTCATGGACACAACCGTCTTGATGCCGTATTCCTTGGTCAGCTTGCAGACGAATTTCATCATGATCAGCGGGCCGATAGCGATGACCTCGTCATACTGGTTTCCTTCTTTAATAAGCGCCTCCAGGGCGTTGGTAACCATCCCTTTTTCCCCGTAGGAACCGTCGTCCGTCATCATCACCAGGCGGTCGGAAACCGCGCGGAACTCGTCCTCCAGGATGACCAGGTCCTTATTCCGGAAGCCCGCCACGGTATGGACTTCCGTCCCCAGGGCGTGCAGCTTCTTGGCGATCGGATAGGCAATGGCGCAGCCGACGCCGCCGCCGACCACCGCCACCTTTTTCAGCCCTTCCACTTCGCTGGGCGTTCCCAGCGGGCCGACAAAGTCCACCAGGCTGTCTCCTTCGCCCAGCGCGTTCAGTTCCATTGTCGAAGCGCCGACGATTTGGAAAATAATCGTGACCGTCCCTTTTTCCCGGTCAAAATCCGCAATGGTCAGCGGGACGCGTTCCCCGTCTTCCGAGGCGCGGAAGATGATGAACTGCCCCGGCTCCGCTTTTTTGGCTACAAGGGGCGCATGGATAACCATTTCGGTTACCGTGGGGTTGAGCGCCCTTTTTTTCAATATAGGAAACATAGGGATCCTCCTTTTTGCAAGATAGATGCCAGTCCCCGCTGCGTTGCCGAGCGCCGGGACGCCGTTTAGACAAAAGGCGAAGCCGCTGACTCGCAAGCGACTCCGCCTCGCCTATTTTTTCTTTACCAGAGCGGCCGGACCCGGCTTTCGCCTACGCTGCTTTTTGGTAATCGTTTTTAGAAATCAATCTCGCGGTCGTAATACACGGCCAGCAGCAGCTTCTCCATGTCTTCCTGGCTGGGCTGCCGGGGATTGGAGCCGGTGCAGGCGTCGCCGATAGCGTTCGCCGCCACTTCGGAGAGCTTCTCGTTGAATTCCTTCTCGTCAATGATGCTCTGGTCCGCGAGGACGCCGCCTTCGCCGTAATTCTTGATAGACAGCGGGATGTTCAGCTGCTTGTTCATGCTGCGCAGTTCGGCAATCAGCGCATCCACCAGCTCTTCCGTGGTTTCGCCCTTCAGATCGATGAAGCGGGCGATCTCCGCGTAGCGCTCCGCCGCCTCCGGAACCTTGGAGTTGTACTTAATCACCTTGGGCAGATACATGGCGTTGGCCGCGCCGTGGATGATATGGCCGCCGGAGAAAGCCGCGCCCGTCTTATGCGCCATCGAGTGGACAATGCCCAGCAGCGCATTGGAGAACGCCATACCCGCCAGGCACTGCGCGTCGTGCATACGGGCGCGGGCCTGCATATCGCCGTCGTAAGACTTCTTCAGATCGTTGTGGATCATCTTGATCGCATGGAGGGCCAGCGGATCGGTGTAGTTGCAGTGCAGGGTGGAAACATACGCCTCGATCGCGTGGGTCATCGCGTCCATGCCGGTATGGGCGGTCAGCTTCGGCGGCATGGTTTCCGCCAGATCCGGGTCGACAATGGCGACATCCGGGGTGATGTTGAAGTCGGCCAGCGGGTACTTGATGCCCTTGTCGTAATCGGTGATGACCGAGAAAGCGGTCACTTCCGTCGCGGTACCGGAGGTAGACGGAACGGCGCAGAAATGGGCCTTCGTCCGCAGGGTCGGGAAGCTGAACGGCGTAATCAGCTGCTCAAAGGTGCAGTCCGGATATTCGTAAAACGCCCACATCGCCTTGGCGGCGTCGATCGGGGAGCCGCCGCCGATTGCCACGATCCAGTCCGGCTGGAATTCGCGCATCGCTTCAGCGCCCTTCATCACGGTGGTTACCGACGGATCGGGTTCGACCCCTTCAAACAGCTTTACTTCCATCCCTGCTTCCTGCAGGTACTGGACAGCGCGGTCCAGGAAGCCGAAGCGCTTCATGCTGCCCCCACCGACGACGATGATGGCTTTTTTGCCTTTCAGATTCTTCAGTTCCTCCAGGGAGCCCTTGCCGTGATACAAATCACGAGGCAGAGTAAAACGAGCCATAACGATTTACCTCCTGAAAAATTAATTTTACTATGTTTGTGAACACCGGATCCCTTTCGCATTCGCGTGAGGGATCTTTTTATCTTCGTCAAGATTTTATCATGGATTTTCCGGTTTGGGTAATGTATAATAGGAATGAAGCGTATATAAAAGAAGAATGGGCCGAAGGAAGGCGAACCGGCACGAATACGCGGAACCGTAATCCGCGCCTGCCCCGCGCTTTTCCGGCCGCAGCGAAACGACGGAGGGGCTTTATGGATCTTCAACAACTGCGCAACGCCGTGGAGGTCGCCGCGTGCGGTTCCATCACCAAGGCCGCCAAGAAGTTGTATATGGGACAGCCGAACCTTTCCAAAAGCATCAAGGAACTGGAAGCGGAAATCGGCAAGCCGCTTTTTTCCCGCACGGCGCAGGGGGTCATCCCGACTGCCAGCGGGGAAAGCTTCCTCCAATACGCCCGCAGCATTATCGAGCAAATGGACAGCTTGACCGCGATGTACCAGCCGCACAAAGAGCAGGCGCTCCGCTTATCCGTTTATGTTCCCCGTGCGAGCTATATTGCCGCCGCCTTTTCGCACTGGGAGCGGCAGTATGCCAAGGGGAACTTTCAGCTCAAATACAGGGAAACCAACAGCATGGCGATTTTGCAGGCCGTCGAAAAAGAGGACGCTGACATCGGCATCGTGCGGTACCACCGGCAGCATCAGGAATACTTCCACAGCCTCGTGGTTTCCAAAGGGCTTCACGGCGATAATCTGTGGGAATACAGCATGGTGCTGCTGATGCATGCCAGTCATCCCCTCGCCGCCCTGCCGGAGGTTCCCTACGCCCGGCTCGCTGCGTATCCGGAAATCGTGCACGGCGATTTAACGCCGGTTCTCCCTCCGGAAAAGGCGGCGGGCGACGGGGCGCTGGAAAATGCCGGCCAAAATCAGGCCGGCCAGATCGCCGTGTATGACCGCGCCGGGCAATTCGACGCCCTGCACAACATCGAGGGCTGCTACATGTGGGTCAGCCCCATGCCGGCAGAGCTATTAGAGCAGCAGGGATTGGTGCAGCGCCCCTGCCGTTCTGCAGGCTTTTACCGCGACGCGGTGGTATGGAAGGGGAAGATGTCTCCCGCCGCCAGCAGCTTTATTGACGCCATCCACACGGAAATCAACGCGTTGGTGCAAGGCTGGTAACATCGGTTCTATACTCGCATCAACATCGCTGAGGAGCGTCCGCGCTTTAGCAGCAAACAAGCCGCCCGGCTTGAGGATGGAAACTCAAACCGGGCGGCTTGTTTGCTATCGCTTTTTCGAGATATACACGGCGTTTTCCCATCCGAAACCCATCGTTTCTTTTCCGTACCAATGCAAAATCGGAAGGGCTGCGGAAGCTTGTGCCCTGCCGTCAGCCTGCCGTACTCCAGCCTACCGTCTGTTCCTCCTGCTCCATCAGCTGATCGTACGCCAGTTCCACAAAGTTCTGCAAATTCGCCTGAATATCGGCGTAGGTGCTCCGGTGCAGCTTCCGCAGGCAAAGGAGCGTCGCCTTTTTCTCCGGCACCCTGGCGTCCCGGCAAAGCCTTTTGATGCTTTTGGCAATACTGACCCGATCGAGCTGCCTGCCCGTCCGGGTGAGGAACAGCGCGCCGGCAGGAATCCCGTTTCGCCGGGCATATTCCAGCAGGTCCTTCTGCAGCCGGCCGGGGATGCGAACGACGCTTCCATTATCGATTGCCAGCTGCCCCGACTGAACCGCTTCCACCGTGAGGTTCGGCAAATCCCGCAGGAACAGGCCGGTAGAGACGAAGACTTTAATGAGCATGTACAGCCTCTCGTCGCCCCGCCACTTTGCCATCTGCAGCAGCCGCAGATACTCCGCCCGGGTGAGTTCCGGCCGGGCATCGTCCTGCGGTACGGGCAGCGGCTGAAGCTGCAAATCCCTGCGGCCGATATACCGGAGGTAGCTGTTCACGGCGGCCAGCTTGACGTTGACTGTCCGGAAGGAAGCGCTGTTCTCGCACAGCCGCTTTTTCCATGCATGCAAAACTTTTTCGTCCAGGCGCTTATCGGCCGGCAGTTCGTCGAACAGCTGCTGCAAATGCCGCCGGTACTCGTGTATGGTGCTGTCCCGGCGTCCTTTTTTCTGTAAATTCTCAAAAAAAGCGTCGATCCGCTCCGGGGTGAGCAATTCCGCGGGAATCGCGATTTCATGCATTATATTCCATCCCATTCCATCTTTTCAGGAATTTTCCAAGCCGCTCCTGCCCCGCTTTTTTCGGGCGGCGGCTTCCGCTTGCATCGGCGCGGCCGGTAAAAACAGGAGGGCGGCATACTAACCGGTACAGCGCCGTCAGCATCCCGGAGCCTTTCCCTGCCGTGCGTTAAAAAACAGCCCGGTCATACGCCGGAACGTACTCGCGGGCTGCTTTGGTCTTTTATTGCGGTTTCGCTTCCCTGCGCCTCTTTGCCGCGAGCAAAAGCGTCAGCAGCAGAAGGACGAGGGCGAAGCCCAGCGTGATGTAGGGCCAGTATGTGATTTCCTCGCCTGTTTGGGGCGGCTTGGGATCGTCCGGATCAACCGGCATCTCCTCCACCTTAAACTCCCAATCCAGCTTGCCGATCGCTTCCTGGAATTCGTCTCCCATCTCGATCGGCACATTGAGGGTCACCTTGAGGTCGATGTCGGCGCCCGAATAGAAGGTGCCGAGGCAGACCCAGTCGGTCAGGCCCGCCGTCTGGTCGGCGGGGGCGTCGAAGAGGACGGATTCCCCTTCCTGCTCGACTTCCAGGTCAAGCTGCGAGAGGAAGTCCTCCGAGCCCTCCTGCGCGCCGAGGGAACGCAGGTAAATCTTGACCTTCACCCCGTTGTCCTCGTCGTTTTTCACCACAATATTCTGGGTCAGCGAATCGCCCGGCATAACCCCTTTGAAGTTATCAAACAGGTCGGTCGGGGACTGGTCGCTCCCCGGGGCAAAAATGAACTTCTGCGCGCTGCCGTCGTAAACGACCGAAGCATCCTCCGCCAGGGCCGGAGCGGACAGGCAGAACGCACCGGCCAGCGCCAGCAGGAGGGACACGGTCCTTTTGGCTATTTTTTTCATCGCCTATCCCTCCCTCAATTTGCCATGGCCTCGCCGGTGATGACGCCGGTTGCATCATCCACGGTTACGCCCCAGGCTTCTTCCACGGCCCTGTCCGGCTCGCTCTGGATCGCTTCGGCCAGGACCTCCAGCACCTGCCCGGCAGACAGCGTCACGCTATCTATGAGATTGCCGGTTTCGGGGGTGTCATCCCCGGTTTTGGCCGCAACCGGAACCGTGTAATAGTAATAGTCCCCGATGCGCATCCAATGGCTCCCCTGCGTTACCGGCGGCTGGAAGGAACCGCCGGCGAGGATGGCGCCGTCCGGCCCGGTCTGGTTGCCCACCAGGCGGACACGGATATATACCGGGATATTCGACGTATTGGCCACCCGCACATCCGTCTTGACGCCGGTATCCTCGTCAAACGTTTCCCGGACCTCGCAGGAAACCTCCGCGGGTTCAAAGGTGTTGGTCACCGGGTCATCCCCCGCGGTGAGCCAGGCGGCCACGCCGCCCACCGCGCCGGACACCGCCAGGACGAAGGCGGCGCAGAACGCAATCGCTTTCCGGGAGATCCGCCGGCGGTTTTTCTTTCCGACGTCAACGTGCTTCGCTTTATAGGCCATCACCGGGTCCCTCCCTTCGCGGTGTTGGATTTCTCATCGCTGCCGTCGAGCCACTGGGTGTTCGCCGGCTGGCCGAAGGCGCAGGCAACGGAGCCCTCCGGCGCCGCAGCGTTGATAGCGACCATGTTTCCGGGTTCAACCGCCGTTGCGGGGTCCAGGGAATCCCCGGCGGTATACGCCGGCTGGCCGTACCGCCACGACCGGGAGGCGTCAGCCTCCACCCGATAGATCCCCTCGGGCAGGCGGATGATGGTTGTCGGCGCTCCGTCCCGGACGGTAACGGTCATGTAGGGGGAGGCGCCGTTATCCTTATAGATATTGAAGACGGCGGTCTCGCCCGCAGCGCCCGATTTGGATATGGCCAGCGCCCCGGAATCGACCGTAACGGTGAAGTCGGCGGAACCTGTCAACGGCCCCACGGCGCCTGCGGGATTCGGCGTTATCGCATACTCTACGGTATAGGTGGTGGTTTCGGTCAGGGCGGGAGCCAGCCCCGCCGGATCGCCGTCCCACACGCCCGTTCCCTGCCCTGCGCGCACGGTATAAGTGCCGAGCGTCCCGGTTGGGTCTTTCAGCGTGTAGACGATGTCGACAAAGGCGTTATTGGTTCCGTCCACCCCGGCGGCGGAGGAGAGGATCCCCTTCAAATCCACCGTATTGCCGAGGAAGATATGGGCGTCCTGCGGATCCATCGCATAGTTCAGCGGCACGTTGACCGTATCGACCGGAATCGTTCCAACCGCGCTGCCCTCGTTGTACATGCCCGAATCCGCTCCTGCGACCGGGACGGCGTTGCCCCCGATAAAGCCGGCTTTCGGGACGATATCGAATTCCACAACAAGCTTTTTGCCATAAACACCGCCGGGACGGGGCTTTGCCGTAACACAGTTGGCGTTGTAATCAAAGCCGGTCACCTGAATGAGGTTGCCCGAGCCGATGTTGGTCACGCCCGCCGCCGGTACCTTTTCCCCGGCGAAAGCGGTGCCGTTGTAGTCCACGGTGGAATATTGGAGGCTGCCCTCTTTCACGATGAAGTAAGGCGAAACAGTCTCCTGAAGGACGGCGTCCGGCCCCAGCTGAACATGGACCTGCAGCGTTTCGTTGAGGATGCTGGTGAAGATGTCCTCCATGGCGTTCGGGTCGGTGAACGCCTTATAATAGCCGCGGCCCGGATCGCAGGCAAAGTTCTCTGTAATCCGCCAGGCCGGGCAGAAATAGGGGAAATCATACTCGGTGAAGGACTCCAATCCCAGGGAAGATGCCGACAACGAATTGCTGGACAGATAATTTAAAAAGCGGTTGTTGGCGGGGATATCCCGGGCATACGGTGGATCCCCTTCATCCATCCGTCTCTCGCACCAGTGCGAGCGCGGTGTCCCGTCGGAATTGTGCCAAAACCCCGAACTGCCGTACAGTTCATTCGGATCCGCTTCCTCAAACATACCGACGGAATAGACCAGGGCGCCCTGCTGCTTCATACTCAGCGACGCGCCAATGGCGCCATTGGCAACGCCCGAAGAAAAATCATAGGAACGATCTTTTGGATTGCCGGTGGTCAGCAGGATGACGACGGCCTGGCGCTCCCCATATGAGCCGGCGGCAGCCAGCTGATCCCTTGCCAGCGCCATGGCCCCGGAAATATCGCGATCCCCTGCATTCGGGGTGTTCAGGCTGTCGACTGCTTCCTTCAGCGCGCTCTGGCCGGCCGCGTTGACCTCAGCCAGCCCGTACCGCAGCGTCTCATTGTCCCCATACGTAATGATGCCAATCCGGTGGTTCGCAAGGCCGGGGATGTACCGGGCGGCGACCTCTCCAGCTCGATCGCGACATGGCCGACGGTAAACACGTTGTCAAGCGGCTCGGTCCTGTCCCACAGCCAGGCAAGGCTTCCTCCCGCCACGCAGCAGCACGCCAGGGCAGCTGCCGCAGCCAGAGCCAGCGTCTTCTTTTTCTTCATCGCATCCGCCTCCTTTCCCTCAGAATGTCGCATGGGGTTTCAATATCGCCCGGGAAAGCCGGACAGTATTTACGGAGCTGCATCCGTCCCGTCTTCCCCTTCGGAGGGCTTGTCCTCCGAAGGAGCCGGGGACTTCTTCGCCTTCCCCCCC
This sequence comes from Candidatus Avimonas merdigallinarum, assembly GCA_904377855.1. Lineage (GTDB taxonomy): Bacteria > Bacillota > Clostridia > Oscillospirales > Acutalibacteraceae > Avimonas > Avimonas merdigallinarum. The sequence continues at coordinate 23,249 of CAJFGS010000035.1, forward strand.
GCCGATTAGCTCGGGCAGGAAGAGAAGCGGCAGGAAAACCGCTCCAGCCGCGATAGTGATGTATAAACCGGGCGGTTTCTGGATAAAATTCGCAATATAGCCGAGATAGGGGATGGAGAATACCGGCACGCCGATCAGGTTGTTGAAATGCACGGGCGATGCGTCGGGCGCGTCGTTGGCGTCTCCCTTGGTATAAAAATGCTGGTTTTCGGCGTCAATCTCCACGACGCGGTGGGTGGCGACCACCAGAGCCTCGTTGAGGACAAAGGTGATGGGCTGCCCCACCTCGACCTCTTCGGGTTCCACCTCACGGACATAAAGCAGGGCGCCGACAGGATAGGTCGGCTCCATGCTGCCGGAAAGGACGGTATAGGTCTGCAAACCGACCAGCCGCAGCCCGACCAGCAGGATCGCCATGAGGATCACCAGCACGACGATCACCGTCGTCGCCACGTTCCAGACTTTTTTCACGCGGGGGGGCATGGTCATAACCGCAATTCCTCTCTCGTTCCGCCCGGGATGGGACGCTTTTTCGTCCCGCGGCCGGCGGAAAACACGATAGCCGACAGGCAGAAGACCTGCCGCATTTTGCTTTATTTTTGCTTATTTTTTCGTAGAGTTGCACAATAAACCAAAAAGGCCGCTTCGGCCCCGTATTCTCCGGCTTTCCGCCGGGGAGGACGGAAAATCTGACGGCATATATTCAAAAGCCGATCGCCTCCAATTTCCGCATATTCTCCCGCTTCAGCTCCATGGAGGAGTGGACGTAGCGGTCGAGGGTAATCTGCACCGAGGCGTGGCCGAGGATCTCGCTCAGGGATTTGATTTCGAAATCCGCCTCCACACAGCGAGTGGCAAAAGTGTGGCGCAAAGTGTGGAAGGTGGCTCCCGCAATCCCGCAGGCCTTCAAATGCTTTTTCAGCCGGTTTTGCAGGGTTCGCGGCTCCATATACTGGTCGCTGCGTCCGGTCAGGATAAACGCGTCCGGGTTCCCTGCCCGCATTTTCCGGCAGAGGCCGGCCGCCAGATCGGTCAAGGGGATCACCCTTTTGGATGTTTCGCTCTTCGCTTCGCCGATCATTACCTCTGTTTTCCCCCCGGTGGAGGAGTCCATGCGCTGCAGCCGCTGCATGGTGTCCTCAATCCGGACGGTTCTTTCTCTTAGGGAAATATTCCGCCACCGCAGCGCACAGAGCTCGCCGATCCGCATCCCGGTCAGCAGCGCAAGCAGGATACCGAATCGGCAGTTGTCGGTATCTTCCAACAAATAGTGGACAAAACGGTGCTGTTCCTCCAGGGAGAGGACGCGCATCTCCCTGCGCGGCTCTTTCGGATAGACGATTTCCAGGCTGGGGAGCCCGGAATCCGGCTGCTTTCGGGTATATGCCAGTATGGCGTGCAGAGCCGTTAATATGTCATGGACGGTTTTGGGGGCGAGCGCTTTCCCGCTGTGCAGGGAGCCGCCGGTGAGGAGGCGGTTGCTGAAATCCTCAATCGCGACCGTGCTGAGCTGCCGTGTCGGATACCCGCCAAGCCACGGCAGGATATGGTTGTGTACCATGTTGGCATACTTCACATAGGTGGATTTTTTCACCCGGCTCCGGTTCAGGCGCAGCCATTCCTCGCAGTAGCGGGAGAATACCTGCCGCCCCTGGGGGACAGGCTCGCGGCTGGCCAGTGCCGTCAGCGCGGCAAGCTGCTTTTCCCGGGCCTCCCGGTAGCTTTTCGCATACACATAGCCATACTGCACCTTGCCATTATGGTCGTACCCCTTTTTGTACCGTCCCTCCCAACGCCCGTCTTTCCTTTTGTAAATGTTCGTTCCTTTTTTGGGCATGCATAATCCTTCCTTTCGAAAATTAGGATGTCTCTATTTTAAAGGATAGAATAATCTAGACGGCGGAGTTGACGGCAATAGCGAAACCATTTTGCCGTTGTTTTGCCGTACGAACAAAAAAATTATGCAAAATTTGGAAATTCCTCTTGCTTTTTCAAGTTCTCGGTGCTATCATCTTAGTTGTTAGAAGCCTTTTGATGAGATTAGAGTGTGCAACTCTACGAAAAGCCCCCGACAGAATCGGCGTTCTGTCGGGGGCTTGCTTGCAGGCGTATGCACAAAAACCGAACCTGTCGTTTTCCGATACAATGTTCGGTTTTGTTTTGCCGAATATTAAATTGTAAATGCTATAGTAATCTAAATCACACATCGGCGGCACATACGACGCCACCGGTAACAGGGGTTCTTCCTCTATGTACCCGGCTGCGCCGAGTACGTCGGAATAATCCTCCGTGGCGCAGCCTTTGATATACACCTGGCATTTCT
>CAJFGS010000036.1 GCA_904377855.1 Candidatus Avimonas merdigallinarum
CCTGGTGTTTTGGTTGTGGGGTAACTCCATTCTACCATAGGGTTCTGTATGAACTCTTTTATTTCCCTAAAGTGTTGCACTTGTTAGTATAATTCACCAGCAATAGGAAAAGCCAGCGCCTTTTAGGCGCTGGCTTTTCTCATAACTTTTAGGCCGTTCTTCAAAGCCACTCCCAAGAGGGGCGGTTTAACTATTTCCCGGGCAGGCAGCACGCCCGCCGCAGCCTCCGCCGTATCGCCGGCGGGCAGATCACTCGCCGGTGGCTTCCTCCTGCGTCCGGTGGGAGCGCAGATAATCCAGGTAATCCTGCAAAATAATGGTTGCGGCCACCGTATCCACCACCGCTTTCCGCTTTTTCCCGCGGGTATTGGTTTGGTTGAGTATGCCGATCGCCGAAACAGTGGTCATCCGCTCGTCCCACAGGGAAACAGGGAGGCCTGTCAAGGTGCGGAGCTTTTCAGCAAATTCCTCTGCCCGCCGGGCGCTCTCCCCCCGCGTACCGTCCATATTCCGCGGGTGGCCCACCACAATCTCCCCGGCTTCCTGCTCCCGCGCCGTCTGCGCAACCTGTTCGCTCAACCGATCCAGATCCCGCTGGGTGAGCGTCCCCACCGGGGATGCCAGCAGCCCGGACAAATCGGAAACCGCTAGGCCGGTACGGACCGTTCCCAAATCCACGCCCAAAATCTTTTTCATCGCCGGACACCGCTCCTCCCTAGGATATGGACAGGCAGCAGGCGGACGCCTCGGCGTCCCGGCCCGCGTGCTTTCATTGCCATTCGGTCAGCGTACCAGTCAGTTCCGTGACGCTGCTAAGCCCGCTTTGCTCGGCGAATGCCTCCAGCCCGTCGATAATTTTCACACAGGCCATCGGATCACGGAAATTAGCTGTGCCCACCTGGACGGCCGCCGCCCCGGCGATCATCATTTCCGCGGCGTCTTCCCACGAGGAAATCCCGCCCATACCAATCACCGGGATCTTCACCCGCTTATAGACCTCCCGCACCATCCGCACGGCGACCGGGAATACTGCCGGGCCGGACAACCCGCCGGTATTGTTGTACAGAATCGGCCGGCGGGTGCGGATGTCGATGCGCATGCCGGTCAGGGTATTAATAAGGGAAAGCGCGTCCGCGCCCGCCGTCTCGGCTGCCGCCGCGATATCGCCGATACTGGTGACGTTGGGAGTGAGTTTGACCATTAACGGCTTGCCGCAGCGCTTTTTCACCTCGCCCGTCACCTGCGCCACGCTGTCGCAGGAGGTGCCGAAATTCACCCCGCCGTGCTTGACGTTCGGGCAGGAGATATTCAGTTCAATTATATCCACGTCGGAATCGTGCAGCCGTTCCGCCATCGCGCAGTATTCCTCCACCGAGTTCCCGGCGATATTCGCGATGACCGCCGTCCCCTGCTGCTTGAGCCAGGGAAGGTAAACCGACAGGAAGGCTTCCACCCCCGGATTCTGAAGGCCAACGCTGTTGAGCATCCCGGACGGCGTCTCCGCAATCCGGGGGGCGTGGTTTCCCGCCCGCTCCTCCAGCGTGGTCCCTTTGCAGGAAATCCCGCCGAGGCGGGAAACGGGATAGAATTCATTGTATTCCATTCCGTACCCAAAGGTGCCGGAGGCCGCAATCACCGGGTTCTTCAGCGTTACGCCGCAGAGGTTCACCGACATATCAGGCATCCCAATCCACCTCCCTCGAATCGAAAACAGGGCCGTTCAGGCATACGCGGGTACGGTGAGGGCCGTCCTTGTCCTTCGTCTGGCATACGCAGCCAAGGCAGGCTCCCACGCCGCAGCCCATGCGCTCCTCCATCGACACATAACAGGGGATTCCCGCCGCTTCCGCAATTTTGGCGACCCCCCGCATCATCACCTTGGGTCCGCAGGTATACACCACATCGCAGGAGGCCTCCCCCAGATGCTTTTCCAGCGCCTGGGTGGTAAAGCCGTGAAAACCGGCCGATCCATCGTCGGTACAGAGGATCGTTTTCGCCCCGGCCGCTTCAAAATCCGCCTGCAGAATGGCGGCGGAGCGGCTGCGGAAGCCGGTGATCACCGTCGCATTCGCCCCATAAAAGCGGGCTGGCGGCAACAGCGGCGGCGTGCCGATCCCCCCGCCGACCAATACCGCCTTCCGGGACGGGTCGGACAGCGGGAAGCCATGCCCAAGCGGGCCGACAAGATCGAGCGGCTCCCCCGGCTCCCGTTCGGCGAGCCAGGCGGTGCCTTTCCCCCGCACCTCGAACACCAAGCGGAGGATATGCAGAGCGGCGTCATACCCGGCGATCGAGATAGGCCGCCGGAGCTGGTAACCGTCGCAGAGCACATTGACAAACTGGCCGGCCGACGCCGCCCCGGCAATGGCCGGCGCAGAAAGGACGATGTTGTAAATTCCCCGCGCCAGTTCGCTTTTATTCAGAAGCTTTGCCGTTTCCTGCGTATACCGCATGATGGTTCCCTTCTTTCGCGTAAATTCTCGGGTTTGCCGAAAGGGGCGGCCTTTCGGCCGCCCCTTTCGGCCGCCCCCTCCGGATAGGATGCCCTATCTGTTCTCTTTTTCCGCGCTGCCGGGAAAAATCAGATCTTGGTAATATCAATGAATTCCATGTCGTCCATCGTCTTATCCAGCGCAAGGCAGCGCACCATGGCGTTCGCCGTATCCATCGAGGTGAAAACGGGGATGGCGTGCTCAATCGCCATACGGCGCATCTGGACGCTGGCCAGCTTCGGATCCCGGCCGTGCGCATCGGTAGAGATGATGTAGTCCACCTTCCCGCTTTCGATCAAATCCACGATATTCGGATGCTCCTCGTGCATCTTCCGTACGGCGGAAGTCGGGATCATCTGCTTGTTCAGCCGGTTGGCGGTGCCGGCCGTGGCGTAAAGGGAAAAGCCTTGCGCCATGAATTTGTCCGCCAGCTCGATAGCTTCCTGCTTGTCGGAATCCCGCACCGTAATCAGCACGCCGCCGCTCTTTTTCATCTTGTAGCCGGCAGCTACCAGCCCTTTGAACAGCGCGTCGTCAAAAGTTTTGGCAAGGCCGAGAACCTCACCGGTGGATTTCATCTCCGGCCCAAGCTGGACGTCCAGATCCCGCAGCTTTTCAAAGCTGAAGACCGGCACCTTCACCGCCACATAATCGGCCTCCGGCACCAGCCCGACGCCGTAGCCCATATCGCGCAGCGGCTCGCCCAGCATGCAGCGGGTGGCCAATTCCACCATCGGGACGTTGGTGACCTTGCTGATATACGGCACCGTCCGGGAGGACCGGGGGTTTACCTCAATGACGTACACGGTGCCCTGATAAACCACGTACTGGATATTGACCAGGCCCACCACCTTCAGCGCCTTGGCCAGCCGGCCGGTGTAGTCGATGATGGTGTCTTTGATTTCCTGGCTCAGCGTCTGGGAAGGATAGACCGAAATCGAGTCGCCCGAATGGACGCCCGCCCGCTCGATATGCTCCATAATGCCGGGGATGAGGTAATCCCTGCCGTCGCAGATAGCATCGACCTCCACCTCCTTGCCCATCAGGTACTTGTCGATGAGCACCGGGTTTTCCAGCTTATGGGAGGTAATAATCCCCATGTATTCCCGCACGTCGTTTTCGTCGTAGGCGATGATCATATTCTGGCCGCCGAGCACATAGGAAGGCCGCAGCAGCACCGGATAGCCGAGCTTATCCGCCGCCTGCACCGCTTCCTCCGTCTCGAAGACGGTGGTCCCCTGCGGGCGGGGAATCCCGCACTGCTCCAGCAATTCGTCGAACCGCTCCCTGTCTTCTGCCGCATCGATGCTGTCCGCCGGGGTGCCCAGGATCCGCACCCCTTTTTCCACCAGGTGCTTGGTCAGCTTGATGGCGGTCTGCCCGCCGAACTGCACCACCACCGCTTCGGGCTGCTCGGTGGCGAGCACGTTATCCACGTCCTCCGGCGTCAGCGGATCGAAATACAGCCGGTCGGCCGTATCGAAGTCGGTGGATACCGTTTCCGGGTTATTGTTGGCGATAATCGCCTCATACCCCAGCTTTTTCAGGGTGCGGACGCAGTGGACCGAGCAATAGTCAAATTCAATGCCCTGGCCAATCCGGATGGGGCCGGAGCCGAACACCACCACCCGCTTCTTATCGGACTGCAGCCGGGCGCGGTAAATTTCCGCCTCGTTTTCCTCGTCCCAGGAGGAATAGAAATACGGCGTCTCAGCAATGAATTCCGCTGCGCAGGTATCCACCATTTTGTAGGCAGCCGCGCGGCAAAGCGGCGGTTTCTGGCCCGACAGCCGCTCAATCGTCCTGTCGAGGAAGCCGAGTTTTTTCGCCCGCAGATAGGTTTCCTCATCCAGCCGGGCGGTTTTCAGTTCCTTTTCCATGGCGGCGAGCCGGTTGAGCTTGCTGAGGAACCAGCGGTCGATTTTGGTCATCTCGAAGATTTCGTCTGCCGTCATAACGCCGCGGGTGATCGCTTCATAAATCGCGAAAATCCGCTCATCGTCCATGCGGGCGATGATCTCCTTTATCTCCTCGTCGCTCTTCTTTGCAAGCTTCGGCAGGCTCGGGGTGTCGATCCCGAGTTCAATCGAGCGCACCGCCTTCATAAAGGCGATTTCAAATCCCGAACCGATGGACATCACCTCGCCGGTCGCTTTCATCTGGGTGCCAAGACGGCGGTCGGCATACACGAATTTATCAAACGGCCATTTGGGGAACTTAATTACGCAGTAGTCCACCGCCGGTTCGTTGCAGGCGTAGGTTTTGCCGGTGACCGCGTTGACGATCTCGTCCAGCCGGTAGCCGATGGCGATTTTGCAGGCGACTTTGGCGATCGGGTAGCCGGTCGCCTTGGACGCGAGGGCGGAGGAACGGGAAACGCGGGGGTTAACCTCGATCACCGCGTATTCGTTGCTGTCCGGCTTTAAAGCGAACTGCACGTTGCAGCCGCCCTCTACCCCCAGCGCGGTCACAATATTCAGCGCGGCGGACCGCATCATCCGGAATTCCGACGCGGTCATGGTCTGAGCCGGGGCCACGACAATCGAATCACCGGTATGAACCCCGACCGGGTCGACGTTTTCCATCGAGCAGACTTCGATGCAGTTGCCCGCCCCGTCGCGGATCACTTCAAACTCGATTTCCTTCCATCCGGCCACGCTTTTTTCAATCAGCACCTGATGGATGAGGGAGGCGCGCAGGCCGCCGGCGCAGATTTCCTGCATTTCCTCGTCGTTGTGGACGAAGCCGCCGCCGGTGCCGCCCAGGGTATAGGCTGGACGGACCACCACCGGATACCCGATGGTATGGGCGAAATCCAGCGCGTCCTCGACCGATTCCACCACCTTGGACGGAATGCAGGGTTCCCCAATCGAGAGCATGGTATCCTTAAAGGCCTGGCGATCCTCCGCTTTGCGGATGGTTTCGGGGTTCACCCCCAGGAGCTTGACGCCCCGGGGTTTCAGGAAATCGCCCTCCGACAATTCCATGCCGATGTTCAGGCCGGTCTGGCCGCCCATATTGGCCAGCACGCTGTCCGGCTTTTCGATATCGATAATCCGTTTGACCGCGTCCAGCGTCAGGGGCTCGATGTAGATTTTATCCGCCATGGTCTTGTCGGTCATGATGGTCGCCGGGTTGGAGTTTATCAGCACGACCTCCAGCCCTTCCTCCCGCAGCGCGCGGCAGGCCTGGGTACCCGCATAATCGAATTCCGCCGCCTGGCCGATTACAATCGGCCCGGAGCCAATCACAAGGACCTTTTTCACATCATCGCGTTTTGGCATCGTCATCTATCCTTTCTATCCAAAAGGGAACCTTCGCGGGGGATGTGCGCGAAGATCTTCCCGGGCAAAATGGGCGTTTTACCGGGAAAACCCATTCTTACCCTTTTTCAGCATCTCGGCAAATTCTTCAAAAACCCAGGCTGTGTCCTGATAGCCGCGGCCGTTGGACGGCTCAAACTGGACGGTCATCGCCGGCATCGTCTGATAGCGGATCCCTTCCACCGTGCCGTCGTTGACGTTGCGGAGGAAGGCGTCCGCCTTCTCCGGGTCGAGGCTGTCCAGCGCAACGGAATACCCGTGGTTCTGCTCGGTGGTCATGATGCGGCGGGTTTCCACATTCCGCACCGGCTGGTTGCTCCCGCGGTGGCCGACCGGCAGCTTTTCAATCCGGAACCCGCAGGCCACCGCCAGCAGCTGATGGCCGAGACCCCAGCCGAAAATCGGCTTCCCGCTTTTCATGAGTTCCCGGATAATCTCGATAATCTCCGGGTTGTCCCAGGGGTCGCCCGGGCCGTCCGACAGGACGATGCCGTCGGGGTCGGCGGCCAGAATCTCCGCTGCCGGGGTATAGGCCGGATAAACGACGCAGGTGCAGCCCATCGCCGTAAAATGCTCAAGGATGGTGCGGCGGAAGCCGTAGTCCGGGATGGCGAGGGTATATTCCGCCTTTTCCGCTTCAAAGCGCTGCGGGGCGCTCACCGTAATCTGCCCCACTGCCGGCGGGACGCGATACCCCTCCAGCCGGGCGAGCAGCGTTTCCTTATCGTCCAGCGATTCCGCAATCACGCCGTTCATGACCCCGTTGTCCCGGATATGCCGGGTGAGGGCGCGGGTGTCGATGCCGCACAGCCCGACGATCCCCCGCTGCTTCAAATATTCGTCCAGGGTGACGAATTCATGGGCGTCGGTGGGTTCCACACACCATTCCCGCACGATGTACCCGCTTGCCACCAGCTTGGAAGGCGCTTCCGGATCCACGCCGCGGTTGCCTATGAGCGGATAGGTCTGCACCACGATCTGCCCGGAATAGGTGGGATCCTGCAAAAGGTCCTGGTAGGTGGTCATATCGGTGTTGAAGACCACTTCCCCTACCGCAGAGCCCTCTGCGCCCATAGCGTAGCCCTTGTAGCTGGTCCCATCCTCCAGCAGAAGATAGGCGGTTTTCATTGTATTCTTCATAATCCCATTCCTTCCACGCTTTTTCTTTCCCGGGTTTATGCTCCATCGAAAGCCGTTACAGCACGCTCAGGATATCGTCCCGCATCCGCAGCGCTTCCCGGCGGGCGGCGCCGGCATAATCCTCCGGCGCGCAGCCTTCCTTCTTCCAGGCGCACAGGATGCCGCGGGAGGAATTGATGACCGCACCCAGGCCGTCCCTGTCAAACGCACCCGCGACGTCGGCCGCGCCTCCGCCCTGCGCCCCATAGCCGGGAACCAGGAAAAAGGTGTGGGGCAAAGCCGCCCGCAGTTCGCTGAGCTGGGCCGGCCAGGTCGCCCCGACCACTGCGCCGACGCCGGAATAACCGTATTTCCCCGGAAGCTGTTCTCCCCACTGCTCGCACAACTCCCCCATCCGGCGGTACACCGGCTCCCCGTCGATGAGCTTGTCCTGCAGCTCTCCCGACGTGGGATTGGATGTTTTCACCAGCACAAAAATACCGGTATCGAAGCGGCGGCAGACCTCGAGAAGCGGCAGGATGCCGTCGGCGCCCAGATACCCGTTCACCGTCAGGGCGTCCCCGCCGAACGCGGGAATCGACGCGCTTCCCACCTGGGTGGTTCCCAAATGCCCGGCCGCGTACGCCTCCATGGTGGAGCCGATATCGTTGCGCTTGCCGTCGGTGATGACGAACATCCCCTTCTCCTTCGCATACGCGATGGTTTCGCTCAGCGCGCGCACCCCCGGCCAGCCGTACATTTCATAGTACGCTGCCTGCGGCTTGACCGCCGGCACGATATCGCACAGCGCGTCAATCAGCCCTTTATTGTACGCCAGGATAGCGGCGGCTGCCCCTTCCAGCGTCTCCCCATGTGCGGCGAAAGCCGCGCGGACAAGCGGATCCGGGATATAGTCCAGTTTCGGATCCAATCCCGCCACGGTCGGATTGTTCGTCCGCCGGATTCCCTCAATCAATCTGTCCAGTGCCATAGCTGCCTCCCCTAATTTTAAAAATCGGTGTCTTCCTCTGTATTTTCTGTGCCGCCCGTCGCCGTCCTGTCCTCGCCAATCCAGCCGGCCGCTTCCCTGTCCGGGAGTTCTTCGACCGAACGCAGGCGGTTTTGGATGATTTCGGTGCGCCTGGCGGCCCGGCCGATGTTTGCCGTCGCCTCTTCCAGCTTTTTCTGGGTGGCGGAAAGCGCTTCTCCAAAGCGGCCGAACTCGGTTTTGACCGCCCCCAGAAGCTTCCACACCTCGCCCGATCGCTTCTGGATGGCCAGGGTGCGGAACCCCATCTGCAGGCTGTTCAGAAACGCGCCGAGGGTGGTCGGCCCCATAATGGTGACCCGGCAGTCCCGCTGAAGCGCGGCGCAAAGTTCCGCCCGGCGGGTAACCTCCGCGTACAGCCCTTCGGTCGGAAGGAAAAGGATGGCGAAGTCGGTGGTATAGGGCGGCGCGATGTATTTGTCCCGGATCGTGCGGGCGCAGTCCTTTACCGCCGCCTCCAGCTGCCGCGAAGCCGCGTCCACCCTGACGGGATCCCCCGCTTCCGACGCGTCCGCCAGGCGGAGGTAGCTTTCCATCGGGAATTTGCTGTCGATCGGAAGATAGACGGTTTCGGTCCCCTCCTCCTTCCCCGGCAGGCAGATGGCATATTCCACAATCTCGTTCCGGCGGGGGATCACCTTGACATTGGCGCGGTACTGCTGCGGGCTGAGAAGCTGCTCCAGCAGGCTTCCAAGCGCGATCTCGCCCCAGGTCCCCCGCGTCTTTACGTTGGTCAGCACCTTTTTCAGGTCTCCGACCCCCACCGCAAGTGTCTGCATTTCGCCCAGGCCCTCGTATACCTTTTTTAACTGCTCATTGACCGTGTTGAAGCTTTCCCCCAGCCGTTTTTCCAGGGTAACGGTCAGCTTCTCGTCCACCGTCTGCCGCATGCTGTCCAGCTTGCGGGCGTTATCCTCCTGCAGGGCGCGGATATTCTTGTCCACCGTTTCCTGCATCGCCGACAGGCGGCGATCCACCACCCGGGTCATCTGCTCGATATTCAGCCCGGTCAGCTGGCTGGTATTCTTCATCGACGTGTCCAGCTCCTGCTTGAGAAGGCTGAGCTGCCGGAGCATGTCGTTGCTCTGGTCGGCCATTTCCCGGCGGAGCTGCTCGTACGTCACCCCGTCGTCCCGTCTGCGCGGCATGCGAATGAGGACGGCCGCGCACAGGATCATCGCCGCCGCGGAAAACACCACGGCCAGGATTGTTCCCATTCACTCGTCACCGTCCTTTCCATTCTGCACTCGCCGTTATTCCGCTGTGTAAACAAGGCGGCCTTCTAATAGCGTATAGTGCACCCGGCCGCGCATGGTCATCCCCTTAAAGGGGGTATTGCGCGATTTCCCGTGGAGCTTCGCCGGGTCGACCGTCCATTCCTCCCGGGGATCGAACAGCACAATATCCGCCGGCGCGCCGGCCTGCAAAGTCCCCGCCGGGATGCCCAGAAGCCGGGCCGGTTCCGTGGACATCAGCCACAGCAGGCGGGACAGGGGCAGCCGCCCCGTTTCCACCAGGGCGGTGATCCCCGCCGCCAGGGATGTTTCCATCCCGATAGAACCGTTGGGCGCACGGAGGAAATCCGCTTTTTCCTCCGGCGAATGGGGGGCGTGGTCGGTTGCTATCGCGCTTAAGGTACCGTCGCAGAGGCCTTCGATCACCGCCTGCCTATCGTCTTCGGTGCGAAGCGGCGGGTTCATGCGGTAATCCGCGTCCCGGCCGCGAAGCGCCTCGTCGGTCAGGGTGAAATAATGGGGCGCCGTCTCCCCTGTCACCGGCACGCCCCGCCGCCGGGCATCCCGCAGGAGCGCGACGCTCCCCCGGGTGCTGACATGGCAGATATGCACCGGCAGTCCGGTGGAGGCGGCAATGGCAATCTCTCTTGCCGTGGCCACGTCTTCCGCTCCCCGGTGGATGCCCGGCATCCCCAAGGCGCGGGACACGGCGCCCTCGTTCATAATACCGCCCCGGGTCAGGGACAGGTCCTCACAATGGGAAAGCACCGGCAGGGAAAGCGCAGCGGCAGCCTCCATAGCCTCCATCATCCGGCCGGCCGTGGGCACCGGACGGCCGTCGTCCGATACGGCAACCGCCCCCGCCGCCTTCAGCGCCGCAAAATCATTCAGCCGTTCCCCGCCCAGGGACGCGGTAACGGCGGCCACCGGATATACGTGGGCCTTGGCGGAAACCGCCCTTCTCACAATATCTCCGATGACCGCCGGATTGTCCAGCGCCGGCGATGTATTGGGCATACACGCCAAGGAGGTAACGCCGCCCGCCGCCGCCGCGGAACAGCCGGTTTCGATATCTTCTTTATGCGTTTGTCCCGGATCCCGGAGATGGACGTGCATGTCCACCAGCCCCGGCGCGCAGATTAAGCCGGACGCATCCAGTACCGCAGCGTCGGGAACTTCGGTTTCGGCGGTCCTTCCGGCGATCCGCCCGTCCGCAATCAAGAGATTGCAGACCTCGTCCAGCGCTTGGGAGGGATCGATCACCCGCGCGCCGCGAATCAGCAGCTTTTGCCCCGGCCGGTTCTCCCATCCGCCCATATCCGCACATCCTTTCCGCCGCGCCGACGCATCCCGTCTCATCATTCGTCTCAAGGGACGGGCATCCGGCAACGTATCAAACATATCATATCATAGAGCTTGGCATAATCCGTAATCAACTATGTATTATATCATACGGAACTTCTTCCTGGCAACGGCAATTCGACGAAATCCTTGAATTTGTCGAAAATGGAGAAACGCCGTTTCCGGACAACCTGCCTCTTACCCGACCGGAAGTTATCCTGCTGCAAGCTTCCCGACATATAGAACATGAATTTATGCATTTTGATTTTCTTTTCCTGCATTTCTTCTTTCCTTCCTGCAGATTTCAACAGTATCCGGTTTCCCGTACCTCCCGCGCCTTTGAACGCCCCCTCGCTGGTTTTGGAGCCGCGCTGCCGCAGACGCGCTTCCCAAGGCATCTTTCAGCATTTCCGTTCTTTCGCGGATGCACCACGACGCTGCCTCTCCCCTCATTCCGAGTTGAAATCTTCTCGTTTTTCAAAAGAAAAAAGATTTTTTTGAAATATTCGAAGATTCTTCTTGCAAAATCAACGTTTTTTCAGTATAATAAGAAACTGCTGATAGTCCCTATCAGAATTCGTCCATATTTCCTCTGTACTATTTTGTAAAAAGGAGAGAAACGTTATGTCTTATGTGGATTCCGTATTGCAGGAACTCGTCCGCAAAAATCCTGCGCAGGATGAATTCATCCAGGCGGCAACCGAAGTGCTGAATTCGCTGCGCCCGGCTATCGACGCCAATCCCCGTTTCGAACAGGCCGGCCTGCTCGAACGTCTGACCGAGCCGGAACGCGTCGTTATGTTCCGCGTGCCGTGGGTGGATGATCAGGGGAAAGTCCAGGTCAACCGCGGTTTCCGTGTGCAGTTCAACAGCGCTATCGGCCCCTACAAGGGCGGGCTGCGTTTCCATCCTTCGGTGAACCTTGGGATCATCAAATTCCTCGGCTTTGAGCAGATCTTTAAAAATTCCCTGACCGGGCTGCCGATCGGCGGCGGCAAGGGCGGTTCCGACTTCGACCCGAAGGGAAAATCCGACCGTGAGGTCATGGCCTTCTGCCAGAGCTTTATGAGCGAGCTCTTCCGTCATATCGGCGCGGACACCGACGTACCTGCCGGCGATATCGGCGTGGGCGGCCGGGAAATCGGCTACCTGTACGGCCAGTACAAGAAGCTGACCAACCGCTTTGAAGGCGTCCTCACCGGCAAGGGGCTGACCTACGGCGGTTCCCTCACCCGTACCGAGGCGACCGGCTACGGCTTGATTTATTTTGTGGACGAAATTCTGAAGACCAAGGGCGATTCCTTCAAGGACAAGACCGTGGTTATCTCCGGCTCGGGCAACGTGGCCATTTACGCGACCGAAAAAGCTCAGCAGCTCGGCGCCAAGGTGGTCGCGCTCAGCGATTCCACCGGCTGGGTATACGACAAGGACGGCATCGACCTCGCTGCTGTTAAGGAAATCAAGGAAGTCAAGCGCGGCCGGATCCGCGACTATGTCTCCTATCGCCCGAATGCGGAATACCATGACGGCAAGGGCATCTGGTCCATCCCCTGCGATATCGCCCTCCCCTGCGCGACCCAGAACGAACTGAACGAAGCGGACGCGGCGGAACTCATCAAGAACGGCTGCAAGCTGGTCGGCGAAGGTGCGAACATGCCCACCACCCTGGAAGCGACCGAACTGCTGCAGAGCAAGGGCGTTATCTTCGCCCCGGGCAAGGCGGCCAACGCCGGCGGCGTGGCAACTTCTGCACTGGAGATGAGCCAGAACTCCCAGCGGCTTAGCTGGACCTTCGAAGAAGTGGATCAGAAGCTGCACGGCATCATGGCCGGCATCCACAAGAACGCGTTCGACGCGGCGAAGGAATACGGCTTCGAAGGCAACTATGTGGTCGGCGCCAACATTGCCGGCTTCATGAAGGTCGCCGAGGCGATGATGGCGCAGGGCGTTGTTTGATTCCCTGTTCTTCTCGGCAGAGCGCTTAACGGCGCGCTCAACGACATAACGGTTATTTACAAAAAGTGGCTGCTGCAAAATTTTCATTTTGCAGCAGCCACTTTTTGCCGTTCCGTTTTTCATGAATAAACCCGCCGCTTGTCCGGGAACGCTATATAAAAGCCAGGCGCACTTCGTTATTCCTCTTGTTTCTTCAACCGCTGCCGCAGCGCATCTTTCACCGATTCCAAATCCGGGCTGCACAGGAGCGGCAGAATTTCCACCAATTCCTCGGCTTCAAGATCCCACCATTTCAGCCGGAGCAATGTTTCGATCAGTTCGTCGTCAAAGCGCTTTTTGATAAAGCGGGCGGGATTTCCCCCGACGACGCTGTACGGTTCCACATCCCTGGTGACCACGGAATATGCGGCGATAATGGAACCGTCGCCGATTTTGACACCCGGCATAATGACGCTCTCCCGTCCGATCCATACGTCGTTCCCTACCACGGTGTCGCCTTTAAAAGGAAGCTGAGAAAGATGAGCGGGGGCCTGTTCGCTCCAAAGCCCGCCGAAAACAGAGAACGGATATGCCGTAACGCTGCTGAGGCGATGATTCGCCGGCCCCATAATGAATTTTGTGCCAGAAGCGATGGAGCAAAATTTTCCGATGATCAGCCGATCTCCGAATTCCGGATAGTTAAACAGCACGTTATTCTTTTCGAAGCCGGTCGGATCCTGCGCGTCGTCGTAATAGGTATACTCCCCGATCTGAATATTGGGGGCGGTCACCACATTTTTGATAAAGCAGGAAGTTTTATACTCATTCGGGAATATTTCGTTTGGATCCGGGATTCTCTTCATTGTGCGGCTCCTTTCAAAAAGGACACCCGCCCCATTTAAAATTTTTCCTGTGCGGAATAATCGGGCAGGGGGCGGATATACTAACATCGCGATTTGTCCTGCGGAGAAAACGGACAGATTTCGCAACCCCCGGTAGGCATTAACCGGGCAGAAAAGAGGAGTGAATCACATGTTGGACAGACTGGCGCTTATTCTCGTGATCATCGGCGCTATCAACTGGGGCAGCATCGGCCTGTTTCAGTTCGACATAGTGGCATGGGCTTTCGGCGGCCAGGACACTGCCGTCAGCCGCGTGATCTACACCATTGTCGCGCTGGCGGGTATCTGGTGCATCTCCCTGTTTTTCCGTGACCGGGAAGAACTCATCGAGCACGAGTAAGGCCATTCCCCCAAAAAGAGACGGGCGACCGCACAAGTCGTCCGTCTCTTTTTGGCAGCGGGAGGAATTAAAGCGCCTTGCCTTCCACAATCGCTTTGGTATCCCGCGCAATCACCAGTTCTTCATTGGTCGGGATGACAAACGCGCGCACGGTGGAATCCGGCGCCGTGATCTCCGTTTCCTCGCCGTGGACCTTGTTCTTCTCCGCATCCAGCTTCACGCCATAGAACGACAGGGCGTTCAGGATTTCCGCCCGCAGAGTCGGCTGGTTTTCACCGATGCCGGCAGTAAAGATCAGCGCGTCCACCCCGCCCAGGGCAACGATATATCCGCCGATGTATTTGATGATTTCATAGGTGCGCATATCCCACGCGAGTTTCGCCCGCTCGTTCCCCGCTTCAATCGCCGCCGCAATATCGCGGTCGTCGCTGGAGACGCCGGAAATGCCCAGCATGCCGGACTGCTTATTGAGCAGTTCGTCCATTTCATGGGGCGTGAGATGCTCCTTCTCCATGATATACGTGACAACCGACGGATCCACCGCACCGGAACGGGTGCCCATCATAAAGCCGTCCAGCGGGGTCAGGCCCATAGTGGTGTCAATCACCTTGCCGTCTTTAATCGCGGTGACGGAGGAACCGTTGCCAAAATGGCAGGAGATAATCTTCGTTCCCTTCCCATCCGGTTTGCCGAGCAGTTCCAGGCAGCGCTGGCTGACATAACGATGGGAGGTGCCGTGGAACCCATACCGGCGGATGCCATACTGTTCGTAATACCGATACGGGACGCCGAACATGTATGCCGTGGGCGGCATGGTCTGGTGGAAGGCGGTGTCGAATACCACCACTTCGGGGACGTCTTTCCCAAATGCGGCGATCGCCGCATTGATGCCCTGCACATGCGCTTTGTTGTGCAGCGGCGCAAGGGAGGCATAATCCGCAATATCCTGGATAACCTGTTCGGTCACCAGCACGGAATGATCAAACTTCGAACCGCCCTGAACGATACGGTGGCCAATCGCCGACACTTCGGACAGGTCGTCGATAACTTTCCCCTCGCCCGAAATCAGCGCTTCTTTTACCTGGGCGAATGCGGCGGTATGATCCGGCATGTCCACCTGTTTGGTAATAACACGCCCGTCATTGGTCTTGTGCGTAAATTTCCCGTCGATCCCAATCCGCTCACAGTTCCCCTTGGCCAGTACGATTTCACCGTCCATATCGATGAGCTGATACTTCAGGGATGAACTGCCCGCGTTGATAACCAGAATTTTCATTTGGAAAGTCTACCTGCCTTTTCATAATTTTTTTGTAGGAAACCAATGCCGCCGTATGGTTATTCTTGCATTTCCCGACCAAACCACGTATACTGTATTTGCAACTATACTATAATAGTACGATTAACAAGGATTTTCAAGTTAAAAAGCAGAGAAAATCTGTCCCTATGGAAATTCTTTTCATTTTTTCGCATAAAAACCCAAAACTGTACGCCAATGCGCCAATCGAACGCCATTTTCGGAACAAATCCACTGCAAAAGGTATCCGGCATCGCCATTTTGTTGGTTTTTTGCTGATACGCTTTTCCTATAACAGGGAAGGCAGAAAGGACGGACTGCATGAAAGTAGCTGGAATCGTCGCAGAATACAACCCTTTCCACAACGGCCATGCCCACCATATCGAACGCACGCGTGCTGCGGACGGCGCATGCCGCGCCACCCATATCGTCGCCGTAATGAGTGGAAACTTTGTGCAGCGGGGGGAACCTGCCATCCTTCCCAAAGCCGACAGAGTCCGGGCAGCGCTGGCCGGCGGGGTAGATCTGGTGATTGAACTGCCCCTCCCCTGGGCCATTGCCTCTGCGGAGGCATTCGCTTTCGGGGCGGTGTCCCTTCTGGATGCGCTCAATTGCGTGGATGTCTTGAGTTTCGGCAGCGAATGCGGGACAATTGAGCCTTTGCAAAAAATTACCGACGTACTGCTTTCCGACCGCTTTGCAGGCCTGCTGCGCTATCATCTGGAAGGAGGGATCTCTTTTCCGGAGGCCCGGCAGAAGGCGGCGGAAGAAATTGCAGGGAAAAAGGCGGCCAGCGTATTGGAAAGTTCCAACAATACGCTGGGAGTGGAATACCTCAAGGCTCTCCGCCGGCTGGACTCCCCCATCCGCCCCTTCACCATCCCCCGGTTCGGTGCCGGGCACGACGAAACCCTGCCGGTGGGCGACATGGCTTCAGCCAGCTTTCTGCGCGGCCTGCTCGCCGCAGGCCGGACTGCCAGCGCCGCCCCGTACATTCCGGCGGTACCGTTGGAGATCCTCCACGAGGCCGCTAAAGCCGGCCGGTGTCCCGCCCAGACGGCGCTGATTGAACGGGCGATGCTTTCCGCGCTCCGGCGGTTAACCAAAGAACAAATCGCCCGGCTGCCCGGCATATCGGAGGGGTTGGAAAACCGTATTTATGAAGCGATCCGCAATTCCGGAAGCATGGAAGCCCTTTTAACGGCCGTCAAAACCAAGCGGTATCCCCTCACCCGGATCCGCCGGATCCTCTTGGCCGGTTTTCTCGGCCTTTCCGCCGGGTGGGAATCCCGTCGCCCTCCGTACATCCGGGTGCTTGGGATCGGGCCGAAAGGGGCGGAAATCCTCCAGGCGGCAAAAGGCGCTTCTCTTCCGCTGGTCACCCGTGTGTCCCAGATGGAAGCCTTTCCGGAGGAATCCCGCCGCCTTCTGGCGCTGGAAGCCCGGGCTGCCGACTTATATGCCCTCGCCCTGCCGATTCCGCTCCCCTGCGGGACCGAATACACCACCGGGATGATTCGGTGGAACGAATAAGGAAACGGAAGGCTCGTGTCAAAAGCCGGCTGGAAGAACGCCCTGTGCCATAATGCGCGGGACGTTCTTCCTTTTATACAAAGAACCACAGGCTAAGCCTGTGGTTCTTTGTATAAAGGAACTGCACAGCCGGAAATTACCGCTGTGCAGTTGTATGCCGACTATGCAGATGCGGGCCGTCTCCACGGCCCGCACCGGTTTTCCAGGGACTGCATAGAACGGTGGTCCCGCTATACGCTTTTCCCGCCTTCGTCCATCGTATAAACGCCGTCACTTATGGAAGAAGAAGCCGAACTATCCGGCGGCATCTCCGTGTAATGCACCATGCGCATCATCCCTCCCAGGGTCAGGGAAAGGAGATACACGACAAGAACTATGCCGCAGGCAACGAAGGCGGGGACCCGGCGGGAAGGCTCATGGCGGGAACAGGACGCCGCCAGCACCAGTGCGCGTACCAGGAACGGAAGGGGAAGGAAGGTGGTCAGCAGGATATTTACATTTACCGCCGTATAACCGATTTGGGTAAACTCCTCTTCAAGCCCGCCAAAGCTGACCGTCGTGATTATGGAGGCAATCATCAGAACGATGCCGACAATCAGCAGAAAAAGCGAATCCGAAGCGTGCTCCCGGTGCCGCCGGGTATACGCACGGTAGGAATAGACCGCCGTCCCCAGGCAGGCCGCCGCCACCACAAACAGATACAGGTTAGACTGCGAATACGCGCTGGAAAGCGTTTCTGCATTTTGAAAAGCCCGCTGCAGCATGGTCGAAAAAATCGTCAGCGCCAGCGCCAGCACCAGATAAAGCACCAATTTGAGAAAACGGGAAACCCGCATAACCGTCGCCCCTTTCCGGAGGATATCCTTTCCACCCTATTCCGTAATGCGGATCCGTTCCAGGAGGGCGGCCGCCGTTTCTTTGGTCGCGAGCAGGGTGCCGTCCCGCATGGCGCAGGCCGTCCCGCAGGCGGCCGCCCAGCGGACGCATTCCGCCAGATCGTAATCTTTCACAAAGCCGACGATAAATCCTGCCAGAGCGCTGTCCCCCGCCCCAACGGTGGACTTTACTTCTACCTGAGGGACCTGCGCCCGGACGGTACGTTCCCCGGAAACACACAGGATCCCATTGCCGCCGAGAGAAACCACCACATTCTCCACGCCGCCGTCCCGCAGCACCCGTGCTGCCGCCGCCACGTCGTCGATACCGGTCCCCTTAATGTCCACAATATGGCGCAGTTCATGGATGTTGGGCTTTATCAGCCACGGGGAAATACGGCGGTAATCCTCCAGTGACAGGACGTCGCTGTCCACCGCCACCAGAACCCCCGCGTTTTTGACCGCCAGGATCAGTTCCATATAATCCTGCACCGATACGTTCTCCGGCAAGGAACCGGCGAATACCACAATATCGCCCGGGCGCATCCGGGTGTGGATTAGCGCCATGAGCGCGCCGATCATCATTTCGGAGAGGGCCGGGCCTTTCCGGTTGAGCTTGATGGTTTCCCCGTCGCAGCGGATAGTCAGGTTTTCCCGTACCGCGCCCTGGATTTTAATAAACTCATACCGCAGGCTTTCCGCTTCCAGATACCCGGCAAATTCCCGGCAGTTATCCTCCCCTGCCACAGCCAGGCAGAGCGTCTCCTGACCAAAGGAATGGACCACGCGGGAAACATTGATGCCTTTGCCGCCAACTTCCCGCATCTCGTCCAACACGCGGTTGGCCTTATCCGGATGCAGCCCGTCCGTCCAGAGGGTGACGTCAATCGATGGATTCAATGTTACGCTGAGGATATTTCTATGCAAAGTGATCCCTCATTTCCTATTCGATATCCGAAGTGCCCGTCCTATCGCTTATCCGGCGGCCGCAGCCGCCGCTGCCTGTTCATTTTACCACAAACCGGCCCGGGATGGGAACCCCTTCCTCTTACATGAAGCAAACCGTTCCGCGGCCGGCGGCATATGCACAGCAGGACGCGCTTTTTACTGCCGGTGCCATTTCACCCCTTGGGGCGTATCCTCAAGCACAATACCCATGGCCTTGAGCTCGTCGCGGATCCGGTCGGATTCCGCCCAGTTTTTCTGCTTGCGGGCCTCGGTGCGGGCGGCGATCATCGCTTCGATATCCGTATCCAGCATCTCTTTTTTCCGGCTGTACAGCAGGCCGAGCACCCCGCACAGCTCTTCAAAGATCCCCATCGCCTTTTCGCATAAGGCGCGGGAGGGGGCGTTCGACGCCGCGACGTTGATGTCCCGCACCAGTTCGAACAGCGCGGCGATCGCATCCGCCGTATTCAAATCGTCTTCCATCGCGTCGATAAACTGCTGTTTCCGCTTTTCAAACAGGGAAAGGGTCCCGCTTTCGTCCGCCGAAGCCGTTTGAGGCGCGTTTTCCAGCGTGAACTGCAGGTTGTCCCGGCAGTTGTACAGCCGGTCAAGGGCGGAAATCCCCTGCTCGATAATCTCGGCGTTATAATTGATCGGGCTGCGGTAGGAGGAGGAAATCAGGAAAAACCGGATCGGCTCATAGCCGTATTTTTCCGCCACATCCCGCACGGTGAAGAAATTCCCCAGCGATTTGGACATCTTTTTGTTGTCCACATTGATATAGCCGTTGTGCATCCAGTAATGGGCGAAGGGTACGCCGTTGCAGCATTCGCTTTGGGCGATTTCATTTTCGTGGTGAGGGAAAATCAGATCCTGCCCGCCGCAGTGGATATCGATGGTTTCCCCCAGATACCGGCGGGCCATGGCGGAGCATTCGATATGCCAGCCGGGGCGGCCGTCGCTCCACGGAGAAGGCCAGGAGGGTTCCCCCGGTTTGGCGGCCTTCCACAGGGCGAAGTCCATCGCGTCCTCTTTCAGATCGCTGACCTCAATCCGCGCGCCCGACTCCAAATCCTCCAGCGGCTGATGGGAGAGTTTGCCGTACTCCTCAAAGCGTTTGGTGCGGAAATACACGTCGCCGTTTTCTGCGGCATAGGCGTACCCTTTCTCGATAAGCCCGGAAATAATGGCGATGATTTCATCGATATTCTCGGTAGCGCGGGGATGGACGGTCGCTTCCCGGACGTTCAGCCCCTGCGCGTCCTTCCAAAATTCCTCGATGTACCGCTGGGAAATAACCGTGTAGGGCACTCCCTCTTCATTGGCGCGGCGGATGATCTTATCGTCGATATCGGTAAAATTCTGGACAAAGCGGACGTCCCACCCCCGCCATTCCAGATACCGGCGGAGCACATCGAACACGCAGAGGGGGCGGGCGTTGCCGATATGGATCCAATTATAAACCGTCGGCCCACAGGCGTAAATCCGCACCACGCCCTCTTCTATGGTTTTGAGTTCCTCTTTCTGTCGGGTCAGCGTATTATAGATTTTCACAATGCATCCGTCCTTTCTGTGATTTGTTCGGATATTCGGTTATTCCGCCGGGGAATCCACCTGGTTCTCCGGCCGGCGGCCATGCTCCGCCAATTCCTTTTCCAGCAGCTCAATCCGGTGCTCCAGCCGGCAGAGCTCCTGCGCCACCGGGTCGGGGATATGCACCTGATCGAGTTCCACGATTTTAGCCCCGTTTCGGCGGACCACCCGCGCCGGCACCCCTACGGCGGTACAGTCGTCCGGGATCCCGGACAGCACCACCGCGCCGGCGGCGATCCGGACATTGCTGCCGATGACAATCGGGCCGAGCACCTTGGCGCCCGCCCCCACCATCACATGGTTCCCCAGGGTGGGATGGCGTTTCCCTTTATCCTTTCCCGTACCGCCCAGCGTTACCCCCTGATAAATCGTGCAGTCGTCGCCAATCACCGCCGTTTCGCCGATCACCACGCCGGTGCCGTGGTCAATGAACAGCCGCCGCCCGATCTGCGCGCCGGGGTGGATTTCGATATTGGTCTTTTTTACGCAGCGCTGCGATATCCATCGGGCCAGGAACTTCAGGTTGTGGTTGAAGCACCAATGCGCCCGGCGGTACATCCGCACCGCCTTGAAACCGTTATATAAAAGCATCACTTCCAGCGCTGAACGGGCGGCGGGATCCTTTTCGCGGATGACGGCAATATCTTCTTTCATGCGATCAAACATTGTCTTCCCCCTTCCCTGGTTCGTCGGGCCGGCAGGCGGCGATTTCTGCGGCCGGGCGGCAAAAATGTCCGCCCGGTGCAAACCGACTTTGCGAAAGGCAACAAAACGCCCAAAGTACCCTTTGACAAAAACAAAACCCCCGTCCGCCCGCAAAAGGGGGCGACGGAGGTGTAAAAACACGGTTCCACTCCTGGTTTCACTCAAAGCCGGTAACGGCGGCAAACCGCGGCGGGATACGCAGGAACCGGCGTTCCTGTTTCCCCCGGCCGTGCTAACGGGTGCATTTCGCCGTTCTGCCGCCGAACGCGCTTCCAGCACAGGCTTCTGCCCGGCGCGTTCTCTCTGCTGCGGAGGGGACGGGTACTTCTCCCGGTCACTGCATCCAACCGATATGTTCCTATTATATACCATTTTCAGAAAAAATCCACTCTATTTTTCATCCATCAAATACTGCCGGTAATGATACACATACTGGCAGCCGGAAATCACCGTCAGCACCACCGACACCCAGATAAGGATATGGCCGATGAGCAGCGGGAGTGAAAACACCGCGTCGGGCAGCGCAAAGCCGGCCAGCAGGGTATCCTGCCAGGACGCGAATTCCAGCGCAGTAAACATAAAGAGGATCGACACGAACTGCGCCACCGTCTTGGCTTTTCCCGCAAAGTCGGCCGCCACCACCACATCGTCCTTGGCCGCGAGCATCCGGATAGTTGCCACCATGAATTCCCGGGTCAGCACCAGCATCACCGCCCAGACGTCCAGCCGGCCGATCACCAGGAAGCCGAGGAAAGCCGCGGTCGTCAGCATCTTGTCGGCAATGGGATCCAGAAATTTGCCCAAATTGGTAATCAGGCCGCGGGAACGGGCAATCCGGCCGTCAAAGAGATCGGTCAGCGCGGCAAAGCCGAACACCGCCATCGCCACAAGATTGTGGAACGGGAAATCCCACACCAGGAACAGCAGCACCAGGGGGGATAAAATCACGCGCAGGATCGTCAGTTTATTTGGGGTATTCAGGCTGAGCTTCTTGGTATCTGTCAAATCAGGACCCACCTTTTCTTCCCTTTTCAATGCCCGGGCAAGCTACCGGGCAGGACGTATTTGTTGCAGGGAAAGCGTTATTCGCCCGCGCTTTCCAGTTCCCCCATCAAATCCCAGTCCATCGTATCGGTGATTTTGATCCGGACAAATCCTCCGGGGCGCACATCGCCCCTTTGCACCGCCTCCCGCGGGGCATGGAAAAACACCTTGCAGTCGATGTCCGGCGCATCGGCCTCGCTCCGGCCAAACCAGCATTCGGCATACCGATCGTAGCTTTCCACCAGAACATCCAATGTTTTCCCCACCTGCGTCCGGTTATAGCGATCGGCAATCAGCGATTGTTCCTCCATCACAATGTCCCGGCGGCGGAGTTTTTCCTTTTCTTCCAGCTGATCGGGGAACTGCGCGGCCGGCGTCCCCTCCTCCGGCGAGAAGGCGAAGCAGCCCAGCCGTTCAAACCGCATTTCCTTGACAAATTCGCACAACTCGGCAAATTCCTTTTTCCCTTCGCCGGGGAAGCCGGTCATCACCGTGGTGCGCAGGACAATCCCCGGCACCTTTTCCCGGATATGGCGGATCTGCCGCTTCAGCGTAGCCGCGTCCCCAGGGCGGTTCATTGCAGCCAGCACCTTCCCGTTTGCATGCTGAATCGGGATATCCATATACCGGGCGATTTTCGGCTGGGCGGCCATTACGTCGAGCAGCCGGTCGTCGATATGTTCCGGGTAGCAGTACAGCAGCCGGATCCAGTGCAGGCCGTCGATGCCGCACAGCCGCTCCAGCAGTTCCGGCAGATGGGACTTCCCGTCCCAATCCGCGCCGTAAAGGGTGGTATCCTGCGCCACCAGGGTCAGTTCCTTCACGCCGGAAGCAGCCAAAGCCGCCGCTTCCTCCACAACCGTATCCATCGACCGGCTGCGCAGCGGCCCGCGGATGAGCGGGATCGCGCAATAGGCGCAGCAGTTGCTGCACCCGTCCGCAATCCGCAGATACGCAAAAAACTCCGGCGTGGTCTGGAGCCGGCTGCCGTCCAGGCTCCAGCAACCCTTATCCGGGAAGCGGGCGATCCGCTCCCCGCGCAGAACAGCCTCCACCGCCTCCACAATATCGCCGTTGGCGCCGAGGCCGAGCACCGCGTCGCATTCCGGCAGTTCTTTGATCAGTTCTTCCCGATACCGTTCCGCCATGCAGCCGGTAACGATAATTTTCTGGATCTGCCCCTCTTTCTTCAGCTGGGCAAACTCCAGAATGTTCTCAATGGACTCCTTTTTGGCGTCCTCGATAAACCCGCAGGTGTTGACAATTACCACATCGGCCAGACCGCTTTCCGCTGTCAGCTCAATCCCTGCGTCCCGCAGACGGCCAAGCATCAGTTCGGCGTCCATCTGGTTCTTGGGACACCCCAGGGATACCATTCCCACTTTATACGCCATGGTATAAAACAACCTTTCCTCTTTGTCAGGCAAAAGCCGGCGCGTCAGCCCCCAGCAGGCGCTCAAGCCAACTGTCAGTCCCACTCCCCGCCGGAAAACCCGTCATCGGGGGCAGCTTCGGATTCTGCGAATCCGGGCCCTTCTTCCGTCCAGGGACCGCTCTGCGCCATAGCCCGGCGGATTGTCGCCCTGTCGAACCCATACCGCGCCAGGGCCGCTTCCGTTTTCCGGCGGCCCTTTTCATCTTGCAGCCTATTATACTGTTTTTTTTCGATGAGTTCAAGTGCTTTCTCCAGGTCGTCCTTTCCCGTTTCCTCCACAGCGCGGGCAGCCAATTCCCGTTCAATGCCGCGGGCGCAGAGTTCCTGCACCGCACGGCGGCGGGGATAGAGCTTCCGTTCGGTCAAATTCTGCGCCAGGCGGCGGGCATACCGCTCGTCGTCGATATACCCCCGTTCTTCCATCTGCTGGGCGGTCTGGGCGGCGATCGCCGCCCCGGCTTCCCGCCGCAGCTTTTCCTCCAGCCCGCGGCGGGAATGATCCCGGCGGGAGAGGAGATCCACCGCCTTTTCCCGGGCACGGCGGCGGGCCGATTCGTCCAGCAGCGCTTCCAGTTCCTCTACCGACAACGAGGAGCCAACCCGATAGGGCGACTCCTCGAAGGTACGGACGTCTACGGTCACCGCCGGTTCGCCGTCCAGCACCAGCCGATAGAGGCGGCCGCGGCATTTTCGCAGCTCCGTTATCGTCATGGTATTTCCCGCCTTTTAACGCCGTCAGTCGTCCACCGAAATATCGATTTTCGCTTTGGCCGCCGGCGCGCTGACCTTGGCGGCCGCTTCCAGCGGGATCTCCACCGGTCCGCCCGACGCGGGGGCAACGCGGGTGGAAGGGTTCAGCTTATCCAGATTTGCCCGCACCAGCGACTCGAGCTCCTGCATCAGTTCCGGATTGTTTTTAATGGTTTCCTTCGCGTTGTCCCGCCCCTGCGCCAAACGGTTTTCCTTGTAGGAAAACCAGGCGCCGGACTTCTGTATAAAGCCGAGCTTCACCGCCAGATCCAGCAATTCGCCCTCGTGGGAGATCCCCTGGCCGTACATAATATCGAATTCCGCTTCTTTAAACGGCGGGGCAACCTTGTTTTTTACCACACGCACACGGGTATGGGCGCCGATCGCTTCGCTGCCGGATTTCAGGGTCTCGGTACGGCGGACATCCAAACGGACCGACGCATAGTATTTCAGGGCGTTCCCGCCGGCAGTGACCTCCGGGTTCCCGTAAACCACGCCCACTTTCAGTCTCAGCTGATTGATAAAGATAGCCATGCACTGGGACTTGGACACCGCGCCGGCCAATTTCCGCATTGCCTGCGACATCAGCCGGGCCTGCAGGCCGACATGACTGTCCCCCATATCGCCTTCAATTTCCGCGCGGGGAACCAACGCCGCCACCGAGTCGATGACCACGATATCGATGGCGCCGGAGCGTATGAGAGCTTCCGCGATTTCCAGCGCCTGCTCGCCGGTATCCGGCTGAGAGACCAGCAGCGAATCCACGTCCACTCCCAGCGCCTTCGCATACACCGGATCCAGGGCGTGTTCCACATCGATAAAGGCGGCCTCCCCCCCCATTTTCTGCGCTTCCGCAACCGCATGGAGGGCGAGTGTGGTTTTGCCGGAAGACTCCGGGCCGTAAATTTCAATTATACGGCCCCGGGGCAATCCGCCGATCCCAAGCGCCGCATCCAGCATCAGGGAGCCGGTGGGGATGCATTCCACGTTCATAGCGCTGTTCTGCCCAAGGCGCATGACCGCGCCCTTCCCATAATTCTTTTCAATCTGCTGCAGCGCCAATTCCAGAGCTTTCTTTTTGCTATCCTCTACCGAACCCGCGCTTTTCTTTTTATCGTCCGCCGCCATGAACTTCCCATCCTTCCGCTTTCACCGAAATCCATCGTTATAACACGATGCGTATGTCCCTATTATAACGGACGCGGTCTGGAAAAGCAACCATTTCCAGAAATTTTCGCACATATGTTCGAAAATAAACTGTTGCCATTTCGCTTCGTGATTTCAAGGTGTGGTTTTCGAGAGAAGTCCGCTGTGCAAAGCGAGGAAAAACGTGGCCCCACAGCAGGGGGCGCCGTTCACCCTTTGCCAGTCATTATCAAAGCATATGAAAGGGGCCGCTGCAAGATGAAACATCCGGCAGCGGCCCCGGTTTTATCCAGGATACTTTTTTATCACAGCACTTCGATGTTATCACGGGGAGAGACGGCTTTCATGGCGTTCTTGGTGTCGAATACCGCCTTCGCATGCTGCTGCACAAACCCATAGTCC
>CAJFGS010000037.1 GCA_904377855.1 Candidatus Avimonas merdigallinarum
AGGAGCAGGGCTTTTTCTTCCAATGTCATGGCGGAAACCATTTGGTCAAAGTTCATGCGATTTTCCCATCCTTTCACCGTGGGCGGATATACCGGCCTGGTTACCAGCTGCATCCAGGCGCACAAACGAAATATCCCCTAACTAAGTATTTTTTAGAGATACATTATAGGCGTGTAAACGAAAGCATCCCGCTTTTGGGGACGGCCAGGCAGGAAACACCGGCGGCCTTTACCCCGGCTTCGGTGGTTTCACCTGTGCAGGTATACACCTGGTAATGGGAATCGTGCGGCGCGTCGATGTACAGGTAGCTTCGTCCGTCCTGTTCACAACCGCGCCGGTACGCACATCGCTCAGCGCCACGGTCAGACGATTTTGCCTCGCCTTGGAAATAGGGAAAGCACCGAGGCCTCGGCCGCGATGCGGGAGCTGGAGCGCGCTGGCAGCCAATTGGGCTTCAGCATACGCTCCGTGCCGCGCAGCGGCGACCATATGGAGAAAATGTCCAGGCTCGGGATGCGGAAGGAAAGCGTGATACGGTGGGGCACTGCGGGAGTCCCGGCGGACAGGACGGCCTTTGCCAGAGCGATGCCGCCCGCCTGTATCTCCTCCAGCTCGCAGGAGAAGCCTTCGCTCTGTATATTCCAGTCCATACCCAATCGGTTTTCTTTTGCATTTTTATTGACTAGTATTCGTATATCCTTGGTCGGCATTGCCCCTTGACATGGCACATTACCCGATAAAAGCGTTTCATAATTTCACTGGCCGTTATGAGCCCGCAGATATTGGACAAGCCGCTCGGACAGGCGTTCATACCCGCGGGGAGTAGGATGCGTGCCGTCCTTGCTTATTCCCACTTCCCAAGTATCCGCCGGGATTAATTCCGCTGAGATACCGCTGGCACAAATCCGCTCAAATGCGGACACGATGGCCTCATTGCGGCAGCAGCGATCGGTCAAGGCTTTCATGATAAACCAATGGGCGTGAGGGAAATGCTTCGTAATTTTTTGCACGAAGCATTGGGCGTGCTCCGCATACCGTTCAATGTGCCCGGATCGTCTATGCGCCTCGTTATTCAAGTAGTCGTTTGTCCCTAAAAACTGCACAATCCAATCGGGATGCTGTAGCCGTGAAAAGGAATACTCCGTATAGGGCGGCCCTTCGTGGGGGAATTCGCGCCGAAAATACATCGATTCCATTCCAGGCCGCTCTTTCACATCCTTTGGCGGCTCATACCATCCCCAGCCGTCAACCAAAGAAATGCCGCAATACGCCACAATAGAATACGCACAGCCTAATGCCTCGCCTGTGCGGTAAGAAAAGCCCGGATAATTATGCGTAATGGAATCCCCGATAAAATGGATATACGGGCGCTTCGGAAGCTCCAGAAGCTGCTCGGTTCCTTCAACCCCCATGGCACGCAACGCAAGCCGCGAAGGGGAATGGACGGTTATATGCAGGGAATGGGAGCCGGGAGCGGCTTTTATATTCATCATGCCATAACAAATAACAGGCTGTGTCCTTTCTCCATCAAGGGAAACCTGGATATCGCCTTGTATGCCGGCATCTATTAAAAGGATGCTTCCTGTAAAGCCAATTTCCAATTGCGCGGCTGCCCAATAAGAAACCAGTTCCTGCTTCTGATTTTCGCCCCATACCCCATATAGCCTCAGAGGGGCTTCTGACTGGTGTATCCACTTTATCTCCATCGCTTTTCCTCCAAGTGATAAAGGTTTTACAATTGACGCACATCGCTGCCGCTGCCAGGAAAAAGTCAAGTGCTTATATTTGTCCAGAAGATTGTACGCACAGACCATATCGGCTTTGTCTTTAACTTCAGTATAAAATCAAACGCCCTCCATTCCACCGGGACTTCCTTTGTCTTTTAATGGATGAAGATGAAATGCAAAGGCAATGCTCTTTTCCTGTACGCGGAATTTTTTTGGCAGCTCCGGGCCGCAAGAGTTGGAGCCAAGGCCCGAAACCCGGTAATCCACCCGCACATGGGTAGAGCCGTCTGTCCGAAGCTCATCGGTGTGCTCCGCCCGGGTAAGCATAGCCGCGCTGTAGGGGGATACGCAGAATTCAAACGCCGGTTCCCCTTCAAAGCACAGCCGGCCAATCCGCAGGGCGCGTGCATCCCCATGGTTGCCGTGCTCCTGCGGGCGCACATAAGGGACATACTCTTTCTGCGCGTCACTCTCAAACCATCCTACCTGCGCGCAGTGGCTCATGTCGCAGTAATTCTCCGACGGACCGCGTCCAAAATAGGAAAAGGCGCCTTTCTGCTCCGGCATGGTAAATTCGAAGCCCAGGCGGGGCAGCCATACGGCGCCCTCCCGGACTTTCGCCTCCAGGCAAAGGCGGATGGCCCCATCCGTATGGATTTCCGCGGAAAGCGTGTGACGCAAAACCGGCACACGGGATACCCCGGCCAGCGAACCATGTACGACAATCCGGCCGTCCTGGATCCGGCAGTCATACACCTTGGTAAAGGCCGCGTCTATGTTCTCCCCCTGCCAGATGGTTTCCCGATCCCAGAAAATGCGGATCTTGGCGTCGTTGTCGGTCGGCGCCCGCCATGCGCTTAGCCGCATCGGGCTGGTTATCTGTTCCTCACCCTCCACCTTCAGGCTGACAAAGGTTCCATATTGCTTGGAAAAAGCATAGGAAAAGCCTTCGCCCTGCGCATAGATATATTCCGCATCCTCCGCCAGGGAGGCAAGCGGCGACGTCTTCTCCTCCGTGCGAAGGGAGGGCAGCTCGTGCTGGGTGCAGGCCGCTTCCTTTCCGTCCTTCCACAAGCGGCAGGTAAGGAACACACCCCACCGGCACATAAGAGGCTCATAATTGATGGGGAACGACGTTTCTCCATGCGGTGGGATTTCCAGCGTCATCCGCTTCTCCCTGACAACCACACCGTCCGATTCGATGCTCCAGACAAAGGTATAGCCGCTCAGGTTCGTGAAATCCAGCCGGTTGCGCACCGTCACATTGCCGTCCGCATAGGAGGTGGCTATCGGCTGGTAGGCGGCTTTCACCTCTAAGGAGCCAGCCTTTAAGGAACGATCCGCAAACACCATGCCGTCGCAGCAAAAATTGCCGTCATGGGTCAGTTCGCCCTCAAAATCGCCGCCATACCGCTGTACCCCGTCCGGATCAATCACCGTATGATCCGCCCATTCCCAGACGCAGCCGCCGATCAGCTTTGGGTAGCGGTCAAACAACTCGTTGTAGTACCACACATCGCCGGGGCCGTTGCCCATGGCATGGGCGTATTCGCATAAAAAGCAGGGCTGGGTCTTGGATGCATCCTTCGCATACCGTTCCACGTCTTCCAATGAGGGGTACATCCAGGAATGGATATCCGCGTGTCCGCTTTCCCCCTTGCGGGACGCATCCTCGCAGTGTACCAGCCGCCCGTCGTTCAGCGTGCGGAGATACTCGATCATCGCCATGTGATTCGGGCCGTGCCCGCTTTCGTTGCCGGTCGACCACAGGATGATGCTGACATGGTTGCGATCCCGCACAGCCGCCCGCCGCATACGCTCCACATACTCCGCTTTCCACTGCGGATCGGTGCAGGGCCAGATCGGATCCTCCACGTCAAACCGGTAGTCCACATTAGCAAGCCGCCGCAGAAAGCCGTGGGTTTCCAGATCGGTTTCCAGAATCACATAGAAGCCCAGCTCGTCGCACATATCCAGGAAACGTGGAGGCGGGGGATAGTGCGAGGTGCGGATGCAGTTGATGTTCAGCTCCTTCATCAGCAGCAGGTCGCGGCGCATCTGTTCATCCGTCTGATACCAGCCGCCGCGAGGATCGGTGTCATGGTGGTTGACGCCGTGCAGCTTGACGGGGGAGCCATTGATCAAGAGTTCGCCATTTGAGGAAACGGCGATCGAACGGAAGCCGAACCGCTGTGCGATGCTTTCCCCGTTGTATACAAACCGCAGCGTGTACAAATAGGGCTGTTCGGCATTCCACTGGATGGGGGATTCCACCTCAAAGGAGGCGGAGGCGCAGCCGTGGCTCTCGGCCAGGAGGCGCCCCCCGCCGTCGTACAGCGCCATATCGCAGGGTTTGCCCGCCACAGCGGTCACCCGGTTTCCCACCGTGCGGACATCCACATCCACCAAATGATCCGCCGGGCGCTGCAGCAGGTAACAATCCCGAAAAATCCCGTTCATACGGAAAAAATCCTGATCCTCCAGATAACTGCCACAGCACCATTTCAGCACCTTGACGCGCAGGGTATTGGTTCCCAGAGTAACATAGGGCGTGATGTCGAACTCCGCCTGCAAGTGGCTTCCCTGGGTAAATCCCGCCTGCCGTCCGTTGACCGACACATAGGCGCAGGAGGACACCCCTTCCAGCACGAAATAGATCCTTCCCCAGAGTTTTTCCAATTCAAAGTCCCGTTCATATACCCCGCAAGGGTTATCGTCCGGCACATATGGCGGATCGCAGGGAAAGGGATAATTGATATTGGTGTAATTCGGGTTCTCATACCCCTGCATCTGCCAGCAGGAGGGGACAGGCGTCTCCTCCCATTCCTCGATTGTCTCCGGTACGTCGATGTCTCTTGAAAAATACCGGAACCGCCAGATCCCATTGAGAAGCCAGTATTCTGCCGTCCCTTCCGGTATGTAGTAACTCCTAGGTTCCAGGCGATTTTCACTGGTCTTCTCCGGATTTTCGTAGCCTCTCATGCCACCGCCTCCCGTTTTGGCACAGTATACAAACCGTTACACCCTCTGCAGGGCCATCGTAGAGAACAGAAGATTATCGAACGAAACCATTTCTTCGCAATTGCATATATGCATGGCCTCAGCAGAAAACCCGGGATTTCTCCGGCAATTGACGATACGGTTCCCTATGATCTTCATGTCTTTTACGGCTGCGGCATAAACCGTGCCGCCGGGCAGGTTGACAAAGAGGTTATCCCGTATGCGGATACGGTTATGCACCCCTGCCGGATAGGCGGCGTCGTTTTTCCCGCTGTCATGCTGAACGGCTATGACAATGGCGGCGTTCCTTTCTTGAATATAAGCGCCGCAGCTATCAAAAACCGTGTTACAAATTTCAATATCCTGCCCAGGCGTCATCTCGTTCCAGCGTTCCGTATCCGGCGCTATAATGATAGCGGATCCCGCCGTCCCATACAGATAACAATCTTCCACCGTGACATGATGCGATTGCAGGATAAAGGCCCGTGCCCTGGAATTCCGCACCGTGCAGCGCCGGATTTCCGCATGGGTGGCCAGGGCTTCGTTGGCCAGCACATCCCCCTCGTTGATGGAGCCTGCCAGCCCTTCCATAACCAAGCGGTTTACTTCATAGGAGACGACACGGAAACGGCCCTTTTGCAGCATGGTTTCCCGATCGTAAACCAGCACGGTATCGCCTGGACGGGCCCATTTATCCGACAAGCGGGAGCGTTTCTCATCCGGCTCGGAATAAAAGCGCCGGGCATAGCAGGTAACGACGTCCCCTTCCAGTTTGTAGACGGTAGCGCCCTCGTTATGTATATTGATCGCATCGTCCCCCAGATGCTCGAACAGGCAGTCCTCAATCACCAGCTTACCTGCAAGGCCGGTAACATGGATCCCGTCCGCATTGCTGGCATATATCCGTTTAGAGCCATAGGGAAGCCGAATCTGAAAACGGCGGAAGGTAAAATTTTCGCTGCGGGGATAGATCCCACAAGTTACGCCGGGGGAGGATTCCACCGTAATATCGTTCAGCTCCATGCCGCTGCATTCTGTGAACAGGAGCGGGCAGTGGGGATACAGCGAGTGTTTCATGCAGACCGGCTCGCCGGCCAAAAGGCTACGGAGCTGCCCCTGGTTGGATTGGCCGGCATACAGGCGGATGACGTTTTCACGGATCAGGGAATACCGATAACCGTGATCGTCGGCAAAATAAATATGTTTGTTGGGGATAAGCCGCTCATCGCAGCTATCCACACAGCGGATGGATTCTTTCCCGGAGAGGTGAAAGCCTTCGTCAAGGGCGATATCCACCGTACATTCATCGACGTTCACGGCTTCCACGTGCCCGGCGCAATTCGGATCGCGATCCGTCGTCAGGGTAAGGCCGGAAATGGTGCAGTTTTTACAGCCGGTAAAGTCGAACGCACCCCTGAAAGAATATGGATCGCAGGGATCGTACCGGCTGATAAACCGTGCGCCATACCCGATGATCTTCACGTTCTGAAGCCCTTCCAGCTTAATCGCCGAAGCCAGGAAATATTCGCCCGGCGATAAGACGAAAATGGTATCCATCGTCCCCGCTTTCAGGAGTTTTTGCAGCCTGGCTGCACAATCCTGATCCCTGGATGGGACAATGCCGTTTTCTGAAGAAATTTGTATCTCCATACAATGCGCCTCTTTTCAAAACTTCGATATATTCTTGTGGGAAACAAGAGAAACAAAGCAAAACGCCCGCGTTTCCTTATCCCACGATACCAACCCTGTCGATGCTGGCGATGAACTTGCGCTGAAGCAGAAGGTAAATGAGCAGCACAGGGGCGATGAACAGCAAACAGGAGGCCATTACAATCCCCCGATCCATGGTGACGCCCATACCGACCGCACTGTTTCCCAGCTGCTTGAGCTGGACGGCCAGCGGATAATGGTCATTGAAGTACAGGACAGACAGGTAATAATCATTCCAATGCCATACGATAGAAAAGATCGATACCGTCAAAACGGCCACGCCGGAAGAAGGGATGATAACCCTCCAAAAGGTACGGAAGGCCCCTGCGCCATCCAGATAGGCGGCTTCCTCCAATTCCCGGGGGAGCGTCTTGAAAAACTGGCGGTAAATAAAGATAAACAGGCCGGAACGCAGGCCGGCTCCAAACAGGGAGGGGAGCCAGAACACAAATCCGGTATCCAGCAGGTTGGGCCGTAGCTCTGTCCCGGCAATTGAGCCGATCAAATTCAAAATGCCAAACACATCAAAATGCGCATAATTGAGGTACATCGGTACGGCGGTTAGTTGCGGCGGCACAAGGATCGTGAGCAGTACCAGCGCAAAGATGAGGCCCCGCCCGCGGAACCGGAAACGGGCCAGGCCATAGGCCACAAGCGAACAGGTGACCACTTCGATCATACCGCTGAGCAGCTGTATGCCTACGGTCGTAAACAGGGAGCGCACATAGTCCAGAAGCTGAAGGGATTCCTTGAAATTAGCCAGGGTAAATACCCGGGGAACCCATACGACGCTTGGGTCGGTCATCTCCTCGGTCGGGCGAAAAGCATAGCTGAACATATAGGCCAGCTGGAATACAATGACATATCCAACCGCCAGGAGGAAAAAATAGCGGAATACGCTGGTGGCCAGCTGTGTGGCGCGGTAGCGGCGCCGCAGGCGGGATACCGCAGCCGCAGCTTCGGATTTTTTCATATGCTTCTCCTCCTATTCCCACCGTTTTAAACAGAAGCGGTAGAACAAAAAGACCACCGCGCCGACGATCGCCATGGAGATCGCGAAATAGGCCCACAGCATGGCAGAGGCCTGCCCGTAGATCTGCGTATCAAGCAGGACGGTATACGCCTGTTCCATCACCGGGTTATCCGTGCTGACACAGAATTCAATTGCCGTAAAGATCAGCACCAGCACGATCGTGTGGCCCAGCATGGGGATGGTTATTTTCCAGAACTCCTCCCATTTGGTTGCCCCCTCGACTTTGGATACCTCGTAAAGCTGCTGCGGGATAGACTGCAGCCCGGCAATAAACAGGACGATCTGGACGCCTGTCTGCCAGATGAGATTAAAAATGTCATTGGCATACCCCAGAATCATCTGGGTGATCTGTTCGGGCAAGCCCAGCCCCAGAAACAGGGCGTTAAAATCGATGTATTTGCCGGCATAAGTGCTGGCGATCATATCGTCCTCGCCGACGCCCCGCAGCGACTGCATGACGCTGTCTCCGCTGATGTAGTCGATCACAACGCCGGTCGCCACAATGACCGGGATAAAATACAGGGCGCGGAAAAAGGTTTTCCCTTTGAATTTGGAATTCAGGATAACGCCGATAAACAGGCTGAGTACCAGTACGACAGGAAGCCGGGAGGCAAAGCTGCGGATACTTTCCAGCAGTTTGTTGAGGTATTCGGGTGACTCATAGAAAATGTACCGGAAATTATCCAACAGGGTAAAATCGGTGGCGAACCCGTCCGTGGTAACGGTCACTTTAGAAAAGGCGAACAGAAAAGACTGCGCAATTGGTTTGAGGAAAAACAACAGAAACCCGATCAACCAGGGGATCGTAAACAGCAGGCCGTTTCGCCGGTTGCGCGCCTCTACGGAACGGAGTTTTCTTGAATGCGGCATACTCATATCACCTCCATCACTGATACAGGAAGGAACGCGCCGGAATCGACCCCAGAGGGGAATCGGCCGCTGTCTCGCCGAAATTTACCCAGACAGTCACGCCGTTTTGAAAGCGGGTCATCGCCACTTCGCCGTTACGTACATACTCCGTGATGGGCTGCCCCTGGGTTTTCTCCAGAAGAGGAGAGGCCTGTTCCAGCATGGACAGGAGCTGCCGGGAGAGCCCCCCGTAAACGCTCAGCCCCAATTCCGGGTGCGCTTCCCGCACCGAATCAGGCGCCGTCTGTCCGGTCAGCGTAAAGCTGAGCGCACATCCGGTAGAAAGGCTGTTCAGGAATTCGGTTTCCGGATCGGACGCCAGATTGATGGTCGCCCCGGACATGGGGACAATTCCGCTGAGCACGAGCTGGTAAAAGGGGACTTCTTCATCAAAATAGCTGTAGCCGGACGAAGACGAGGGCGTATTGTTGATACAGGAGGAGTGCAGCGCGGCATACAGATTGGCGGATTCGCTCATCACGCGGACATTGGCCTGCTCCAGCGTTTCCATCGCCCGCACCACGTCGTCCTGCATATGGGCGCCGTTATAATAGAGCGCGTCCCCGGCATCCGAATAACACCAGGAGGACAGGGTGGATAAGCCAATCCCTGTCAGCCCGTTGTCGGCGGCCGCCTGGCTGAGCCGGCCGCCGATCCGGGCCAGATGATACCGGCCAAGCAGATAGCTCCCGCCGGCAGCCGTATCCTGTGCGTGGGTGACCAGGTCGTAAGGGTAGACGCGCGCTAACGTTTGGTTAGCTGTCCTTGCCGCCTCCCGTGTGGAGTAGCCGTTTCCGGATTGGGTGTACCGGATGACATCAAAATCCATGTACAGATCCACATGGTTTGCCCCGCACCAGCTTCTCAGGGCGTCCCATTCGTCCTGCGAGCCGTAACGGCCGTCCCGGCGGAAGGAATCCGCCAGCCTGGCTGCGTCAATGCCGGACTCCCCGAAGCCCTTCAGATTGACCGCCAGCGTCGCGCCGGTCACCTCACGCAGGGCGCCTAAAATACCCTGTACCTGCTGCAGCGTGGTGGTCACGGCTGTAGTATGGTACGGTATGCCCAGCAGCAGCCTCTGTTCCTGCACGCCGCCCAGGAAGCTCAGCACGGCTGCAGGGCCGCTTTCCGCCTTGGGAAGCTCTTCGCTTTCCGACAGATACTGCCGGTAGGCGCCGACCAGCCCCATGAGCGCGCTGTCCTCATACGATGTCAGGATATAGCGCACAGACACCGCGGAAACATTCACCAGGCCGTCGGTATATTTATTTACCGATGCATTCAGGTTGTTGACATCCTTGACCACTGCCGTGGCTTTCCCGCGCAGGCGGAACTGCGCATAGACCGAGGAATAGCCATACTGCGTGTCGCCCGCCGTCGCACAGACGGAGGCGAGCTCCGCGCCCCGGTCAATGACGCCCAGGACGGCGGTGCCATCCGGCTCCACCGTGCCGAAAACCGGCATACGCACCGCCTGCGTATAGGTTGTCCGGTACATCTCCTGTACGGCGGCATCCCCGCCATACACGGCCTCCTGATAGGTTCGGACATCCCGCTGCCCGGAATCCGTGTCCATCCAGGCGCCGCTGCCGGATGGGACGAAAAGGCGGGAACCGGTGTCGTTTTTCACGGCGGCAAAAAAGGGCAAGAGGGAAACGGTATACAGCTTATATTCCTGCTCGGCTATGTCCTCCACCTGTACGGCGGCTGTGAGGCCGTCCGCATTCAGCGTGTATTCCACCGGGACGGAGATATGTACCTCGTCAAAATAATAGGTTAAGCGGATACCGTCCCGGATCTGCTCCGCTTCCACGGCAGAAGCGTCTTCATATGAGGCGAGGCCCTGCTCCAGGTTTTCGCTGTTGACATATTCCAGCTGTAGGGAAGAGCCGAGGCCGTTCATGATATACCGGCCGCCGCGCTCTTCCCCCATATAATATTCATACGGCATAGAGGAGCGGATTTCACCGGTCGCCAAATCTTCCACGATCAGGCAGGCCTCCATGGAATCCCAATACAGGCGGAACCGCTCGTTTTGGGCGACGACTCCATTGGCGACAGAGGCCGGCTGCTCCGGCAGCCGGTAGGCCGCCCCGCCGGCTGCTTCCTGCCCGCCGCAGGCTGTGAGGAAAACCGGCAAGGCCAGCAAAAGGCCGGCCAAGCGGCAGATGTTCCGTGTTCTTTTCATACTCTTCTACCTCATCGTGATCTCGTTGATGATGCTGACGATAAAGCCGATCGCGTCCTGCCCGAGCGAAAGCATAATGAATAGGATAAAGGCGGCGATACACATGCCGATGACGGTCACGATGGCGATCCCTATCGATTTAAAGAAGGTAAAATCCTGTATGGCCGTCATGGCGATCAAGACCAGCAGGATGGTATACAGTTGGAAAATTGCCGGCAGGAGGCCGAATCCGGCGTTTGAAGTGGCCACTGTGGTATAGGACAGGATCAGATACAGGAACTGGTAAAGGATCATGGGCGTCAGGCAGTAACAGGTGCTGCAATAGATATCCACGAGCCTTCCCCGGCCGGTGCACAGCACGCAGACCGCCCAGTTGACAATCACATACAGCAGCACCACCCCTACCGTGCCCAAAAGCGTATAAATTGCGTTAAAGCCGGCGGTATCCATAGAAGCATACATAAAGCTTCCGCCCAGCTCCCCGGTTACGGTCGAGACGTAGTACAGCGCCAGCAGGATGGTTGCCAGCGGGATGGACAGCCGCCGGTAATCCCGCATTTCGCCAAAGGAACGGAAGGGATGGATGCAGGCGGTCAATCCCGTCCGCAGGTTGGCGTTGCGGATAAATACAACGTTCCGCTTGTGGGTGAGCTGAATCAGATATAAAACGCCGCCGGCCGCCAGGACAACCGCCAGGAAAAGCCAGACAAAGTTCCGGGATATAAATTGATCACGCACCACTTTAAAGGCGGAAGCATAGGTGACGCGATCCAGGGCGGTCTCGGCCAGTTCCATGGCCTGCGTGTATTCCCCTGCAGACAGGGCGGCCTGGGCCATGCCGCGCCAGGCGAGCTGGCAGTTCTGATCCACCGCCTGGACATTTTCCCAATACGGGAGAGCCTCCTCCCATTTCCCCTGATTGGAGAGGCTGTTCGCCGTTTTGATCCAGCGGCCGTATTCACTCAGGGAGAAGACAGTAATTTCTTTTGTCAGGGCGTCGGAAACCAGCAGATCGCCGTCCAAGCAGGCAACGGCGTTGGGCGTGATGAAAGTGCCCACCTGGTTTCCGTTCCCAAGGCCGCCTCCAAACACGCAGATGAGCTGGCACTCCGTATCGTACATGAAAATCCGTCCCTGCGTGCTGTCCACCAGGTACATATACCCTTCGTCATCGGCGGTAAGCGCCGCCAGCTTTTCCACAACCCATCCGCTGTAGCGGCCGGACAGATCCTGGTAGGAGCTGGGCTGGTCGGCAAAGTTTAAACTGTCCGCGCTGACGGATTCAAACTGGTTGCGGTATTGCAGGATATTGCTGCCGTTGGTTCCGAACCGCTTGAGCTGGCCGGTGCTCTGGTCGCTGAGCGTAATAATAAAGCCGTCGGGATCCATGGCGACGTCCACCAGCTGGAACGGCAGCGCCTGGATGGAGGCACTGTGCTTTTCCTCTGTTTCAAACAGGGATTCCAGCCAGTCTGCAATAGCGTCGGCGGCGCTGTTCTGCACCGTGCTGGCGCCATAAAACCCCAGAAATTCATATTGGTCGGAGAACAGCATCATGCCATAATAAGAACCCTTGCACAGGACATAAAGATATCCGTTCGAGTCGCGTACCAGACGAATGGGGGCAAAGTCGTAATTTTCCGGGATCAGCGTCGATTCCGGGAGCGTGATGATTGCGGTCACCGATTCGGAGTCTGTGCAGAGCACGCGCTTGTTTTCCGTGTCGGCGACATACAGGCCGCTTTCATCCACAAACAAGCCGGTCGCGCCCGCAAAGGTCAGGGTTTCCCCCTGGTACACAAAGCCCTCAATGACGCGCACCAGCGCATAATCCTTATCCAGGACAAGGATCCGGCCGCTGGCGCCGTCCAAAACATACAGGTTTTCCCCGAAAGCGAAAATGTAATCCAGGGTTCCGAACTTGCCGACGCCAAGCGATTGGCCGCTCAGCCGTCTCTCCGGTATAAACAGCGGCTTGCATTCCACCGCCTCGCGGTTTTGCCCGTCGGTCCAGTATGTATAGGAGGGATAGGGGACTTCCTCTGGGGAATCCGCCGATACCGCAACGGAAAAAGAGACGGCCAGCAGGGCAAAAAGGAGCAGGAACACGGCCATTTTTTTGATCTTCATGCGGCTCCTCCTATTCTTTTATGCCGGCGCTGCTCATCGTTTCCATCACATTGGACTGGGTGACGAAATAGATGAGCACCGGCGGGATCATCAGCAGTACAGTGGCCGCCATGGCGGAGCCGGAACGGGCGATGCCGCTTGAAGTAATCTGAGACAGGATATTGGGCAGGGTCTTCAGGCTTTCGGAAAAAATCGTGCCGCCCGGCTGCAAAGCCCACGAATCCCGGAAAATAAACAGGGTCAGGGTCATCCAGGCCGGCTTGACCAGCGGCATGACAACCTGCCAGAAAATGCGCAGAACGCCGGCCCCGTCAATCCGGGCCGCTTCAATCAGGGCTTCCGGTATCGCCCCGTCCATATATTGCTTGATGAGGAATACCCCCATTGTGGAGGGCAGCATGGGCAGGATATAGGCCCAATAGGTATCGATGATGTTTAACTTCGAAAAGATGTAATACTGCGGAACCGCCAGGGTTGTCGCGTTGTATAACAGCGCAAATTGAACCAGGGCGAACAGCAGGCCGGTCCATTTGTTGCGCACCTGGCACATTACAAAAGCCGACATGGAGGCCACGATGACGTGCAGAGCCGAAATGACCACGCTCAAAAACAGAGTGTTAAACACATACCGCGCAAAGGGAACGTCCAGGTCGGACAGCAGTTCCG
This sequence comes from Candidatus Avimonas merdigallinarum, assembly GCA_904377855.1. Classification (GTDB taxonomy): domain Bacteria; phylum Bacillota; class Clostridia; order Oscillospirales; family Acutalibacteraceae; genus Avimonas; species Avimonas merdigallinarum. Next base: position 13,364 of record CAJFGS010000037.1, read on the forward strand.
GCAGTATGCTGTAGTTTTTGAGCGTCGGCCGGGTGACGTAAAACTTGGGCGGAAAGGCCAGGAGCTCGTCCAGGGGCTTGAAGGAGGTTACAATGGAATAGATGAGGGGCAGAATGGTATAAAGCCCCGCCAGAATCAAAATCGTAAAGAAAAGGAAATTGCCGAGCCGCGAACGGGTAAACCGTTTATATCTGGGCTTTGCTTTCTTCATATCCTCACCTTCCCAGCGCATCCAGAACTTTTCGGATCAGTATTCTCGCCGCCGCCATCAACAGGAACAGGAAGACGGACAATGCCGCTCCATATCCCATTTCAAAGCGCGTCGTCGCAATATCCGACAGGTGGGTAACGATCGTATGGGTCGAATAATTCACGCTGGGGAACCCGGTCAGCGTTGTTGCAATGGCGCTTATGGAAAACGAGGTCTGTATCTGCATCACGGCGCTGAACAATAAAATACCCTTCATGGATGGCAGCGTGATATACCACAATTCCGCCCACCGGTTGCGTATGCCGTCAATGGCGCCGGCCTCATACAGGGTGGTGTCTACGTTTTGCAGGCCGGAGATGTTGGCCAGGAAGGATACGCCCATGCTCATCCACAGCTGGACGATGATCACCAGGGTCATGGCGTACCGCTCATCATAGAACCACTGGATCGGCTCGGAGATAAGGTTCATGGACATCAGCAGGCTGTTGGCATAGCCGTAGGCATCCCCGCTGAAAAGCACCTGCCAGATGAAATAGACATTGCCCATCAGAGCGGGCGAGTAAAATAGAAAGGACAGCGCCGTGCGGCTGGCCGGACTGAGATCGTTAATCATCCAGGCCAGGACAAAGGACAGCAAAAAGCCGATCGGGCCGGTAATAACGGCAAGCTTCAGGGTGTTCTGAAGGGCAATGAGAAAAACCTGGTCGCTTATAAACATCCGGAAGTAGTTGTCCAGGCCGATGAACTGCGGCGGATTGATCATGTCATATTGGAAAAAGCTCAAAACAATCGAGGCTAAAACCGGAATCACGGTAACGATCAGGAACAGAATGGCAAAAGGGGCTACCATCAAAGCCAGCCACACGCAATCCCGCCCTGACCATTTTTTTAGGGTATGCTTTTCAAACGTTTTGACTCTCATAGATGCCCTTCTCCTTACGGCTGGTTATCATACTGTTCCGTTTTCCTCCGGATCTCCCCGTCAAACTCTTCCCCCCATTTATCCAGCATGAGCTTGACGTTCTGGCCGCCGTTGACGATATTAGTAAAGAGCTGAGAAACCGTCCTGTCCAGATAGTAGCTTCCGGGGATGACCGGCATCTCTTCCACCAGCTTCCACTGTTCCTCCAGCGCCTCGACGGTTTCGCTGTCATACCCGAGCCTCAGCATGGCATCCATATTGGCGGTGGCAACGCGCGCCGACACGCCCAGTACTGACTCCAGCTGGGAGGCATACCGGTATTGGATATCCTCCGACGTCCACCATTTGAGGAATTCCCATGCCGCTTCCGGCTTCCGGCTGGATTTCAGGATTGCCGCGGCCGAACCGCTGCCGCAGACAGAACGGTCAATCGTACCGTCCTCCTGCCTTGTCCCGGGGACAGGAACCATCTTCCACCGGCCGCTGATCTCACGGGCTGCCGCCGTGAGGGTGGCATATGCCGTATAATCGCGTATGGCGATCGGCACCAGGCCGATCTTGAAGCGGTTGAAGAAATTGTACTCCTTGGGGAAATTATATTTCGTATAAAAGTCTGTCCAGGTTGTCACAACGCCCTGCATTTCCTCGGAGGAAAAGGTCGAGGCGCTGTGATCGTCCGTATAAAAGGAGACGCCGTTCTGGACGGCCAGCATGGAAAGGATATTGGTCGGATCGGACAGGTTGAGCGACTCTGACAGCCCCACCTGCATATTGTTCATTGCCAGGATTTTCGCTGTCAGCAGCAATTCATCCCACGTTTCGGGGATTTCCAGCCCCAGCTCCTCCAGAATATCCGTGCGGACAAACATCATCAGGAAGGACTGTGTGACGGGCAGGCCGTACACGCCGCCTTTATAGGTATAGGGGGTTACCGCGTTTTGCTGGAACCGGCCGATAACCTCCGGATAATCTTCAAACTGTGTAAGATCGTATAGGACGCCCCGCATCCCGTAATCGACCGGGGCGGTCCTGCCCAGTGCCAGCTCCACATCCGGCGCGCGGCCGGACAGCTGCGCCTGGATAAGAGAGGCCGTGACAATTTTCAGGTCGACGGAATACCCTGTTTTAGGGGTGAAATCATTGTCGATCAGGCTGTTTAAGACGTTGACCTGATCGCGCCCCCAGGTCGTCCACACGGTAATGGACTCCTCGTCCCTTTCGGAGAGCTGGTAATCCGCCATAAAAGAGGCCAGCAGGCGTTTGGCCGTAAAAGCCGCCCTTTGGAAAAAGGTAGAGCCCGCGCGTTCAAATTCCTTATCCGGGGCAGCCAATACCATACAGTCCAAATCCAGCGCCATATTCTGCATTTCATAGAGCCAGGAGGACAGGCTGGCATAGTTGTCATAAAAAGCGTTCTTCTTGGTCTGCGCCTTCCACTTGATATCGAGCATCTGCTCAATGATGAGCGCCGTTTTCCGGAGAATCTGCGCGGAGGAGCCGCCCTTCAGGCCGGCAATTTCTTCGCTTTCGTCGGCGTACTGAAGCAGCTTTTCCCTGGCCTGTGTCAACCGCTCCTCCAAGTCGGGGATAGCCGTAAACAAATTATAGTCGCGGTTGGGGTCGGGCGTCTCGCCGGTGATCATGACAATCTCCCGGTAAAGGTCGCCCAGCTCCTGGGTCAAAGTCTGCAGGTTAGCGGCCAGCCCGGACAAATCGCCCAGGGTAACCCGCAAGGAGATCTCGTGAGGGCCCTCCTCCAGATAGAGCAGAAACGCATTTCCCCCGTCGTCGGCATAGGCGGAAAACTGCCAGCCGCTGCCATACCCGAAGGAAATGCTCGCCGCTTCCTGGAACGGCACCTCGCCGTCAATCAGGAGGGTGCGGAAGGCCGTCCCCTCCTGCAAATATGTCTGATGAAAATGAAAGCCCAATTTATACAGGCCGGTTTCGGGAACGTCGATGCGCCAGGTGATGGTGTCGCCCGGCTTCTGCCAGTTGCTCCCGCCAATGTAATTGATCTTGGATACATACGGGTCGGAAGGGAGGACGGCGGGGTCGGCCCGGCTGGAAAGGGGAGCCAGCGTTTTTTGGCTCTTCCACACCGCATCTTCGCCCTCAAGTACAAGTTCCTCCCCGGTATACAGCGGGACGCCTTCCTGCCCGTAAACCGCTGCCATTTCCTCATAAGAGGGGATCTCTTCCGGGCGGACAAAGACGATGGACTCCACTTCCAGGGATTCTTCATAAACAAACAGGCTCACGGTGTGCTGGCCGGCGGTTAATTCCACCGCAATCGGTTCGGTTTTGAAGCCGTTGCGATCCCATACCGAGCCCGTCTGCCAGGTATCGAGATCCTCCACCTGTTCCGGGGAATATTGGTTCCCGTCCTTATCGGATGCGACCTCGTCCGTCGCATTCTTCCACAGGCGGGATAGGTCAAAGCTTTCATACTCGACCGAAGGGAAGACACCATCGATCTGCATTCCCAGCTCGATGGCGTTTCCCGTGCCGGCCAGGGCCCGGTACCGGATTTGCGGCACATAGGAGCCCGCCGTGTCGATGGAGAAGGTAAACGTAAAGGCCGGCGCCGTTTCTCCCGTGCCGGCGGGGGATTCCTCACTGGCCGCAGGCTGCGGCTGGGCGCCGGCGGCCGGAGCCGGGGTATCCGGCTCGGCCGCCTCGCCCATGGCGGGAAAAACGGAAACGGTTAACAAAGCGAGCGATAGAAGCAACGAGGCAATTCTGCGCATGGATTTTCCTCCAATCAACACGGAAGGTTCCCGCCCCGCGGCTTAAAGCTCAGGGCTGTGTTTTCGGGCTGGCTTTTCGTTTTCTGAGGATGAGCAGTATCGTGACAACCGCCGCGCCGGCCACCAGAACCGCGCCGACTACAATCAGCGAGATACCCCACCAGGGCAGGCCGGCCGTTTCCTGTACGGGTTCCTGCCGCGTAACATAGACCTTGTAGGTGCGCTGCAGCCCGCTTTCGGATACGACCACGGCCTTGACGATATTCCGGCCGACATAGGTGAGTTCCGTCCCGTCGATGGTCACCGTGGCCGCCGCATCCTGGGGGACGGCCGTCACGTTCACGTTTTCCACTTCAAAAGGAACGGTCGCTTCATAGGTTTTGGTTTCGGGATCAAAGGCGGGGGACAGCGTCACGCCTTCAATTTCCAGTGAGGCCAGAAGGTTATTGTTGGACGGGCCGTTTTCTTCCTCGCCCGGATCCACGATGGCCGGTTCATCCGGTTCAGGATCCTCATTTCCGTCCACTACAGGCGTCGGAGGCGGGGTGATCGGATCGTCCGGCTCCGGTTCTTCCGGATTGGGTTCCGGCTCGGGTGCTGGCTCCTCCTGGCCGAAAATCCAGTTTACCTCCGCAGGAGCTATCGTATTTTTGCCGTCGGTAGCCTGCAGAGCGCCCATGGAAAGGGCGATTACGTCGTCGGTCTGCACGGTAGAGGCCAGCACCAGCGTCAGGGTAAGCAGTTCGCCGTTCTCGCCGGTCGGGCTCTTTTGATCCGTGTTGACTGCCGCAAACTGAATCGTGCCTTTGCTGTTGGTATAAGCGAGCTGCCAGTTCCCGCTCTGCGCTATGGAGACGTCCTGCACGATGATCTTGGAACTGTCGTAAGTAATCTGGCCGCTCAGGCCGACCAGGCCGGCGGACGCCCTTACCGTGACCTCAAAGGGCTCGCCGATTACCAGGGTAGAGGGCCCCTCGATTTTAAGCGAGGCCGTCCCGGATTGGCCGCCCGCTTCTGTGCGGAGCAGCGCGTCGTATATATGGAGGGCGCCATTGCCGTCCGCGTCGGCCGCCGCCTGCTGCGCCGCGCTCAGTTCCCTGTCGCCCACGAGGGCTTCCAGAAGGAGATCCACATCCGCCCCCGTCGCCTTGCCGTCACCGTCCAGGTCGCCGCGGACAACCACCGTCGCCCGATCCTTGATAACCGGCCCGTCCATCAGACGGAGCTCCATACCGGTGGCGGCCGCCTGGGCCGTATTTTCCACGGGATTCCCCTCGGCATCGTATACCCGGATATACTGGCTGTGCGCAAACGAGGAAACCAGGGACTTCACCGTCGTGCCGGCATTTACGCTGCCGACCAGGCCGTTGCTGACCAGGTTCTGGCTGCTCTCCAGCTTGGTAGCCGGGAAGGTATCCTCCCGTTCCGCCAAGGCCTTGGCGTCAGACGCCTTAAACAGCCGCAAATCATCCAGGTAGGCCTCGCCGCCCGCATCGTAAATCAGGAGCCCGATGCGGTCATAGTCCCCTGTATGGAACGACACGGCGGCCGTGCGCCAGTTTTGATCCGGATCCTTCTCATACTCGCTTTCGGTGAAACGGAAGCGTTGGATAACCGACGGCATCAGCACGTTGCTGTCAATGAGGGCAAAGTAGGAAGCGGAATCCCCCAACGCTGCGCTGGGCTCCACCAGGCTGTACTTGGCGGAGAACACATACTCTGTCTGAGGCTCGACGTCCACCCACTTTATGTAGGACACGCCCGAGATACGCGGGTTGCCCATCGCGTCGTCCGTCACCTTGAAGCGCAGCGCATTTCCATAAATGGAGGAGCCGGAATCGACAATCTGGATCTGCTTTCCGTAGGCGCTGCCGTCGGTGTCGCTCCAGAAAGTATCCTCCGCATCGCTTAGATCGAAATTCTCAAACACGTTGTCTTCCTCATCGCAGCCAAGGAGGGCGGGGCTGTTGTCCGTCACCTCGGCCGGGTCTTTGGTGGACAGCGTGGGCTTATACCGTTCGATATCCTCCAGCTTGCACAGGAAGAAATCATCCAGGAACACCGTCGTATCGGTCGCCGACATGGTCAGCATGATCGTCTCTGCCTCGTTGGTGCGGAAGGAGTATTCGCACAAATGCCATTCGTTGTCAAAGGCGGGAAGATACCGTTCATGCAGGCGGGTGCCGCTTTCGGTAGCCAGGCTCCAGGAGAAGATGTTCAGGTTTTCTTCAATATCAAAGAAATCCCCCTTCATCCATGCGCCGAACAGATACTCGGTGTCCGGCTCGACCTCCAGGAGAACGGTAACCCGCTGGGTGCCGTCCGCCGTGAATGCCAGGCCCTTGCTGCCGCTGTGGACGGCGGCGCTGTCGCCGGAGATGGCCAGGATCCCCTCCTGGATGAAGGTATCGGCGTTCCAGAAGCCGTCGCTGCCCTCCAGCCCGCCGTCTGCCAGGAGATCCGTGCCTTCCGCCGGCACATACTTATAGCTGAAGCCGCCCTCGCGCACCGGATAATCCTGGATAAATTCGGGGGTTTTCACGACGGGGATCTCCCCACCCGTGCCTTCTTCCACCGAAATATCATCAATGCGCAGCTGCGCCTCCAAGGGTATACTGCCTACATCAAGCAGCGCATAGTTGCCGGCCGGGTAGTTGGACGCATCCCCCGAATTAAAGGTAAAGGTCAGCGGTGTCCATTCGCTGGCCTCACCCAGCTCTACGGTATTAGCCAGCGTTTCCTCCCAATTGGGAACCGCCCCCTGCTTGTCGGACAGCTCCGCCATCGGCCGGATAGCCATTGTGGCGCCGGCATCCGTCAGCTTATACCACAGCGTCAGGGTGTAATCGGTGTTCGGCTCGATCGGGAAACCAAACTCAAAATTGCCCACCGCCCAAGTCTTATTATTGGTAATCTGATAGGAATAGGCGCCGCTGCGCACATCATCCTGCACCCGGCCGCGCATCCCTTCGACATACCAGTCCTGTTTTTCATAGGTGTTGCAGCCGACATAAGGCGGCTCCTCACTCCACGTATACTCAAAGCCGTTGATAAAGTCTCCCGCCGGACCCGGTTCCGGTTCCGTGCCGGGATCGGGATCATCCGGCCCGGGATCGGGAACAGCTGCTGCCTCGGTCACCACGATGTCGTCCAGGCAGAGGGTGCCGCCGTTGGCTACGCCGTCAATCACCAGATGCGCCCAATAGCCGCCGTTGGTCTCGTCCGCCGCCCGTCGCTTCCAGCGCGACTGCTTCTTTCAGCGTAGCCTCCATATTCAGCCAGCCGTTCGGGTTGTTTGTATCAAATCCGTAATTCATCACCGACTTGACTGTAACACTCAGGCCGTCGAATGGGGTGCCGTTCTCCGTCGTCTTGTACCAGAACGACACCTTGTATTCCTTATCCGGCTCCACCTCGAAGCCGAAGCCGAGGTCGCCTGCCGTCCACCCCGGCGTGATGTACCAGCCGTAATCCCCG
>CAJFGS010000038.1 GCA_904377855.1 Candidatus Avimonas merdigallinarum
ATTCCTTTTTTCCCTGCCATACAAATACCCCCTATGTAGTTCTATTTTCCTACATAGGGGGCTTTTTGTCTATTGTACGGTTTTTCTGAACCGGTTCATGGCTGCTTGCCGGCTTTTTATCTCCGATTTTGCGAGGGGATGTCCCGCTATCCTCAGCGGCGGGGCGGACGGCCGCCTTCCCCGCGTTCGCGGCGGAAGCCGCCTTCGCGGCGGGCGGGACGGGGGGAATCCGACACCGTGTTCTCCGGGGTCAGGCCTTCCACCTCGATCAGCGCGTCCCGGCGGGAGAGGTTCAGGCGGCCCTGCTCGTCGATTTCGGTCACCTTCACGAGCACCTCGTCGCCCACGGCGACCACGTCCTCCACCTTCTCCACCCGCTTGACGTCCAGGCGGGAGATGTGGACCAGGCCCCTCCTTGCCGGGGGCGATTTCCACAAACGCGCCGAAGGACATCAGCCGGGTCACGCGGCCCTTATAGATCGCGCCGATCTCGGGGTCCTTGGCGATGGTTTCCACAATCGACAGGGCCCGCTTGGCGTCGTCGCTGTTCAGGGCGGAGATAAAGACGCTGCCGTCCTCCTCGATGTCGATCTTGCAGTTGCATTCGGCCTGGATCTTCTGGATGACCGAGCCGCCCTTGCCGATGACTTCGCGGATCTTGTCCACGTCGATCTTGGTGCTGAGCATCTTGGGCGCGTACTTGGACAGCTCCGCGCGGGGGGCGGGGATCGCCTTGAGCATGATTTCGTCCAGGATATACAGCCGGGCCTTGTAGGTCTTTTCCAGCGCTTCCTTGATGATGGCGGGGGTCAGGCCGTGCACCTTGAGATCCATCTGGATGGCGGTGATACCCTTATGGGTGCCGCCCACCTTGAAGTCCATATCGCCGAAGAAATCTTCCAGGCCCTGGATGTCCACCATGGTCATGAAGCGGTCGCCCTCGGTGACCAGGCCGCAGGAAATGCCGGCAACCGGCGCCTTAATCGGCACGCCCGCGTCCATGAGGGCGAGGGTGGAGCCGCAGATCGACGCCTGGGAGGTGGAGCCGTTGGAGGACACTACCTCGGACACCAGGCGCAGGGTGTAGGGGAACTCCTCCACCGGCGGGATGACCGGCAGCAGGGCGCGTTCCGCCAGGGCGCCGTGGCCGATTTCACGCCGGCCGGGGCCGCGGGAGGGCTTGGTTTCGCCCACCGAGTAGGAGGGGAAGTTGTAGTGATGCATATACCGCTTGCTGGTTTCGTCGTCGATGCCGTCCAGCAGCTGCGCGTCCCCGCTCGATCCGAGGGTGACGGTGGTGAGCACCTGCGTCTGGCCGCGGGTGAACAGGCCCGAGCCGTGCACGCGGGGCAGCAGGCCGACCTCGGCCGCCAGGGGGCGGATTTCGTCGATGCCGCGACCGTCCACCCGCTTTCCGTCGTCCAGCAGCCAGCGGCGGACGACGTACTTCTGCAGCTTGTACAGGCAGTCGTCCAGCATCGCGGTCTGCTCCGGGTATTCCTCGTCAAAGCGGGCGTGCACCTCGTCGTACACCGGGAGGAGCCGCTCGTCCCGCACCCGCTTGTCGTCGGTATCCAGCGCCGCGCGTACCTTTTCAATCGCGAATTCCTTCACCGCTTCGAACATCGCCGGATCGGGATCGCTGGATTCAAACGGGATCTTCTCCTTGCCGATTTCGGCGACGATCCCGTTGATAAACTCCACAATCTGCTGGTTGGCGGCGTGGCCGGCCATGATGCCGTTGAACATTGTCTCGTTGTCGATTTCGTTCGCGCCGGCCTCGATCATCGCCACCAGATCGGCCGTGGAAGCCACGGTCACGTGCATCTCGGATTTCTTCTCCTGCTCGGCGGTGGGGTTGATGACGTACTCGCCGTCCACCAAGCCGACCACCACGCCGGAAATCGGGCCGTCCCACGGGATTTCCGAAATCGAAATCGCAATGGACGCGCCGATCATCGCCGTGGTTTCCGGCGGGCAGTCGGGGTCCACGCTCATGACGGTGCAGACCACCGACACGTCGTTGCGCATGTCCTTGGGGAACAGCGGGCGGATCGGGCGGTCGATGACGCGGGAGGTCAGGATGGCCTTCTCGCTCGGCCGGCCCTCCCTGCGCTGGAAGGAGCCGGGGATTTTGCCCACCGCATAGAGCTTTTCCTCATAATCCACCGAGAGGGGGAAGAAATCCACCCCTTCGCGGGGCTTGGCGGACATGGTCACCGCGCAGAGGATCGCCGTCTCGCCGTAGCGGATGAGGCAGGAGCCGTTCGCCAGCTGGGCAATCTTCCCGGTTTCCACCACCAGGGGGCGGCCGGCCAGCGTGGTTTCGAATACCTTGTAGTTTTCAAACATTGCAGTACCTCCGTCAATCTTTATTTCCAAAGACGGAGCCGCATGGGATTTTAGCAATTAAACCGCGGTTCACCGGGATTCCCCTCCGTTCCCGGAGGGAGGCGCCCGCCGGGGGAGGGCCTGTCCCCCTGCCGCCTGCGCTGAGCCGTCGTTTCACTGCTAAAACCACGCCTGCCCCGCCGATTGGACAATGTGGAGCCTTGATTTTCCCCGCTTTCCGCCCGCCGGGGAAAAGCGGAATGAGGCAGGAGGGCGTCAGCCCCCCTGCCTCAGCGTTTTCCTTATTTGCGGATGCCCAGCTTTTCGATGATCGCACGGTACCGCGTGATGTCCTTCTTCATCAGGTAGTTGAGAAGGTTGCGGCGGTGGCCGACCATCTTCAGCAGGCCGCGGCGGGAGTGGTGGTCCTTCTTGTGCACCTTCAGGTGCTCGGTCAGGTCGTTGATCCGCTTGGTAAGGACGGCGATCTGAACCTCGGGAGAACCGGTGTCCCCCTCATGCGTCGCGTATTCCTTCATAATGGCTGTTTTTTCTTCCGGCAGCATGGCTTTCACCTCTTTAAAATATTTTCCAATCACCCAGCGCGGGGAAACGGTGAGTCCCGCGGGCGGCAAGGCCCGCCTGGCATACTCCGCCGGCCGGGAAATGGAAGGCACGCAGCGCTGCGTGCATGGCGCATAAGCGCCAGAATAGTATAGCACACGGCAGGGGGCTTGTAAAGGGCTTTTTACAAAAAGGGGGACGGGCGGCGCTTTTTACAGCAACGCGAAGATTTCCGTCAGCGCGTGGATTTCGGGCGCGCCGGCGGGGTGGACGTCCGCCCCGAACGCATTGATGTACACCGGGTGCATCCCGGCGGAACGCGCCCCCTGGATGTCGTTGACCGGGTGATCCCCCACGTACAGGCAGCTGGAGCAGGCGACGCCCAGGCGGGCGGCGGCCCGGCGGAAAATCTCCGGGTCGGGCTTGTGGACCATCTCGTCCCCCGACACCACCGCGATGTCCAGGAGGGGGCGCAGGCCGCTGACGTCCAGCTTCCGGTTCTGCAGCAGGGAGGGGCCGTTGGTGATGATCCCCGTTTTATACCCCTTCTGCCGCAGTTCCCTGAGCACCGGCGCCGCCTCGGGCAGGAGGGCGACGTAATCCGGGAAGCGGAACTGGAACTCCCGGTAGATGTCCCCCACCTCCGGCGCGTCGGTCCAGCCCCATTCCTCAAACAGGGAGAGGAAGTAGTCGATATAATTGACGTATCCCCCGTTGTTTTTTTGCAGCATCTCCTGCCGGCGGCGCTCCTTTTCGGGGGCCGGGAGGCCGGGGAAATATTTTTGGAGGAAGAAATCGCAGTACTGCAGAAAAGCGGCCGCGCGGTCCTGCAGGGTGTCGTCAAAATCAAACAGCACGGCGCGGATCCCCTCCGCGTCCTCCCCCAGGACGGCCCGCCGCGCCTCCTTCCCGTCGAGCAGGATCTGCTTCTGCAGGGCCTCCACCGACTCAAACCGGCGCTCGGGGCGGAGGAACTTCACCAGCGTGACCGGCACGTTCCTGCCGTAGAGGTCGCCGTCGAAATCCGCAATCCAGGTCTCGGCCAGCGGGCCTTCCGCCCCGACGGTGGGGCGCACCCCGATGTTGGTCACCCCATGGCGGACCTTCCCCCCGGCCTCGGCGCTCACGGCGTACACCCCGAAACGGGGAAGGACGAAATGGGGGGGCAGGGGCTGGTTGATGGTCGGCGTGCCGAGCAGCCTGCCCAGTTTCCGCCCGCCGACCACCGGGAAATCCAGGGTGAACGGCCGGCCGAGCAGCCGGGAGGCTTCCTCCATCCGGCCCTCCTCGATCAGGCGGCGGATCCGGCTGGCGCTGACCGGTTCCCCGTCCACCAGGACCGGCGGGACCACCACCACCTCGATCCCCAGCGGGGCGCAGAGGGAGCGCAGGAGGTCGGCGTCCCCCTTCCCGCCCCGGCCGAAGTGGTAATTGAACCCGCAGCAGACTCGGCAGGCGTGCAGTGTATTTTTGAGCACATCCTCCACAAATTCCTGCGGGGAGCAGTCCCGGATCGCGTTGAAATCCGCCTGGATGAGCTCCTCCACCCCCAGGCCCTCCAGCACGGCGGCCCGCTGCTCCTCGGTAATCAGCGAGCAGGCGCCGTCCTTCGGCAGCGCCCAGGCCGGCTGGGTGAAGGTGAAGACCGCCGCCGCTGCGCGGCTCCCGTCGGGCAGCTCCATCCCCGTGGCGCGGGAAATCACCGCCCGGTGGCCGAGGTGGATCCCGTCGAAGATCCCCAGGGCGACGGCGCGGGGCTTCCCCGCCTTCCCGAACACCCGGCCGTCCCTCCCGGGGGCCGTGTCCCCCGGAAGCGGGGTCTTCCCATCCCAAATCATGGTTTTCAGCATACGGGGCCTTCCTTTCCCTGGGTTTTCCGCCGGAAAATGGATACTTTCCGTTTTCCAACCGTAAATTTATCCAAATAGTATATATTGTCCTTGGGGAATTTCTGCCCCTTGTCCGCGATTACCTCCAGCACGGTATCCGGGCCGCAGACCGGCGCAATGGCGCGCAGGAAACGGGCAAGCGGGCTTTCCTCCGCCGGGCTTTCCGGCCCCTGCGCCGTTCCTTCCAGCCAATCCGTCATCCGCCCGTAAGGCACGTCCGCCAGCACGATATCCGCGGTAAAGCCCGCGTCCCGGAGAGCGTCCGGCTGGAGGATATCCGCCAAAAAAAGCGCCGTCTGCGGCGGGGACGCCGCGGCCTGCGCCTCCAGCCGCGCCAGGCTTTCCAGGGCGGCGGAATGGGATTCCTTCCCGAACTGCACCGCCATTTCCCGGAGCTGGGAGCGGCGGCGCGCCCTTCCCTCCGGCGTGAGGAGGGCGAGATTATCCCGGGCGAGCGCCAGCGCGCGGGGATCGATATCCGAGCCCACAATCCGCCCCAGCGGCCCGGGGTGAAGCAGGCCGAGCACCGTGAGCAGGTAACCGCCCCCGCAGCAGGGATCGTACAGGGTCAGCCCGCTTTTCCGCGGGCAGGCGGCCAGACAGCGGCTGAAGATTTCGCTCCCGGCCCGGACGGGGAAGCAGGGCATCCCGCCCCGGTGCAGAAGCACCCGGCCGGCTGCCAAATCCTCGTAGGAACGGGCGGGCGCGTAACGGTACTCCATGGCCTCCGGCTCCTTTCCGGAAAGCGTTCTCCCGCTCGCCCATGCAGGGGGTATGGGAATCCCGCATGCAGGGGAAACGCCTCATTCCGATGCAATAGCCCCCGGTCAGGCGAGCAGCCGGACGGCCGGGCCATATCAGGCGAGCGGCCGGACGGGCCGCCTCAGACAAACAGGCGGGCGGCTTTGAGTTCCCCTTCCGCCGGACGGCCCAGGCCGAGGAATTCCCCGCCCGGCGCATACACCCGGGTCAGCCCTTCCGCCGGACGGGGGAGGCGGTCGAGGGACAGCGCCCCGCCGTTACGGAAGCGGACCGCCTGCGCGGGGGAAACCGTCACCTTCCCGCAGCCGGCGAACGCGCTGTCCACCGGCATCAGCCGGGATGCCAGCGTCCCCTCCTCCGCCAGGCGGCGGGCCTCCTCCAGGGTGATGCACTGCTCGAGCGAATACCCTGCCGCCCTTGTCCGGCGCAGGGAGGTCATCACCGCCCCGCAGCCAAGCGCCTCCCCCAGGTCGGCGCACAGGGTGCGGATATAGGTGCCTTTGGAGCAGGCGCAGTCCAGCGTCAGCTCCCCCGCGGCCTCGTCGTACCCCAGCAGCTCCAGGGACTCGATGGTGACCGGGCGGGCCTCCCGCTCCACCTCAATCCCCTGCCGGGCGAGGTCGTACAGCCGCACCCCGTCCTTTTTGAGGGCCGACATCATGGGCGGGACCTGCCGGATCGCCCCCCGGAATGCGGGGAGCGCGTCCTCCACCGCCCGGAGGGACGGGACCGCCCCCCCGGTGGCCGAAACCTTCCCCCAGGCGTCCTGGGTATCGCTGACCAGGCCGAAGCGAAGGGACGCCGTATACCGTTTATTGTGATCGGGAAGCAGTTCCAGCGCGCGGGTGGCCTTCCCCACCAGGAGGGGGAGCACCCCGGTCGCCATCGGGTCCAGGGTCCCGGCATGGCCGATTTTTTTGACGCCCAGCAGCCGGCGGAAGACCGCGCAGCAGGCAAAGGAGGTCATTTCCTGCGGCTTGTCCAGGCAGAGGATGCCGTCCATAAAGCTGCCGCCCCTTTCCGTACAGGTTAAAATTGCGGGTGGGCCCCCTCAGCGGAGGGCGGAGGAAGGCCGGGGAGAGCCGCCGCAGTCCCCGATCGTCCGGTGGACCACCTCGACCATCGCTTCCACCGCCTGCTCCGCCGGGCCGGGGAGGGTGCAGCCCGCGGCGCGCAGATGGCCGCCGCCCCCCAGAAGGCTGCAGATGGCCGACGCGTCGGCATGGTTGCCGGTGCGCACGCTCACCTTGAAGGAGCCGTCCTTCTTTTCCCTCAGGGTGACGCCCACCCATACCCCCTCGATCTGCCGGGGGATGGGGGCCAGGCCCTCCATATCGTTTTCCTTCGCGCCGCTTTGGGCGATCATCGCATTGGTAATCAGCATCACCGCGCAGCGGCCGTGCAGGAAAAAGCGCATGCTGTCCAGCGCCTGCCGCTCCAATTCCACCCGCGCCCGGGTCTTGACGTCGAACATGGTGCGGTTGATCATCTCGCTGTTCGCGCCGCAGTCCAGCATTTCCGCCGCCATGCGCAGGGCGTAGGCGGTGGTGTTGGAATATTTGAAGCAGCCGGTATCGGTCGCGATGCCGGTGTACAGGCACTCCGCCGTCGGCTTGTCCAGCTCCACCCCCAGCGCGGCGATCACCTCCCGGACCAGCATCGCCGTCGCCGCGTAATCGGCGCGCAGCAGCAGCTCGCCGGCATAGCCGGTGTTCGAGCCGTGGTGGTCGATGCACAGCCCGATCCGGCCGGCGTAAACCCCTTCCAGTTCCCCCAGCAGCTTCGCGTCCGCCACGTCCACCGCGCAGATGAGGTCGGGCTCAAAATCGGGGGAGGGCAGCCCTTCATACAGGTACCCGTATTTTTCCGGGATCTCGTCCGGGCATTCCACCCGGGCGGCCTTCCCCAGCTTCTGCAGCGCCCGGCAGAGGGCGAAGCCGGAGCCCAGCGTGTCCCCGTCCGGGTACTGATGGGTCAGGATCCGGATCCGGCCGGCCCCGCGCAGGCGTTCCGCCGCGGCGGAAACGGAAACCATCTCACTCATTGCCCGGTTCCTCCTCCGCCTGCCCGCCGCTTTCCCGGCCGGCCTTCTGCTTCTCCGCCCGCTCGAGATCATGCAGCGTCTTGGCGATCCCGGCGCTGTACGCGATCGAATCGTCGGGGATGAACCGCAGCTCCGGCACATGCCGCAGCTTGAGCGCCGCCCCCAGGGAATGCCGGATATACCCCTGCGCGCTCGCGAGCCCCTTGACCGCGCTTTTCGCGGCGTCCAGCCCCTCCATGGCGCTGACGTACACCTTGGCGTACGACATGTCGTTGGTCACTTCCACCCGCACGATGCTGAGCATGGCCGCGGTGACCCGCGGATCCTTCACCGTGCGGAGGATTGCGGTCAGTTCCCGTAAAATATCCTCGCTGGTACGGTCGATGCGAAAACTTGCCATTGGGCTTCTCCTGCCTTTCCAGTCCTTGCGCCGGCCCCGCGGGGCCTCCCTGCCGGCCGGGCGGCCGGGCGCCGGGGGAGCCCGGGCCGCGCCGCCTTTCCCATACTATGCCCTGCCGGCGCCCGTTTTAAAAGCGGCGCGCCGCGAAACGTCCGAATCCGTCTCGCGGCGCGCTGTTTTCACCGCCGGGCGGACCGGACGCCCCGTCCGGGGACGCCGGCATGCCGTCAGTCGCGGTATTCCTCGATGATATACGCCTCGTAGATATCGCCTTCACGGATATCGTTGAATTTTTCCAGGGCGATGCCGCATTCGTAGCCCTGGGCGACTTCCCTCACGTCGTCCTTAAACCGCTTGAGGGAGGCCATCTTGTCGTCCGCGATAATGATCCCGTCCCGGACCACCCGGATGAGATCCCCGCGCAGGATCTTGCCGTCCACCACATAGCAGCCGGCCACGGCGCCCACACCGGTGATGCGGTACACCTGGCGGACCTCCACCCGGCCGTGGAGCACCTCGCGGGTTTTGGGCGCGAGCATCCCCTTCATGGCGGATTCGATCTCTTCAATGCAGTCATAGATGACGCGGTACAGCCGCATCTCCACGTTTTTGCTTTCAGCGGCGGCCTGGGCCAGCGGCTCCGGCCGGACGTTGAACCCGACGATAATCGCGTTGGACGCGTCGGCGAGCATCACGTCGCTTTCGCTGATAGCGCCCACCGCGCCGTGGATGACCCGGACCCGCACCTCTTCGTTGGAGAGCTTCTCCAGCGACTGGCGGACCGCTTCCACCGAGCCCTGCACGTCGGCCTTGACGATGATGTCCAGTTCCTTCATCTCGCCCTGCTGCATCTGGTCGAACAGGTTATCCAGGGTGACCTTCTGATACTGGCTGAACTGCTCCTCCTTCGCCGCGGTCTTCCGCTGCTCCACCAGCTCGCGGGCCAGCCGCTCGTCGGACACGGCGTTGAACACGTCGCCCGAGGCCGGCACCTCGTCCATCCCCATGATTTCCACCGGCACCGAGGGCCCTGCCTCGGTCATCCTCCGGCCGTTTTCGTCCGCCATGGCGCGCACGCGGCCCACCGTCATGCCCGCCACCAGGATATCCCCGGTATGCAGGGTGCCGTTCTGGACCAGGACCGTCGCAATCGGGCCGCGGCCCTTATCCAGCCGGGCTTCGATGACGGTCCCCTTCGCCGGGCGGTCGGGATTGGCCTTGAGTTCCTTCATCTCGGCCACCAGCAGCACCGTTTCGAGCAGCTTATCCATCCCTTCCCCGGTATGGGCCGACACCGGCACGCAGATGACGTCGCCGCCCCATTCCTCCGGCACCAGCTCGTACTCGGTGAGCTGCTGCATGACCCGCTCGGGATTGGCGGTGGGCTTATCCATTTTATTGATCGCCACGACGATCGATACCCCGGCGGCCTTCGCATGGTTGATCGCTTCGATGGTCTGGGGCATGATGCCGTCGTCCGCCGCGACAACCAGGATGGCGATATCGGTGACCTGGGCGCCGCGGGCCCGCATCGCGGTGAAGGCGGCGTGGCCGGGGGTGTCCAGGAAGGTGATCGACTGCCCGCCGACGTTCACCCGGTACGCGCCGATGTGCTGGGTGATGCCGCCGGCCTCGCCCTGGGTGACGTTGGTGCGGCGGATAGCGTCGAGGATCGAGGTCTTGCCGTGGTCGACGTGGCCCATGACCACCACCACGGGATCCCGGGGCTTCAGGTTCTGGTCGGTATCCTCGCTGTCGTCGATGATCCGCTCTTCAATGGTGACGACCACCTCGTGCTCCACCTTGGCGTGGAATTCGCTGGCCACCAGGTAGGCGGTGTCGAAATCGATCTCCTGGTTGACGGTGGCCATCACGCCGAGGCCCATGAGCTTCTTGATAACCTCGGCCGCGGTCGCCTTCAGACGGGAGGCCAGCTCGCCCACCGTGATGACGTCCCCCACCGTGATGGTGATCGGCTTGCTCTTGCGCTCCTGCGCGATGCGGCGCAGCCGTTCGGCCTCGGTTTCCCGCCGGCCGTGGGGCTTGCGGTACTGCTGGGAGCGCTGGTTGAGCTTCTGCTTCTTCACCGCGCCGCCGTCCCCCCGCACCCGGTTGGACGTCTGGGCCAGCACATCAAACTTTTCGTCGTATTTATCCCCCACGTTGGCCTGGGGGGTGCGGGTATCCACCGTCCGGCGCTCGGCCGGCCGTTTGGGCTGCTGCGGCTGCTGGGCGGGCTGCTTGGGCCGGGAGTTCCCGGACGGAGCGCCCTGCGCGCCGGAGGCTGCCGGCGCCTTCTTGCCGGAGCCGGATGCGGCCGGGGCCGCGGCGCCCGACGGGGCGGCGGCATCCGCCGCAGGCGCGGGCGCCGGCTGGGGAGCCGCGGTTTCCTCCGCCTTTTTCTCCTTTTCGCGGGCCTGTTCCCCCTGGGCGAAATACTCGTCGAAATTTTCCACCTGGCTGTCCTGGGTAAACCGCTCGAAAATGAGATCGAGCTCGTTTTCCTCCAGGGCGGTCATGCTCTTCTTGGGGGTATCCTCAAACTCCGCGAGGAGGTTGATGACCTCCTTGGTGGTCTTGCCGAAATCCTTGGCCACTTCGCTGACGCGGTATTTAATCATCATATACTACATCATCCTTTCTGCTCGCTCGTCCGTCCCACGCCGGGGCCTCCTCCTGCCCCGTAAGCTTCTGCAGAGACGCCGCAAATCCCCTGTCCTCCAGCGCGAGTACGCCGACTGGCTTCCTGAGCCCCAGCGCCCCGCCGATCTCCTCCTTGGTCAAGGGGAGGCGGAGGAGCGGGACCGGATGGTTCCGCGCGGCAAAACGCAGCTCCTTCTCCGTTTTCTCCGACAGGTCCGCGGCGACCATCACCGCGGCGGCCGTTCCCCCGCTGACCAGGGAAGCCACGGCGTCGAACCCCGCCGTCAGCTTCCCGGCGCGGCGCGCCATCCCCAGCAGGCCGGCGATCCGTCCCGCCGGGGCCCCTTCATGCTTCATCGTGCCGCAATTCCTCCTCCATCCGGTCGTACACCTCGGCAGGGATCGGGCAGGAAAACGCCTTTTCCAGCCGTCTCGCTTTCCGGGCGGACTTCAGGCAGTCGGGATTCGGGCAGATATAGGCGCCGCGCCCCGGCTTGCGGCCGGTCAGGTCCAGCGATACCTCGCCTTCCGGGCTTTTGACCACCCGGACCAGTTCTTTTTTCGGTTTCATCTCGCCGCAGCCCGTGCACATGCGCAGGGGCACTTTTTTGGCGCGCACCATCCTTCTCCACCCTTTCCCGCGCGTTTCTTTCTATAACAACCGCCGAAAGCCGCCGTCCTGCGGCCGCCGGCGGGAAGCGTAAAGCCCTCCGGCGGGGATTATTCCTCCCCGGGCAGATCCTCGCCGTAAAACCCGCTTTCCGGGCGGATGTCGATCTTCCAGCCGGTCAGCCGGGCGGCCAGCCGGGCGTTCTGCCCCTTGTTGCCGATAGCCAGGGAAAGCTGCGCGTCCGGCACGCTGACCCGGCAGGCGTGCGCGCCCTCCGGATCCAGCTCGACGCTGACCACCTTCGCGGGGGCGAGGGCGGCGGCGATGAACTCTTCCGGGTTGTCGCTGTATTCGATGATATCGATCTTCTCCCCGCCGAGTTCCTCCACAATCCCGGCCACCCGCGCGCCGCGGGGGCCGATGCAGGCGCCCACCGCGTCCACGTTTTCATCGTGGCTGAGCACGGCCAGCTTGGTGCGGGAGCCCGCCTCGCGGGAGACGGCCTTGATCTCGACCACGCCGTTGAAGATCTCGGGGACCTCCATCTCGAACAGGCGCTTGACCAGGCCGGGGTGGGTGCGGGAAATCAGGGCGCGGGGGCCCTTTTCGCCGTCCCGGACGTCCACCACGTACACCTTCACGCGGTCGCCCTCGTGCAGCTGCTCCCCGCTTATCTGCTCGGTGAGGGGGAGGACCGCCTCCGCCTTGCCGATTTCCACCGTCGCCGCCCCGGTCTTGGGATCGATCCGGGTCACCGCCGCGGTCACCAGTTCCTGGTTGCGGCGCTGGAATTCCTGCATCTGCTGGCCGCGCTCCGCTTCCCGGATCCCCTGGCGGATGACGTGCTTGGCGGTCTGCGCCGCGATCCGGCCGAACTGCTTGGTCTCCAGCGGGATGACCACCGTGTCCCCCACCAGCGCTTTTTTATTGTAGCGGCGGGCCTCGTCCAGGGTCATTTCCTCATCCGGGTCTTCCACCTCGTCCACCACCCGCTTGCGCAGGGACACGTCGAACTCGTTGGTGGCGGGATCCATGATGACCGAGATGTTCTCCTTCCCGCCGTAATCCCTCTTCACCGCAATGACAATCGCGGCGTGGATCTTTTCCAGCAGGTAGTCGGCGGGGATCCCCTTTTCCTTTTCCAGCAGCTTCAGCGCTTCGAAAAATTCGGCGTTTGCGTTACTCATTTTCCGTTTCTCCTCCGTTTTCGTCATCGTCGTCCCAGAGTTCGTCGTCAATCAGCCGGATCGACGACGCCTCCTTCTTTGAAAAGGATCGGGTTTCGCCGTCCTCCATCTGTATATGCACCATGCCGCCCTCGTATCCGGACAGGATGCCGGCGACCTCCCGGGCCCCGTCCGCCAGGGGGCGGATGAGCCGGATCGCCACCGGCCAGCCCTCGCACAGCGCGAAATGCTCCGGCCGGGTCAGCTCCCGCTCCATCCCGGGGGAACTGACCTCCAGGCAGTAGGATTGGGGGATCGGGTCGGCTTCGTCCAGCAGCTTATCCATCCGGCGGGACATGGCGACGCAGTCGTCGATCGATACGTCCCCGTCCTCCCGGTCGATGAAGACCCGCAAAAACCAGGTCGCCCCTTCCTTGACAAAGCGGACGTCCCACAGGGCGAGGCCCAGTTCCTCCGCCACCGGCTGCGCGAGGCGGTAGCATACCGCCGCCGTATTCCCGCCGGAGGCCGGACGCCCGGCCCCTCCCCCTTTTTTTCCATTCTTTCCGGCTGCCATTCCCGCCGTCCTTTCCTGCCCGCGCCCGCCCCCGGCGGCTTTCCAAGCCGCCGAAACCGGCCGGACAAAGACAAAAGAGCGGGTCGCCCCACTCTTTCCTTACCATAACGTATGAAACATCGTGGGATAGTATACCATATCCTTATAAGAATTGCAACTGTTTTCTTTCAAAATTCTTTCCTATTCGGGCCTGCCGGACCCCTGTTCCCGCGGATTCCCGCCAAAAGCCGCCCGGGAGGGCCTCCTGCCCCGGGGGGGGGGATGCCCGCTGTCCGCGCCGGCCGGCCGGTGCGGATACGGTTCCCTTTTGCGGGGAAGGATGGTATAATAGAGCGGACGGCGGAAAGCGGGCGGCCCCTGCGCGGCCCTCCCGGGACCGGCAGGACGCACCGCCCGCGGACGCATCAATAACAAAGTGTGAAAGGAGCGCCGCCATGCGCTGGGAGCTTTTCGCCCTGCTGATGATCCTGCCCTGGATGGCCACCTACGGCGGTTCGCTGGCCGGGGTGCACCTAAAACTGGACACCGAACGCAGGCAGGGCGGGCTGCTCGGCTTTGCGGCGGGGGTGATGATCGCCGCGTCGATCTGGTCCCTCATCCTCCCCGCTTTCGACGAGGCGGGCACCGGCCCGGCAGGGGCGGCGGTGGTGACCGCCGGCTTCCTCCTCGGCTGCGCGGGGATGCTGCTGCTGGACCGGCTGGTCCCCCACCAGCACCCGGACGACGACACGCCGGAGGGCCATGCCAGCCATCTTTCCCGCCCGATGCTGCTGGTGCTGGCGGTGGCGCTGCACAATATCCCGGAAGGGCTGGCCCTCGGGGTGGTCATCGCCGCTGCGGCGGAGCACTCCTCCATGAGCTGGGCCGGCGCGCTGATGTTCGGGCTGGGGCTCGCCCTGCAGAATTTCCCCGAGGGGCTGGCGGTGGTCCTCCCCCTGCGGCAGGCCGGCGCGTCCAAGAGGAAATGCCACCGGCTCGGGCTGCTGGCCAGCCTGGCGGAGCCGGCCGCCGCCCTGCTGGGGCTGGCGTTCACCTCCCTGCTTTTGGCGCTGGGCGGCATTATCATGCCCCTCCTTCTCAGCGTGGCCGCCGGCGCCATGATTTTTATCGTGGTGGAGGAGCTGATCCCCGAATCCCAGGCCGCCCGCCGGGCCTCGCCCCACGGAGGGCACGGGCACGCCGCCACCTACGGCTTCCTGCTCGGCTTCTGGGCGATGGCGCTAATGGGCGTCCTGGGCGGCTGAGGCCGGGAGGCCCTTCTGCGGGGGCTGCCCCGCAGGGGAGGCGCCGCCCCAATACTTGCAATGGATTGTATCCGAAAGGTGAACTGTACCGATGGAAAAGCTGATTTTGGACAACGGCCTGCGCATCCTGCTCCTGCCCGTGGCCGGCGCCCGCTCCGCCTCGGTAGGCGTCTGGGTGGCGGCCGGCTCCCGGCATGAGGAGGCGGGGGAGCAGGGAATATCCCATTTTATCGAGCATATGCTGTTTAAGGGGACGGCCCGCCGTTCGGCGCGGGCGCTTTCCGAAGAGATGGACAGGCTGGGCGGCTCGGTCAACGCCTACACCTCCAAGGAATACACCCGGTACTATGCCCAATGCCTGGCGGAAAATGCCGCCGGCGCGCTGGACATCCTCTGCGACATGCTGGTTTCCTCCCGGCTGGACGGGGAGGAGATGGAACGGGAGCGGGGGGTCATCCTGGACGAGATGGCGATGTACGAGGATTCCGGCGAGGATGTGGCGCACGAAGCCCTCTGCGCCGCCGTCTGGCCGGGCTCCCCCCTCGGGCGCACCATCCTGGGCCTGCCGGAAACGGTGTCCGCCCTGACGCCGGACGATCTGCGGCGGTATATGCGCCGCCATTATACGCCGGAGCGCATGGTGGCCGCCGTAGCGGGCGGGTTTGACCGGGAGGCGGTGCTCCGCGTCCTGCGGGAAACCCTCGGGGCCCTGCCGCAGGGGGCGGGCGCGCCGGTGCTGGATGCGCCGGCCTTCACTCCCGCCCTCACGCTGAAGCCCAAGGAATTTGAGCAGACCAGCCTCTGCCTGGCGATGCCCGGCCTGCCGGCCGGGGATCCCCGCCGCTACGCCATGAGCCTTCTCAATTTTATCGTGGGAGGGGGCGCCTCCTCCCGGCTGTTCCAGCGGCTGCGGGAGGAGCTGGGGCTGACCTATTCGGTATACAGCGCCGCCTATGCCGGCAAAGGGGCCGGGCTGTTCACGGTGGCCGCCTCCTTTTCCGCGGGGCAGCAGGAACAGGTGCTGTCCGAGATCCTCGCCGTCCTGCGCGGCCTGCCCGGGACGATTACCGAGGACGAATTGGAACGGGCCCGGGCGCAGGTCAAGGCCTCCTTTATCCTGGGGCTGGAAACGGCGGCGGCGCAGGCGTCCTATGCCGGGCGGAACGAGCTGCTGGAAGGCCGGGAAATCCCGCCGGGGGAAGCCCTCGCCGCCCTGGATCGGCTGACCCGGGCGGACGTCGACGGCCTGGCGGCGGCGCTGCTTCAGGATCCGCGCCGCGCCCTCTCGGTGGCGGGGGACGTCAAGGCCCCGGCGTTTTACGATCCGTTCTGGAAGATGTAATCCCGGAGCGGGCCCGCCGCGGGAAGAAGCCCGGAAGGATCCGGGCCTCAAGCAGGGCGGAAACGGAAAAACCGCTTGCGGCGGCGGGGAACGCTTGGTATAATAGACCGTAACGCGGTCCTCCGCTCAAAAATGCTATGCAGGATGTGACAGAAATGCCTTTGGACGCCGGCGGAAACGCCATTTCCCAGGCACACCGGATCGTGGTGAAGGTCGGCACCTCCACCCTGACGTATGAGAACGGCCGGCTGAACCTCCGCCGGATCGAAACGCTGGTGCGGGTGCTTTCGGATATCAAAAACTCCGGCAGGGAGATTATCCTGGTGACCTCGGGCGCCATCGGGGTGGGCACCGGCCAGCTCGGGCTGAAGGAACGGCCGCGGGACACCGCCGGGAAGCAGGCGGCGGCCGCCGTCGGCCAGTGCGAGCTGATGTACAGCTACGACAAGCAGTTTTCTACATACGGGCACGTCACCGCGCAGGTGCTGCTCACGCGGGACGTCGTCGAGGACGGCCACCGCAAGGATAACGTGGTAAACACCATCTCCCGCCTCCTGGAATACGGGGCGGTGCCGATTGTGAACGAAAACGACACGGTGGCGGTGGAAGAAATCGAATTCGGCGACAACGACACCCTTTCCGCGATTGTGGCCGTCCTTTCCCACGCCGACGCGCTGGTGATGCTGACCGACATCGACGGGCTGTACACCGCCGATCCCCGCTCCCACGCCGACGCCCGGCTGATCCCGGTGGTGGCCGCTATCGACGACACCCTGCGGGGCGCGGCCAGCGGCGCGGGCTCCTCCCGGGGTACGGGGGGGATGATCACCAAGCTGAACGCGGCGGAAATCGCCACGGGCGCGGGGATCCCCACCGTGATTATGAACGGCGCGAACCCCCGCCGCCTGTACGACCTGTTCGACGGGGAGCCGGTGGGGACGCTGTTCCCGGGCCATTGCCCACACTCTCCGGATAAATGAACCTCTCCGGCAATGGCCTTGAAAATGCTTTCGCATTTTCCTTAACATGATATACTCCTGCCGCTGCCCGCACTCTCCGGATAAATGAACCTCTCCGGCAATGGCCCCGAAAATGCTGCCGCATTTTCCTTGACGGGATGTACTCCGGCCATTGCCCACACTCTCCGGATAAATGAACCTCTCCGGCAATGGCCTTGAAAATGCTTTCGCATTTTCCTTAACATGATATATCCCTGCTGCTGCCCAGCCGATCGATGATTTGAGCCTTTCCCGGCAGCGCCCCGAAAATGCTGCCGCATTTTCCTTGACGGGATGTACTCCCGCTGCTGCCCGGCCGATCGATGATTTGAGCCTTTCCCGGCAGCGCCCCGAAAATGCTGCCGCATTTTCCTTAACATGATATATCCCTGCCGCTGCCCACACTCTCCGGAATGAAGGAACTCATCTGGCAATGGCCCGCGCTCCGCCGGACGCCGGGCAGGCTGGCGGGAGCGGGGCTGCATCGACCCCTTCCCGGGGGGCGGGGAGCGCCCGAGGGCTGCCGTCCCCGTGCAATAGAGCCAAAACCGCCCGGCCGATAAGCGCCGGCAACATACGCCTGACAGGTATGAAAGGATGGGTCGTTTTTATGTCTGAACTGCTTGCCCGCATGGGCTCCCGGGCGCGGGCCGCTGCGCGTTCCCTGGCGGCGGCGACTGCCGGGGAAAAGAACAGGGCGCTGGAGCATATGGCGCAGGCCCTGCTGGAACAGGAGGAAGCCATCCTCGCCGCCAACCGGCAGGATGTGGAGGCTGCCGCGGCGGGCGGGATGACCAAGTCCCTGCTCGACCGGCTCACCCTCACCCCGGCGCGGATCGCCGGCATGGCCGAAGGGGTGCGGCAGGTCGCGGCGCTCGCCGATCCGGTCGGGGAGATCGTCGAGGGCGGGTGCCGCCCGAACGGCCTGCGGATCCAGAAAACCCGTGTGCCTCTCGGGGTGGTGGGGATTATTTACGAAGCCCGGCCCAACGTGACCTCCGACGCCGCCGCCCTCTGCTTAAAGGCGGGCAACGCGGTGATCCTCCGGGGCGGGAAGGAAGCCCTCGCTTCCAACGCCGCGGTGGCGCAGGCCCTGCGCGCGGGGCTGGCCGCCGCCGGGTTTGAGCCCGACGCAGTGCAGCTCCTCACCGACACCTCCCGGGAAACCGCCAACGCCATGATGCGCCTGCACGGGGTCATCGACGTTTTAATCCCCCGGGGCGGGGCGGGGCTGATACGCGCCGTGGTGGAAAACGCCACCGTACCGGTGATCGAAACCGGGGTGGGGAACTGCCACATCTATGTCGACCGCAGCGCCGATATTCCCATGGCGGCCGCGATCGCCGTCAACGCCAAGGCTTCCCGCCCCTCCGTCTGCAACGCGGCGGAAACCCTGCTGGTGCACGAGGACATCGCCCCCCGCGCCCTCCCGGTGATTGCCGAAGGGATGAAAAAGGCCGGGGTGCAGCTGCGCGGCTGTGAACGCACCCGGGAAATCCTGAAGGATCCGGCGGTCCTCCCCGCGGCGGAGGAGGACTGGGCGACGGAGTACCTTGATTATATCCTGGCGGTGAAGGTAGTCCCCTCCCTGGAGGCGGCCGTTCAGCATATCGCCGCCTACGGGACAGGCCACAGCGAGTGCATCGTCACCGACAGCCACGCCGCCGCCGAACGGTTCACCGCCATGGTGGACGCCGCCGCCGTCTACGTCAACGCCTCCACCCGCTTTACCGACGGCGGGGAATTCGGCATGGGGGCGGAAATCGGCATCTCCACCCAGAAGCTCCACGCCCGGGGCCCCATGGGGCTGCGGGAACTGACCACTGTAAAATACATCGTCTATGGAAACGGACAGATCCGGTAAAAGGAGGCCTCCCATGAGCGAGTGGAAGAAGGTAGAAAACCCGGTGGGGGACGGCGCGGCCTCCCCCTCCCCGGAGGAAACGGAAACAGCGCCGGCGGGAAGCGCCTTCCCGGAGGAAGCGGCCCCCGTCCCTCCCCACCGCCCCCGGAAACGGCGGAGCGACGCGGGGAAAAAGCGGCCCTCCCCGCCCGAAACGGGGGCTGCGGAGCCGTCCCCCGCTTCGTCGGCGCCGGCTTCATCTGAGGAAGATTCGGAGCCGGCCTCTCCCGCGCAGGAGCCGGCGGAAAGCACCGGCAGACCATCCTCCCCGGCGGGCAGCCCCGCCCCGGCAGAGGACGCCGGAAAGCGGGAAGCGGCGGAAGCCGCCGAAGCACCGGCCCCGGCAGGCGGGAAAAGCGGGAGGGGCCGGCAGAAGGATCCTTCCGCGCCGGCCGAAGCACCGGAGCCGCGCGGCGGGTGGACGAGCCCGGCCGCCCCGCCTCTCAAGCCGGACGCCGCTCCCTCCCCGGAGGGGACGGAAAGCGCCCTGCCTGCCGACGGCGGGAACAGCCCGGCGGCGGAAGCGGCCCTGTCCTCCCTCCGGTATACCCACAGCGGCCGGCGGAAGGGCAGGCGGATCTGGGCGGCGCCCCTCGGCCTGCTGGTGCTGCTGCTGGCGATCGTCGGGGTGGTGGCCCTGGTGATGACCGGCATCCACGCCATCCAGGATGCGCAGGACACCACCGCCCTGAAAAAGGAGATGGAGGATTTCCTCCTGCCGGTGATGCAGTATAACCCCACCGCCTTTGAAGACGTCAACGACTCCAAGCAGGACGCCCTGGTCCTCGCCGCCATCTGGCGGATCACCGAGGCGGAGCGGATCCGCCAGCTGCAGGAAAAGGACGAAGGGTTCTCCTACGCCAGCGACGATAACGGCCGGCTCCTGATCCCGCTGGAGGAGGTGGAGGAATCCTACGCCTACCTTTTTGGGGAGGACGCGGTGCCCTACCACCACACGATCGGCGAGGAAGGGATGAGCTTTACCTTCGAATACGACGAGGAGCAGGGCTGCTACCACGTCCCGGTTACCAGCTCCACCTCCATGTACGTCCCCTTTGTGGATACCGTGAAAAAGAGGGGCGACACCGTCACAGTGCGGGTGGGATATGTGCTTTCCACCAAAATCGCCATCGACGATAAGGGGGAGGAAATCCCGCCCACCGCCGCCGACGCCGACCATTTCCAGACGTATACCGTGCAACAGGTCGGCGAGGACGGCTGGAAGCTCGTCTCCATTGCGAACGAAGGGGGAAGCCAGTCTACGACAACAACCACGGCCCCTGCCGAAACCACAACGGACGCCGCCGGCACCACCACGACGCAGGACCCGGCGGCCACGACCGGCGCTTCCGATACCTCCGATACGTCCGGGACCTCCGCGGCCGCGTAACCGGCCTTTGTCCCGCCCCTTCTCCGCACACGGCGCGGGGCGGGCGGCAATCGTTCCTTATCCCAGCCATAAAAGGGGAGGGGGCTTCACTATGGTGAAGCCCCCTCCCCTTTTTATTCCCGTTTATTCCCGTATCCCGCGGCCGGGCCCGGGATTGTCCCGCGCCCAGCAGAGCGCCTCCGCCTCCAGCCGCCGGACAAAAGCGTCCTTCCCGTCGCAGTACCCCTCGATATCTTCGGGGAACCGCGCCGCAAGCTCCTGTTTGAGCCACCCATAGGCCTCCGCCGCCGCGGGGTGCGCCCGCAGGTAATCCCGCACCGCCAGATGCCGCTCGATGTCCCCCCGGCTGCCGGCGGCAAAGACATGTACCTGGTGGGTGCGGTCCTCCCCGCCCTTTCGGAAATACCGCCGCCCGGGGATGCCGAACTCGCCCATACACGCATACCCCAGCGCTTCCATCTGCGGGTTCCGCCCGTCCACCGCGGCGATATCGCGCACCACCGGCAGGATGTCGATAACCGGTTTTGCCATCAGGCCCGGCACCGCCGTGCTGCCGATATGGTGGATTTCGATCAGCAGCCCGTCCAGCGCCTGCCGGAGCCGCTGCGCTTCCTCTTCATACCCCTTTTCCCACGCAGGGTCATAGGGCACTACCCGGACATGCATGGTTTCTCCCTCCCGTTTCTTCACGCCGTATCCCGCCCCAGCCGGCCCGGTTCCCCCGCCCGCCGGATTTACGCGCTATACGCCCGGCGGCGCAGGAGGGGGAGGCGGTACCGCCAGGGAAGCGGGGCGTCCCCGTCGGTGCAGAGTCATGACCACGCCCAAAGGACGTGGCATGAAGAATAGGCCCTGTAAGGGCCCTAACACCAGCAGCGCCTAAAGGCGCCAAACGAGCAACGCCAACC
>CAJFGS010000039.1 GCA_904377855.1 Candidatus Avimonas merdigallinarum
ATGAGGACTCGTCTCCTTTCTGGGAGTACTTTGTGTTTGTGGTAAAACCATTGTACCAGAACGGCTGACGGGTCCTCAACTTTCATTTAACTTTACAGTCCGAGTTGGATGGAAAGGAGCTATTGCAATGAAAATCGGGTTTATTGATTATTACCTTGACGAATGGCATGCAAACAATTATCCGGCCTGGATCCGGGAGGCCTCCGGCGGGGAGGCGGAAGTCTGTTACGCTTTCGGCCTGATTGACAGCCCGCTGAGCGGGATGACCTCGGCGCAGTGGTGCGAGAAATTCGGCGTGGAGCTGTGCGGCACGATAGAGGAAGTCGTGGAGAAGAGCGACGTCCTGGTGGTGCTCTCCCCGGACAACTGCGAAATGCACGAGCAGCTTTGCCAGATCCCCCTGCGTTCCGGCAAGCCCACCTATGTGGATAAAACGTTTGCCCCGGACGCGCAGACCGCCCGCCGGATCTTCGCCATTGCGGAGGAGCACGGGACGCCTTGCTATTCCTCTTCCGCCCTCCGTTTTGCCGAGGAATACCGCGGGATCGATCCCGGTAAGGTGAAGGCGGTGAGCTGCTGGGGGCCCAACACCTATGAGACCTATTCTATCCACCAGCTGGAGCCGCTGATGATGCTCATGAAAGCGCCCGCCAAACGGGTGCTGTACCTGAAGGGCGACCAGTGGCTCACCCTGGCGGTGGAATTTGTGGACGGGCGGACCGGCACCATCACCCAGTTCGCGGACGGCTCCCCCTTTGTCACCAACATTGCCTATGAGGGGGAAAACAAGCTGGTCACGGTGGAATCCGATTTCTTTGCCGCCTTCATTAAGGAGATGATCGACTTCTTCCGAACCAAGGAGCCGAAAGTGCCCCATCAGGAAACCATCGACATCATGGCGGTGCGGGAGGCCGGCCTCAAGGCGCAAAACTGTCCCGGCGAATGGGTGCCCGTCTGATTCCTTGAAAGCGGGGCCCCTGAGGAGGGACGGCCAGCGGTCCTAAAATTGAATGAACGGAGTCAAAGCCTATGAATTTGCTCAAAGATGCCGACCGGGTCCGCCGGCGGTATGACGAACTGTGGAATCTGGAAAACCATGACCGCCCTATCCTGACTATCCGACGCCCAAGCGCAACGCGCCCCCGGCTCCGGAACCTCCGCAGGAGGTAGAGGCCCGCTGGCTGGACTTTGATTACCTCATCAAAAAGGCCCGGTACCAAGCGGAAAATTCCTATTATACGGCCGAAACCGTCCCGTTTTATTGGCCCAACCTGGGGCCGGACATTTTCGCAGCGATGCTCGGCTGTTCCCTCCAGTTTTCGGTGGATACCTGCTGGTCCCACCCGATTGTGGAATCCTGGGAGGATTTTCACACCTTTTCCATCGATAAGGGAAACGAATGGTACCGCAAGCTCATTGACCTTACCACCCTCGCCGTCGAGGATGCGAAGGGGGATTATGCGGTGGGCATTACCGACCTGCACCCCGGCGCCGACGCGATGGTCGCGCTGCGCGGCCCGGAAAATCTGTGCCTCGACCTGATGGACGATCCGGAACAGGCGTCGGATATCCTGATGAAGCTGCTTCCCCCCCTTAAAGGATATTTTCACCCAGCTGTATGATTTGACCAAGGAGAACAACGGCGGCGGCACCACCAACTGGATGACCACCTACTGCAATGAGCCGTGGTATGTCACCTCCTGCGACTTCTGCACGATGATTTCCGGCGAGCAGTTCGACAGTTTTGTGCTGCCGGAACTGCTTGCAGAGGTGGATTTCTTTGGCAACAGCATCTTCCACCTGGACGGGGTAGGGGCGTTTCGGCATCTGGACCGGCTGCTGCGGATAGAGAATCTGAAAGGGGTTCAGCTGGTGCCGGGCGAAGGGGAAAAGCCCATTTACGAATGCCGGGAGGAGATCCGGAAAATCCAGCAGAGCAAAAAGATGCTGCAGTTTTACGGGAAACCGGAGGACGTTCTGAAAGCCTGCGAATTCCTGGAACCCGAAGGGGTGCACATCCTCACCTTCACCGACTCGCCGGACGAGGCCGACGCTTTCGTCAAGGAGGTCGAATGGCGGTTCCGGCACCGGTAAATCCAATAGACAGGCTGCCCTCTTACCATCAGCAAGAGGGCAGCCTGACGCATTTTTCATTTCAACAGGAGGCAACAGCGTATGGAGGACGGGATTACCCGGCAGGATCGCGCGATCCTGCGGGATCTGGCGAAAAGGCAGGTGGAGATTGCCGCGCAGCCCATCATGGCGGAACGCGCGCGCCTCTGGACGGCGCATAACGATCTGCAAGGCGAGCGCCCAATGGTTTTTTTGAGGCCAACACGGTGATGGACAAAGGCTTTATCCCCGAAGCGACCTGCGAAACCGAATGGGGCCGCCGCATGGAGCTCCAGATGAAATGGGCGATGATCAACCACGAGCAAATCGGGGACGACCGGGTAGTGACCGCCGAGTTCCTCTGCCCGTGGCAGTATGAGATGACGGCTTTCGGCCTGCCGGTGGTCGCGACCGGCAGCAGCGTCGGCGGCGTGGGCTTCCACATCGAGGAACAAATCCAGGATCTGGCGGAGGACATGGAGAAACTCGGGCCTTCCACCATGACCTTTGACCGGGAAGGCTCCCTCCGGTACGCCGAAATCGCCCAGGATGTCCTGGGGGACATCCTGGAGGTCCGCATGAGCACCCTGCTTGTCGCGTCGATGACCCAGGAAGTGGTCAAACGCATGGGGATGGAGAACATGTTTGTCGCCATGATGGAAACGCCGGACGAGTTCCACACCATGATGACGATGCTTACCGACGGGTATCTCGCCCTGTTTGACGAGCTGGAAAAACGCCGGATGCTCTCCCTGAACCATGCCAACGACTGGGTATGCCAGGGCTCCTTCGGCTTTACCACCCAGCTCCAGGGGGATCCGGAGAATGTCCGGATGTCCGACCTGTGGGGCTCTGCCGATTCCCAGGAAACCGTGGGGATTTCCGCGGATATGTTCGGTGAATTCTTCTTCCCGTATTACCGGAAGGCGGCGGATCGGTTCGGCCTGCTGGTATATGGGTGCTGCGAGCCGGTCCACCCGTTCTGGGACGAGTATATCTCCAAGCTGCCGCACCTGCGGAAAGTATCCATCTCCCCCTGGTGCGACGAGGCGTTCATGGGGGAGCGCCTGCGGGGTGCGCCGGTGATCTATCAGCGCAAGCCGAGCCCCAATTTCGTGGGGGTGGGGAAGACGCTGGACGAGGACGCCTTCCGGCAGTACATCGACAAGACGCTCGAGTACGCCAAGGGCTGTAAGCTGGAGATTTCTTTCCGGGATGTATACAACCTGGAGGGGGAATTCAACAAACCCCGCCGGGCCGTGGAGATTGTGCGGGAGGAATTGGAAAAGCACTGGTAAAGCGGCCTTCCCTGCGCCGCCGCGGAGGGGGGGCGTGTCCCGCGGCGCGGGCCGGGCGGCGTGCCTTCCCGGCCGTATGCCGGGGGAATAAGGAAAGCACCGCCGGAGGATTCCTCCGGCGGTGCTTTTGCTTTTTATTATGCAGCCAATGCAGTGGGTGCAGCGCAGGCAGCCTTTTTCGGCCCGCTAATCCGTCCTGCTTACGCGCCCTTGCACAGCTCCACCGCGGCGTCGGCGGCGGAAGCAGCGTCGGCGGTATACCGATCGGCGCCGATCTGTTTGCAGAACGCTTCCGTTACCGGCGCGCCGCCCACCATGATCTTCACCTTGTCGCGGATGCCGGCTTTTTCAGCGGCCTCCACCACGTCCTTCATTACCGACATGGTGGTGGTCAGCAGCGCGGAGCAGGCGATGATCTGGCAGCTTTCATTGATGGCGGTTTCCACATACTTCTCCGGCGGGACGTCGGTGCCGAGGTCCACGACCTCGATCCCTTTGCCCTCCATCATCATCTTCACCAGGTTCTTGCCGATGTCGTGCATATCCCCCTTGACGGTGCCGATGCAGACCTTGCCCACCGCTTGAGCGCTGCCGTCGGCCAGCAGGGGTTTGAGCAGGGCGGTGCCCATGTTCATGGCGCGGGCCGCCACCAGGACTTCGGGGACGAACACTTCGTTGTTCTTAAACTTTTCCCCGATGATGCTCATGCCGCTCAGGAGGCCCTCCTCCAGGATCTGTTTGGCGGGGATCCCTTCGTCGATTGCCTGCTGGACCAGTTCCTTGACAACTTTGGCCTTCCCCTTCTGCAGATTTTCACTGATTTCGTTGAGAATGCTCATGCTTCCATCCCTCTCCCAAGTTATGGTTTGATTCTCCCTTTGGATTCTTTAAATTTACACGGCGCAACGCCGGTCAATTTCTTAAACACCTTGGTAAAATAGCTTTGGTCCTCAAAGCCGACGGCATAGGCAATGTCCACCAGCCGGAGGCTGCCGTTGAGCAGCAGCTCCTTGCTCTTCTCAATCCGCACGGTGTTGAGATAGGTGTTGAAATTGCAGCCCATCTCCTGCTTGAACACCTTGCTGAAATACGAAGGGGAAAGGTAGACGGAGGTAGCCACATCCTCCAGCGAGATTTTTTTGGAGTAGTTTTTCCGCACATACTGGACCGCCTTGTGGATAACGTCCACGTGCTTGACGTCCGAGAAGCGGAAAGCGCTGTCGGTGAAATTGTTCAGCGCGTCGGTCAGCCAGAAGCAGAGGTCCTCGATATTGTCAATCGCGGTAATCTGCCTGAGGTACCGGCGGGTCTGCTCAAAGGCGTACTCGGTGTCGGCGCCCCCGTCGATCGACGCGCGGGATATCAGCACCAGCAGCTCGTACACCCGGGATTTGATTTTTTCAAAATTTCCGCCCGAGGAAAAGAAGATATGGCCCAGCAGTTCGTTGAGCAGCTTCTGCGCCGTTGCCTTGTCGGATTCCGCGATGCTTTGCAGCAGGGCGTGCTCCTTCTCCAGGGGGTAGCGGGGCGGGGCGTTGGGGTTTTCCAGCTTGAGCTGGGCGATGTAATCGCTGATTTGGCCCTGGATGGCGTCCGCCCCCTGGGTTTCCAGCATCCGGTTCCCCGTCGCCACGTTATTCAGGAACCCGACCGCCATAAAAAGCAGGGAGGACAGATGGCTGACCCGCTCCGGATCCACAAAGGGGATGTGATCGAGCGCGTCGGAGATAAGGCGGCGCTGCGCCCCGCTGAAGCGGGCTGCCTCCCGCAGGTCGATATGGACGTAATCGTCCCGATCCACCATCAGGAAGGGGCCTACCGTAATTTTGGCCAGGCCGGTTTCCTCCCCCATGATGGGGGAGACAAAACAGGTCAGCCCCATGGGGCAGAAATAAATATACTTGCCGCCGAACCGCTCCGCCTGTTTCATGCCGTATTGGTGGGCGTCCCGGCAGGCGGCTTTGGCGTCGGGAGTCCCCATAGCCGCGGCGCACAGCCCGCAGGACGCGCAGCCGTAGCCGTTTTCATGCAGCATGTTGCCTTCCAGATCGGACACGGTGCACGCCAGGCCGGTGGAGCCGGCGAAGGCGTCGGCACATTCAACGGCAAGCTTCAGGTTGAACCGGGCAATCGATTCCGACGCCTGGGGGCTGCCGGTCCGGGGACGGACAGCCGGTTTATCACTGGAAGAACGCGCGGGCATGTAGGTTTCTCCTTCCCGCCGGATTTCCAAGGAGGGGGGCACTGCCCGCCGACATGGAAAAAAGCGCGGCAAGCCGCTGCTTCTTTTGCATTATACCATCCAAAACACAGGATTCCTTGTAATTTCAGGCATCTTTTTGTACATTTTCGTGCTGTTTCCAAGACCTGGGAAAGGCCCAGCAGAGAACGGGGAGGAACTGCGCTTTGCGGCAACCCCATCCATATTATATAAGGAAAAAAGAAAAAGTACAAACGAACTTTGACGGTAACCGGAAAGAAATTCGCGGATTTCTACAAAAATCCGTTGGAAAGCACAAGGCTTTCCGGGAAGGCCGCGGTATAATATCCCTGCATGAATTTGCGGCCGCGGGTTCCCACCCCGGCCCAAGGAGGAAGCGCCATGCTGTCTGAAAAGGTCATGAAGGAAACAGCCCTGCGGTACGGGGCGAAAAAGGCGGCCGGGATCGCCGTGGCGGACATCCCCTTCCGGCGGGAATTCCGGCGGGCGTGCGAAGCCAATTCCTGCGGCAAATATGGGAAATGCTGGACCTGCCCGCCCGATGTGGGGGATATCGACGAACTGATTGCCCGGGCCAAAACATACCAGCGCTGCCTGCTTTTCCAATCGGTTTCGGACCTGGAAGATTCCTTTGACGTGGAGGGGATGCTGGAAGCCGGCCGCCGGCACAGCGAAATGACCCGGCGGTTCTGGGCGGAAATGAAGCCGCAGATGCCGGCGGGCACCCTGATGCTTTCGGCGGGAGGATGCGGCGCCTGTGACCGCTGCGCCAAGGAGGACGGGGAACCCTGCCGGCATCCGGAGGATGCGCTCGCGTCGCTGGAAGCCTATGGGATTGCCGTGTCGGAGATTGCGCGGCTCGGCGGGATGAAATACATCAACGGCGCGGACACCGTCACCTATTTCAGCGCCATGTTTTTCATGGAGGAGGACGCGTGTGGAAAATAACGATGAGCTCATTCGGATAGAATGCGAAGGGGTGCAGCGGTCGTTCCCGTTTACCGGGCCGGTGCGGATTGCCGACCTGCTCGGGCTTCACCGGCTGCCGCTCGACCTCCCCTGCGGGGGGCGGGGCACCTGCCGCCAGTGCCGGGTTATCGCCCGCGGCGCGCTGTCCCCTCTCACGCCGGAGGAACGGGAGAGCCTGACGGCGGAAGAATTGGAGAAGGGCGTCCGCCTGGCCTGTCTGACCATGGTGGAGGGGGCGGCGGAGATCACCGTCCCGCCCGCCGCGGCCATGGCGGTGATTGAAGCGGCGGGGGAGACGCCGGATTACCCGCTCGATCCGCCGGCCGGGGAATACGGCGTAGCGGTGGATATCGGCACCACCACGCTGGTGGTCTCCCTCTACCGGCTCGGCCAGCGGACGCCGCTGGGGACCCTCTGCCGGAAAAACCCGCAGGCCGTGTTCGGCGCGGACGTGATTTCCCGCATCGGGAAAGCGGTCGACGGGGAAGGGGAGGCGCTGTTCGCCGCGGTATCCGGGGCGCTGGACGGGATGATCCGCGCCCTGGCCGCCCGCTGCGGCGTGGAGGCGTCGTCCATCGCCTCGGCCGTCGTGACCGGCAATACGGCGATGCTGTACCTGCTCGCGCAGGTCTCGCCCGAGCCGCTCTCCCATTCCCCCTTCACCATGACCCGGCCGTTCGGGGAAGCCCTCCCCGCTTCGGCGCTGGGGATGCCGTTCCTGGGGGGAACCCCTGTCTACCTCCCCCGCTGCATGTCGGCGTTTGTGGGGGCGGATATCACCTGCGCGGTGCTGGCGGGGGAAGTGCTGACCCGCGAGGGGACGACGCTGCTGGTGGATATCGGCACCAACGGCGAGATGGCGCTGAACCACGGCGGGACGCTGTACTGCTGCTCTACGGCCGCCGGCCCCGCCTTTGAGGGGGCCGGGATCCGCATGGGCCTGAACGCCGTCCGGGGAGCGATCGACGGGGTGACGCTGCAGGACGGGGAAATCCGCTGCACCGTCATTGGCGGCGCGGAGCCGGCGGGCATCTGCGGCTCCGGCCTCATCGACGCGGCGGCGGTGCTGCTGGAGGCCGGGATCATCGACGAAACCGGCGCCATTCAGGACGAAGGGCATGCGTTTGCGGACCGGGTCACCGAACTGGACGGGGAGCCGGCCGTGCTCCTGGCCGGCACGGTGCTGCTGACCCAGGAGGATATCCGGAAGGTGCAGCTGGCCAAAAGCGCCATCTGCGCCGGGCTGAAAACCCTGGTCGGGCATGTGGGCCTGTCCATGGATCAGGTGGACCGCCTGCTGATAGCGGGGGGCTTCGGCCGGCATATCCGGCTGGAGAACGCGGGGGCGATCGGGCTCATCCCGCCGGATCTTTGCGGCAAGGCGCGGGCGATCGGCAACGCCGCGATTACCGGCGCGGCGATGATCCTGCAAAACCGCCGGTATCCAGCGGAAACCGCCGCCTACGCGGAAAAGGCGGTGACGGTCGATCTGGCGACCAACCCGCAGTTTATGGAGTATTATGTGGAGGGCATGCTGTTCGAATAAACGCCCGCCGGAAGGGGCGCGCAGCCGGCTGCTGCCGGATGCCGGCCGCCGCTGCGTTCCCCGGCTTCCGGGCTGCGTGACAGGGCCGTAAACCGCATAAAGCGGAAAATCCCCGCGGGGCCACCCGCGGGGATTTCTGCATGCCGGTTTCTCCCACCCGGCGCGGACGGCTTCCTTGCGCCCGGACAGCGTGCCGTACCGGCTGCGCTGCCCTCAGCAGCAGACGGTTAAGCCGCCCCCTTGACGATTGGGGGCTTCGAAACGAATCGGGGCCGGCGTGACTGGCACATCGGTCCCTGCCGAAATACTTTTTTTCCTTATGGGAAACTGCCTGCGGGGCGGAACACTTTTCCTTATTATAAATTATAACAAAAGCGGACGCGCCGCTGCCGAGCGGGCGCCCGGGCGGCTAGGATCCGCGGACAAAAGTGATGGTATCGTTGACAGCCGGCCCTGCGTCCGGGAAGGCTTTTAGTACCCCTCCCGGCGGTCCACCCGATGGGTGAGGGGGCGGCCTTCCCACAATGCACGCAGGTTGTCGGCGGCGATTTGGAAAATCCGGTCCACCGTCCCGGCGGCGTGGTGCCCGCCCGATACGTGGGGGGTGATCAGCAGGCCCGGCGCGCCCCAGAGGGGATGCTCCGGCGGCAGGGGCTCGGGGTCGGTCACGTCCAGCCCTGCGCCGCCAAGCTTCCCGGAACGCAGGCAGGCGTCCAGCGCGCCGGTATCCACCGCGTCCCCCCGCCCGACGTTGAGCAGCACCGCGCCGTCCTTCATCCGCTCCAGCCGCTCCCGGGAGAACAGGCCCCGGGTTTTCGGGGTGGAGGGGAGGCAGAGCGCAACGGCGTCCGCCGCGGGGAGAAGCCCGTCCAGCGCTTCCGGCGGGTACAGCCCCTCCAGATACTCCGGGCAGTCCCCAGGGGTGCGCTTTATCCCGAGCACCCGGCCGCCCAGCGCGTGGAGGCGGCGGGCGAACTGCCCGCCGATGTCCCCCAGCCCGACCACCAGCGTCGTCGAGCCCTCCACCGTGCGCACCGTCCCCTCGTCCCGCCAGAGGGCGGCGCGGCGGTTTTCCCCATACGCGGGCAGCTTTTTATACAGGCTGAGCAGCATGGCCAGCAGATGCTCCGCAATGGCGGGGCCGTACGCGCCCGCCGCGTTGCACAGCGGGACCTCCGGCGGGAGGACGTCCCCCAGATAGGGGTTCGCCCCCGCGGTTTCGAGCTGGAGCAGCCGCAGGCTGGCCGCCTTCCTCAGCAGGGCGGGCGGCGGGTTGCCCACAATCACCGCCGCCTCCCCGATCTCATCCTCGGTAGGGGAGAGGGTAAAGCGGAACCGGGCCCCCGGCGCCGCCTGCCGCAGCCGGCTGTACTGTTCTTCCGTCCCCGGGACGACGACCAGAATCCGCATGGAATCCCCATCCTTTCCTTGTTTGCCCATTGCTTTTTGACACATATTGTATAATTAATCAACAATATACTATTTGCAAATCCCGCTTATCCCCAGCGGCTGATCCCGCCTTTTTGCAGCGCCCCTACCAGCCGGTCGGCCAGCGGGCCGTATTCTTCGGAGAGGGAGCGGAGCAGCTCCTTGGTCTTCTGCCGGTGGGTATTGCCGTCGGCCGGGCAGCGGGACTTCACCACCGGCAGCCCTGCCTTCCGTACGGCGGCGCCGACCGCGGCCTCGTCCAGGAAGATCATCGGGCGGATTACCCACAGCCCGCGGCGGGACAGGTAGGTTTTGGGGGAGAAGCTGGCGATGGTCCCGCCCGCGAAGAGGTTCATCAGCAGGGTTTCGGCCGCGTCGTCCTTATGGTGGCCGAGCGCGACCACGTTGCAGCCGCACTCCCCGGCCAGGCGGTGCAGCCCTCCCCGCCGCATGCGGGCGCAGAGGCTGCAGGGGTTGGCTTCCTTCCGCTGCTCGAATACCACCTCCCAGAGACGGGTGCGGCGGATTTCATGCGGGATCCCCCATTCCCGGCAGAGCGCGGTAACCGGGGAATAGTCGGCCGCCTCCCCGCCAAAGCAGGGGTCGAGGGTGAGGGCCGTCAGGGAAAACGGCGCGGGATAAAAGCGGCGCAGGCGGGCCAGGAGCGCAAGCAGGAGCATGCTGTCCTTCCCGCCCGACACCCCGACCGCTATCCGATCGCCCGGCCGGATCATGGCGTACCGTTCCACGGCGGCGCGGGTAGGGGCGAGCAGTTCCTGCAGGGGATCGGCCATCAGCGCTTCCTCCTTCTGCCTGCAGGCGCGGGATTCCCTGCGGGCTGTGAAAATGATTGTATACACGATTATACACGCAATGCTCGCCACCTGCAATGCCGGGCCCTTTCAAAAACCAGAATGACAAACGAGAAACAGAGTAAAAATGAGTAAATCAGAGAGAAAACGAGCGTTAAAGGGATGTAAATTAAAAAAACCGGATTTTCCTTGTTGACAGGCGGATTCCGGGTGTGGTATTATCGGATTCGCGTTAAAAAGCCACGGAATTTATCGAAATGGATACAGGAGGTAAAGCGATGTCCACGTATATGGCAAAGGCGGGCGAAGTCGCCCGCAAGTGGTATATCATCGACGCCGCCGGCAAGCCCCTGGGCCGCGTTGCCGCCCAGGCCGCCGTCCTGCTGCGCGGCAAGCACAAGCCCGAATTCACCCCCCATGTGGATTGCGGCGATCACGTGATCATCATCAACTGCGCCAAGGCTGTCCTGACCGGGAAGAAGCTGGAGCAGAAGAAGTGGTACCGCCACACCGGCTGGATTGGCGGCCTGAAGGAAGTCAAGTATTCCACCCTGATGGCGCAGCGCCCCGAAAAGGCGATGGAGCTTGCCGTGACCGGCATGATCCCGAGCAACACCATCGGCCGCGCCGCCTGCACTCGCCTTCGCGTTTATGCCGGCACGGAGCATGCCCATGCCGCGCAGAAGCCCGAAGCGTACGAGTTTTAAGGAAGGAGGCAAAACAAGATGGATTACAATACCAGACCGTATTTTTATGGCACCGGCAGAAGAAAGAGCTCGGTGGCCCGCGTCCGCCTGTATGCCGGCACCGGCACGATCAACATCAACGGCCGGCCGATCGACGACTATTTCGGGCTTGAAACCCTGAAGCTCATTGTCCGTCAGCCTCTGAACCTGACCGGCACGGCGGAAAAATTCGACATCGAATGCCGCGTCGCCGGCGGCGGCGTGACCGGCCAGGCCGGCGCTATCCGCCACGGCATCTCCCGCGCGCTGCTGCAGTATAACGGGGAGGAGCTCCGCCCCCTGCTGAAGAAGGCCGGGTTCCTGACCCGCGACCCGAGAATGAAGGAACGCAAGAAGTACGGCCTCAAAGCGGCCCGCCGCGCGCCCCAGTTCTCCAAGCGATAATCGCGTCCGCAGCAAGCCGTTTTTCACTGTCTTTTTGGAGGAGGCAGGGCAAAATCTTTGGTTTTGCCCTGCCTCCTTTGTTTTATGCCGGGCGCGCTCCCGAAACGGACGGGACGGGGCGGCTTTTTGGGCCGCCCCCCGCAGCCTTCCGCGTGCTCCGGCAAAAGAAGGGAGAATCGCCGCGATGAATATTGTCTATTTGGAGCATTACGCCGGCTCGGATCGGCACGGGATGGAATACCGCCCGTTCTATCTGGCCCGCCGGTGGGCGCAGGCCGGGGATACGGTCACCATCGTGGCCAGCTCGTTTTCCCACCTGCGGGGGGTGAACCCGGATCTAGGGGACAAGCCCTGGGCGGAGGAGAATATCGACGGGGTACGGTATTTCTGGATCCGCGGCCCGCGGTATGAGGGGAACGGTCTTGGCCGCATCCGGAATATGCTGTCCTTCCTCCGCGGGGTGTCCCGCTACCGGGCGGAAATCCTGAAAACCGGGAAGCCGGATGTGGTGATCGCTTCCTCCACCTATCCGCTGGACATCTATCCCGCCCGCCGCATCGCCGGGAAATACGGCGCGCAGCTGATTTATGAGGTGCACGATCTCTGGCCCCTCAGCCCGATGACGATTGGCGGCATGAGCAAGCACCACCCGTTTATTGTGGTGATGCAAAGGGCGGAAAACGCCTGCTACCGTTCCAGCGACTACGTGGTGTCCCTCCTTCCCTGCGCCAAGGAGCATATGACGGAGCATGGGATGGATCCGGGAAAGTTTGTCTGCATCCCCAACGGCATTCTTGCGCAGGAGTGGGAGGCGGCGCCCGACCCGGCGGCGGCCCCGTACCGGGAGAAGCTGGCCCGGTATCATGAAGAGGGCTGGTTCCTGATAGGCTATGCCGGCGGGCACGCCCTTTCCAACGCACTGGATACCTGCATCGAGGCCGGGCAGGAATGGCGGGGGAAAAAGCTGAAGCTGATCCTGGTCGGCCAGGGCGTTGAAAAGGAACGGCTGATGAAAAAGGCGGAAGAGCTGGGGGTTACGGAAAACGTCGAGTTCCTCCCGCCGGTTAAAAAGGCGGACATCCCCGCCCTTCTTGCCCAGTTTGACGCGCTGTACGTTGGGCTGCAGAGAAGCCCCCTTTATCGCTACGGCATCAGCCTCAACAAGCTGATGGACTATATGATGGCGGGCAAACCGATCCTTTTTGCGGGCGAGGTGGGCAACGACATGGTGGCGGAAGCCGGCTGCGGCCTGTCCATCCCGCCGGAAGACAGCCATGCCGTCGCCGAAGCGGCGCTCCGCCTGGCGGAACTCCCCTCTTCGGAGCGGGAAGCGATGGGCCGCCGGGGGCAGGAGTATATCCTGGCGAACAACGAGTACTCCGGCCTGGCCGACCGTTTCCGGGAGGTATTTGAGCGGGGGAAATTCCCTAAGGAATAGGAAAAGCAAGCGCCCGCGGGAGGATTCCCGCGGGCGCGTTTGTCAAGATTGGGCGGAAACGGCCGTGCCGCCGTCAGGCGAATACGGTGTGCTCCAGCAGGATTTTCAGGCCGATGGCAATCAGGACGATGCCCCCGGCGATCTCCGCTTTTTTCCCAAAGCGGTTGCCGAAGCGGCAGCCTACCTCCACCCCGGCAATACATAGCAGGAAGGTGACCACCGCGATGACGGCGCAGCACAAAAGATAGCCGAAGGCGGGGCCCAGCAGCCCCTCCCTGGGCATGACCGCGAAGGAAGCGCCTACCGCCAGGGCGTCGATGCTGGTGGCGACCGACATCACCAGAAGGTTCTTCCAGGAACAGGGATCGCCGTGGGGACATTCCTCCTCGCCGCCCCGCAGCGCCTCCCACAGCATCTTCCCGCCCACGAAGGCCAGCAGGAGGAAGGCGATCCAGTGGTCGACCGCCTCGATCTTGTCGGCAAAGGTGCGGGCGATGGTGTATCCTATCAGCGGCATCAGCCCCTGGAAAAGGCCGAAGCTCGCCGCGATCTTCAGCACGCGGCGAATTTTGGTATGGCACAGGATCATGCCGCTGCTGACCGAGACGGCAAACGCGTCCATGGATAGGCCAACGGCAATGAACAGCAGCGTGAGAATATCCATCAAAAAATCCAGCCTTTCGGGGCGCCGGCGGCAAAGCCGGCAGATTCCGCCGGCCGCCGGGCGGCCGGGACTTCTATCATACGGCATTTGCAGCCGGCCGTCAACGCTTTTTTGGCCGGCGGGCGGGTTCCGACGGCCGGCAGGGCCCTTTTTTACCGTATGTGCGCGGGAAAGGGAATATTCCCGCCGGCCCCGCTTGACAAAGAGCCCCGTCCAATGCGATAATGTACCAGATAAGCGGGAGGCGGCGTGGCCGCCGGCTGCTTGAATGGGCCGAAAAAACGGTTTGATTTCACCAAGGGGGAAACATCGCATGGCAAAGTACACGCGGGAAGACATCGTCCGCATTGTGCGGGAAGAGAACGTACGGTTCATCCGTCTGCAGTTTACCGACATTTTCGGGGCGTTTAAGAATATCGCGATTACCGCCAGCCAGCTGGAAAAGGCGCTGGATAACAAGTGCATGTTCGACGGCTCCTCCATCGAGGGGTTTGTGCGGATCGAGGAATCGGATATGTATCTGTATCCGGATCTGGATACGTTCCTCATTTTCCCCTGGTACGACGATACCAACAAGGTGGCCCGCCTGATCTGCGACGTGTACAAGCCGGACGGCACCCCGTTTGAAGGGGATCCCCGCGGCCTGCTGAAAAAGGTGCTGCGGGAGGCGCAGGCGATGGGCTTCAGCGGTTTCAACGTCGGGCCGGAGTGCGAGTTTT
Source organism: Candidatus Avimonas merdigallinarum (assembly GCA_904377855.1). Lineage (GTDB taxonomy): Bacteria > Bacillota > Clostridia > Oscillospirales > Acutalibacteraceae > Avimonas > Avimonas merdigallinarum. Next base: position 14,338 of record CAJFGS010000039.1, read on the forward strand.
TCCTGTTCAACAACGACGAGGACGGCCACCCCACCACCCGCACGCAGGACCGCGGCGCGTATTTTGAACTCGGGCCGACCGATCTGGGCGAGCACGCCCGCCGGGATATGTGCCTGACCCTGGAGGAAATGGGCTTTGAGATTGAAGCCTCCCACCACGAGGTGGCCAACGGCCAGCACGAGATCGACTTCAAATACGACGATGCGCTCTCCGCGGCGGACAATATCATGACCTTCAAGCTGGCGGTCAAGACCATTGCGCACCAGCACAACATGTACGCCACGTTCATGCCCAAGCCGATTTTCGGGCGTGCGGGCAGCGGGATGCATGTCAACATGTCCCTGATGAAGGGGGACCAGAACGCCTTCTTTGATCCGGACGGCGAACTCGGGCTGAGCGAGACCGCGTACAGCTTTATCGCCGGGCTCCTGGGGCATATCCGCGGCATGACGGCGGTGACCAACCCGCTGGTCAATTCGTACAAGCGGCTGGTGTCCGGCTATGAGGCGCCGGTGTATATCGCGTGGTCGGCCAGCAACCGCAGCCCCCTCATCCGGGTGCCGGCCTCCCGCGGGATGGGCACCCGCCTGGAACTGCGCAGCCCCGATCCCTCCGCCAACCCCTATCTGACCCTGGCCCTCTGCCTGGCCGCCGGGCTGGACGGCATCCGCCGCGGGCTGAAGCCCCCCTGCTCCACCGACGGGAATATCTTCGAGCTGACCGAGGACGAGCGGGAGGAACGCGGGATTGAGAGCCTGCCCTCCAACCTGAAGGAAGCGGTGCGGGCCATGAAAAAGGACGAACTGGTCCGGGAAACCCTCGGCGGGCATATCTTCGGCAAGTATGTGGAGCATAAGAGCGAGGAATGGAACGAGTACAAAATCCGGGTCACCCAATGGGAGATTGACCGGTACCTGGAACGGTATTGATACGGCAATACATAGTTAAGAAGAATAAAAATAACAGCGCCGGCGGCTTTCCCTTCTCAAAGGAAGCCGCCGGCGCTGTTATTTTGCGGGGGCGCCCCTCTTCCGCCAGGCGGCGGGGGGAGGGCTCTCTTTTTGGACGGAACTGCCGGCCCGCGGAGCCCTCTCCCGGGCAGTGGGAGGCGGGCCGTTTCGGCGAGAATCAAACAACGCCTCCACGTGTTCCGAACCGGCCGGCGTGGAAGGAGCCGCGGGGCGGCGGGGGAGGAAACCGGGCCTGCCGGGAGTTTTTGGCCGGAAAAGAGCGTATTTTTCCAAAAAAGCAGAAAAAAAGCCGCCAATTTGCAAATAGCAATTGACAACTGGAAAGTTAAGGTGTATTATAATATACTGCACAATCATGGAGAGGTATCCCTATAACCGAAAAAAGTATAGCATAGTTTGCTGAAATTTTCAAGCCTTTTGTGCAAGAAATTTGGCGGCCCCTTCCGGCCGCCCCGAGGCCGTTTTCGATGAACATGGAAATATGAAAACAGGAGTGATCGAGCCTATGGCGAATGTCAAACCGGTGAAGCTGGGAAACAATACCCGCATGAGCTTCTCCAAAATCAACGAGGTTTTGGACATGCCGAACCTGATCGAGGTGCAGAAGAATTCGTACCAATGGTTCCTGGACGAAGGGCTCCGGGAGGTCTTCCAGGACGTCGCCGCCGTGCAGGATTATACCGGGAAGCTAGTGCTCGAATTTGTGGACTACCGCCTGGACGACACGCCGAAGTATACCGTGGAGGAGTGCAAGGAGCGGGACGTGACCTATGCCGCGCCGCTGCGGGTCAAGGCGCGCCTGCTGAACAAGGAGACGGGCGAAATCAAGGAGTCCGAGGTTTTCATGGGCGATTTCCCGCTCATGACCGACAGCGGCACCTTTGTCATCAACGGCGCGGAGCGGGTAATCGTCTCCCAGCTGGTCCGCTCCCCCGGCGTGTATTACGGCATGACCTACGACACCACCGGCAAAAAGCTGTACAACGCCACGGTGATCCCGAACCGCGGCGCCTGGCTGGAATACGAGACCGATTCCTCCGACGTGTTCTACGTGCGGATCGATAAAAACCGAAAGATCCCGGTGACGGTGTTCGTGCGGGCGCTCGGCCTCGGCTCCGATGCCGAACTGCTCGACTTCTTCGGGGAGGACGAGCGGATCAAGGCGACCATTGAAAAGGATATCACCAAGAACACCGAGGAAGCGCTGCTGGAGGTGTACCGCAAGCTCCGCCCGGGCGAGCCGCTGACGGTGGAGAACTCCCAGCAACATCTGGAAAGCCTGTTTTTCGACGACCGCCGCTACGATCTTTCCCGCGTCGGCCGGTATAAATACAATAAAAAGCTGGGGATTGCCAACCGGCTGGCCGGCTGCCGCCTGAGCCGCCCGGTCGTCAACCCCATGACCGGCGAAGTGATGGCCGAGGCCGGCGAGATGATCGACCGCGCCCGGGCGCTGGAAATCGAGAACGCCGGCGTCATGGTCGCCTATGTGGCGGTCGAAGAGCACGACGAGACCCGCGAGGTCAAGGTGATCTCCAACGGCATGGTGGACATCCGCACCTACGTCGATTTCGACGTGGAGGAACTGGGGATCCGGGAGCATGTCCGCTTCTCGGTGCTCCGGGAAATCCTGGAGAGCACCGACGACGAGGAAGCCCGGAAGGAAGCCATCCGCCAGCGGGCGGACGAGCTGGTCCCCAAGCACATCATCATCGACGATATCCTCGCCACCATCAACTACCTCAACTGCCTGGCGCATGATGTGGGGACCACCGACGATATCGACCATCTGGGCAACCGCCGCATCCGTTCGGTGGGCGAGCTGCTCCAGAACCAGTTCCGCATCGGCTTTTCCCGCATGGAGCGGGTCATCCGCGAGCGCATGACCCTGCAGGCCCAGGATATGGACGTCATCACCCCGCAGGCGCTGATCAACATCCGCCCGGTGGTGGCGGCGATCAAGGAGTTCTTTGGCTCCTCCCCGCTGTCCCAGTTCATGGATCAGACCAACCCGCTGGCCGAACTGACCCACAAGCGCCGCCTTTCGGCCCTCGGCCCCGGCGGCCTGTCCCGTGACCGCGCCGGGTTTGAGGTCCGCGACGTGCATTACAGCCACTATGGCCGCATGTGCCCGATCGAGACGCCGGAAGGCCCGAACATCGGCCTTATCTCCTATCTGGCGACCTATGCGCGCATCAACGAATACGGCTTTGTGGAGGCCCCCTTCCGCAAGGTGGACAAGGAAACCGGCGTCGTGACCGACGAAGTGGTGTACATGCCCGCCGACGTGGAGGACGACTACATCGTCGCCCAGGCGAACGAGCCGCTGGACGAGCAGGGCCGCTTTGCCCGCACCAGGGTCAACGCCCGCTTCCGGGGCGAGTTCCTGGAAATTGAGCCGGAGCGCATCGACTATATGGACGTTTCCCCGAAGATGATGGTTTCGGTGGCGACGGCGATGATCCCCTTCCTGGAAAACGACGACGCCAACCGCGCGCTCATGGGCTCCAACATGCAGCGGCAGGCGGTGCCGCTGCTCAAAACCGAATCCCCGATCGTCGGCACCGGCATGGAATACAAGGCGGCGGTGGACTCGGGCGTGGCCGTGATCGCGAAGAACGCCGGCACCGTCACCGCCGTGTCCGCCGACCGGGTGATCATCCGCCGGGATTCGGACGGCGGGCTGGACACCTACCATATGATTAAGTTCAAGGGCTCCAACCAGGGCACCTGCATCAACCAGCGCCCGGTGGTGTCCTATGGCCAGCATGTCGAAAAGGCCGAAGTGGTGGCGGACGGCCCCTCCACCTGCAACGGCGAAATCTCGCTGGGCAAGAACGTCCTCATCGGCTTCATGACCTGGGAGGGCTACAACTACGAGGACGCGGTCCTCATCAACGAAAAGATCGTGCGGGACGACGTGTTTACCTCCATCCACATCGAGGAATACGAGATCGAGGCCCGCGACACCAAGCTCGGGCCGGAGGAGATCACCCGCGACATCCCCAACGTGGGCGAGGACGCGCTCAAGGATCTGGACGAGCGGGGCATTATCCACATCGGGGCCGAGGTCCGCTCGGGCGACATCCTGGTCGGCAAGGTCACCCCGAAGGGCGAGACCGAGCTGACGGCCGAGGAGCGGCTGCTGCGCGCCATCTTCGGCGAAAAGGCCCGCGAGGTGCGGGACACCTCCCTGAAGGTGCCCCACGGCGAGTACGGCATCATCGTGGACGTGAAGGTGTTCACCCGGGAGAACTGCGACGAGCTCAGCCCCGGCGTCAATATGGTGGTCCGCTGCTACATCGCCCAGAAGCGCAAAATCAGCGTGGGCGACAAGATGGCCGGCCGCCACGGGAACAAGGGCGTCGTCTCCCGCATCCTGCCCAGCGAGGATATGCCCTTCCTGCCGGACGGCACCCCGCTGGATATCGTGCTCAACCCCCTGGGCGTGCCTTCCCGTATGAACATCGGGCAGGTGCTGGAGGTCCACCTCGGCTATGCGGCCGCGGCGCTGGGCTATAAGGTGATGACGCCGGTATTCGACGGCGCGCACGAAGAGGATATCCAGGAGATGCTGGAGGAAGCCGGCAAGCGGCGGGACGGCAAGACCATCCTGTACGACGGCCGGACCGGCCAGCCGTTCGACAGCCCCGTCACCGTGGGGTATATGTACTTCCTCAAGCTCCATCACCTGGTCGACGATAAGATCCACGCCCGTTCCACCGGCCCCTACTCCCTGGTCACCCAGCAGCCTCTGGGCGGCAAGGCCCAGTTCGGCGGCCAG
>CAJFGS010000040.1 GCA_904377855.1 Candidatus Avimonas merdigallinarum
CTGTCGCTGGATGCACTCCTGTTCCCCGAACGGGCCGACGGGCAGGAAACCCGGGCCAAGCTCCGCCGCCTGGTGGACGCCCTCCCCGCCCGCGACCTGGAGGTGCTCCTCGCGGCCGCCGAAGCGCTGCAGAGGACGGGCAGTAATCCGGCCCCGGAGGGCGAATACGGCGAATAAACAGACAAAAAATCCCCCGTGCAGTGCACGGGGGATTTTTCTCGCCTTTCGGCCGCTTATTTCTTCAGGTTTTCCTTCAGGATCGCGAGCTGATGCTCCAGTTCCTTCGGCAGCTTGTCGCCGAACTTCTGGTAGAATTCCGCGATGCCGTCGGCTTCCTGCGCCCAGAGGTCCTTGTCCACATCCAGGATCTTCTCCAGCGATTCCTCGGAAACTTCGCCTTCCAGCCCTTCGATGTCGATGTCCTTGGCATAGGGGATGTAGCCGATGGCGGTCTCCTGCGCGTCGACCTCGCCGTCGCAGCGCTTGAGGATCCACTCCAGCACGCGGAGGTTGTCGCCGAAGCCCGGCCACAGGAAGTTGCCGTCGTCGTCCTTGCGGAACCAGTTGACGTTGAAGATCTTCGGCGCCTTATCCGGGTCGAGGCCCGCGCCGATATCGATCCAGTGCTGCCAGTAGTCGCCCATGTTGTAGCCGCAGAAGGGCAGCATCGCCATCGGGTCGCGGCGGACGACGCCCACGGCGCCCGCGGCCGCGGCGGTGGTTTCGGAAGCCATGATCGAGCCGACGAACACGCCGTTGTTCCAGTCGCGGGACTGGTAGCACAGCGGGGCCAGCTTCGCACGGCGGCCGCCGAATACGAACGCGGAAATCGGCACGCCCTGCGGGTTCTCAAATTCCTTGCTCAGGCAGGGGCAGTTGACCGCCGGCGCAGTGAAGCGGCTGTTGGGATGGGCCAGCTTCTTGCCTTCGGCGATGTATTCCGGCCCGTTGACCTTGTTGCCGGTCCACTCTTCGGCGTTGACGGGCGGGTTCTTGTCCAGGCCTTCCCACCAGACGGTGTTGTCGTCCAGGCTGCGGGCGACGTTGGTGAAGATGGTGCCCTTCTGGGTGGAAATCAGCGCGTTGGGGTTGGACTTCATGTTGGTGCCGGGGGCTACGCCGAAGAAGCCGTTTTCCGGGTTGATGGCGTACAGACGGCCGTCGGCGCCCTTGCGGATCCAGGCGATGTCGTCGCCCACGCACCAGACCTTATAGCCCTTCTTGCGGTAGCCTTCCGGCGGGATGAGCATGGCCAGGTTGGTCTTGCCGCAGGCGGACGGGAAGGCGGCGCAGATGTATTTCACTTCGCCCTGCGGGTTCTCCACCCCGAGGATGAGCATATGCTCGGCCTGCCAGCCCTCGTTCTTGCCCTGGTAGGACGCGATGCGCAGCGCAAAGCACTTTTTGCCCAGCAGCACGTTGCCGCCGTAGGCGGAGTTAACCGAGATGATGGTGTTGTCCTCCGGGAACTGGCAGATCCAGCGGTTGTCCGGATCCACGTTGCACTTGCAGTGCAGGCCGCGCACCCAGTCGTTGCTGTCGCCCAGCACGTCCAGCACCTTCTGGCCCACCCGGGTCATGATGCTCATGTTCAGCACGACGTAGATGGAGTCGGTCAGCTCAATGCCCGCCTTGGAGAAGGGGGATCCGACCGGGCCCATCGAATAGGGAATGACGTACATCGTGCGGCCCTTGTAGCTGCCGCGGGCGATGTCGTACAGCATCTTATACGCTTCCTGCGGATCCTTCCAGTGGTTGGTGGGGCCGGCGTCCTCTTCCTTGCGGGAGCAGATCAGGGTGCGATCCTCCACCCGGGCGACATCGTTGACCGCGGTGCGGTGGTAATAGCAGCCCGGCAGCTTCTCCTCGTTGAGCTTGATCATCTCGCCGGTGCGGCAGGCCTCGGCGCGCAGCTCGTCCAGCTGCTTCTCCGACCCGTCGATCCACACAATATTGTCCGGCTGAACCAACTCGGCTTTTTCCTTGATCCAGTCGAGGATGGACTTGTTGTTGGTCATGTCTTTTCTATCTCCTTTCCGACCCGGCCCCGGAAGGAACCGGTCAACCCCCTGCGGGAAATTTTTCGCTATCAAATGCTATTATAGTCCATTTCCCGTTCATTACGCAATACGGAAAATGTGAATATTTTGATAATTCTTTAACAGAGAAGTGTTAAAACTGCTTTAGAAAGCGCGGCGTCCTGCAAAATCCGGGGGCGGGGCTAAAATTCCGCCCGTTCGATCGGCATAGTGGCGCAGGCGTTCAGGTCCAGCCCCGCCGTGTTCCCCGCCAGGAACTCGTAATACGCCTGCGCCCCCACCATGGCGGCGTTGTCCCCGCAAAGGGAGAGGGGCGGCGCATACAGCCGGTACCCGCGGCGGCGGCATTCCTCCTGCATGCGGGCCCGCAGGCCGGAATTGGCGGACACCCCCCCGGCCAGGACGATGGTGCCCTCCCCCGTATCCTCCGCCGCGCGCAGGGTGTTGCCGGCCAGCATGTCCACCGCCGTTTTCTGGAAGGAGGCGCACAGATCGTCGACGGCGACCTCCTCCCCCTTCTGGGCCGCGTTGTGCAGGAGGTTGATCACCGCCGTCTTGAGCCCCGAAAAGCTGAAATCGTAGCAGGGGGCGCCGTCCTTCCCCTCCACCCGCGGGTGGGGCAGGCGGTACCGGCCGGGATCCCCCGCGGCGGCCCGGCGGTCCAGGTGGACGCCGCCGGGATAGGGCATCCCCATGGCGCGGGCGGCCTTGTCGTAGCATTCCCCCGCCGCGTCGTCCCGGGTGCGGCCCAGGACGGTGAAGCGGGTGTAGTCCTCCACCCGGACGATATGGCTGTGCCCGCCCGACACCACCAGGCAGAGGAAGGGCGGCTCCAGCTCCGGGTGGGCGAGGTAGTTCGCCGCAATGTGGGAGCGGAGATGGTGCACCGGGATCAGCGGCAGGCCGGCGGACAGGGACAGCCCCTTGGCGAAGTTCACCCCCACCAGCAGCGCGCCGATGAGCCCCGGCGCGTAGGTCACCGCCACCGCGTCCACAGCGGAAAGGGGGGTGCCCGCTTCCTCCAGCGCCTGCCGCACCACGCCGGAGATCGCCTCCGCATGCCGGCGGCTGGCGATTTCCGGCACGACGCCGCCGTACAGCTTATGCTCCTCCACCTGGGAAGCGACGACATTCGAAAGCGCCCGCCGCCCGTCCTCCACCACCGCGGCGGCGGTTTCGTCGCAGGAGGATTCGATTGCGAGAATTTTCATGATAACCCTTCCTTTCGCCGGGCCGGGGAGCCTGGCAGCCTGCCCCCTGCCCGTGGACGGCCCGCCGTATGGCTCAGCCTCCCTCTGCCGGCGGCTTGCCCCACCCGGGAATGGGTGGGGCAGGCTATTAACGAGGGCGTCCCCCGTCCGGGCCGGCGCCGGCCCGCGATAAGCCGGCCCGCCGCGCGGGAAGCGGAACGCCGGGGCGCAGGAGGCCCGCTCCGCAGAACGCCTCCGGGACGCCCGCTCCTGCCGGAGGGCCTCCCCCGCCGGATGCAAAATGCGGGCCATCCGCATGGCCCGCAAAAGCCCGCCCGGGAAACGAGCGGTTCCACGGCCGCTGCTCAGCCGTTCATTTCCTCTTCACTGTAAAAGTAGCCCGGCTTTTTATACAGCTTGTCGATTTTGTCGTGAATTTCCGGTTTGTATACCGTTTTCGGCCATTCGGAGGCCGGGACGTCCTCAATCCCCACGGTGATATAGTCGTCGGTCGCCCCCATGGTTTCCTTCACGGCGGCGACAATCTTCTCGGCCAGCGCCTTTTTCTGCTCCTCCGTCCGGCCGGGCCAGAGCTTTACCTGTACATGCGGCATACCGCAGCCTCCTCCAATTTGTTTATTAACTCATCAAAAATACAGCGAGTATATCGCCGCGTCCTCTTTGGGGGAATCATAGAAGCCGGGGCGGACGCCGTCCCGCTCGAAGCCGAACTTCTCGTACAGCGCGATCGCCCGCGCGTTGGATACCCGCACCTCCAGCGTAATCCGCCGGAGATCGTGGCTCTCGCCGTAATCCACCGCCTCCTGCAGCAGCGCGGAGGCGATCCCCTCCCGCCGGCGGCCGGGGTGGACCACCAGGCTGGTGATATAGCCTTCGTCCAGGATATGGTGCATCCCGATATAGCCCACGGCGCTTTCCGCGTCTACATCCTCCGCCACGTAAAACACCGCGAGGGGGTTCTGGAGTTCCTCCGCCAGCGCCTCATACGACCAGGGGCGGGAGAACGCCGCGCTCTCCATATCCGCCAGATCCTCCAGATGATCGGCGTGCATTGGGGTGATCGAAATCCCCGCCGGGGGGGTACATCGATGTTCGTCCATGAAAAATCCTTTCCGCCGCCTTCTGGCGGCTTTTGCCTTCCGGCAGCTTTTGCCTTCCGGCAGCTTTTGCCTTCCGGCAGCTTTTGCCTTCCGGCGGCTTCGCCCTTCAGCGGGCGCTCCGTTCCTTTGATGGGGCCTGCGCCCCCGCCGGCCCTTACCGGCCGGGAACTGCTTCAGCTGCCCGTGCTGCCTTCGCCGCCCCCGCTGTCATCGCTTCCGGGGCAGCCGGGACTGTTTCAACAGCCGGGACTGCCGGGGCAGCCCTCGCCTCCTGGCCCGCAGAGTTCTTCCGCCAGCGCCTGGGCCGCCTGCTCCAGCGCGCCGCGGGTGCGGCGGTAGGCTTCCAGGTCCCCGCCGTAGGGGTCGGGGATCTGCAGCACCCGCAGCTTTTCCGGGGCGGCCCCCAGCGAGAGGGCGCCCAGCGCATGGGAGGGGCTCATGACCGCGATCACGTCCGCCTCCTTCAGGAGGGCGGGGGTCACCGGGCGGGAGAGATGGCCGGACAGATCCAGCCCCCATTCCCGCATTGCCGAAACCGCGTTTTCGCTCGCCGGCGATCCGTCGGCCGCCAAGCCCGCGCTCTCCACTATTATATCCGACCGGCCGCGCTTGTCAAGCGCGCGGCGGAGCAGGGCCGCCGCCATCGGGCTGCGGCAGGTGTTTCCTGTGCAGACAAACAAAACCGTCATCCGTTTTCGCTTTCCTTTCCATGGCGCCGCCCGGCGCTCAGCACCTTTTTAAAGCCGCTGTGGGTCCCCCGCCCGAAGCCCATTGCCTCGTAAAACCGGTGGGCCCCCGTCCGGCCGGATTCCGTCACCAGCAGCATCTGGGAGCAGCCGGCCTCTTCCGCGCGGCGTTCCAGCTCCCCGAGCAGCCGCCGGCCGACGCCCGTGCGGCGGGCGGAAGCCGCCACCGCCATGTTTTCCACCAGGAGGAAGGGGCGGCAGTCCCCGTACAGGTCCCGGCAGAAATAGCCGGTTACCGAGCCGCGCAGCTCCCCGCCCTCAAAGGCGCCCAGCACCAGGACGCCGCCTTCAGCGTGCATGGCCTCCAGCTGCTTTCCCATCGCCGCGGGGTCGGAATCCTCCTCCCAGAACGCGCGGTACAGGACCGCCAGCGCGGGCATGTCTTCCTTCGTCAATTCCCGGATTTCCACGGGCTTTCTCTCCTTTTATTTAACCTTATTATAAATGCATCCCCGGAAACCCCCTCCCGGGAAAGGGGCTCAGCCCTTCGCGTCATACCATGTCCTGCCCACGTTCACGTCCACGGCGAGCCGGACCGAAAGGTCGGCGGCGGCCTCCATCTCCTCCTGGAGGATCCGGGCGGCGCGGGCGGACTCGTCCTCCGGCGCTTCGACAATCAGTTCGTCGTGCACCTGGAGGATCAGGCGGGAGCGGAGCCCTTCCTCCCGCAGCCGCCGGTGGACCCGCACCATCGCGATTTTGATGATGTCGGCGGCGGTGCCCTGGATCGGCATGTTCCGGGCCACCCGCTCCCCGAACGACCGGGTGACGGCGTTGGAGGCCTTTAATTCCGGCAGGGGGCGCCGGCGGCCGAAAAGGGTCTGGGCATACCCGCATTCCTTGGCCGTTTCGATCATCCGGTCCATGAACCTCGCCACCCCGCCGTAATGGGCGAGATAGCTGTCGATATACTGCTTCGCCTCCCCGTAGGAGACGCCGATGTCCTGGGAAAGGGAGTGCGCCCCGATGCCGTAGACGATACCGAAATTCACCGCCTTGGCGCGGGAGCGCATCAGCGGGGTGACCATTTCCTCCGGCACGCCGAACACCTGGGAGGCGGTGATCCGGTGGATGTCGGCGCCGGTGTTGAACGCCTCGATCATCACCGCGTCCTGCGCCATATGCGCGAGCACCCGCAGCTCAATCTGGGAATAGTCCGCGTCGCAGAGCACCCAGCCCTCCCTCGCGCGGAAGAAACGGCGCAGCTCCCGCCCCAGTTCCTGCCGCACCGGGATATTCTGCAGGTTGGGTTCGGCGGAGGAGATCCGGCCGGTGCGGGTCTCGGCCTGGTTGAAGGAGGAATGGATCCGCCCGTCCGGGCCGATGACCTTGAGCAGCCCGTCGCAGTAGGTGGACTTGAGTTTGGCCAGGGTGCGGTAATCCAGCAGCATCGACACCGCGGGGTGGGCGTCCCGCAGGGATTCCAGCACCTCGGCGTTGGTGGAATAGCCCGATTTGGTCTTTTTCTTCGCCGGCAGGCCCAGGTCCTCAAACAGCGCCTTGGCCAGCTGCTTGGGGGAGTTGAGGTTGAATTCATACCCCACCGATTCGTAAATCGCCCGCTGGATATCGTCAATCCGGCTCTCCAGCACTGCGCCGAATTCGGCGATGCCGGCCCCGTCCGCCTCGAAGCCGATGTTCTCCATATCGGCGAGCACCAGCGCCAGCGGGATTTCCACCTCCCGCAGGAGGCGGCCCATCCCCTGTCCTTCCACTTCCGCCGCCAGCCGGTCTGCCACCGCGGGGAGCATGGCGGCGCGCCCGGCTGGCGAAACCGGCCCCTCTGCCTCCCCGCCTTCCCCCGCCATCGCGGGGACCGCCACGGCGTATTCCTGCGCCAAACGGGGCAGGGAGTAATCCGACGCCAGGGGGTTGAGCAGGTACCCGGCGAGCATGGTGTCCATCACCGTCCCCTGCGGGGTCCGCCCCATTTTCAGCAGGGCGGAAAACAGCGGCTTGGCGTCTTCCGTCCGTTTGGCGACGGACGGGTCTTCCCAGCAGCCGAGCAGGCGCTCAAACCCCGGGGCCGAGGCGGGGATATCCGCCGCCCGGCCGCCGAACGCGGCGGCAAAGCCGGCAACTTTCCCCTCTTCCAGCCGGGCCACGCCGTCCAGCGCCCGGGTTTTCTCCATATCCGCGAACAGGTCGGGCAGCGCTTCCTCCCCCTCCGCCGCAATCGGGGCGGGAGGCGCGGCTTCCTCCGCCGCGGCGGGGGCCTGCTCCGCGTTCAGGGCGCTGAGGCCCCATTTCTCCATGAGCTTAAACAGTTCCAGATCGGCCATGCGGGCCGCGAGCTTCTCCCTTTGCACGGGGGCCAGCCTATACTGCTCCATCCCCCGCTCGATCGGGACGTCCCGGCAGATGGTGCCGAGCCACCGGCTCAGCCGGGCGGACTCCTCCCCGGCCCGCAGCTTCTGCCGCAGGGTGTCCCGGATGTCCAGGGCGTCGAGGTCCCGGTAAATCGCGTCCAGCGAGCCGAAGCGGTGCATCAGGTCGAGCGCCGTCTTCTCCCCCACCCCCGGCACGCCGGGGATGTGGTCGCTCGCGTCCCCCATGAGGGCTTTCAGGTCGATGAGCTGGTCCGGCTCCAGCCCGTATTTCTCCCGGATGGCGGCCACGTCGAACACGGTGGTTTCCGGCCGGCCCATTTTGGTGCCGGCCAGCAGGACGGTGACCCCCTCCCGCACCAGCTGGAGGGAATCCCGGTCCCCCGTCGCGATGTAGCAGGGCGCGCCCTGCTCCTTTGCCGCGTCCGAAAGGGTGCCGAGGATGTCGTCCGCCTCGTACCCCTCCTTTTCCACCACCCGGATCCCCAGCAGGGTGAGCAGCTCCTTGAGCACCGGCATCTGCTCCCGCAGTTCCTCCGGCATCCCCTTCCGGCCCGCCTTGTACTCGGCGTATTTCTGGTGGCGGAAGGTGGGGGCGTGCAGGTCGAACGCCGCCGCAATCCCGTCGGGCTGGACGTCGTCCCGCAGCTTCTGCAGGATATTCAAAAAACCGAACAGCGCGTTGGTGTACCGGCCGTCCTTGGTGGACAGCAGCTTCACCCCATAGAACGCGCGGTTGACGATGCTGTTGCCGTCGAGCAATAAAAGCCGCATAGCGGTTCCTCCTCTTTGCTGGTCGGGGCGGCCGGATATCCTGCCGGCGCCCGCTCTGTGCGCGCTTGCGCGCCTGCCCAGATGCCTGGAAGAATAGTATACCATTATTTCCGCCGGAAACCAATCCTTTCCCGGAATTTACCCGGCGGGACGGATTGATTATTCCCCCGCCGTCCGGTATAATAGAACAATTCGGTACAGCCCCGGCCCGCGCCGCTTTGCGGGAAGGGAGGGGCGGACGGGACGGCAAGGAGGAAACGGTCATGCGGATTGGGACGGCGGAGATTACCGGGCGCGCCGCGCTCGCGCCGATGGCGGGGGTGGCGGACCGCGCGTTCCGCAAGCTCTGCGTGGATTTCGGCGCGGCCTACGTGGTGGGCGAGATGGTCAGCAGCAAGGGCCTCTGCTTCGAGGACAAAAAAAGCGGCGAACTGCTGGAGCTGGACGAGGCGGAGCGCCCGGCCGCCGTCCAGCTGTTCGGGGACGATCCGGACACCATGGCCCGGGCCGCGGAGCGGGCGATGCGGTACCGGCCGGACGTCATCGACATCAACATGGGCTGCCCGGCCCCCAAAATCGCGGGGAACCACTGCGGCAGCGCCCTGATGCGGGATCCCGATCTCTGCCGCCGGATCGTCGCCGCCGTCGCCGGGGCGGTGCCGGTGCCGGTCACCGCCAAGATCCGCAAGGGCTATTCTTCCTCCGAAATCAACGCCGTGGAGGTCGCGCAGGCGGTGGAGGCCGGCGGGGCCGCCGCGGTCACCGTCCACGGCCGCACCAGGGACCAGATGTACGCCCCGCCGGTGGACTGGGAGATCATCCGCCAGGTCAAGCAGGCGGTCGCAATCCCGGTGATCGGGAACGGGGACGTGGATTCCCCCCAAGCCGCCGCCGCGCTGTACGAGCAGACCGGCTGCGACCTGGTGATGGTGGGGCGGGGCGCGCTCGGCGCCCCCTGGATTTTTTCCCAGATTGAGGCCTACCTCACCCACGGCGTCCTGCTGCCCGCCCCGCCGGTCTCCCGGCGCATGGAGGTGCTGCTGCGGCAAATAACCGAAGCGGCCCGGCTCAAGGGCGAGCGGGTCGCCCTGCGGGAAGCGCGCAAGCACGCGGCCTGGTATATGCGGGGCCTGCGGGGGGCGGCCGGGTTCCGGGCGGAGGCCGGGAAAATCGAGACGCTGGCCGACCTTGCGGCGCTTTGCAGCCGGGTGGCGGAGGAGAATGCATGATTCCTCCAAAATTGCAGCCAAAAATTCATATATCTTTTCGCCGCAAAAGGGTATCTTTTTTTTGCCGATTCGGTATAATGTTCCTGCATTCAGTAAACGGCCGAATAGAAAAAACCTGTGTTTGCAGGAAGGGACGGTGGCGTCATGTTCCCAATACGATGGCTGTGGAAGAACATGGGAAAGAAATACCGCGTCATGTTCGCGGTCGCCCTGGTTTTGTCCGCGGTAACCAGCACCATGCTGCTGATCAACCCGTATCTGACATCCCTGCTTATCAACGATGTCATCATGGCACAGAACGCCGATCCCCTCATCCCCCTGCTGGTCGGGATGATGGCGGTTCAGCTTGCCCGGCTCGGCATGCGGTTTGTAATGATCGTCTTTTTCGAAAAGTCCTCCCAGCACGTGATTTACAACCTGCGCATCCGCCTGTTTGAGGCGCTGCAGTATCAGGAAAGCTCCTTTTTTGACCGGAACCGGACCGGCGACCTGATGACCCGGCTTTCCGGCGATCTGGACTGGTGCCGGCATTTCCTCTCCTACCTGTGTTATCAGATAGTGGACTGCGTGGTCATGTTCACCTCTACCCTGATTTTCTTCTTCTTTGTCAACTGGCAGCTCACCCTGGCGCTGCTGGCGGTCACCCCCCTGCTGATGATCATCACCAAGGTGTACTCCAGGATGGTGCACCCGCGGTTTGTGGCCATGCGGGACCGCCTGGCCGACATGAACACGGCCGCCCAGGAAAATATCGCGGGCAACCGGGTGGTGAAGGCCTTTACCCGGGAGGATTATGAGCGGGAGCGCTTCCACGAGAAGAACAAGGACTACCGGGACGCCAACCTGTCTATCAACAAGCTCTGGCTGACCTTTTACCCGTTTATCGAAACCCTGGCCAACCTGATGACCCTCATCACCATTTTCCTGGGGGGGTTCTTCATCATGCGGGGGGAACTGACGGCAGGCGGGCTGTCCATCTTCACCTCCCTGGCCTGGGCGCTGGCCAACCCGATGCGCAACCTCGGGAACTTGGTGAACGATATCCAGCGGTTCTTCACCTCGGCCAATAAGATTATCGAAATCTATTACGGCCGGCCGCTCATCACCGACCGCCCCGACGCCGAGGATCACCCCAAGATGCAGGGGCATATCGAATTCGACGACGTTTCCTTCTCCTTCGGCCCGGTCAAGGTGCTCGATCACGTCAGCTTCGAGGTCAAGCCGGGGCAGACCCTCGCCATCATGGGGCCGACCGGCTCGGGCAAGACCACGATTATCAACCTGCTTTCCCGGTTCTACGACGTCAAGGACGGCTGCATCCGGGTGGACGGCTGCGACGTCCGCCGCTGGAAGCTCCAGCAGCTGCGCGGGTCGATCGGCACCGCCACCCAGGAGGTTTTCCTCTTTTCCGATACGGTGGAGGGGAACGTCGCGTTCGGCGACACCTCCCTGAGCGAGGAGGACGCCCACGATTTCGCGCGGCGGGCGGCGGCCGACGATTTCATCTCCAAGATGCCGGAAGGATACGACACCATCGTGGGCGAGCGGGGCGTCGGCCTGTCCGGCGGGCAGAAGCAGCGGATCGCGCTGGCCCGCGCCATGGCCATCCGCCCGTCGGTGCTGGTGCTGGACGACACCACCTCCGCGGTGGATATGGAGACCGAGAAGTACATCCAGGAGCAGCTGCGCCAGCTGCCCTTCCCCTGCACCAAAATCATCATCGCCCAGCGGATTTCCTCCGCCAAGGACGCGGATCAGATCCTCGTGCTGCAGCACGGGAAAATTGCCGAGCGGGGCACCCATGAGGAACTGCTGCGCAACCACGGGTATTACTGGGAAACCTTTGCCCTGCAAAACGACCTGCCGGCGGACGGGGCGGCTCCCTTCCCAGGGGCGCCGGATTCACCGGCCTCCGCCGCGGAAGGGGGTGCCTGCTGATGGCCAGAAACAAGTTCGACGTGGACGAAACCCTGGAATCCCCGTTCAGTTTTTCCCATCTCAAGCGGGCGTTCAAGTACATCAAGCGCCATAAATGGAAGATGATCGGCGCCTTCGTCCTCAGCGGTTTGGCGAGCGTCGCGGGCCTTTTCGGGCCCAAAATCATGCAGTGGGTGCTGGACGACGCGGTGCCCAACCAGGATTACGGCCTGCTCGGAAGGCTCGCCGTCTTCTTTGTGGGCCTGACCCTCATCAGCATCGTGTTCACCACCATCCGTTCCCGGATCATGGCCCATGTCAGCCAGGACATCATCTACGATATCCGGGAGGATCTGTTCGCCCACCTGCAGAAGCTCCCCTTCAGCTACTACGATTCCCGCCCCGCCGGCAAAATCCTGGTGCGTGTCATCAACTACGTCAACTCGGTGGCCGACATGCTCTCCAACGGGATTATCAACATGGTGCTGGAAATTGTGAATATCCTGTTCATCGTGGTGTTCATGTTCTCCACCGACGTGACCCTTTCGTGGATTATCATCGCCGGGCTGCCGGTCTTTGCGGCGATCATCCTCTACCTGAAGCCCCGGCAGCGCCGCGCCTGGCAGAAGCAGTCCAACAAAAACTCCAACTACAACGCCTACCTGGCCGAGAGCATCGACGGGGTGCGGGTCAGCCAGCTTTTCACCCGGCAGGAGGAGAACATCGGCATCATGCGCCGGCTGGCGGAGGCCTGCCGCCAGGCCTGGATGAAGGCCATCTACATCAACAACTCGGTGTGGGTCTGCTCCGAGGTGCTGACCCAGATCGTGTTCACCGTCATGTACATCGCGGGCGTCTACTGGATGGGCGGCGCGTTCGTCTCCTTCGGCGTCATCATGGCCATGGGCAACTATGTCAGCCGCTTCTGGCAGCCGATCACCAACCTGGCCAATATCTACAACAACTTCATCAACAACATCGCCTACCTGGAGCGGATCTTTGAAACCATGGACGAGCCGGTGGTGGTGGACGATCTGCCCGGGGCGGTGGATCTCCCCGAAATCCGCGGCAAGGTGACCTTCCGCGACGTCACCTTCGCGTACGAGCCGGGGATCAACATCCTGGAACACCTGAACTTCACCGCGGAGGCGGGCCAGAGCATCGCCCTGGTCGGCCCCACCGGCGCGGGCAAGACCACGGTGGTCAACCTCATCAGCCGCTTTTACAACCTCACCGGCGGCGCGGTGATTGTGGACGACGCCTACGACATCTCCCGGGTGACCCTCCACTCCCTGCGCACCCAGATGGGGATCATGCTGCAGGACAGCTTCATCTTCAGCGGCACCATCATGGACAACATCCGGTACGGCCGGCTGGACGCCACCGACCAGGAGGTGATGGAGGCCGCCAAGACCGTGAGGGCCCACGACTTCATCATGGAGATGGAGCGCGGCTATTACACCGAGGTGAACGAGCGGGGCAGCCGGCTCTCCCAGGGGCAGAAGCAGCTGATCGCCTTCGCCCGCACCCTGCTGTCCGATCCCAAGATCCTCATTCTGGACGAGGCCACCTCCTCCATCGACACCAAAACCGAGCGGCTCCTCCAGGAAGGCATCCAGGCGCTGCTGAAGGGGCGCACCTCCTTCATCATCGCCCACCGCCTTTCCACCATCAAGAACTGCGACAAAATCCTGTATATCGGGAACAAGGGCATTCTGGAGGAAGGCAGCCACGACGAGCTGCTGGCGAAGCACGGGCTGTATTACGCCCTGTACACCGCCCAGGCGCAGGAGCAGGGGGTGCCCGCGCCCGCCCTTTCCTGACGCTGCCTGCGGCGTGGGGACGGAGGCGGGACGTAAGACAGTGCGAAAACGCGTGCGAAAACGCATGCAGGAACGCAGGCGGGAACGCATACGAAAACGCCGGGATTGGGCGAGCCGCCGATTTCCCCGCAGCAATATCCCAGGCTGTCCGGCTCTTTGGGCTGCGGCAGCCTTCTTTTTTCCATAGCAGAAAAAATCAAACGAAAGGGGCCGATGACCATGTTTTGCCTGCGCCGCTGGACGCTGGAGGACGCCGCCTCCATCGCCCGCCACGCCGACAACCCGAAAGTAGCCGCCAACCTGCGGGATGTTTTCCCCTCCCCCTATACGCTGGAAGACGCCGAAAGCTTCGCCGCGTTCTGCTGCGGGGCGGACGAATCCCGGGAACTCATCCGGGTGATCGCGGTGGACGGCGCGGCGGCGGGGAGCATCTCCCTCACCCGGGGCGGGGATGTGTACCGGCGGAGCGCCGAGCTCGGCTACTGGCTGGGGGAAGCGTATTGGGGGCGGGGGATTATGACCGCCGCCGTCCGGGAGATCTGTCGCCTTGGCTTCGCGCAGTGGGACATTGTGCGGATTTACGCCGAGCCTTTCGCCCGGAACGCCGGCTCCCGCCGGGTACTGGAAAAGGCGGGCTTCACCCTGGAGGGCGTGATGCGTTCCGGGGTGTGCAAAAATGGGGAAATCCTCGACTACTGCCTGTACTCCCTGCTGAAAGACGAATTCCGCGGATGACCGCCCGATCCTTTTCACTGCCGGCGGCCGTCCGTCCCGATTGCGAAGACGGACGGCCGCCGGATTCCCTCGTATTCCTCCGTATTCCCTCCCTTTTCCCACTGTATAGCCACGCAAAAGCATCCAAATCAAAACCGCCCGTAAACGGGGGTAGTTTCACGGCCTCAGGAGGGGACGGCGGCCGGCCTGCCTCTGTATAGGGGCGCTGAACCGGATTACCCCGCCGCCCCGCCGCCCGTAAACGCGCGGGCAGCATCGCCGCAGTGCCCGGCATTTCTCCTATTGGATATATGCTTCCCTTTGGAAAGCGGCCGCCCATGCTTTTTCTTCCTGCCCCTGGCAGGCGCGGAGAGAGCCATTCAGGCGGACAAAAAGAGGCGGAGCGGAAGGAGCTTCCTTCCGCCCCGCCTTTTTGCATGCGAACCGTACGGCTTATTTTTTCAGCGCCAGCGCTTCCTTGGCCTTGGCCACGATGTTCTCCGCGCACAGGCCGAACACCTTGAGCAGCTCCGCCGCCGGGCCGGACTTGCCGAACACATCGTTCACGCCAACCCGCACCACCGGGACCGGGACGGTCTCGCAGACCACTTCCGCCACGGCGCTGCCCAGGCCGCCGATGATGCTGTGCTCCTCCACCGTGACAATCACGCCGGTTTCCCTGGCGGCGTTGATGATGATCTCCCGGTCAATCGGCTTGATGGTCGCCATGTTGATGACCCGGGCCGCGATCCCCTCGTTTTTGAGCTGGGCGGCGGCGTCCAACGCCTCGGACACCATGAGGCCGGTGGCGATGATGGCCACGTCCTTCCCTTCGGTCAGGGTCACGCCCCGGCCCACCTCAAACGTATAGGAATCGTCAAACAGGATCGGGGCGGCCAGGCGGCCGAACCGCATATACACCGGGCCGTTGATTTCCATGGCGGCCCGCATCGCCTTTTTGGTTTCCACATCGTCGGCGGGGTTGATGATGGTCATGCCGGGGATGGTGCGCATCAGGGCGATATCCTCGCAGCACTGGTGGGTCGCGCCGTCCTCGCCCACCGAGATGCCGGCGTGGGTCGCGCCGATCTTCACGTTCAGGTGGGGGTACCCGACCGAGTTGCGGACCTGCTCGTACGCGCGGCCGGCCGCAAACATCGCGAACGAGGAGGCGAACACCTGCTTGCCGGCGGCGGCCAGGCCAGCCGCCACGCCGATCATATTGGATTCCGCGATCCCGCAGTCAAAAAAGCGGTCGGGATAGGCCTTCTTAAAAATTCCGGTTTTGGTCGCGGCCGCGAGGTCGGCGTCCAGCACCACCAGATTCGGGTAATCCTTCGCGAGTTCAACCAGCCCTTCGCCGTACGACTCGCGGGTTGCCTTTTTAATCACGTCAGCCATGTTTTTCCTTCCTTTCTACCGGGACGGCGGGCTCAGCCCTCCAGCGCCGCCAGCGTCTCGCCGAGTTCTTTCATCGCCTGGTCGTACTGCTCTTTGTTCGGGGCGGTGCCGTGCCAGGAAACCTGGTTCTCCATAAACGAGACGCCCTTGCCCTTCACCGTGTGCTGGATAATCGCCGTGGGCTTGCCCTTGCAGGCGCGGGCCGCGTCGAACGCCGCCTCGATCTGGTCGAAATCGTGCCCGTCGATGACAATGACGTTGAAGCCGAAGGCCGCAAACTTCTCGGGGATCGGGTAGGGCGAGTTCACCTCGTCCACCGGGCCGTCGATCTGCAGGCCGTTGTTGTCCACAATCACGCACAGGCTGTCCAGCTTCTTATGCGCGGCGAACATCGCCGCCTCCCATACCTGGCCTTCCTCGATTTCGCCGTCCCCCAGGACGGCGTAAACCCGCCAGTCCGCGTTGTCCAGCTTGCTCGCCAGGGCCATGCCGCAGGCGGCGGAAATCCCCTGGCCCAGGGAGCCGGTGGTCATGTCCACGCCGGGGGTCCCCTTCATATCCGGATGGCCCTGCAGCATCGCGCCGGTGTGCCGCAGATGCTTGATTTCCTCCGGCGAAAAATAGCCCTTCAGCGCCAGGGCGGCGTACAGCGCGGGCGCCGTATGGCCCTTGGACAGCACCAGGCGGTCACGCTGAGGCCATTTCGGGTTCTCCGGGTCTACCTTCATTTCCTTGAAGTACAGATACGCCAGCGTGTCGGAAACCGAGAGGGACCCGCCGGGGTGTCCGCTTTTCGCGTTGAACGTCCCCTCGATGACCCCCATGCGGATCCGGGTGGCCGCAGCCGAAAGACGCTTTTTCAGCGAAGCATCCATATTTTTTCCTTCCTTTCCTGTCATAACAAGGTCGCCGGCCCGTCCGTTTAACCGCCTGCCTCCGGCGCTTTCCGGCCGGACAGAAGCGGCGCGCGGCCGGGCCGCCGCAGCGGGAAACGCGGCGCGTTTCTTCCTACCGGCCATTATAGCATGGATGTCCGGCCGTGGCTAGACCGCGGCCGGATTTTTTCCGTTTTTCCCGAAAAATACCACCCTTCCCGCCCGGCTTTTGCACCCTCTTCCCCCCTGGCCCCGGCCCGCTGCCCGGAAGGACGGCTGCCCCCGGGAAGCGGGGGACGAGGGCGATCCAGGCAGGCTGTGCCCCCGCCGCAGGCTGCCCTCCTATTGCTCTCCCGTTTCTGGAGCGGGCAGCGGCTTTGAAGAAGAGGGGACGCCGCCTCAAGCAGAATTCCCCGGGAAGCGGAAAAGCGCCGGAGGGCCGCAGCGACGGCTCTCCAGCGCTTTTTTCTGAAATGTTTCATACAAGGCGGCTGGCGTTCCGCGCCCTTCCCACGCCCTTCGGAAGGCCAAAGGGCGCCGGGGCGCGTTCTCCTGCTTACGTATAGGAATCCATACGGATGGTGCGTCCGGTGGCAATGGCTTCGTCCGCTGCAAGCGCCACCCGGAAAGCGCTCCACGCCTCCTCGATGGTAGGGTCGCCCGGACCGCCCGTTTCAATCATGGCGATCAGGGCCTCCAGCTGGGCGTAC
>CAJFGS010000041.1 GCA_904377855.1 Candidatus Avimonas merdigallinarum
ACCCGTACTTATTTTAGCAAAAGGAGGTCTTTATTTTCCGCCTCGTCGCTTCCGCTCCTCCTCTTCCCCACAGGCTTAGCCTGTGGTTCTTTGTATAATGGGAAGCCCTGTATTCAGGCCGGAAACGGCTTGAATACAGGGCTTTTCTTGTCTTTTGGGCTTGGCTATTTTCAGGATTCCCATGGATTTTCCCTATCGAAGTCAATAAATCATCAACCGCTTTTCCCGCTCCCTATCCGCTTACCGCCGCGTTGAACGTTGAACAGAGCGGCTGTCTTATCCTGGCGGCTCTGGGTAATTATGCGTGCGGAAAAATCCCGTTCCCACCCAAGCCCCGCCTTCTTGCCGATCCGTCCCGTTGACTTTTGGGGGGATATATTTTATAATCCAAATGCCGTCAATTATATCGTCATATACCATTATAAAGGACGTACCAGGCAAAGGAGCGGAAGGCTGAAAAGGAATTTTCAACCTTCTCATTGCGAGAAAGGAATGGGCATAAAAATGAGCATACGGATCGGCATTTTAGGCTATGGAAATCTCGGCCGCGGCGTGGAATGCGCGCTGCGCCAGAATCCTGATACGGAACTGGCTGCCGTCTTCACCCGCCGCAACCCGGACAGCGTCAAGATCCTCACGCCGGGCGTCCCGGTGTATCCGGTGGAAAAAGCGGAGCAAATGGCGGACAAAATCGACGTTTTGATCCTCTGCGGCGGCAGTGCCACCGACCTTCCGGTGCAGACGCCCCAATACGCGCAGCTTTTCAACGTAGTGGACAGCTTTGATACCCACGCGCGCATTCCGGAACATTTCGCGCATGTCGACGAAGCGGCCAAAAAGGGAGGGAAGGTCGGCGTTATCTCGGTTGGATGGGATCCCGGCCTGTTCTCCCTCAACCGCATGTACGCCAACGCCGTCCTGCCGCAAGGCGCAGACTACACTTTCTGGGGCAAGGGCGTCAGCCAGGGGCATTCGGACGCCATCCGCCGGATTGAAGGGGTAAAGGACGCCCGACAGTACACCATCCCTGTGGAAAGCGCGTTGGAAGCCGTCCGCCGGGGAGAAAACCCGGAGCTGACCACCCGCCAGAAGCACACCCGCGAATGCTTCGTCGTCGCGGAAGAAGGCGCCGACAAAGTCCGGATTGAAAAAGAAATCAAGACCATGCCGAATTACTTCGCCGATTACGATACCACCGTCCACTTCATTAGCGAAGAGGAACTGCAGAAAAACCACAGCGGCATCCCGCACGGCGGGTTTGTCATCCGGTGCGGAAAGACCGGATGGAACCAGGAAAACACCCACATCATCGAGTACAGCTTAAAGCTGGACTCGAATCCGGAGTTCACCTCTTCCGTCATCGTGGCCTACGCGCGCGCCGCATACCGGATGAACCGGGAGGGGCAGTCCGGCTGCAAGACGGTGTTCGATATCCCGCCCGCGTATCTAAGCGCAAAAAGCGGCGAAGAGCTCCGCAAAAACTTCCTGTAAGGCCCAAATAAACATCCACCGGCAGAGCCGATGGATGTTTATTTTTTATACGCTAGGCTTCCCCTGGCGAAAGGGCCGAACAGGTGATGCGTTTCCATTGAGCCGACCGGCCGGAAAGTTGGGGCGTCCGCGGCCCCTCCTCCATCGACACCAGCGGCAGGACCTTGCCGGAATGCGTCTCAAAAACCTCCGCCAGGGGGCCGTCCCAAAAGATGTCCAGCAACAACCGCCCGCCCATGTCGATATCCACCGGCAGCCCATTGCCGGCCAGCGACCCCATGCGGCGGGACGCCTGGATGGAAAAGCCGCCGAAACGCAGGTCCAGTTCCCCGTCTTCCCCGAATTCGGCTTCGATCCGGATGCGGCAAGGGGAGACTGCGGGGAGGGAATAGGCCCCCTCCCCCGCGGGCACGCCCTCCAGCGTGACCGTATCGATTTCCAGCGCGTCAACTTCCCGGGCAGGACGGGCCCGCAGCGCATATCCGCCGTCCGCCAAACGGGCGGAGGTCAGCTCATACGGGAGGGAGAACGCGCCGTACCACAACGCGCGCGGGTCGCCGACGTTAAACCGATGAAGCTGGATACATCGTCCCGGCAGGTGGGTAAAGCTCTGCCCGCACTGGATGTGCCCTCCAGGAGCGAATAGACGGGCGGGGGCCAGCTTGGTAAAAGCCGTCCCGTCGAAAGACACCGGCGCCCAGTATCCCCTGGCCGACCAGAATACCATCTGCGTACCGCCGTCCTCCCCTTCCAAGGGGACTTCCAGCACGTCGGGGCATTCCCAATCGTCCCATGCGAATTCCGACAGGCAGTCCCAATGAAGCAAGTCGGGGGAACCATATACGAAATACCGATAGCCCTCTCCCGCGTAAAGGACCAGGATATAGCGGCCGCTTTCCCGGTGGCGAAACACCTTGGGATCCCGGTTTCCCCATTGTACCGCGGGAAGCACCGGGTTGCCGGCATACGGCGTAAAGCGTCTCCCGCCGTCGGTAGACACCATCAGCCGCTGCGTCTGCACAATCCCGTCCCTCCGCGTCCGCCGGGACTGCCCCCCTGCTGCGGTGTAGAACAGCAGGACTGGAGGCGGGCCGCCTTCTTCCTGCATGCCGGACGCGTTTTCCTCGTCCACAAAAGCCGTTCCGGAAAAAGCCGGGCCGAATTTGTCGGGAAGCAGCAGCGGATCCTCCTCCCTCCAGCGGCAGAGATCCCCGCTGACTGCCGGCGTCCAACCGAAATTGCAGTAATCCAGCCAATCCCCGCACTGTGTCCCGTAAGGGTTGTGCTGAAAAAAGGCGTGGTACCGCCCGTCCATCGCGTACAGGCCGTTCGGGTCGCCGAGTACCCCCCGATACGGGGTGAAATGGACTTTCGGGCGGGCTGAATCCGGGTCCCTCGTCCATCCATTCCTTGCCGGCTCGGGAAGCAAGCCCTCCAATCCCCGCTCCCCCTCTCCCTCTATACGGAGATGGAGACGGCGTCCCCTCCATCGTTCCAGCGGGCAGGAAACATAATACGCCGGGTTTTGGAAATCGAGTTCCGCATAAAATTCATACAGCAGCCCGCCGTCTAGCTCGTGCAGCGAAACCCAAGAGAACGGCGCACCGGGGCGCACCGGCAGGTTGAGATAGGCTGCATCCACAAAAAACGGTTTTTCCTTCATGGGTCTATCTCCTCAAGCGGTTATTTCATACGGTTATCCCACCAAGCCGCTGCGCTCAATGCTTTCCACAAAATACCGCTGGCAGAACAGATACAACACCACCATCGGTAGGATCAGCATCACAATTCCCGCATACTTAATCAAGGTAATCGCCGCCGGGTCGGACACGCCCATGCCGCTCATATCGTTGACGTGCCCCATGCTGGTAAGGGCGGAGGTCATGGTTTGGATTTCCTGGAAAAACACGGAGGAATAGAGGCTGTCCAACCACTGCCAGACGCAGGAAAACAGGAACACGGTCACCATCATCGGCACCGCTCCGGGCAGCATGATCGTCACAAACGCCTTTAAAGGGCCTGCGCCGTCCACATAGGCAGCCTCTTCAAGTTCCTTGGGCATCCCCAGGAAATACTGCCGGAGCAGGAAGACATATAACCCGTTTTTCAGCCCCGTACAGGTCAGCCCCATCAAGACGAACGGCCAGGGGGTGTCGATCAGGTGCACGCCTTGAAAAATCAGGTACAGCGGCATCAGCATCAGGTCGGGCGGGATGACCATCCCCACAATCAGGGCGACAAACAGCACGTTCCTTCCCCGGAATTTAAACCGGGCAAAGCCGTATCCCACCCATGTGGCCGACGCCGTCTGGCAGAACGCCACCAATAGGGAAATCCCCAACGTGACAAACAGGGTTTTGGGCATGTCCATCCACACCCACATCAGCTGATAGTTCTCGATGGTGAAATGGGCCGGGATGTACCGCACCGTCAGGTTATACAGATCCTCCACGGGCATAAAGGAGCGGGAGATTTTCGAAAACAGGGGAAACAGCACGACAAAGCAAATACCGGCGAGCAGGATTCCCCGGATAACCGCCCAGGCGGCCATGCCCGTCCGGCGGGCCGCCGCCTGCTTTTTTTCCGGGGAAAGCCACCGCTTCCTGCCGACCTTTTCCATACGACGCCGCTCCTTTCTCATTCATGGTAGAAGATGTACCGCGAAATCAGCTTGTAAACGATCCCCAATATGGCGAGAATAATCAGCATATAGCTCCACGCCATCGCCGAACTCTGGCCGAAATTCAGCGAATCGTACGCCAGCGAATGGATCCGGCTGATCACCGGATTGGACACGTTGGTAAACGAGTCAATGATGCAGTAAATCACTGCTACCAGAATCAGCGGGCTGACCATGGGGAGGCTGATTTTCCAAAACACCTCCCATTTTGTCGCGCCCTCCATATAGCTCGCCTCAAACAGGGACGGGGACACCGATTGCAGCCCGGCCAGGAAAATGATGATCGGCACCGCCGACATAACCGTGATGTCGTACACGCGGGACACGGTATCGATCACGAAATCCGTGATCTGCGGCCCGATGTTCAGCTGCTGCAGGTATTCAATCAGCTTTTCCGAAAGCTGCTCCCCCACGGCGGACGACCCGCAGGCCTGTGTCCCGGCGGAAAGCAGGGAACTGAACTGGTCGCCTTGATCCACGCTTTCCACCACGCCGGACGCGATGATGACCGGCAGGAAGAGGATCGCGCGCACGATGCTCCGTCCCCGGAATTTCTGATTGAGCAGACTAGCCAGGAAAAAGCTGAACAGCACGACCACCACCACGTTTATCAGCATATTCCCTATGGAGGACAGCACGGTATTGCGGAATTCCGGGTCCACCGCGAAAATGTACCGGTAGTTCTCCAGCCCCAGAAAATCCAGCTTATACCCGGAAGCCACAACGCTAAGCTTACTAAAGCTAAAAATCAACGACTGAATAACGGGAAACGCCACGAAAACGAGCATCCCCACCATCAGCGGCGCTACAAACACATAACCCATCCGGCGCTGTTTCACTTCCAGCGAACGGCTGCGGCGGGATTTTTTCGAACTTGCCACGACGTCCCCCTCCTCTACAAAACCGCAAAGCTTTCCGCGCCGACCTTCAGCGACGAATCGGCGTACGGTTGCCGGTTATAGTTGACAACGACCTGGCTCCCGTCGGAAAAAGTCGTGCGGTATACCCCGTCGGCGAGCTTCTCGTGATCCGTCATCTCTTGTCCGGCCGTCCCCGCTGCGGGAGCGGCTTCCTCAAGGATATTGCCCATCACTTTCTGTACATACGTCCATTCGCAGGCGTAATAGCCGTTGTACGCGGTATCCCGCACCTGTTCGCTGCCCAGCGCCGTCACGGTAAAGGAAAAGCCGGCGCCGGTCTCCACTGCACGCAGAAGATCATGGCGGGAGGCGGAAGACAGGTTGACGGGTTCCCCCGCGTAATTGACGATCCCACTGACCACCAGCTGCAGGAAAGGCACGCTCTCATTGCACATATCATAACCGCACGAGTCCATTGGCATATCGACGACATGGGAAAGGTACGGCAAAAGGTAAGCGTTCCCGTTTTCCGCCATTAGGGAATACGCCTGCGCGTCCCCCAGAAGGCCTGCCAGCGATTCGGTCAGCGTATCCAGCGAGGTCTGCCGGTCGATCATCTGTTCCTCCCGATAGTCGGAAGTCAGGGTATCCCCCAGGCTGCGCAGGGAAATATTGGGGCAGTCCAAGGCGGCAAACGCGCGGCCAAACGCGGAGAACAGCGTGGGATAACAACGGGGGCTGACCAGGTAAGCCGGCGCCGCGTCGGTATCCAGCGCAAAGGTGGCCGGGTTATACGGATACACCGCCGCCGTCGTGCGGGTGAGGAAGCGGGCGGTATCCCTACGGACGTTGTACGAATCCAATAGGGTATTCTTATAGACGTAACATAAGTCGATATCCGGATAAACGGAAATCCCTGCCTGTTCGGCGGATTCCATCAGGGCGGCAAAGCCCTTTTCGCCCCCGAGTTCCCCAACGAGGCGGAGCGAGTCCGCATAGCCCTGCCGCATCCCTCCGTTGAACAGGCCGCTGTACCGCACCTGCACGGCGGAGGGGTCGAGCCCGCTTGCCGTCAGGTCCCCCAGGATGGCAGCCGCTTGCTCAAAGGTGGTCAGCGCGCGAGTGCGCTCTACCGGAAGGCCGGCGATGTTTTCCGTAGCGTCGATCGCGCCGATCAGCTCTACATATATCGGCCGTTTTCCGCTGACCGGCGCTTCCCGTTCGCCCAGCAGCGTGGCGCGGTACGCTTTGGCCATTCCCACATAGTCCGCCTCATCGCCGGACAGGAAGCGGTAGCTGACCGCCATCCTTCCCTGATACCGCTGCACCGAGTAGATGTTCTGCACATTATCCGATCCGCCGACCGACTGCACCGCCTTCTCTCGGATGCGGAACTCCGGGTAAACCTCGTTATAGCTGACGGCGGCCCCGGACGGACGGGCATTGATATTGGCGAGCGCTTCGCCCTCCTCCACCACGGCGAGGAACGCGGCCTCCCCGTTTTTTAAGCCGAACACCGGCAGGTTCACCCCGTCCGCCCGATAGGGCGTTTCCTCCAGGTACAGGGCGGGATCCTGCCCGTAAACCGGCACGGAATAGGCGGCCATCCCGTCCTTGCCGTTGTCAAAGTACAGAAGCGATCCCGAACCGTCGGGGAGCAGGATATACCCCTCGTCCCCCTTGGGCGCCGCGCCGAAGTGTTCCAGCAGCGCCACCCGTTCAATCAGGTATTCGTCGGGCATCTCCAACTCCTCGGCGGGCAGGGAGACCAGCAGCCGGCCGTCCTCGATGGTATAATGGATTGCCAGGTTGAACACCTGCTGCGCTTCGGTATCCTCTACCTGGTTCGCGGCGTTGTCCGCCTCCAGGTCTTCGCGGGTATAGCCGGTTGTTGCGATTACCTCGTGGATTTTTTCCTCGATATTGGGGGCGGGCGGGTTATTCCGCAGCGCCCAGACCGGCCCCTTTTTCGCCGCCGGGTATTTGACCTCCAGTTCCCGCCGGTATGACTCGTCCTCGATACTGTCCAGATCCACCAGCATGTAATACCGCTCGATGGTCTTTTTCTGCGCATCGTCCAGCTTGCTGAGGATTTTTTCCTCAAACCGTTCCTTTTCGACAATGACGGGAACCAGTTTCTTTTCCTCCACCGTTCCCAGGGTATACCGCACGATCAGCTCGCCGTTTTCCTCGGTGATCCGGTATTGGCCCCGGGCCACCGCGTCGGTATAGGTATTCATGGAACGGGTGTTGCCGGTGTTATCGCTATAAATGATGCGTGCTTGGGCGGCCATGTTGTTTTTGTTTTCCTGGGACGCCACCGGGTCTTCATCCCGTCCCTGCGGGTTGGAATACCAGAGCCTTCCCGTTTCGTCCCGCACGGCGATTTCCGCCGTATCATCGTTGACCAACAGGGTCAGCCCGTCCCGGGAAAAAACCTCGCGGAATTCCCGGGAGGCCGGGTTGTTTTCCATCGAACCGGCGTACAGGAAATGTTCCTCTTTCACGCCTTCCTCGATTTTCCCCGCCATCCCACAGCCGCTGAGAAGGAGCGCGCCGGCCGACAGGGCCGCGGCAACGAGAACCGCTCGTTTTTGTTTCATCCGTCTCCCCCCTACAGCCGGTAGAAAATTTCGTTAATTAGGTCGCCGGCGAACCCGACCATCTGCTGCAGCAATACGATAAACAGGAGGCCAAGGAACACCACGATCGCCATCACCACCACCGTTAGGAACACCACGAAAATCGAGCGCCCGCCGGAATAATCATGAATCTGCTGATGGCCGAAAAGAATCAGCAGCAGGCTCCATAAAACGCCGAGCACCACAAAAAACAGGTAGAAGTCCCCTTCCTGTTCCGTCATGACGTTGGACAGCAGGATACCGACGGTGTTCATCACCGTCATGGGCACCAGGGCGTATCCCGTCATCATGGCGATATCCCGCAGTTTCCCCTCCCCCTGCATCAAGGAGGTAACGCACCAGTTGGACAGGCACCAAAGCCCAAAGGGAAGCAGCACCTTGGAAAGCTCAACAAACAGGTTCAGTTCGTTCCGGTCGGCCTCGTTGAATAAAAAGCCGGTAAGCTGGCGCTGCGCCACCGTCACGATGCACAGCAGGCCGACGATCATCAGCGCCACCGCGAGACTGCCCCGGTTTTCCCGCTTCAGATCCCAGAATCCGTCCATCGGGTGGAAGGCTGTGTACCGGCTGTATGCCAGTTTCCCTCGGAAGGAGGAGGGGGCCACCTGGGCGGGACGGTATTTCCGCTTAAAGTGCACCGCGATAAGAAGAGCCGCCAAGGCAACGAGGAAAACCGGCACCGCCCACAGAAAATTATCGGCGATGATTTCCCGGCGCTGGTACTGGAACGCTTTGGAATAGTTCGTACGGTCGCCGGCCAGCCGGAAGCATTCCATCGCCCGCACATAGTCCCCCTCGCGGAAGGCCGCCTTTCCCATACCGGTATAAGCGACATCGGAATTCCCATTGAGGGAAAGAACCTCTTCCCACATTTCGGCTTCCCGTGTATAGTCGTCCGCGTAGTGGTACGCGATCGCCTGATCCATCCCTTGCGCGTAAGCGGTGGGGGCGTAGGCGGTCACCGTGTTTTTCGACGCGTCCAACACCAGGTAAAGATCCCCCAATTTATCCAGGGCGGAGGGGTTTTTCAGCGCCCCCTCCATGTCGCCGTAGGTGCCGAAAATGTAGAGGAGCGTGCCGGTGCTGTCGTAGGTAAACACCCGGCCTCGGTTAGCGTCCAGCAGGCTGAATAGGCCGTTCTCCCCAGCATAAGCGTCCACAATCCGCGAAGGCCCGGCGAATTGCCCGCTTACCGTGTACCCCAAATCCCCCACCGGCATGGTATGCTTTAGAATGTCGTTGCCAGAGGCGTTCAGCTTGCGTACCGCCGTCATGCCATAGGCGGCGATGTTGTATTCGTCATAAACGGAAGTGGTCGCGTAGACAAAGCCGTCCGCATCTACCGCCAGATTGTTGTATTCGGTCGGGACAAACTGCGCCATCCGCTCCTTTTGTTCTTCGGTGGAGATCATCCGCCAAAATAGGTCGATAATCGTCACCTGCACCTTCGAGGCGCCCAAGGTCTGCACGAATTTTCCTTCCCGGTTGAATTCCAGCAGGCCCATATTGAAATTCTGGGAAACCACAAAGATCCGGCCCGCCTTGTCGGACGCTACTTTTATCGGTTTATACTGAAAATCGGACGGCAGGATATCGGCCTGCGGCTCGCCATACTCGGCGAGGAAATTTCCCTGCCGGTCGGTAACGACCAGCCGGCCGTTGCCGGTGTCCGCTATAAGGACGCGGCCGCCCTCCGTTACATTCACCCCGGAAGGGGAAGAAAACTCCAGCCGGCCTTCCGGCGAATCGGTCCCGTTCCATTCCCGTATAAGGCGAAATGCTTCATCCAGCACCACGATCCGATTGTTCCCCGTGTCCGCAATAAAGATTTCCCCCTCGCTAACAAACAGGTCGCCCGGGCTTTTGAGCGCGGTACCCATTACGGAAGCGTCCACGGTTTTCAGCAGGTCGTAGGCGCGGGGCGCGCTGACCGGCTCCTCCCGGTCGTTATACGTATAATCGTAAAAAGGCGCTTTGGCCGCCGCAGGGAGAAACAGGACGGCTGCCATTAGCAGCGCCAGAGCCACCGTAAGACGGCGGCGCCATTTTCCTTTCATCGCGTTTCCCCCTATTCTTTAATACCCGAGGAACCCATGGTTTCCAATACCTGGCTTTCCGACGCGATAAACACCACGATCGGGATGATCATAATCAACAGCGCCACCGCGCAGCTTACGCCGGTGCGGGCGATCCCGCCCTGCAGCACCTGATTGAGGGCGGAGGGCAGGGTTTTCAGTTCCTCGCTGAAAATAAAGGTGCCGCCCGTCATATTCCAGGTGGACTGGAAAGAAAAGATGATCAGCGTCTGCCAGGCGGGACGTACGATAGGCATGACGATCCGCCAGAAAATCTGCCATTCGTTCGCCCCGTCCAGCTTGGCGGATTCAATCAGGCTGTCATGTACTACTCCCATGAACTGTTTCATCAGGAATAACCCGATCGGGGTGGCGAACGCCGGGACAATCAAGGCGAAATAGGTATCGATCCAACCGACCTCCGCCATGATGAGATAGTTCGGAATCGCCGTGACCGCGCCGGAAAACATCAGCGCAAGCACCACCGAATGGTACATCAGCCCCGAGCCCGGGAATTTCCGCTTTTCCAGCATATAAGCCGCCATGGAACAGATGACCACGTTCCCCGCCGTCGCCAGCACGGCGAGCAGGACGGTGTTAAACATATACCGGGTAAACGGCACCCAGGAAGACGACATCAGCCGGAATAGATCGCTGAAATTGTCCCACGTCGGCTGGCGTACCAGGAACCGCGGTGGAAACAAAAACAATTCGTCCAGCGGTTTGAAAGCGCTGCTGACCGCATAGACCATCGGGAGCACCATCACCACGCCAACACCGGCCAGAACAAGAAAATTGAGAAAATTGCCTACCCGGGAACGCCCGTAAGGTCGGCGTTTCAGCCGGGATTTCAGGGAAACGGCTTTGGCTGCCATAGGCTGACCAGTCCTTTCGTCATTGGAGGAGTTTAAGTTCCCACTTTTCGCAGCAGGCGTTGTATGATCTGGTTGCACCCGACCATCATGATAAACAGCAGGGTCGCGATCGCGCAGGCATATCCCATTTCAAAGCGGATGTTGCCGTAATCGTTCAGATGGTTAAGCATGGTATGCGCCGCGTAATCGGTGGAAGGGAAGCCGCATAGCGCTGTGGTTACGTCCCCGGCGGAGAACGACGAGGTGATGGACATCACCGCGCCGAAAAGAAGCTGCGGCTTCATCGAAGGCAGGGTGATGTACCACAGCTCCTGCCAGCGGTTCCGGATGCCTTCCACATACCCCGCTTCGTACATGGAACGGTCCACCGTCTGCAGGCCGGCCACAAAAGCGAGAAAGCCGGAGCCCAGGCTCATCCAAAGCATGACGAGGATAACCACCGGCAGCATAGTCTGCGGGTCGGTCAGCCACTGGACCGGCTGGTTGATAATCCCCCAATTCATCAAAAGCGCGTTGATATAGCCGTAAGCGTCCCCGGAAAACAGGATCGACCATACCATATACACATTCCCGGAAATGGACGGCGCATAAAACACCACGACCATCACCGCCCGCAATTTGGGATTCAGCTCGTTGATAAACCACGCGAACAGAAAAGAGGCGAGATATCCGATTGGGCCGGTGATCAGCGCAATCAGCATGGTGTTTTTAAACGCGATCAGGAATGTTTCGTCGTTGAGGAAAAGATTGAAATAATTCTGCAGGCCGATAAATGTGGGCGGCTGCAGGATGTTATAATAGGTAAAACTCAGCGCAATGGAAATCAGCACCGGAAGGACGGTAAAGACGAAAAAAATCAGGTAAAACGGCGCGGTAAACAGATACGCGTCCCAGTTTTTGGCGATCTCCCGGCATTTGCGTCGGAGCAGGCCGGGCCGGGGAGAGGCGGGGCAGGCGGCGGTTTTGGTCATGGCTGCACTCATTCCTTTCTTGTTGCTGCGCCGCGGCTTTCCAGGCTCCTTACACGGAAAGTCCTCAAACCGCTAATTGAAAGGCGCTCATCAGGCGGCTTTTCAAGCCCGTTTAGGCGCCTCCCCCTCTCGCCGGTTCTTCGTACGGCAGGCCGAATTCCTTGCGTTTGCCGGCAATCTCCTGGTTGATGGTGTATACATAATCGGTCAGTGTGTCCTTCGGGTCCTCCCAGTAATACGTTGCGCGGCGGAAAGCGTTATCGATATGCCGGGAGGTAAAATACCCGCCCGGAACTTCCGGCACACCCTTCGCCCAGGAACGCTGCTCTTCAATCGTTTGGTATTCCTTCACGCTCCACGCCAATTGGGAAAAGGCTTCCCGGTTGGCAGTGGCGTACCGGGCGGACGCGCCCAGCAGGCTTTCCATCTCGGAACCAAACCGTGTCTGTGTTTCCGCTGAGGTCCACCAATCCAGCACTTCCCATGCCAGCTCCTTCTGGGTACAGGAGGTGAACAGCATACAGGCGGTCCCGGATGAGGCGACCGAGTGGTCGATGGTACCGTCCTCCCGCCGGGTACCGGGCACCACGGTGAAGTCCCACAGCCCCTTGATCTCCGGAGCAGAGACCATCAGGTTGTTATAGGCGCTGAGATCCGCAATCCCGATCGGGGTTTCCCCCAAGCGGAAACGGTTGACAAAATCATAAGTCAAGGGGAATTCGTAGTTGATATAGTAATTCGTCCACTCCTTGAATGCGGCAGACGCCTCGTCCGAATCCAGGTCGCAGGCCAGGCCGCCGTCACGATAGACCTGCCCGCCGTGCTGGAACAGGAACATATAAAACGATCCGGTGCCCGCGCCCGGCGTGGTGGAAGTGGAAACCGGCAGGGTGAACGCCATATTGTTCTGCGCCAGCACCGGCACCATGTTCACCACGTCCTCCCAGGTCTCGGGGATCTCCAGCCCGAGATCGGCCAGCACATCCTTGCGGTAAAACATCACCGGGAAGGTCCGGGTCACCGGCAGGGCATAAACGCCGCCGTTGTACTCGTAGGGCGTCAATGAATCCGGATAAAACCGGGCGGCCACCTCTTCGTACCCGTCGAACTCGGTCAGATCCGCCACGGCGCCGCGCAAGGCATAGTTGACCGGCGTACTGTCCCCGGTGCTTAGCACAATGTCGGGGCCGCGTCCGGCCACCGTCGCCGGCAGCATCGCGGTCTCCTGCACCAGCTCAATTTTGGTGCGGATGCCGGTACGGGGGGTAAAGGTATCATCCAATATCCCTTTGATAATCTGGGCCTGGTCCCGCCCGTTGGTGATCCATACCCGCAGCGGGGTATCGTTGAGGTATTGTTCCACCGCCGCCGTATCGGCCACGGTATTGTAATCCTCCACAAATGAATACGCGAACATCTGCAGCTCGTGCCAAACCGACTGGAAAAAGGACGCGTCCGCCTTAGGCAGCGGCGTCCCCTCCGGCTGCACTTGGAGGAAATCGATCTCCAGAGGCTGCGAGGAAATGTTCATAATCCAAGTGCCGAGCGCGCCGAGATTGGTTTTGAACACCGAAAAACCTTTCGCAATACGTTCGGGCTTTTCTTGGAACTGCGCGCACTGCCGGGCAAGGGTGGCTACCGCCGCCACGTTTGCCCCGCGGGAACCGGTGATGGCCTCCACGCTGTCGCACAGCGCGTTCAGCTCGTCGGCCTGCTTCCCGAGCGCTTCCAAGTCGGATGCGATCAGATCTTCGAAATGATAGTCCCGGTTTGTGTCCGGCGTACTGCCGGTAATCATGAGTATCTGCCGGTATATGCGGTTGAGTTCCGCCATGCATTCCTGCGCGCGGCGGGCAACCTCCCCCATTTCGCCCAGGGTGGTCTCCAGGGTGATTTCATGCTCCCCTTCGCTTAAATAAAAGCGGTAGGCATTCTCCCCGTCTCCCAGCACGTCCAGATTCCAGCCCCCCGCGTAGGGGAATTCCACCTGGTTGAGTTCCCGGCAGGGGACCTTCCCATCCAAATACACCCGCCGTACCGAAGTCATCCCCCGCTGGATGTTCTGCCGCCATTTCACGGCGATGGTATACAGCCCGGCTTGTTCCACCTGGAATTTCCAGGTTACGAACTGCCCGGTCTGCGACCAGCTTTCACCGCCGATAATGTTCAGCCGGATTTTGGACGGGCTGCTCGGCACCGTCGCCGGGGAAGAACGGTCGGCTGCCGGGGCCAGCGTCTGGTCGGATTTGATGTCCGCCTGCTCTCCCTGGAGGACGATCGGCTCCTGCGTCCCGTCGGTGTAGCCTGCTGCGGCGTATTCCGCCGCCAGCTCGTCATAGGTGGGGAGTTCTTCCGGTGGGGAGAGCAGGATATCGCCCAGGATCAACGGTTCCCGTTCGGCGGAAAAACGCAGGGTGTTTTCCCCCTCGGTAAAATAAAACAGCAAGGGATCGGCGGAATACCCCATGGAATCGTAGAGAAAGCGGTGCTGCCATCCCTCCTCTTCCACCTGCACGGGCCGGATATCGTTGCCGCCCGTATCCTGCTGAATTGGGGTGCTGTTTGTCCATCGGCGTTTGAAGGTGACGGCAGACGCTTCGGTAAAGGGAAGCTCCCCGTTGACCAGGATATCCCGTTCCGCCGCGGTATGGCGCCCGTCCGGCACGCAGAAATCCACCGCAACGGTGTAAAAACCGGCCTGTTCCACGGTGAAAGCGTATTCCACATAGCCGCCTTCCTCCGTGCGCACCGCATCGCCTTCATACCCCAGGTAACCGGACAGGGGTTCGCTTAGTTCCTGCTCGCCGACCTGTGCCGCTGTCAGACGAATCGGTTCCGACGGCAGCGCCCCTTGCGTGTGGGACGCGAGATATTCCGGATAGCTCGGCGTGGAACCGGCTGCCGTTCCGTCTGAAAACCCGCTTTCCTCCGCGGCGGAGGGTTCTTCCGCGTAGGCGGGCAACCCCGCCCCCGCCAAAAGCAGGGCGGACAGCACCGCCGCAAGCCGTTTTGCTGGAAGGATTCTCTCCCCTTTGTTTTTCCTTTGCCGTCCGGTGCCGCAATATATCATCTGACCACACGCCTTTCTTGTCGCTCCAGTCCTTGCCGCCCGTAACGGAAGGCCGCCCCGGCAATGGTGTAAAAGGGGCAGGGAGTGCTGCAACGGTACACCCTGCAACACTCCCTGCCGTGCCCGCCGGTTACTTCCCCCGTTTACGCAAAACCCACGCCGCGCCGGCCGACAGCAGCGCAAGAGCGCCCGCGCCCGCCGGTAGGGCTACGCCGGTTTCGGGAGAATCCGTTCCATCGCCGCCGGCCGCCTGATGCGCTTTTTCCAGTATCTCTCCGCCCGGTACCAGGGCTTTCTGTTCCTCGCTGAGCTTGGAGTAAACCGCCCATAGTTTGTCAACCGCTTCCCGGTCGTCCGCCGTTATCTCGGAAGGAAGGGCAGCAATGCCGTTAGCCAGGCTGATCACGTCATCCAGCCGGTCGCCCAAAACTTCCGTCCATACATCCGCCAGATCCTTTGCGTCCAGCAGTGCCTGCCGGTTGGCAACCAGCCGTTTGTCGTCGGCGGACAACGCCGCGTAGTCCTGATAAACCGCCTCGATGTCGGCCATATCCAATACCGTCAGGTCGTCATAAGCCGGCAGCGTGTCGATCGCCTTTTCCAGCAAAGCGATCGGGTCGTCCGGATCGACCGGCTTGGTTTCTTTGCCAAAGGTGATATCGTCCAGATACAAGGTGATCGGTTCGTATCCGTCCCGCATAAAGTTGATCGCGTTTACCAAGCACTGGTCGTTCAGGCTCCAGCCCTTATCCGCGCCGCCGCTGCCTTGGACATAGTTACAGTCCTCGAAATACACGGTGTAGAACGCGCCCTCCGTCCCAATCGTTATGCTCTTGGACGGGGCATATTTGTAGTCGTTGTTGTTCAGCCGGAATTCCAGATTCAAAGCGGTTTCCTGTTCCGCCTTCGCCCAGAAAGTCATGGAGGTGGCGTCGTTGGGGATGGTCACGCCATTGCGGGTGATGGTCACCCATCCGCCGTCCGTTCCGCTAATTTTCAGCGCTGTGCCTTCATTGGCGTTCCCTTCGCCGTCGTCCAGCGCCATCGTGACGGTACACCCGCCGCTGTTGTCGGCCCACAGGCCGTTGTAGCCCAGGGACGCGCTATTGGCATACCCTTCAAAATCCTCCAGGACATACGGGTCATCGGGAAGGGAGGGCTCCTCCGGCGTTTCGACCGGCGGCGTTTCTTCCCCGCCCTCGTCTCCTTTCAAGAAGCGGATGTCGTCGATCACCACCGTGTTGGTCCCGGTCGCGGAAATCATAATCTGCTTGACATTATCCAGCGGCAGCAGGGAGGAGGCCGTACCCCATCCGTCCACGCCAGTCCAGCCGCTG
>CAJFGS010000042.1 GCA_904377855.1 Candidatus Avimonas merdigallinarum
GACCGGGCCATGGAGGGCGGCATTGACGACGTGGGCCTGGGCGTCCTGTTCGGCCTGGAACTATACCGCTATGAATTTGCGGGGCTGCTCATGCATGCCGAGCACCTGGAGGCCGTCCACGGCGTAGGGCCCCACACCATCAGCGTCCCCCGCATCAAGCACGCGGACGACATCGATCCCACCGCTTTTGACAACGGGATCAGCGACGAGATTTTTGCCAAGATCTGCG
The DNA here is from genome assembly GCA_904377855.1 of Candidatus Avimonas merdigallinarum. GTDB lineage: Bacteria > Bacillota > Clostridia > Oscillospirales > Acutalibacteraceae > Avimonas > Avimonas merdigallinarum. The sequence continues at coordinate 230 of CAJFGS010000042.1, forward strand.
CGCTCATTCGGATCGCCGTGCCCTATACCGGCATGATCATCTCCACCCGGGAGAGCCAGGCCGTCCGCGAGAAGGTAATCCGCCTGGGGGTTTCCCAGATAAGCGGCGGATCCCGCACGTCGGTGGGCGGCTATGTGGACGAGGAACGCCCCACCGACACCGAGCAGTTCGACGTGTCCGACCAGCGTACGCTGGACGAGGTGGTGCGCTGGCTCATGGAAATGGGATACATCCCCTCCTTCTGCACCGCCTGCTACCGCGAAGGGCGGACCGGCGACCGCTTTATGTCGCTGTGCAAGTCGGGGCAGATCCAGAACTGCTGCCACCCGAACGCGCTGATGACCCTGAAGGAATACCTGATGGATTATGCCAGCGAGGAAACCAAGGCTGTGGGCGAGGCGCTGATCCAGGCCGAACTGAACAACATTCCGAAGGAGCGGGTACGGGAAATATGCCGGGATCACCTGGAAAAGATTGAACAAGGGATCCGGGATTTCCGGTTCTGAGGAGGAGCAAACATGGGACTGAACGACACGCCTTCGGCCAACCGCCTTCATATCGGCTTTTTCGGCCGGCGGAACGCGGGAAAATCCAGCCTGGTGAACGCGGTAACCGGGCAGGAACTGGCGGTGGTTTCGGATGTCAAGGGGACTACCACCGATCCGGTCTACAAAGCCATGGAACTGCTCCCGCTGGGGCCGGTGGTAATTATTGACACTCCGGGCTTTGACGATGAAGGAGCTTTAGGGGAACTGCGGGTAAAAAAGGCGCGGCAGGTGCTAAACAAAACCGACATTGCCGTGCTGGTAATCGACGCCACAGCGGGGAAAACCGCTGAGGACGAGGAACTAATCCATCGTTTCCAGTCCAAAGAGATCCCCTATCTTCTGGCATACAACAAGGCGGATAAGGCGGCCGGAGAGATTCCGAAGGGCGCTTATGCCGTCAGCGCCCAGACCGGCGCCGGGGTATGGGAACTCAAGGAAGCGATCGGCGCCCTCGCCAAAGGGGAAGCCGATTCACGCCGGATTATCGGCGACCTGCTCCATCCGAAGGATTTTGTGGTGCTGGTTACCCCTATCGACGAATCAGCGCCCAAAGGGCGTCTGATCCTCCCCCAGCAGCAGACCATTCGGGACATCCTGGACGCGGACGCCGTCGCCATTGTGACAAAAGAAACCGAACTCAAGCATACCCTGGACAATCTGGGAAAACGGCCAGCGATGGTTATCACCGACAGCCAGGCCTTTGCCAAAGCGGCGGTGGATACCCCGGCCGATATCCCGCTGACCTCTTTTTCCATCCTGATGGCGCGGCTTAAGGGCTTTCTGGATACGGCGGTGCGCGGGGTCCGTGCGGTTGAAACGCTCAAGGACGGCGACGCCGTCTTAATCGCCGAAGGCTGCACCCATCATCGTCAGTGCAATGACATCGGCAGCGTAAAAATCCCACGCTGGCTTCGCGGGTACACGGGAAAGGAGCTGCAGATCGAAACCGTATCGGGAACCGAATTCCCGGAGGATTTGTCCCGGTATTCGCTGGTTATCCATTGCGGCGGGTGCATGCTGAACGAGCGGGAAGTCCGGTACCGTATGAAATGCGCGGTGGACGGCGGCGTCCCCTTCACCAATTACGGGATCACCATCGCCTATATGCAGGGAATCCTCCGCCGGAGCCTGGAGCTGTTCCCCTCCCTTTGGGCAGAACTGGAAAATACAGAAAAGAGGTGAACAGTGCGGGGTGGAAACGATAAAGACCCGGGTCGCGATTGCCGCTATTATCGTGGAAGATCCCGACTCCGTAGCAACGCTCAACGAACTGCTCCATCAATACAGCCCGTATATCATCGGGCGCATGGGCATCCCCTATAAAGCAAGGGGGATTTCCATCATCAGCATCGCCATGGATGCTCCGCAGGATGTCATCAGCGCCCTGACCGGCAAAATCGGCCGGCTAAAGGGCGTGACTGCCAAAACCACGTATGCCAGCGTATAAAAAGACAATGAAGTAAAGAAAGAAGCGGCGGGTTAACCCGCCGCTTCTTTCTTTATCCGGAACCAGGCGCTCTTCTTTTGATTTCAACCCTCGTATAGATTCCGTATATTCCAGAAATTTATTCTTGAAATATACGCAAAACTCTTTTAAAATGGGAAGGCAGATGGAAACACGACGAAAGACAATAAAGGAGAGCCTACCATGAAATTGTTATTTGTAAAAAGCATGGCGCTGGCGGCAGCGGCGGTGCTCCTGTTAATCCTTGGAGGAAGCGTTCTGCCGCCGGGCATCCCGGCGATGCCGGAAAGCGGAACCAATACTTCTGCCGAAAGCACCACAACGGTTACCGGCGGGGAGACGACGACGGGCGGAGGAACAGGGCAGCATCCTTCTGAAAACGGACAGACTTCTTTACCGTCGTCCGGCGGCAGCACCACGGAAAGCCCCTCCGAACAAACGGAAAGTACCAGCGCAGGCACCGTCTCTACCGGATCCGCCGCAGGAAGTACTGTCAGGCCCGGAAGCAGTTCCGCCTCCAGCGGGAAGCCGGGGACGAGTCCGTCCACCAAGCCGGGCAATACAACGACTGCCAAGCCTCCGGCGGCATCTGCCGGCAGTTCGACGACCAAGCCGACGACCGGCACCCCCTCCCCTACGCCGTCCGTACCCAAAAAGACGGTGGTTGGCTATTACACCGGTTGGTCGGCCTATCAGGGGTACACCCCCTCGAAAGTTCCCGCCCAATACCTGACCCATTTAAACTATGCCTTTGCCAAAATCGATCCGAAAACCAAACAAATTGCGTTGGCGGATCCCACGCAGGATCGTACCAACTTTGCCGCTCTCCGAAAGCTGAAGAAGAGCAATCCGCATTTGAAAACATTGATCTCTGTGGGAGGCTGGGATTACTCCACCTATTTCTCGGACGTTGCCGCTTCCGCTTCGTCAAGGGAAGCGTTTGCCCAAAGCTGCGTGGACTTTATTCTGGAACACGGGTTTGACGGGGTGGATCTGGATTGGGAATACCCTGTTTCCGGCGGGGCGGCCGGCAACAGCAACCGTCCGCAGGATAAGGCCAATTTTACCCTTCTGCTCCGGGCGATCCGCGCAAAGCTGGACGCGCAGGGGAAAAAGGACGGGCGCACCTATTACCTGACCATTGCCGGGGCGGCCAACACCAGTTATCTCTCCAAAATCGAGCCGCAGGCGGTAGCGGGTATCGTGGATTATATCTTTGTGATGACCTACGATATGCACGGCCCCTGGGATCAATACGCCGATTTTAACGCGCCGCTGTATACGCCGTCGGAAAGTTCCCCCCAATACAAGAACAGCGTATACGACGGGATCCAGGCCTATCTGGGAAAAGGCGTCCCGGCTAGCAAGCTGGTGCTCGGCATGCCGTTTTACGGGTACCTGTATCAGGGGGTTGACAGCACCAATGGCGGGCTGTACAGCCGCTTTTCCAGCGCCAAGGCGGTTACCTACGATACCGTGCGCGGCGCCTACCTCAGCAATTCCGCCTATACAAAGCACCGCCATGCCACCGCACAAGTTCCTTACCTGTCGGGGAACGGCCTGTTCCTGTCGTATGAGGATCCCACGTCGATCGCTGCGAAAGCGGCCCTGGCCAAGTCCCTCAATCTGGCGGGGGCAGGCGCCTGGTCGCTCGCGCAGGATACCAGCGGTGCCCTCCTCAAAAGCGCCTATCAAGCGCTGATGTAATCAAACAAGCGGCGCGTCCCTTTTTAATGTTACGGGATACTGCAAAAGGCGGTTCAATCCCCTGCGCAGCATCTCCGATATAAAACCCACCCGATGCCCTCTAGCGATGGCCTTCAAGCCGTTTGCTACGCTGCATCGGGTGGGTTTCCTTTGCGCAAGCCGTTCCTGTTGGGGGAACCGGCAGGCTTATTTCATCGCTGCCAATTTATTTCAGTTCCAGGCGGAAGGAAAACGAAAACTTTTCTTTATCCATCCGGTATTGGGGAAGCAATTCCGGCCCGCAGCTATGGGAACCGGTGCCGCTCTGCATTGCATCCAGGCAAAGCACCGTCATCCCGCTCTTTTGCAGTTCATGCGCGTGCGCCGCCTGCGTGAGCATTTCCTGCGTATAGGGGGAAGCGTTAAAACAGAACGGCTGCTGCACGGCGGAGACGGCAAGCTGCTTTTTCCCATCGGTCAGGCGCAGCCATTCGCATCCGCAATGGCTCCCGTTTTCCTGCGGCTTCAGATAATCCTCGTGCATTGCGTCGACCGAATCCGAGAAAATCCCCATATAGCTGGACTGGTGCTTATCGATATAGTTTTCATGCGGCCCATACCCCCAGTAGGTAACCCGGTCCATATTTTCCGGCAGAAAAAGACGAAGCCCGAAGCGCGGCAAAAACGGTACCGTCGGATTTTTGTTCACCTCCACATAAGCGGCAATGCCGCCCGCCGCATCAATGCAGAAGGTGCTCTTTAACTGCAAAATGCGTTGGAAGGAAACCGCAGATATGGATAATTCGCTGCGGATGGTTACCAGCCCGTCCTGGTCCGAAATTTCGGTCTGATAGGAGCGGCTGACGGTGCGATCATACCCGCAGGCGCTCCACTGCTGGCGGATATACATGTCATTATCGGTGGGCGCACGCCAGATGTTCCATTCCATCGGCCTCTGCAGAAGAGACTCGCCGTCATATTCCATCGAGTCAAAGCAGCCGGTATGCCGGTTGTAGAGATAACGGAATTTTCCTCCGTCCACAAGGATGCTTTTGTCATCCTGCCGCACAGTCGGCGTCTTTCCTCGGGGTAAAACCGCCGCTTTGCGATCGGAGGCGCGTAGCAGGATCTGGTCAAAGCCAAGCAGAAGGCCGGCCGGTACCAGAGGAGATGCGCCCCGGCTCCGGTACAGGAAACGGATGTGGATACATCCGTCCGGCAGGGGCGGCAGCGGAACCTTCAGTTCTGCCGAGCAACGGGGCGCCACGCGGGGTGTTTCCAACGCTGCGGTATGGAATACCTCGCCATTGCAGGTCAGTTCGTACTCCAGCGAGACAGCTTCGTCCAGCGGAAGGAAATCCAGCTTGTTCCGAATTACAAAGAGGTCCGATTCCCTGTTTATCCGGACAGGCCGGATTACCTGCTTATATTCCAGCAGGCCGACATGGACGCGGCGGTCTGGATAGACAAGGCCGTCCATGCAGAAATTTCGGTCGTTGGGGATCTCGCCGAAATCACCGCCGTAGTAATAGATCGGCTTGCCGTTTTCCGCCAAACCGCCATATACCGAATGATCGCACCATTCCCAGACAAAACCGCCGCATAGTTTATCATACCGCTCAAACAGCGCTTCGTACTCTTCCAGATCCCCCGGCCCGTTTCCCATCGAATGGCAGTATTCGCACAGGACAAACGGCTTTTTCTTCGTTTCGTCCTCGCAATAAGCAGCCATATCCGCCAGGGTCGGATACATCCGGCTGTATGTATCCAAATTGGACAGATTCGGGGTATACCCTTCTGTTTTCGGCATCTTTAAGGACTCGTAATGGGTCAGCCGGGAGGTATCCCGGCTTTTTATGTAAGCCAGCGCCGCTTCCGGATTCGGCCCGAAGCCCGCTTCATTTCCCATCGACCAGAGGAGAATGCTCGGGCGGTTTTTGTCCCGTTCATACAGGCGCTCTATCCGGTCCACCCAGGCTTCACGAAAACGTCCGTCAGACGCCAGCTTTGCAAAATCCGCCTCCTCCCCGTACAGGGTCGTTACGCCGTGCGTTTCGATGTCCGCCTCGTCAATCAGATAAAAGCCGTAGCGGTCGCACAGCTGCGGCAGATAGGGCGCGTTGGGATAATGGCTGGTCCGGATAGCATTGATATTGTGCTGCTTCATCATCGTGAGGTCGCGCATCACCGCATCGTATCCTACAGCCGGGCCGACGACCGGATCGCTGTCGTGCCGGTTGACGCCGCGGAACCGGATCGGGCGGCCGTTGAGACACAGCACGCCGTCTTCAACCGTAATCGTGCGCAGTCCGATTTCTTCGATGATGGTTTCCTCCGGTGTACGAAGTTCCAGCGTATACAGCGCCGGCTGCTCCGCATTCCACCACTGCGGCTGTGCAACAGATATCTCCAGGCAGGGGCCTTCGATGCGGCCAGAGGAAACCGTCCCGCCGTCCGGCGCGGTCAGCCGGTAATCGACCGGAAACGCTCCCCCGGCATAGGACAGTTCCGCCTGCACAAGCGCTTCCTCGCCCTTTCGGCTGGTACGGAGCGTATAGTCCCAAATGTGCCGTTCCGGGCGCAGCAGGATATAAACATCCCGGAACAGTCCCGATGTGCGGAATTTATCCTGATCCTCCAGATAACTGCCGTCGCACCATTTCAGCACCAGCACGGTAATGGTGTTTTCGCCATCGCGGACAAACGGCGTGATGTCAAATTCGCTGGTGCAGTGCGACACCTGGCTGTATCCAACAAAAGCGTCGTTTATCCATAGATAAAAGCAGGAATCGCAGCCTTCAAAATTCAGGTGGGCCAGCAATTCGCCCCGAGTAAGATGAAAGCGCCTCCGGTACACGCCGCACGGGTTATCGTACGGCACATAGGGCGGATCGAACGGAAAGGGATAGGCAACATTGGTGTATTGATGCGTGTCGAACCCCGCGTTCTGCCATACCGAGGGAACCGGCAGCACGGTATACTCCCCTTCCCCATGGAGCATCGCTTCGGTAACGTCCCTCACGCTGGGACAATAGCAGAATTCCCAGTCGCCGCAAAGAGATAGAAAACGCCGCGACGAACAACGCGCCTGAGGGCCGGGGCAGGCCTCTTCCCCCTCGCATGGGACATAATACGCCCGCGGGGGCAGCGTGCCGACATGAAGAATGGACGGGTTTTCAAAATAATTTTCAACTACCATACGCGCTTCTCCTTTACCGGGTTTCCCCTCTGTATTTGCAGACGGTCTCAGAAACGTCCTTACGGATAACAAAGGAAAGCCCCCCTTGTCACCGGTATGCGCCGCTTGTGCTTTCCGTATTGCGGAATTTATCCTTACGGAACTTATTTTAAGGGGATTGTATCATATTCTATCGCGGAAAAAACGGGTAGAATATATAAAAATATTCTTTAAAGTTTTAGGTGTTCGTTCGAATTTTATATCAACGTCGTTTTATTGCCGGCATTATTGCCGACATCACGGTTTTACAAAACTATGCAAATCAATGCGTTTTTTGGGGCTGTTTATCGTTGCTTTCCGGAAATGTTTGGGAGTAAATATCCCCCGGCAACCGCCGGGGGCTCTATACAAGAAAAAATGGATAAGCAGCAGCCGGAGACGGCGCTGCTTATCCATTTTCATGTTTTATCGGCTGACGGAGATGCTGCCGCTTCCCGGAATTGCAGAACCGTCAAATAGCAGCACGACCGCACGCCGCTTTTCAATGCGGGCGTTTGTTCCCGTCTGCTTCAGCCTTTTTTCCGCAGCCGCTGTGCCAGGGCCGGATCCGGCGTGACATACGCTGTCCGGTTGGTTTCGTAAATCACCATGCCGGGTTTTGCCCCGGACGGTTTTTTGACGTTGCGTACTTCGGTATAATCCACCGGCACCTGCCGGGATGCCGCCGCTTTGGAATGGAGGGCGGCGAGAACCGCCGCCTGCTCCAACGTCCGATCAGGTGGAACCCGGCCGCTGGTCAGCACCACAACGTGGGAGCCGGGGATATTCTTGGTGTGGAACCACACGTCGCTCCCCCTCGCAGTACGGAGGGTCAGCTTATCGTTTTCCATGTTGTTCCGCCCCACCAGGATGGGGAATCCATCGTCCGACACAAATTCCATCGGCCCAAGGGGGGGCGGCGGCTTCTGCTTGCCCCGCTGCAGGCGGAGGTACCCCCCCGCCGCCAATTCCTCCCGCAGTTCGCCCAATTCCCGCAGGGTGACGGCCCGGGAAAGGGCGTCAAACACTGTGTCGAAATAAGCGAGTTCCTCTTCTCCCTGCGCTATCTGCTCGGCAAGCACCCGTTCGGCGGTCTGGGCTTTGCGGTACTCTTTATAATATTTCTGCGCGTTCTGGGCCGCCGAAAGCGACGGGTCCAGCGGCACCGTCACCAGCGCGCAGTCGGGGTCATAATAGTTTACCAGTTCGGCCGAGCCGGCGCCTCTGGGGATAGCATGCATATTGGCATGGATAAGGTCGCCGTAAATCCGGTACTTTTCCCGGTCGCCCGACCGGGCCAGCTCCTCCCGCTGATGGCCGAGTTTGCGGGCCGTGCGCTCCGACGCATTGGTCAGCACCCGCAGTATGTCCTGCGCACGCTGCCGGGTCCGTTCCGCCTGATCCCGCTGGGCATAGAAGGCGTCCAGCAGGGCGGAAAAACTCTCCATCTCCCGGCCGACAGCGGACAGGCCGTATTGGGCAATCGGCAGGAAGCTGAAATCCAGCGGTGCCCCTTCCCCCTTGTACAGGATGTACGGCGTCCGTCCCTCCCCGGTTTCAAATGTCGCTTTGATGCGGGCAAGAAAGAAGCGGGCACGGTCCTGTTCCCCTTCGGTCAGAGAATGCGCCGTCGTATCGCTCCCCCGGGTCGCGTAATGGGAAACCTCCCGGCAGAGCAGCGGGGACAGGCCGTGCGAAACCCCAAGCAGCGCTTTGGAAAACGGGATGTCCCGCCCTGCCATAGCCGAGGCCAGCAGTTCGTCCGGCGTGCAAAGGGAGAGATCCTTCTTCTCCGATTCTGCCGGCGGCGGCGAATACAGAAGCCCCGGCAATACCGGGCGGACCGAGGACATTTCTAAATCCACCCGCTTGATGGCGTCCACCACCATCCCGTCGCCGTCAATCAGGATAATATTGGAATGCCGGCCCATGATCTCCACCGCCAGCGTGAGCCGGACAATATCTCCTAGCTCATCCACACAGTCGAGATCGAAATACAGCGCCCGCTCCAGCCCCGGCTGACGGATTCCGATAAGCCGCCCGCCGGTCAGCCGCTTGCGCAGCAGCATGCAGAACATCGGCGGGGACGCCGGGTTTTCCAACGGAATATCGGTAAAATGCACCCGCGGCGAATTGGCCCGGGCGGAGAAATACAGCTTTTTCGTCCCGGCGCGGGTCCGCATCGAGATTATCAGTTCTTCCCGCGAGGGCTGGTGCACCTTATCCACCCGGGCATCCGGGAGGGAATCTTCCAGTTCCTCCCGCAGGCAATGCAGAAATGCGCCGTCCAGCGCCATGATTCATCGTCCCTTTCCATTGACCGCCGGCCTACTCCCCGGTTTCCCGCCGGCGGACCATCACCCCATAAGGGCAGCTTTCCTTCGCCGTCTCAACGGACAGCGAGGGGAAGGCTTCCCGCAGCCGGGCGGCGAGAGCTTCCGCGATCCAGATTTCCGTATGATAATGGCCGGCAGCCACAACCGTCGCCGAGGAAGCCGGCCATTCGTGATATTTGAGTTCCCCGGTCACAAACGCGTCGGCCGTTTCCAGCAGCGGGGGCATAAAGCTACTTCCCGCGCCGGAACAGAGGGCGACGGTCTCCACCGGCCGCTCCCCCGCCCTCCACTGGACGGCGGGGGCTTCCAGCCGATCCATCGCATAGGCGGCAAAGGCCGCCGGGGGAAGGGGTTCGGAAAGCCTTCCAACTCGGCTCACCCCGTCCGCGGCGGGACGGACGTCAAGCAGCCCCAGGCGGGCGGCCAGCACGTCGTTGACCCCTCCCGCCGCCGCGTCCAGGTTGGTATGGGCAGCGACAGCAGCGATCCCCGTCCGGGCCAGCAGGTAGGCCGGATCCTTTGCAGGCAGCCGTCTGCGCCCGTCGAAGATGACCGGGTGATGGCTGATTAATAGCTGCGCCCCCATGGCAACCGCCTGGGCGACCGCCGCCGGCGAAGGGTCAAGGGAAACCAGCACACCGCTGACCGGCATGTCCGCATCCCCCACCAGAAGGCCCACATTATCCCATTCTTCCGCCAAGCCGGGCGGAGCGATTGTTTCCAGCCAGGCCAGGATATCCTTCACAGTAACCGTCATGGCGCCTGCTTCCTTTCTCCTTGTTTTTCCCGCTCACATGGGAGGCCAAATCAATCCTCCGCGTACTGTTCACCGTAGCCGTATTTTTCCACGACATAGTCGATATCTTTGTCCCCGCGGCCGCTGAGGTTCACCAGGATCGCGCCCGTTTTCATCTCCTTGGCCAGCCGCATGGCATAAGCCACGGCATGGGCGCTCTCCAAAGCCGGGATGATCCCTTCGTACCGGGAGAGCTTGAAGAAGGCTTCCATCGCTTCCTCGTCCCCGACCTGGGCGTATTCCACCCGGCCGAGATCGTGGAGCATCGCATGTTCCGGCCCGACAGAGGGATAATCCAGCCCGCTCGCCACCGAATAGACCGGCGCGGGGGAACCGTCCTCCTGCTGGAGCAGGTAGCTTTCAAACCCGTGCAGTATTCCTTTCGTCCCGTAAGCGATGGAGGCGGCGTGCTGGCCAAGCCCGGTGCCGGTTCCCAAGGGCTCCACCCCGACGATCCGCACCGGATCGTCCAGGAAAGGAACAAACATGCCGATTGAGTTGCTCCCTCCGCCGACGCAGGCGGTCACTACATCCGGGTAGATACCGGTCATTTCCAGAAACTGCTCCCGCACTTCCTGCCCGATCACCGCCTGGAAATCCCGCACCATCATCGGGAACGGATGGGGGCCCAAGGCGGAACCGATGCAGTAGATCGCGTCCTTATACTCCCGTGCGTACGCGGCAAAAGCGGCGTCCACCGCTTCCTTGAGCGTTTTCAGGCCGTGAGTGACCGGGATAACCTTGGCGCCGAGGATTTTCATCCGGGTGACATTGGGGGCCTGCTTGGCGATGTCTACCTCGCCCATATAAATCTCGCATTCCAGCCCGAAATAGGCCGCGGCGGTAGCAAGAGCCACCCCATGCTGCCCCGCGCCGGTTTCTGCAATCAGCTTTTTCTTACCCATATATTTGGCGAGCAGCCCCTCCCCCATGCAGTGGTTGAGCTTGTGCGCACCGGTATGGTTTAAGTCTTCCCGCTTCAGGTAAATCTGGCAGGTGCCGTCCCCAATCCTGCGGGAGAGCCGTTCGCAATGATATACCGGCGTGGGCCGGCCCTGGAATTCTCGCCGGATACGGCGAAGTTCCGCGATAAACTGGGCGGAATGGCAGATGGTCTGATAGGCGCGGGTAATTTCCTCAAAAGCCGGCTTCAATTCCTCGCTGAGGTAACTGCCGCCATATTCGCCGAAACGCCCGTTCTTGTCCGGGAACTGCTGGGTATAATTGCGGTAATCCATATTTTCCTATCCTTTCCGTATCCTGCTCCGCTTTCCGGGAAAGCGGGGAGGGCCGCTCCTTTGATATGCCGGTTTTCTCTATCCCGGCGGAATGGTATTTATTGTACACTACTTTTCCGCAGAATGCAATTTCCCTCAGCGCATTTCTCAGACGGCCGGTTTGGCGGCGGACGCAAGTATCATTCTCCACGCAGGCGCATATAGATAAAAAGCGAACTTTTCCCGGGCAGCCTCTTCCACCGCCTGGGAAACCCCAATAGACAGTTTTGTCCCCGCCGATTTTCGTTGGCGGGTCAGAACCGGAAAGGATGGATTCACAGCATGCATGAGCCGCGCCAGTCACCGAATCTTGACGACCGCATCCGTCAATACAGTGAAGAATTGATGCGGACCTATCGCCGGCAGGCCTCCTCTGCCGGACGGCCGGAAGCCGCCGCGCCGCCGCGGGACATTCCCGCCCCCATGCCGCGGGCCGATGAAGAGAGAAAGCGTTCCGCCGCGCCGCTGCCGGAAGAACCGGTGAGGGGGGAAATCCCCCCGGCTGTTCCGCCCGCTCAAGCGATGCCACATCCCCTCCCCGATTGGGACGAGGGGAGCTGCCGGCCGCATTACCCGGTGGATTCTGCCCCCTCCATGCCGCCGTCTTCCGGACAGGATTGCCCGGCAAAGGACGAACAGGCGCATCCCGGGCCCGGAATCACCTTATATCCGGATATCTCCGGCATTCCCAGGGAAGCCGATGCCGGAGCCGCGGCCTCTCCGGAATCTGCCGCCGCTGAGACAAGCGGGGATATGCCGGAATACGGCTACATCCCTCCGGCTGTCGTTTATCCGCCAGAGGAAGACGCGATCTACGCCTTCCCAGGGGAAGCGGAGGCAAGGGAAGTTTCTTCGCCGGCGGGCTCCCCCGCTCCGCGGGACGCCGAACCGCCGGCCGATGCAAGGGAACCCGCTGCGACTGCCCCCGCGCAGCAGAGGGAAAACGGCGAGGACGAAATTCCCGGGGAAGAGAACCCCCTTTCCAACGTCATCCCACCTGCGCCGCCGGAAACCGGCATAGCCCGCCTGCGGGTATGGGTGACAACCGCACGCCAGGCAGTTCCTATCGAAGGGGCACGGGTGGTCGTCTCCAAAGAGACGGTCGGCGGGGAAATCGAATTGATAAAGGTACTGACCACCAATCAGGACGGCACAACCGCCACCATCGATCTCCCCGCCGTTCCCGCGGAATATTCTCAGAAACCGGGATATGACCACCCTTATACTTCCTATACCATTGAAATCAGCAAGCCGGGATATTTTTCCGTCCGGAACACCCATGTGCCTCTCTATGGCGGCGTGTCCGCGGTCCAGCCCGCGGATCTGACCCCGCTGCCGGAGGAAGCCGGATTGGACACCCGCCCGGACGAAATCATCTTCGAAGAATCCGGTCCGGAAAACCTGTGAACAAAGAAGGAGGAATTCCCCCGTGACTGGAGAACCCTATATTCCCAGAAATATTACCGTTCATCTCGGCCCTCCCGGTTCCAATGCGCAGAATGTCACCACTACCTTTCCCGAGTACATCAAGAATGTCGCCTCTAGCGAAATTTATCCCACCTGGCCGGAAAACGCCCTGCGCGCCAACATATATGCACAAATTTCCTACGCGCTGAACCGGTATTATACCGAATGGTACCGCAGTCAGGGATTTGATTACGATATTACCAACTCCACCGCATACGATCAATCCTATGTGCATGGCCGGGATATCTTTGACAATATCAATACCATCGTAGACGAGATCTTCAACAGCTATGTCCGCCGTCAGGGGTATGTCGAACCGTATTTTACCCAGTACTGCAACGGCACTACCGTAACCTGCGACGGGCTTTCCCAGTGGGGAACCGTTACGCTGGCGGAACAGGGGATGACCCCCTACGAAATCCTCCAGCACTTCTACGGGGAAAACATCGATATTGTCCGCGGGGCGCCGGTGCGCACCGGCACGCCTTCCTATCCTGGATTTCCTTTGCGCTTGGGGGATTCCCGAAATGAGGTGCAGACCATCCAGATCCAGCTCAACCGGATCAGCCGCAATTATCCCAACATTCCCAAGATCAATCCAACGGACGGCAATTTCGACCAGTCCACGGAGAATGCCGTGCGTGTGTTCCAGGAAACTTTCGATCTGCCGGTAGACGGCATTGTCGGCCAGAATACCTGGTACCGGATCGCCTATATCTATACCGCGGTGAAGCGCCTGTCCGAACTGGACAGCGAAGGGATCTCGCTGAGCGAGGCTTCCCGCCAGTACCCCGGTCTTCTCCGCCCGGGCGATACCGGGATCGGCGTAAATCTGCTGCAGTATTATCTGGCGGTTATCAGCACCTACTACGATGCGGTCCCGCCGGTGCAGGTTACCGGAACGTTTGATCAGCAGACAACCGACGCGGTGATTGCGTTCCAGAAAACATACGGCCTTACCCCGGACGGTCTTGTCGGACGGAACACCTGGAACGATTTGGAACGCGCCTATAACGGAATTCTGGAATCGGGAGGATTCGAAGGGGGCGTCGCCCTGTATCCCGGTGAAGTTCTCCAGCAGGGGTCCATGGGGGAATACGTTACCCTGCTCCAGCGGTATCTCAATTTAATAGCCGGCACCTATCCGTCAATCCCACAGGTACCCGAAACCGGTCTGTTTGGAGCGCAGACGCGGGAGGCGGTTATGGCTTTCCAGCGGGAATTCGGATTGCCGGTAAACGGCCGGGTGAACGTCATCACCTGGGACGCCATCGCCAGCCTGTATTCCGATCTGTCTACCGGCCAAAACAAACAGCCCGGGCAGAACCCGGGGACCACCATCTCGCAGAACAGCGGGCAGTGATGGAATCCCCTGCATGCACAAACAGCCGAATTTGCATGAAAGATTAACTATTAGAAGTCAAGTCCCAAAAAGGATGGTGGTGGCGAAAAAAGATGATTCAAAAAGGGTATAGCAAAGCAGAGGCTCTGGAAGGCCC
>CAJFGS010000043.1 GCA_904377855.1 Candidatus Avimonas merdigallinarum
AAAAACAATGCAAACGAGCCGCCCTTCTGCAATAACCGGATACACGATTTCGTACAATCCAAACGGACAATGGCCTTCAAACGGTTCCCGGAGCTCCGCGCCGTGCCGATTGACGCGAATGCGGTGGCCGGTACAGCAGGCAAATCCCGCTTTTGTGCTTTTGGCGGCGTCACAGAAAGGGCGGGCGTGCAGGCGGAATTGCTCGTCCAGCCAAATGTTTGCTTTTTCAAAAATCCCGGCTACGTCGTGGATACAGATATGAATGCCGGCCAGGCGGCAAAGGATTCGCAGCAATGTATTGAAATCATCAGACACGCTTTCCCCTCCTTTTTCTTTCAAATATAGCATCTTTTTTCCCTTTATGCAAAAATACGCTGTCCTTTGTATAAGTCTTTTGCATCAAACACTGCTATACTGGTAGACGCGAACCCACCAATAGAGATATTATTTAAGGAGGTTTTCTCATGAACCCATCCGATTTTTATGATGTCATTGTAGTTGGCGGCGGCTTCTCCGGAGCAGCGGCCGCCATCGCCGCCGCACGCGAGGGAGTGTCGGTGCTACTGATCGAAAAGGCCAACTGCCTGGGAGGAGCGGCCGCCAACTGTCTGGTCAACCCTTTTATGCCATACTGGACCAAAATCGACGGAAAGAAAACGAATCTCTGCCAAGGCATTTTCCTGGAAATCTGCGAGGAGCTGCGAAATGCCGGCGGCCTTGACAGCAATGGCATGGGGTTCGACGAGGAAATCCTTAAGCTAGTGCTGAATCGCATGGCTTTGAAAGCCGGGGTTCGCCTGCTGTTTCACTCCTGGCTGGCGGATGCCGAGCGGGAGCAGGAGCAAATCCGCAGCATTTCCGTGCTCAACAAATCCGGGCGGCAGACTTACCGCGCCCGCTGCTTTATCGATGCGACCGGGGACGCGGATCTGGCAACACTTGGCGGCGTCCCCTTCCGTTTGGGCCGGGAGGAAGACCAACTCTGCCAGCCCATGACCCTATGCTTTCGGATTGCTGGGGTAGACTTGGAAAAACGCCGCCGCGGCTTTCAGAGGGCTCAGCAGCTTTACAAGCAGTGGCGGCAGGAAGGGAAGCTTCAGAACCCTCGGGAGGATATCCTTCTGTTTGAAACCTTGCACGACGGAATAATCCATGTCAATTCCACTCGGATCATCAAGCGCAACCCGGTAGACGCATGGGATCGTACCCAAGCGGAAATCGAAGCGCGTGAACAGGCGTTTGAACTGTTCCGTTTCCTGAAAGAGAACGCCGATGGCTTTGAAAACAGCCGCCTTCTTTCCACCGCTATGGAAATCGGGGTACGAGAAAGCCGTATGATCGAAGGGATGTATACCCTAACGGCTGATGATCTTAAAGCATGCATACGCTTTAAGGATGCGATAGCCTTGGGCAATTACGATATCGATATTCACAATCCAGCGGGTACCGGGACTAGCCACTATCTGTTCCCGGATGGGCAATATTATACCGTCCCCTACCGCTGTCTTGTGCCGTCGAACACCCAGAACCTGTTGGTCACCGGACGCTGCATTTCCGTAACGCACGAAGCACAGGCATCTATCCGGATTATGCCTATCGTGTGCTGTCTTGGACAGGCCGCCGGCGTCGCTGCTGCCGTGGCGGTCAAAGACAAAGCGGATGTCCGGCAGGTCAACGTCCCCAAGGTACAGGCTTTGCTAAAAAATACCGGTGCGGTTACCGAGAAGCCCACGAGCGACTGCTCTTTTATCGAACTGTAAGATACCCATAATTGCTCTGCCGACTGATCAATTTTTCATCCTGATAAGGAAATCGCAAAAGGTCACGACAACTTTCCGTGAGCTCGGGGAGTGGCGTGGCCTTTTCGTTATATAGACCAAAATCGAAGCGGAAAGGACAGAGGCAAGCGTGCCAACCCCATCTCCGGTCCGTGCGCGCTGCCTAAGCGTGGACATGGCCATGAGCGTTTCCATCCTTAATGGGCAGGAGAATACGTTTGTGCCATAGCCTTTTACTTAAAATTTCCTGTGTCTTTCCTTTTTCTGTAGTAAGACAGTCTTAAAGTGGGTAGTTCAAGGGGGGTCAAAATGAACCGCCCCTCAGTCCACCAATTTGGCGTGCTTCCTCCCTGGCGGGAAACATGGTTTTTCATCGTCCGACAGACAAATGCCGTTTCTCCGTTTCCTGGAAATACCGTTTGAGCACGTCGGATTTATACAGCTTATCGAGCCTGCCCATCGGCCGTCACCTCCGATTTGGAAGGCGGCGGAACAGGCGATAGGGGTTCCTGGATCTCCCGCGGGCCTGTGTGGAGCCTTACGACGCTGAGCCCTATCCATCAAGAAAGTGCGCTATTCTCCGCCCTCTCCCAAAATCTGCGGCGAGCGCCAAGCCTTCCCCTTTGAGGGGAAGGTGGCGGCCGGCTTCGCCGGACGTCGGATGAGGTGGTAAACCCAGAAAGGCTCCTATATAAATAAAAAAGGCTCCTATATAAATAAAAGAGAAGTTTTTCATAAAATAGTCGTTGTTACTCCCTCTTTTGAATGATAAACTGGAATTAATAACCGAAATTCCTGTAACGGAACTGATTGAAGAGAGGAAGGGAAAGCTACATGAAGACATTTAGAAAAAGAGTGCAAACCGTTGTTGTTTCCCTGGTGGTACTGTTCGCCCTAACGTGCCAGATCCCCTTCACCGCCACCGCTGAGTCGAAGTCTATTACCCTTGCCGCTATCGCCGACGGCCACGTGCGCGGCGGCGTTTCCGCAAATCTGAACTTTGGACGCAATTCTAATATGGGGGTGCGCAATCGAGCGATTGTCGACACCAACCACTACGAATCCTACGTGAAATTTAGCATTCCGGCTTATGTAGGCACGGTGAAAAGCGCCACGCTGAGGTTGACTTACCAAGCGGTACCCACCAATGCCGTCGGCAGAAGTTATACCCTTTCGACCACCGCGACCGATTGGACCGAAGGCACCGGTAATGTCAACGGCGTGGAAAATGACGTTCAACCTAATAAGCTTACCTATAACACGGCCCCTGCTGTCGTTCCGCCGGCTAACAGCACCACCTTTGCAATTGTGGATCCTCTGCCTGTCCGCGGCGATTCGGTCGATATCGAAGTGGGCGGTATAATCAACACTTATTTGGAAGAATACTCGGTGAATGGCAGTGCTACGGAAATTTCCATTCGTATCGTCAGTAACGCAACTGCCAATGAAACCGATCTTCTGTTCCGCACCAAAGAAAATTTGAACGGCGGCGCGCCGGTACTCACTCTGGATTACATTTCTAACGGCCAGGAACCGAAGCCCGTCGAGATCTATACTGGGCTTTCCTATATGGAGGAACCGATCGTTAATTCAGCGGGAAAAAATGTAAACATGTATTTGCTTGAAGTGGACGCCGACGGTCCGATGGAGATTGTCACCGGTGTTCCCAACGACACTGTCCCCCTCCAGCCCGGTTTGCGTCAGACGCCTACAGAGCAGGCCAAAGCGGCTGCGGCTAACGGACATACTGTACTGGCGGCAGTTAACGCGGATTTCTTTCGTATTGACGATGACGCGGAAATTCAGCCCAGAGGTCTGACCGTCAAGGACGGCAAGCTGTTGACTCCCATGAATGACTGGACGTTCTTTGGCGTTTTGTATGACGGCACGCCCGTGATCGGCGATGCCGCTCGCTACAATCAGGTTAAGGATCAACTCAAGGAAGCAGTCGGAGGTGACAGTGGGTATTTGATCAAGGACGGTGTCGTCATCACAGAGGACTCGCAGGGCGGCTCGCACGCCGAGGATACCGCCAATCCCCGGACAGCGGTAGGCATCAAGGCTGATGGGACCGTCGTTTTTGTGGTGGCAGACGGGAGGACGACCGAATCCGAAGGACTGGTGCTCACTGATCTGGCGAATTATATGCGGGAGCAAGGCGTCGTCGACGCCATTAACCTGGATGGCGGTGGTTCCTCCGCTATGTCCGTCAAGGATCCGGATACAGCGGCCTTTGTCACTAAAAATAAGCCCTCGGATGGAAGCGAGCGGGCAGTGGGAAACACATTGCTGGTCATAGATCCCCGGGCGGACGAAGAAGAAGTCTCTGTGCTGAGCGCGCGGATACAAACGGCGAAGGATACGCTCGAAGGCGCCACCTTTGGTATTCGCAACGGCGACTACGCGCCTGAACAAGAGAAGCTGCTGACTGTGGCAATTCATGCGGCCGAGGAAGTATTGGGGAAAAGTCCCACAAAGCCCGAAGTGACTGCTGCGGTAAGCGACCTGCAGGCCGCTCTCGAAGCCTTCGTTGATACGCTTGTCGTGGTGGATTATGAGGAACTGACGGGCCTTATTGCCCAGTGCCGTCCCTTGCATGAAAACGCGGTGGAGGGTGACGGTGACGGACAGTATACGATCGGCTCTAAGGCTGAATTCCAGGCGGCCATTCAGGTAGCGCAGAATGTTGCTGAAAATGTCCGCGCCACACAGGCAGAGGTCGATGCAGCCGGAGAGGCCCTGCGTGTAGCCATGGACAGCTTCGCGGATAAAAAGGTAGGTGTCAGCCGTGATAGCCTGAACGTCGGCATTGCCGGTGCAGAGAAACGGCTGGAAGCTATCGAAATCGGCGGTAAGCCGGGACAGTATCCACAGAAGGCCGTGAATGAGTTGCGGGCCGCCATTGATAAGGCGAGGATGGTCGTCGGCAAAAACGGCGTGTCTCAGGCTGAATTGGACAAGGCCGAAAACGAATTGCAGGACGCTCTTGAATTCTTCGAAATGCAGAAAATCTCCGCTGACGGCTCCGGCGGCGATTCCGCTCCTGCTCCCAGCCCAGCCCCGGCCACTGGCGACGGCGGAGATCCGTTACTTTATGTGAGCGTCGTGGCGCTGGCAATCGCCGGTGTCGTCCTGACCCGGACTGTCCGGAGAAAATACCGCACATAATCGAGATTGAATAACAGGCGAAACCGGGAGGCAGTTCAATATCGGACTGCCTCCCGGTTTTGTTCTAGGCAAGCGCTGAGCCGTCAGGCGTGATTTGTTCATCTCTTGTCTAACACCTGGCTCCCGTCACCTCCTCGTATAATAAGATTCAAGTCAATAGATTTCAGGTATCAGCAGGCTTAAGGCTGCTTCCGCACTTTACCACTCCGTCTACCTGGCATTCCCGCAGTTCCTGTAAGGAGTGTACGCCCATTACTGCAGCCGCCCTTTGGAGTTCATCATCTGTGGCCGGAAAATCCACCCACACGCCATGTTCGTCTTCAAACCATCTCTCTCCATCCTGGACAAAACGGATGCGAAAATATGGATCGTCCTCATTCCACAGTTCAGCCCGGTTTGTCTCAGACAGCTCAGTAAAGGGAAAATTTTTCCCAACCATTTTGCCAGCTATATCAACCGATTCTCGAATCGTAGTAAGTCCGGAGACGGCTTTTTCAAATCCTACCCGTTGTCCTGCTGACATTTTTTGAATGGTTTCTGCCAGATGGTTCATTTCCTTTATGGAAGGGGGGCTGTCCTTATTTTCGATCGCATGAGCCAGAGCCTTCTGCAAACGGTCGCCTTCATAGTCGTCCATTGTCCTGGCCATATGATGATATCTGCCTGACCCGTATGGGATTCGGCACTTGTTCATCTGCTCCAGTATATGGAACCGACTGCTCGGATACACAATGTCGACCGCATCCCCGGAATCATCGTTTACCAGCATCAAATGCAACGCCCATGATACTGTTTTGCCGGCCATTCTTCGCCTCTCCTTTCCGTATGGAATCCCACTATCGCCTGGTCTATTTATGGCATAAAAAAGCGGCCCGTTTTTTTGGCCGTTCTCTCTCCTACTATATATTCATGCCCATCACTTTCCTGTGTTCCGTGTCCGGATTCCATCTCAATGTACCATATACATCGGGCAATTCTTGACCTCACTTTACGTCCAGGATTAAGATGGGCGGGTTCTTCAGGAAAATCCGGGCGATGCTGACCCGCTGCTTCTGCCCGCCGGACAGCATCACGCCCCGCTCGCCCACATAGGTCTGGTAGCCCTCCGGCATGGCGAGGATGTCCTCGTGGATTTCCGCCCGCCGGGCGGCCTCCACCACCTCTTCGTCGGTCGCGTCCAGCCGGCCGTACCGGATATTCTCCATAATGGTGCCGGCGAACAGCATCACGTCCTGCTGCACAATCCCGATGTTCCCCCGCAGGGAGGAAAGGGTCACCTTGCGGATATCCTTCCCGTCGATGGTGATGGTCCCCGCGGCCGCCTCATAAAACCGCGGGATCAGGTGGCACAGGGTGCTCTTCCCGCCGCCCGAAGGCCCCACCAGCGCCAGCGTTTCCCCGGCGCGGATATGCAGGCTGACATGGTCCAGCACCCGCACCCCTTCGTCGTAGGAAAAGGTGACGTCGTCCAGCCGGATGTCCCCCTTCACGTCGGCCAGCTCCACGGCGTCCGGCGCGTCGGTGATCTCCGGCTCCACCGCCATGAGCTGGCGGAACCGCCGGAACCCCGCCATGCCGGTGGTGTACTGCTCCACAAACGCGGCCAGCCGGCGGATCGGCTGCAGGAAGGTGCCGACGTACAGGGTGAAGGTGATAAGGTCGACGTAGCTGAGCGACCCGCCCATGATCAGCAACCCGCCGAAGGCGATCACCGCCACGTTCATGATGCTGGTAAGGAAGTCCATCCCCGCCTGGAAGGTCCCCATCTGGCGGTAGAACTCCCGCTTGGCCCCCTGGTACCGGCCGTTGCCTTCCTCAAACCGCTCGATTTCATACGCTTCGTTGGTGAACGCCTTGGCGGTGCGGGCGCCCGAGATGCTGGACTCAATATCGGCGTTGATCCCCGCCGTGCGCTCCTTCACCTTGGTGGAGGCCGCGGACATCTTCCTGCGGCGGTAGATGGTGAACAGGACGATCAGCGGCACCAGGAGGAACACCACCAGCGCGAGCTTCCACTGGATGGTCGCCAGCATAATCAGCGCGCCAACCAGGGTGACCGCCGAGATGAACAGATCCTCCGGCCCGTGGTGGGCGAGCTCCACCACCTCGAACAGGTCGTTGACCACCCGGGACATCAGGCTGCCGGTGCGGTTCTGGTCGTAAAAGCGGAAGGACAGCTTCTGCAGGTGGGCGAACAGTTCCCGGCGCATATCCACTTCCATATATACGCCCAGCAGGTGCCCCCAATACCCAACAAAATACTGGAACCCCGCCCGGACGACATACGCCAGCACCAGCGCGGCCATCACCCCGAAGAAAACGCCGTAGGCGTTGACCGGCAGCCAGTTCTGCATGGCGTACCGGGAAACCATCGGGAACAGCAGATCCACCGCCGCTATCATCAGGGCGCAGAACATATCCAGCGCAAACAGCTTCCAATGGGGTTTATAGTAGGACACAAAGGCCCGCAGGACCGGCTGCCCGCCGTCCCCTTCCCGCTTTTTTGCCTTCTCGCCCGTTTCTCTCTTACCGCTCAGTTTTTCGTCTTCCTCCCGGCGGAACCCTTTCTATTGTAGCATCCCATTATGTCAAATTCCGGTGCAATTCCTGTTAAATCTGCGGCAAATTTTCCCCTGCGGCGGAGCCTGTTACGCCGGGGAGCCCGCCTCCCCGGCGAGGACCGCCAGCGCGCACTCCTCCGGCGGGAGGAAGAGGGTTTCCCCCTCGATCCGGCCGCCGCCCAGGCTGACCGTCCCGTCCCGCCAGGCCTCCGGCAGGCGGAAGGCGGTGCCGCCCGTCCCCCCGTTGACCCCGCACAGCAGGCGGGCGCCGCCGCTTATCCGCTCGTAGCAGAGCGCGTCGTCCGTCCCCCCCACCGGGTGGAAGCCGCCTTCCCGGAGCGCCGGGCAGTTCCGGCGGAGCTGCCCCAGCCGCCGGTACCAGTGAAGCAGGCCGGCGTCCTCCTTCCCCCAGGGATAGCAGCCCCGGTTGAAGGGATCGCGGTACCCTTCCAGCCCCGCCTCGTCCCCGTAATAGACGCAGGGGACGCCGGGCAGGGTGTACTGCAGCGCGGAAGCCAGCCGCATGCGGCGCAGCCCCCGCTCCCGCTGATCCGGGGAAAGGGATTGGGCCGCCTGCCAGTCCCGGCCCCGCCCCCCGGCCGGTTCCCCGGCCAGGACGGTGATCGCTCGCTCGGTGTCGTGGGTGCCGAGAAGGTTCATCAGCCCCCGCAGCACCTGGGGCGGGTAGTTTTCCACCACGTCCATGACCCGTGTGAAAAAGTCCGCCGCCTTCCCTCCCCGGAGGAAGTCGAGGATCGCCCCCCGGAAGGGGTAATTCATCACGCTGTCCAGCTGCCGCCCCTGCAGGTAGCGGCGGCGGTGCCCGTAGCTGATTTTATTGCTCGCGTCCTCCCATACCTCACCGAGCAGCAGCGCCTGCGGGTTTTCCGCCTTCACCGCCCGGCGGAGGCCGTCCAGGAACTCGTCCGGCAGCTCGTCCGCCACGTCCAGCCGCCAGCCGGCCGCCCCCTGCCGCAGGCGGAGGCGCGCCACCCCGTCCTTCCCCAGGATATACTCCCGGAAGCCGGGGTCGTTCTCGTTGACCTCCGGCAGGGTGTCGAACCCCCACCAGGCGTCGTATTTTTCCGGCCACTCGTCAAATTGGTACCAGGAAAAATAGGGGGAATCCGGCGTCTGGTATGCGCCGGGGCCGGGATACCGCCCTTCCTTATTAAAGTAGACGCTGTCCGACCCGGTGTGGCTGAACACCCCGTCCAGCAGCACCCGGATCCCCACCTGGGCCGCCGCCCGGAGCAGGGAGCGGAAATCCTCCTCCGTCCCCAGCAGGGGGTCGATGCGGGAATAATCCGCCGTATTGTACCGGTGGTTGGAATGGGCCTCGAAAACCGGGTTGAGGTAGAGGCAGGTCACCCCCAGCTCCGCCAGCCGGTCCAGCCGGCTCTCCAGCCCCTTCAAATCCCCGCCGAAATAGTCGTTGTTCCGCACCACGCCCTGCTCGTCCGGCTTCCAGACCGGCTGGCCGCCCCAGTCCTCCCGCAGCACCCGGTCGGCGGGCACCCCTTCTTTCGGCGCGCCGGAACGGGCAAACCGGTCGGGGAAGACCTGGTAAAAAATCCCGCCGGCCAGCCAGTCCGGCGTCCGGAACGCCGGATCGTAGCAGGTGAGCTGCCAGCGGGGGGCGTCCCCCCGCTCGGTCAGCGCCGCCGTCCCGTCGGGGAGGCGGGAGAGGAACCGCCTCCCGTCGGCCGTGTCCATTTCAAACCAATACCAGTACAGCGCCGGGGTGTCGGGGGTATAGTGCACGTCCCACCATTCCCGCCGGTCCCCCTCCATCCCCGCCCAGAACATGGAGGAAAACGCCGGCTCCCCGTCCGCGGCGGGATCGTCCCCGGCCCGCTGGACGCAGAGCCGCGCCCCGGTGCAGCGGAGGTCCCGCGGGAGGCAGATGCGGAAGAAAACGGCCTGGCCCGCCGGCTGCGCGCCGAAGGGCGAGCGGTAGCGCAGGTCGCGGGAATCAAACGGTGGCAGCAAATGGAGCACTCCCTTTCCGCGGCGGGCCCGCCGCGATTGTCTAACTGCTTTATTATGCCACTTCCGGCGGGGAGAATCAAGAGAAACAGGGCGCCTGCCCCGCAATCTGCACGGCATTCCCGCCGTTTCCTCCTATGCCGATCCGCCCCCGATGCGCGGGCTGAAGCTGGAAGGGGGCCTTTTCCCCTCCCCTTCTTTTCGCGCCCCCTTCGCCAGCATATCCGGTGTGCGGCCAGCCTACCGCCCAGCGCGGCCCCCGCATCCGGCCTTCCGCCCAGCGGAAGGGCCCCGCCGCGCCTTCAGCCGTCGGATTCCCATCCTCTGTCTTTCCCTTTCTGGCAGCGGAACTGGCTGGGAGACAGCCCTTCCTCCCGGCGGAAAATGCGGGAGAAATAGGCCGCCTGCTTAAAGCCGCATTTCACCGCGATTTCGTCGATGCTTTGGGAAGTGAGAAGCAGTTCTTCCTTGGCGAGGGACAGCTTATATTTCCGGATGTACTGCCCCACGGTCATCCCGGTAAGCGCGCAGAAATTTTTCAGCAGGGTGGTGCGGTTGGTGCGGCAGACCTTGCAGAGGGTTTCGATGGAAACATCTTTATCATAGTTTTTATGGATATATTCGATTGCCTGGCGGAGCTGCGGCGTCACTCCTCCGTACTGGCCCACAAAACCCGTATATTCCCGCTCCGCCAGGCGGAGAAGTTCCTTCAGCCGTTCTCTCGCGCGGCCGGACCAGCCGTCGGCGCGGCGGTTCCCCAGCTGCCGAAACAGACCGTCCATACACTCCGCAGCCTCGCGGAAAGCCGGCGGAGTCAACGGCAGAACCCCCGTATACACCGCGTCCCATTCCAGGAAAAGGCGACTCCAGGGAACAGCCGGCGCCTCTCCCGGCGCCAGGGCGCCCCGGCGGAAGTTTTCTATTGTGAGCTCCGGGATAAGAAAGTCGGGGGTAAACAAAACCGTCCTCGCACGGAGCCGGTGGCAGTAAAGCCGGCTGACTTCCACCCCGTCGTGCAGGAAAAGCAGCGCGCCCGCCTGGAGGAAACAGCGGCTCTGATTTAGCCGCACGGCAATGCTGCCTTCTTCCAGCAGGAAGATCTGCAGATATCCTTCCGGGGGTCGCCGCCGGAATTCTTCCGTCCACACAGCGGTATCCGTACAATAGGTTCGGCCAAAGATTGGCATGGTTTTCCCTCCTCGTGTATGCTGCCGCGCTTTCTTGCGGAAGTTTCCCGAAAAAACCATCAATCCGATCGCAAAATTTGTTCTTGATTCTATTTTACTCGCACGTCCTTTGAGGATCAAGGCAATTTCCGCTTTTCGTCGAATTGCAAAAATTTCCCGCTGCCTTTTCAGCGGATTGCCTTTCGAATCCTTGGAACCGGGAAAGAAACGCAAAATGGCCGGAGAATCAAAAAATCCCTTGCTTTTTCTTTCCATATCCTGTAAGATAGACACAAATCGCTTTAAACCGCTGCGGTTTAAAGCGATAAAACATCGGGAGGCGATCCTGTGCCCAAGGAAACCGTTATCTGGCTGACCATCGGCGTCTATATCGTGTTTATGGCGGCGGTCGGCCTAATCAGCGCCCGCAGCTCCAAAAGCATCACCGACTTCACCGTGGGCGGGCGGAACGCCGGCGCCTGGGTGTCCGCCTTTTCTTACGGCACGGCGTATTTCTCCGCGGTCATGTTTATCGGCTACGCCGGCTCCACCGGCTGGAAATACGGGATCTGGGGGGTGCTGCCCGGCATCGGAAACGCGGTGTTCGGCTCGCTGCTCGCCTGGCTGGTGCTCGCCCGGCGGACAAGGGAAACCACCCGGCGGCATAAAATCAAGTCGATGCCCCAGTTTTTTGCCAAGCGCTTCGAAAGCACCGGGATGAAGCGGTTCGCGGTGGCGGTTATCTTCCTCTTCCTCCTCCCCTACTCCGCCTCGGTATACAAGGGGCTGACCAGCGTGTGCTCCGTCCTGCTCGGGATTGACGAGACGGTGTGCATGGTGGTGATCGCCCTGGCCGCCGCGGTGATCGTCATCCTGGGCGGGTATGCCGCCACCCTGAAGGCGGATTTTGTGCAGGGGATCGTTATGCTGGTCGGGGTGGCCGCCCTGGTGGTGGCGGTGGTGCGCTGCCGCCAGGTGGGCGGCCTGCAGGCGGGCCTCCAGGCCATCGCCGCCGAAACGCAGAAGCTGGACCTCGGCGTACAGGACCATATCGGGCTGTGGGCGACGGTGCTCATGACCTCCTTCGGCACCTGGGGCCTCCCCCAGATGATCCACAAATACTACGGCATCCGCGACGACCGGGAGGTGCGGCGGGGCACGGTGATTTCTACCCTCTTCGCGCTGGTGATCGCGGGAGGCGGCTACTTTATCGGCTCCCTCTCCCGCCTGTTCTTCACCTCCCTCCCCTCCCCGCCGGGCGGCGGCGAAGGCCATCCGGACTACCTCATCCCCAATATGCTGGCGCAGGCCGACCTGCCCACCATCCTGGTGGGGCTGGTGCTGGTGCTGCTGATTGCGGCGTCGGTCTCCACCCTGGCGTCCATTACCATCACCGCCTCCTCCACCCTGACGATGGACTTTATCCAGGACAGGCTGTTCCCCGGCATGGATAAGGTCCGGGCCGGCTGGGTGACCAAGGGGATTTGCGGGGTGTTCGTCCTCCTTTCCTACCTCATTGCCAACTCCAACACCCCTATCCTGGACATGATGTCCTATTCCTGGGGGATCCTCTCGGGCAGCTTCCTCGCCCCGTACCTCATCGCCCTGTACTGGAAGGGGATCAACCGCGCGGGCGCATGGGCCGGGATGATCGGCGGCTTCCTCCTCGCCCTGCCGCCGGTGGTGTGCAAGCTGTTCGCCCCCGCCGTCTCCCTCCCCTCCCTGGGGGCGGTGAAGGATCTCGGCCCCCATTTCGCCTGCGCGGCGATGGTGCTCTCCCTCCTGCTCTGCGTGGGGGTCAGCCGGCTGGCGGCGGCCCGCCGGTGGAAAAGCGGCGCGGAAAACCCCGCCTTCTATGCGGCGGAGCCGGAGCGGGCGTAGCTTCCGGTTTTCCCCGCTCTATCCGGCTCCCTCCTGCTCTATCCCTCTTCCCCGGCTTTTCAGCGAAAAAATTTGCAGGGAAGGCGGGACGCTCTTTACTTTTGGCGGACGTGCTAGTAAAATAGATGTGTTCGCATCCATTTTTCAGGAATCCGGGCAGAAAAAAGGGACGGACCCCTTTCCTGCTTTTTATACAGCTTCCCGGGCCCGGCTTCCCGCAGCGGCCGCCGCCCCCTCCTTTTTGGCTGCCTGCGGAGAAAAGAGGCTTGTAAACCATGACAAAGCATCCGATATGGAACCCGGAGATGGAATGCATGGACCGCCGCGGCATCGAGGCTCTCCAGCTCGAGCGGCTGAAGGCGCTGGTCGATTACTGCGACCGCAACGTAAAATTCTACCACGACCGGCTCCAAAAGGCCGGGGTCACGGCGGACAAAATCAAGACCCTGTCCGACATCCAGTACATACCCTATACCACCAAGGCCGACCTGCGGGACACCTATCCCTTCGGGATGTTCAGCGTCCCGCAGAGCAAGCTGGTGCGGATCCACGCCTCCTCCGGCACCACGGGGAACCCCACGGTGGTGGGCTACACGCGGGAGGATCTCGACAACTGGGCGGAGCAGGTGGCCCGCCTGGTGTACGCCGCCGGCGCCAACGAGGAAACCATTGTGCAGATCTGTTTCGGCTACGGGATGTTCACCGGCGCGCTCGGCCTCCACTACGGGCTGGAGAAGGTCGGGGCCACGGTGGTGCCGACCTCGGCCGGCAATACCGAAAAGCAGCTTAAGTTCATGCGGGATTTCGGCACCACCGCGCTGGTCGCCACCCCGTCCTACGCCCTCTACCTCGCGGAATCCGCCCGGGAGATGGCCGACCGCTACCCGATGGAACAGTATAAACTCACCCTCGGGCTGCTGGGCAGCGAAGGCTGCACCCCCGAGATGCGGGAGCAGATCGAGCAGCGGTGGGGGAAC
This sequence comes from Candidatus Avimonas merdigallinarum, assembly GCA_904377855.1. GTDB lineage: Bacteria > Bacillota > Clostridia > Oscillospirales > Acutalibacteraceae > Avimonas > Avimonas merdigallinarum. Next base: position 13,521 of record CAJFGS010000043.1, read on the forward strand.
GGGTTCTTCGCCACCGATAATTACGGCATGTCCGAGCTCAACGGCCCCGGCATGTCGGGCGAATGCCGCGAGCGCTGCGGGCTGCACATCAACGAGGATCATTTCCTCTGCGAAATCATCGATTCCAATACCCTGGAGGTGCTGGACCGGGGCGCGACCGGGGAACTGGTGGTCACCGCGCTGACCAAGCGGGGCATCCCGATGCTGCGTTACCGCACCAAGGACATCACCAACATCGATTATTCCCCCTGCGCCTGCGGGCGGACCACCGCCCGGATGCACAAAATCATCGGGCGCAGCGACGATATGCTGAAAATCCGCGGGGTGAACGTTTTCCCCTCCCAGGTGGAGAGCGCGCTGATCGGGATCACCGAAATCGGCCCCCATTACCAGCTGGTAGTCCGCCGGCAGGGCTTTGCCGACACCCTCGAGGTGCGGGTGGAGCTCATCGACGGCTCCCTTTTGGAGCGGTATGGCGAGCTGGAAGCCCTCCAGAAGCGGATCCACGACCGGATCAAGGCGATCCTCGGCATCGAAATCGCCGTCAGCCTGGTGGAGCCCAAGAGCCTGGACCGCTATACCGGCAAGGCGCAGCGGGTGCTCGACCTCCGCTCCTAGCGCGCCTGGCGGCGGGCACCCCTGGCGGGGAGCACGTCGCGCTCCCGCGTAGGCGGTATGTCAGCCATTGTGCCCGCGTGCTCACTCGGGTGGGGACAGCGACCACGTTCACCTCTTGGTTCC
>CAJFGS010000044.1 GCA_904377855.1 Candidatus Avimonas merdigallinarum
CACAGGGCCGGCCCCGGTGAAAAAAGCGAGGGATCCGGCCGAAGCCCCCTCGCTTTTCCGCTGCGCATTTTGCACTAGAGATCCTGAAAATTCCGGGGGAAGAAATGAAATTCCGCCCCTGTTTTGTAAACGCCTTCGGTTTCGGTCAGCTGGTGCCAGCAGACGACGCGGTACAGCAGCGCGTTGTAGGTTACCGTGCCGCCGTCCTTCAACTGGAGGGGGAGGGGGATGCAGCCGATTGCCAGGACAACCCCCAGCGCGATCAAACTCCGACGCACGCCCTTTTTCATGACGCTCCCTCCCGAAAGGCCGCCGAAATCCCCGTTTTTACAATTTCAGTATACGTTAGGCTGGCGGAAAAGTCAATCCCCGCCGCTCAGAAGGAACGTTCAAAATCCTTCTTCAGCCGCTTGATGATCTTCTTTTCCAGGCGGGAGATATAGGACTGGGAGATGCCGAGCAGATCGGCCACCTCTTTCTGGGTGTGCTCCTTATTGCCGTTGATGCCGAAGCGCAGGCACATGATGAACTGTTCCCGCTCGGACAGATGGGAGATGCACTCCAGCAGCAGGTTCTTTTCCGCTTCCTGCTCGATGTTCCGGTTCACCACATCCGGATCGCTGCCGAGGATATCGGATAGTAGCAGTTCGTTGCCGTCCCAGTCCACGTTGAGCGGCTCGTCAATCGAGAGCTCGTTGCGCAGCTGGGCGTTTTTCCGCAGATACATCAGAATCTCGTTCTCAATGCAGCGGGAGGAGTAGGTAGCGAGTTTGATATTCCGGGAAGGGCAGAAGGTATTCACCGCCTTGATAAGGCCGATGGTCCCAATGGAAATCAGGTCTTCAATCCCCACGCCGGAATTCTCAAATTTCCGGGCGATGTAGACCACCAGCCGCAGGTTGTGGGTGATCAGCACATCCCGCGCGGAGGCGTCGCCGGCTTCAATCCGGTCGAAAACGGCGGCTTCCTCTTCCGCGGTCAGCGGCGGGGGAAGGGAATCTGCCCCGTTGATATAATGCGTCTCGCCGGCCGCCCGCCCCAGCAGGCGGAGCCAAATCCGCCGAACGGCGTTTCGCAGCTGCTGCAATTTTCGCATGGCTCTATCCCGTCCTTTCGCTCAGCGGAATGGTGGAGTCGGATGAGAAGGGGAAGCGGGGGAGGCCGGAGGGGAAAAGCGCTTCGGCCGGCCGGCGTTCAGCAGGCTGACGATGTCCGCGCCGACGATGGCGTCGTACTCGCCCCGCCCCAGCGTGTCGCAGACCGCTACATAGATGCCAGAGACGTCGGCCCCTTTGCCGGCGGTGGTTTCCAGGAGGGCGCCGGACGGCTGGAAGGCGGGGAGAAGCCCGGTCCCGCTGACCGTGCGCAGGGGGATCATCCGCAGCCGGCTTTTCACCGCGGTTGTCACATTGCCGCCGTCCGGCGGGAAGCCGTCGGTGCGCATGGCGCCGGCGACCGCTTCCTTCAGCTCTGCCGGGAGGCAGGGGGCCAGCGCCTGATACCGGACGATGGCCACCGGGCAGCCGGAGAAAACGTCGGTTACGTGGTGGCCGGTGTCGTACAGGGCGCGCAGCCGCACCGTCCCCCCGCCGGCGGTGAGGCTGAGCCGGTAATCGCGGCCTTCCGGCGCGTTTTTGCGGGTGAAGCGGTCATACAGGCTCAGCACCAGATAGCTGAAAACGGTCAGCGCGACCAGGAGCAGGGGGGATACCTGGTAATAAACGACGCCGTCCAGCAGGTAGAACCCTTCCGGCGCGGCAAAAAACCAAAGGGCAAAGGATAATCCGGCGAACACGGCCGAAACCACCAGAAAAACCAGCAGCTGCTTTATGTAGGCGGCCCCGCCCTGCCAGCGGAAGGCCGCGCGGATAATCAGCGCGGCGGCCGCCAGCTTCAGGAGAAGGGATAGGGGGGCCGGCAGGCCGGGGATGAGCACAAGGCAGCAGCTGGCGGCGCCGATGGCCGCCCCGAGTACCAGGCGCCCCCGTTTCCGAGGAAGGCGGAGGATCCGGCCGGTTGCCGTGAGCAGAAGGAAATCGATAAACAGATTCAGCGCCAGAAGCACGTCGAGATAAATGACCGGCATCGATTCCCCCCCCTTCGGAATTGGTTACTCTTTCATTATAGCGGGGAAAAAAGGGAGTTTCTGCCGAAACAGAGCAGGCTGGACAAAAATGATCGGGGGGAAGGCTTCCGCCGCTTTGCACGGACGCTGCGGCGGAATAAGGCGGAAAAGGCGAAAAAAAAGCCTCCGTACCGGGGAGGTACGGAGGCTGAAGTGCCCGATATTTTCCATTGAATGAACGCTTAATGCCGGGAAAACAGGGCGGCGGCCCAGTTGTAATAATAAACGTCGTCCCAGGGAATGTTGCTGTCCCAGGTGTAGGTCACTGCGTCCATAGCCAGCCCGATAAACAGCAGGATGCTCAGCACCAGCCCGACTGCGCCGAGGACGATCCCGGCGACGGCGATGCCGCCGCAGCCTTTCGCCTTGGCAACGATGCCGAGAATGAGGGAAATAAGGCTCAGTATAACGTTCAGCACGGGAACGCAGAACAGCAGGATCGACAGGATGCCGAGGATCAGCGAAGTTACGCCCAATCCGGTCCCCGGAGCCGACTGTGCGGCCGGCGGGTAGTAGGGGGAGTAACCGGGCTGCTGCGGCTGCCCATAGGGGGAAGCCGGAGGGATCGGCGGCTGCGTGTTCCCGGGCGCCGGATAGGACGGGGGCGGATATGCCGACGGCTGGGCCGGAGTGGGGGCGTACGGCCGCTGCTGCGGGATATTGCTGTACGGGCTTCCTGACGCCGGCGGATAATAGGGGGTTCCCGGAGCCGCCCCGTTCGGCCCTGCGGCGGGATAGGAAGGGGATGGAGGAACCGGCGCCGGCTGCTGATACTGCGGCGCCTGATCGGCCGGGATATACTGCGCGGGCGGCGGCGTCACCGGCGAGGAAGGAGCGGGTTCCGACGCCGCCTGCTCAGGGACTGCGCCGTCCTGCACCGGAGCCGGGGCAGCGTCCGGCTGCTGCTTTTCGGCATCCTGGCTGTTATTTCCCCAGAAATCAAAATTGTCGGCCATAAAAAACTCCGTTCTTCGGCGGAAATATTCGGAAAAGGAACCTGCCGCCGCCGAAAGCAGGCGCCTGTAAATACGGTTGGTATTCCAAGATTCATTATACCAGAGGGGAAGACAAATTACAAGAATTGTCGTGCGCCGCGCGGCTTTTGATATTTGAAGGACCGCCGGGAAAAATAGGGGAAGAAAACACGGCGGCGTCCGGCGCGGCCGCGCAGGAAGGATGCGAGGCAGAATTGGAAAATGCGGAAAAATCCCGGATAGACCATGGCGGGGACTTCCTATTGGAAGCGGATTATGAGGAGAACCGGCGGGCAGCGGATCGGTACCTGCGGGTGGAGGAAAGCTTTGACGTGGTAGGCCGCAATATTACTATCGGCGGCCGCCGCGCACGGCTTTACTTTGTCGACGGCTTTGTAAAGGATGACCTGATGCAGAGGGTGATGCAGTTCCTCATGGGGGCCAAGCCGGAAGAGATGCAGTCGCTGCCGACCATGGAGGCGTTTGCAGACCGCTTCCTCCCCTATGTGGAAGTGTCGGAAGCCAGCCGGATGGAAGACATTGCGGTGCAGGTGCTTTCCGGGACCCTCGCCCTGCTGGTGGAAGGCTATGCAGGGGCCTTAATGGTGGATGCCCGCACCTATCCCGCCCGGGGGGTGGAGGAACCGGACGACGACCGGGTGCTCCGCGGGGCACACGACGGCTTCGTGGAAACGCTGGTGTTCAATACGGCCCTAATCCGCCGCCGCCTGCGGGATCCGCGGCTGACCATGGAGATTGTGCAGGTGGGGGCGGTCTCCCGTACCGACGTGGTCATCAGCTATATGGAGGGGGTTGCCGACCCCAAGCGGGTGGAACGCCTGAGGGCGGCGATCCGGGGCATCACGCTCCCCTCCCTGACCATGGGGCAGGAGAGCCTGGCGGAATGCCTGGCCCGCCGGCAGTGGTACAATCCCTTCCCCAAGGTGCGGTATACCGAACGCCCGGACTGCGCGGCCGCGTCCATTGCGGAGGGGGGGATCGCGGTGGTGGTGGACAACACCCCGTCGGTCATGCTGCTCCCAACCTCAATTTTTGAATTTGTCCAGGATGCCAACGACTTCTATTTCCCGCCGCTGGTGGGGACGTATCTGCGGCTGGTGCGGATGCTGATTTTCCTGCTCACCCTTTTCCTCACCCCCGTCTGGTATCTTCTGCTGCGCAATCCGGAATGGATCCCGGCGTGGATGGATTTCGTCCGGATCAAAGAACCCAATTCGGTCCCGATCCTTTTGCAGCTGCTCGTCATTGAATTGATGATTGACGGTATTAAGCTGGCGTCGCTGAACACGCCCGGCGCGCTGAATAACGCCTTCGGAATTGTCGGCGCATTGATCCTGGGGGAGTTCGCGGTGGGCGCGGGGCTTTTCGTGCCCGAAGTGATGCTGTATATGGCGTTTGTGGCGATTGCTACCTTTACCCAGCCGAGTTTTGAACTCGGCTATGCCTTTAAGCTTTTCCGCATCCTTTTCCTGGTTTTTAGTGCGCTGTGGGGAATCTGGGGATTTGTGGGGGGCGTTGCCCTGATGCTGCTGGTCGTGGCCACCACCAAAACCGTGGCCGGAGGGAGTTACCTTTTCCCCTTGATCCCGTTCCACGGCCCGGCCCTGCTCCGTCTGCTTCTTCGCTTCCCCATTCACCGCAAAAATGCCGGCCGATAATGGAAAAACTTTCACGTTTTGTAAATCATATGGAAAATCTAGGGGGAATTTGCGGGATTGTTCTTAAAATCGTCGCGGCCTGTTCACAGAATCATCACACAATTCTTGTAAAATAAAAACAACAAATAAGAAAGGGAGAGAAGCAACATGCCGAAATTAGTCTATGTATATGGTGATGACTCGCGAATGTTGGATACGCTGTTGTCTTCTCTTCGGAGCAACGGCTATTCGGTGGAATACACCTCCGTATCCAACGAAATGGGGAAAAACCGGATCATGGCGGACATCGCCCTGATTTGCACGCCGGTCAATCCTACCCATAAGGTACAGATTGGCGAGCTAACCATCGACACGGAGAATATGGAAGTTATGCATCACGGGAAGGTGCTGCATTTCACCCCCACGGAATTCTCCATGCTTTCCTACCTGCTCAAGAATTCGTCCCGGGCGGTCCCGCGGACGGAATTGCTGCCGGCGGTGTGGGGATTTGAAAACGACTCCGGCACCCGTGTGGCGGACGATACGGTAAAACGCCTGCGCAAAAAGCTGCAGGGGACCGGCGTGTCCATTGAAACCATCTGGGGCTATGGCTTTAAAATCCGCGGGGAAATCCCCCAGCCCCAGCTGCGGACCGCACGCTGAGCTTCCCGCTTGGCAGGGGCGGCTTACGATGGAGCCGGCCAAACGAATCATCCGGCGCAAATTTGAGAGAAGGGCGCCGCAGGCGATAGTGCCTGCGGCGTCCTTGGCGCTTTCAGCGGAAGAGAAACCGGCAGGGGGGTGCGTATCGCCACTCACACCGGAGGAATGGGACGGGCGGGGCGGGCCCTGCGGCCGCCCGAGAATTCCCCCAGGGATATTTTGGATATTTTTGTTTCTTTGTCCGCTTACGCCTGCTTTTTCGCTCCGCTTATGCGAGCGGGCGGAACAATTGGGCGCAGCGACAATATAGAAAGAGCCCCTTTCCCCTGCGGGACAATCCATTTGGCTTTTTACCGCATAAGATGGAGAGAAGTCTTGCAAGGAAAGGAGGAGATAGAATGCAGGGCCTTGTCTTAATACTGGCAATGGCGGTCACGGTAGAAGCGCTGGTGGAGTATGGGAAAGGAATTGGGCTGGCTATCCGGAAGGGGCAATGGAAGACAGCCGTCACCTATCTGGCGGCGATTTGCCTGTCCGTTCTTTTATGTTTTGCCGCCAACGCCAACCTGTATGATATGCTCGGGGTAACGTTTGCCTGGCCGTGGGTCGGCGTTGTGCTGACCGGCGTATTTGCCTCGCGCGGGGCAAACTTTGTCAGCGATTTGGTAAAACGTTTGGAAGGAAAGGCGGACGATACACAGGCCGCCTCGTCCTTGCCAGATCCCGCGAATTCTGCGGAGACGCCGAAATAACATCGCTTCCATTCGTCCGGCCGGAGAAAGCCGCGAAGTTTTTCTTCGCGGCTTTCTCCATGAGAGATGCCTCCAGCAAGATTGCAAACGCCGTAAAAGAGACGGCAGCCGGCCTGCCGAAGGCTGGGAAAACGATTTTCGGCGGCAGCGTATTTGACGCAGGGGAGTGTAATATACTACTATATATAACGAATATAACCGGAATGAAAAGATGGGAAGAGATAAAAAAGGAAAAATCGTATTTTTTCCCAACAATGTTGTGCCTTCCGCATCGAAATAGAACTCCACAATCCACGGCAACTGTGCCCGGCAGTTTCCTTAAAAGCAAGTGAAAGAGGATGTGGCAAAAAACGGGGGGAACTATCTGCGGTATATAAAAAAGTTCCCCGGAAAGAATAGTACCGTCGATAGTCCCATTTTGGTGAAAATAGGGCAGATCCAATTCAATGGTGAACTCTGATGAAATTTCCATTGAAACATAATGCGCTGTTAACGATAATTTAACAAAAACATGCATATTCTGTGGAGGTTTTGCCGTTCATCGGTTGTTCATATAAAGATTACAAAAATGAAACTTGCTTTTTGGTTAATGGGATAGTATAATGCATTTTGTACTGGAGAACCAGTGCCTCTGCCTGGAATGCTTGCTCAAGAGAGGAGTGACCTTATGCAGAAAGTGCTCAGTATGAACACATACCGTGCATCGACTTTCGGCTCTAAAGCGTTTGCATTTTCCAAACGTTCTTTTGATATTTTCTTTTCCCTGGTCCTGATCGCTGTGCTCCTGCCGCTTGGCCTGGTGGTTGCGGTTATCGCCGCGTTTGATACCAAAGGTACCCCTATTTTTGTGCAGACCCGCATGGGGCGGAACAATGTGCCCTTCCGGATGCTGAAGTTCCGTACAATGAGCATGGATGCTCCCCGCGATGTCGCCACCTGCAAGCTGGACGATCCCGATCGCTATATTTCCAAGGTTGGCAAGCTCATTCGCCGTTTGAGCATTGATGAGCTGCCGCAGCTTTTCAACATTTTTGTGGGGCAGATGAGCTTTGTGGGGCCCCGTCCCGTCGTCTTGACTGAGACGGAACTGCTGGAGCTTCGGACCCGCAATGGCGCTTGCAGCGTTCGCCCGGGTCTGACCGGGGTGGCGCAGACCAGCGGCCGGGATAAGGTCAGCGTGAATGAAAAGGCCAGGATGGACGCTTTTTATGCGAACAATGCTTCCCTGCAGCTTGACTGCCGGGTGCTGATGCTGACGGTAGGCTATGTCCTGCGTTCGCAAGATATCTGTGAAGGCGCGCAAGAAGCGAAACAAGGGGAAACGCGCCGCGGTAAGCGGAGCGCTTGAGAGAGCGAAAATGTGTACGGTGAGAACGGCTGAATATAGCCGTTCTTTTTGTTTTGGAAAAACCGGAAGGACAGGCTTGCATTACCGGGCGGTTTGGGACTATAATAAGAAACAATGACGACAAGGGAAGGATGACTTTCAATGAGCGAGTGCACCCATGATTGCGGAAGCTGCGGGGAGAATTGCAGCGAACGGGATCTCCACGCGTCACTCAACGCGTATAGCTCGATTAAAAAGGTGGTGGCGGTCAGCAGCGGCAAAGGCGGGGTGGGGAAATCCTCCGTTACGGCGATGCTGGCGACCTTTATGGCCCGCCGCGGCTATAAGGTCGGCGTGCTGGACGCCGATATCACCGGCCCCTCCATCCCCAAGGCCTTCGGGATCACCTGCAAGGCGAAGGGAAGCGAAATGGGGATCCTGCCGGTGGAAACCCATATGGGGATAAAGGTGATGTCGATTAACCTTCTGCTGGAAAAGGAGGACCAGCCGGTGGTATGGCGGGGCCCTGTCCTGGCCGGCGCGGTGACCCAGTTCTGGACCGATGTGGTCTGGGGTGAACTGGATGTGCTGTTTATCGACATGCCCCCCGGAACCGGCGACGTGCCGTTGACTGTTTACCAGTCCATCCCGGTGGACGGCACGGTCATCGTCTCCACCCCGCAGGCGCTGGTGCAGATGGTGGTGGGAAAGGCGCACAAAATGGCAGGGATGCTGGACATCCCTGTCCTCGGCATGGTGGAGAATATGAGCTGCGTCATCTGCCCGGACTGCGGGAAGAAGATCCCGCTGTTCGGCGATACCGACAGTTTGGATAAGGCGGCTGTGGAAATGGGGGTCCCCGTCTTGGCCCGCCTGCCCATGAATGCGGACATCGCCCGGCTGTGCGACAGCGGGGAGATCGAGCGGGTCGTATGCGAGGAATTGGAACCCGCCGCCGCCGCCGTGGAAGCCTTGCTGAAATAACCGGGTTCAGGCCGGGCGTGCTCAGCCGGCAGCTATCGGCTGGCCGCCCGGTGCCGAGGCCGCCCCGTCCGCCGAAAGGCGGCGGGGCGGCTTTCTGCCGCCCGGAACGTGTCCCGCGCTGAAAAAGGCGGCGGGGAATCCGGGCGTGCATATACTGGGAAGAGGCAGCCGGGCGCTTTCGGCTCCGCGGGGCGCGTTCCTCGCCTGTCCGGAGCTTGTCCGCTTTCATCGGAGGGGGCTCCAGCCTTCGGCGGAGAGCCTGAGCGGGCGCGCTTGGAATAAGTCAATCGATTGACAATATGGATATGCCTTTGTTTTTTCCATATTTTCTTCTTTTTGGATTGACTAGTATTTCGCAAAATAGTACAATAGATTACAATTCGAAAAATCTTTATGGTTAATGGAGGTTGAGTGCTGATGGCAAGGGTTTATAATTTTTCAGCAGGCCCGTCGGTTCTGCCGGAGAGCGTGCTGGAAAAGGCTGCGGCGGAAATGATGGATTATGAGGGCTCCGGCCAGTCGGTCATGGAGATGTCCCACCGCTCCAAAACATACGATGCGATTATCAAGGGATGCGAGGCGCTGCTGCGCGAAGTGATGGGGATCCCGGATAATTATAAAGTGCTGTTCCTGCAGGGCGGCGCGTCCTCCCAGTTCGCCATGATCCCGCTGAACCTGATGAATGGAAGCGGCAAGGCGGATTTTGTCATCACCGGCCAGTGGGCGAACAAGGCCTATCAGGAAGCGGCCCGCTACGGCGACGCGCATGTAGTGGCCAGTTCCAAGGACAAGACCTTCTCGTACATTCCGGAGCTGGATCCCTCCACCTTTACGCCGGACGCGGATTACTTCCATATTTGCCTGAACAATACGATTTACGGCACCCGCTATACTAAGCTGCCGGATACCGGGAAGGTGCCGCTGGTAGCGGACGTCTCCTCCTGCATCCTGTCCGAGCCGATTGACGTTTCCCGCTTCGGCGTGCTGTATGCCGGCGCGCAGAAGAATATGGCGCCGGCCGGCCTGACGGTGGTGATTATCCGTGAGGACCTGATAGGCCATGCCCGGGACATCACCCCGACGATGATGAATTACCAGATCCATGCGGACAACGGCTCGATGTACAACACCCCGCCCTGCTATGCCATCTATATCTGCAAGCTGGTGCTGGAGTGGCTGAAAAACGACATCGGCGGCCTGGAGAAGATGAAGGAACGCAACGAAGCCAAGGCCAAACTCCTGTACGATTTCCTCGATTCCTCCAAGCTGTTCCGCGGTACGGTGGAGAAAAAGGACCGTTCGCTCATGAACGTCCCCTTCGTCACCGGCAGCGAGGAACTGGACGCCAAGTTCGTCAAGGAAGCGGCGGCCGCGGGCTTTGTCAACCTGAAGGGGCACCGCACGGTGGGCGGCATGCGCGCGTCTATTTATAACGCGATGCCGGTGGAAGGCGTGGAAAAACTGGTCGCCTTCATGAAGGAGTTTGAAGCAGCCAACGCGTGATTCATCATTATGGAATAAAGGAAGAGTGCAACATGTTTCAGATTATGACCCTGAACAAGATCGCCGCCTGCGGCACCGATCGCTTTGACAAGGACAACTATGCCGTATCCGGCGAATGCGCGGAGCCGGACGGTATTATGGTGCGTTCCGCCGCCATGCACGAGATGGAGCTGCCTTCCTCGCTCAAGGCGATTGCCCGTGCGGGCGCCGGCGTGAACAATATCCCGCTGGATAAGTGCAGCGAAGCCGGTATTGTGGTGTTCAACACGCCGGGTGCAAACGCCAACGCCGTGAAGGAACTGGTCATTGCCGGTTTGCTGATTTCTTCCCGCAAGGTGGTATCCGGCATCGAATGGGCCAAAACCCTCAAGGGGCAGGGCGCGGAGGTAACCAAGCTGGTGGAAAAGGGCAAATCCGCCTTTGCCGGCCCGGAAATCCGGGGGAAGAAATTGGGCGTCATCGGTCTGGGCGCCATCGGTTCGCTGGTTGCCAACTGCGCGGTCGGCCTGGGGATGGAAGTCTATGGATACGATCCCTACCTGTCGGTGGACGCGGCGTGGCGGCTTTCCAGCAAGGTGCACCACGCCACCAGCTATGAGCAGATTTTCGAGAAGTGCGAATACATCACCATCCATGTGCCGCTGACCCCTGAAACCCGCGAAAAACTGAACGCCGAAGCCTTTGCGCAGATGCCGGACGGCGTGCGCATCCTCAATTTCTCCCGCGCCGACCTGGTGAATGGGGAAGATATGCGCAAAGCGCTGGCTTCCGGCAAGGTGGCGGCGTACGTGGTGGACTTCCCGACCGACGATATGCTCGGGGTGGAGAATGTCATCGCCATCCCGCACCTCGGCGCTTCCACGCCGGAGAGCGAGGACAACTGCGCGGTCATGGCGGCGGAGGAACTCATCGATTACCTTGAAAACGGCAATGTCCGCAACTCGGTGAATTTCCCGGCGATGGAGATTGCCCGGACCACCGATACCCGCATCTGCGTCCTGCACCGGAACATCCCGAATATGCTTGCACAGATAAGCGGTGTGGTTTCCGCCGAGGGGAACAATATCGAGACGATGGTAAACCGCTCCAAAAAGGATTACGCCTATACGATCCTTGATGTGGTGGGCGATGTTTCGGACGATTGCCTCGACAAGATCCAGGCGGTTGACGGGGTCATCCGCCTGCGCAAAATCCGCTGAACAGTGGTGTTTCAGGGGGAGGCCGTCCGAACGCGGCTTTTGGAAAATAGCCGGACATAAGACGGGGCTCGGTAAAAAAAGCGGACAGCGAAAGCTGTCCGCTTTTTCCATCGTTAATAAGCGCCCAAAAGCTGCCGTGAATTTCCGGCTGCCGGGCCTGGAAAAGAGAGATATTGTGAGCGGGTTGTCGGAACATCCTTCTGAATGGCGCCCGGTATTTTTTCGATACCGTCGCAAATAGAGAAATAGGGGATATTCGCCAGCATACCGCTATCCGCAAATAATCGCTGCCAAAGCCAATTTGTTGCCGGCGGACCGCCCTGCGCCCAGGTCAAGGATACATCGGTAAGTTGCGCCCTCATCGTCCGTAAAATAGCATTCATACTTTTCGGAGGTCACGACAGCCCGGCCTTCCGCTCCGCCCTGACGGTGATTTGCCTTGTAAATTTCATTGCTTTCGTCTGCTTAGAACACAAAGCTTCTCATTGCGTGATGCTACGGTTTGGCGCCTTGGCTCGGATCCTACGGAATTTCCCCGGACGCCAGCTCCGTATTGATCCCTGGCAAACAAATCGGTGGGATGTTCCTGCCTGGATCCTTCTAGCAGGACGGCACTGCCCGCAAGGTATGAGGAGCAGCCACAAATAGTACGGAAAAGCCGAAAGCTTCCTTATTTTTCCTTTTTGGAGACTGTCCTCATTTTTCCGGCCGCCTTTTGAAGGCCTTTGGTCCCATAATGCGCCAGGAACACAAAGAGGCCCATTATGGCGGCATACTCCGCAAAAAACAAAAGGTACGGGCGTTCAAAGTCAAAGAAAACAAAGGAAGACGTCAGGAACAGATAGGAGGGAATTTGGTTTTTAATAAACGCATACAGCCCGTAAGCGGCAACCGCCGCGCCTGCAAGGCGAAGCCCCATTTTCACCGGCCTGGATTGGATCGGCCCGGACACTTTCCGCACCATGCCCAGGATCCGGTTCCAGTGCAGGCCCAGATGCAGGGACATCAGGACAAATCCCCAGAAAGAACACAAAATGTGCATGGGGCGCGCCAGCGCAATCCCGCCCGATATGGGCAGGAAGGCGAAAACCTCCCTGGACAAAATAACGGCGCTTACCATGGTTCCAAGCATGGAGAACAGAAGCAGCAGGTTCACAACGGCCTGCGCTGTGCGAATGGGCGTATATTTGCCTTTGAACACATGGCCGTGCCACGTAAAGTTTAAAATGTGGTGGGCTATCCACAGGATAAACATCCCCGCCCCCAGCCATTCATGGGCGGACTCGCCTGTGAGCTGCTTCGCCATAAGCAGCAGGAGCAAAATCGTCATTACAAGGTCAATGCCGATTTTGAGCATCATTTTCGGCTTCATCGCACTTCTCCTTTTGAAAAAGCCCGTCCCAGAAAAAGGCGAGCTTTCATGAAAACAGCCCTCTCGCCGCCTCAGGCATTTGGCGCTCGTGAGCGGCGGCAGATTTTACAGGTTCAACCCGGCGACCCATTCCGCCACATCGCTCTGGGCGTCCGGCACGCTGTTCCGGGAGATGGACAGGCCGTTTTCGATAACGGTCGCTCCGGGCTGCAGTTCCTGAATCGTCTGAATCGTCCGGGAAAAGCCGCTCCCCCCATGCGTGGTAAAGGGGATGATGGTCTTCCCGCTGAAATCATATTCCTCAAGGAAAGTGTACAGAGGCATGGGCAGATCCGCGTTCCATATTGCGTGTCCAAATTGATACAATCAACATCTTGTGGCTATCGTTTTTCAATTTGCAAAACCACTACAAGATATGCGCTTTTCCATTCTTCCCCGGGCTATCGTTTTTCAATTTGCAAAACCACTACAAGATATGCGCTTTTCCATTCTTCCCCGCGCACCCACATGGTATTGGGTATCGTTTTTTGACTTGCAATTTCAGACTTAACGGCCGCCTTCTTTCTTATTAAAGAAAGGCTACCGTTTTTCGATTTGCTATCGTTTTCATTTTATATCAAATCTGCCTGAGAATCTACCACAGAGAAAGGCCCGGAACCAAACGCTCAGGATCTGGTTCCGGGCTTATTTTTACATCTCCGTTGTGATTTCTGTCCCGTTCCTGAAAGTAAAGACCACCCTGCCGTCTGAATAGACCGTAGCGTAATCGACTAACTGGTAGAACAGCCGGTCATCAAAGGCAAGCGGCAGTTCATGGATTTCTCCAAGCTCGAACAGAAATCCGCTGAAAATATCATATTTGAATTCCCTTTCTTTCCGTTCTTTCTCCAGGCCGTCCATCCTGCTTTCCAGTGCGGCATACCGGCTGACATACCCGTCATACCGTTTCCGATAATCGTTCTGGTCCATTTTCCTCGTGGCGTTTTCGTCTATCAGCTTCTGGATCAGCCCTGTGGTCACTTCCATTTCACTTCTGACCTCTTCCATCTCCCGGTTGATTGCCTCGCAGTCACCTAAAACGTGCATGACCGCCCGGCAGTCATCAATCAGGCTGTCCCTGTTCTCCATCAGGCTGCTCAACGCTTCCAGAAACAATTCCTGTATCCTCTGCTCGTACA
>CAJFGS010000045.1 GCA_904377855.1 Candidatus Avimonas merdigallinarum
GGCCCCCCACGCGTTGGATTCCGCAATCGCTTCCTTCAGCCGGCCGCCGGTGCGGTCGGCCGGGTTGCGCTTGATATCGAACCCCGCCGCCTGGAGATACGGGACCAGCTCGTCCATATACAGATTGCAGTGGACGTTTTCCCCGCAGCTCCCGCTGTACGAGCACGGGTTGTCGCTCCCGTGGGCCGCCGGGGAAAGGTAAATTTTGTATGCCATGATATCCTCCTTTTTGGTCAGGTCCAGGCGCCGACGGCGATGTATTGCACGGTTATCCCGGACGGCGAGGTGCCCGCAATGGTGGTGAACCGGGCCTGGAACCTGTCCGCATACTGCCCGCCCAGACAGTTTGACACATACCCGCTGGACGAGGTGGTGAACGTCACCGTCGGCGTCCCCGCGAATGCCACCGGGTAATTCACCGTGGCGCTGGCTATCGCAAAATCGGTGGTTCCCGACTGGGTGAAGGAAGGGCTCACCGACACCCGCCCGTAGCACATCATCTGCCCGTTGGAATACTTCGCGTAGTATCCGTTGGAATTGTAGCTCCACTCGGTGACATAGACGGGAATCCCCACGTCGGCCGGGGTAGGCATCTGGACCAGTTTCCCGGAGGAATCCAGGGTTGCGACCCCATTTGCCGCCCCCTTCTCGCTGGTCGGGATGGCGCCGACCTGATGCGCCTGAGGCATCTGCTCAAGGAAGCCGAGACCATTCAGGGTCGCCACCCCGTGCGCCGTCCCCTTCTCGGACGCGGGAATCGCCCCCACGTCGGCCGCAGCCGGCATCTGGACCAGCTTCCCGGAAGAATCCAGCGTCGCCAACCCGTTCGGCTGCCCTTTCTCGCTGGCCGGGATGGCGCCGCTCTCCGCCGCCGAGGGGTAGGGCAGGGTGAAATTGAACACCGCGTCCTGCGCCGTGCCCGTGTTGCTCACCGACGCCGCCGTCCCCGGCGAGGCCATCGTCACCGTCCCCGCCGCCACCGTCGCCCCTGGTCCTGCTGGTCCCGTTGGACCTTGGGGGCCCGTTGGACCCTGGAGGCCCTGGAAGCCCTGAGGAATCTTAAAGTTGAATACGGCGGCGTTGGATGTGCCGGAATTGGTGATTTCCACATCGGTCCCCGCTTCGCCGGTCGTCACCGTCCCCACGGCAATGGTCGCCGCAGCACCCGGCGCACCGGCCGTCCCCGGATCGCCTTTCGGCCCCTGCGGGCCTTGCAGTTTTCCAATATTCACCCATCCCCCGGTGTCCACCGACCAGAGATAGATGGTGTTGTCCGCTTCGGTCCCCACCGCGTAGGCGGTTCCCGGCTCGCTGACAGGGTGCGCCTGCTGCAGCGCTTCCAGGCTGGGATAAAGCCCCTGCACCGTGAAGGAGGAACCGTCCTCTCCGTCAGCCCCCGGATCCCCTTTGGGCCCCTGCGGGCCAGCCGGCCCCGTAGGTCCCGGGACGCCCTGCACGCCTTGTATCCCCTGTTCCCCGCGGGGGATGGTAAAATTGAACACCGCGTTCTGCCCGGAGCCGGTATTGGTCACCTGCGCGCCGCTTCCCGGCTCTCCGGTAGCCACGTTCCCCACCGCGATCTGGATATCGATGGCTTCTATCGCAGCCTGCGCGGCGGAGGCCGCGGCAGATGCTGTCTCTGCCGCCTCGTTGGCGGCCCCGGCCGCCGTATTGGCTCCGGACGCCGCATCCTGTGCCGCCTGCGCCGCCGAACCCGCATTTGCCGAGGCCGTATTGGCGGCGTCCGCCGCGTCCTGCGCCGCCTGCGCGATTTCGTCCGCCTGTTCCGCCGAAGAAGCGGCATTCTCCGCCTGCTCCTGCACCTCTTCGATCAACGCCGTCAGGCCGCAGGAAAGCGCTCTTTCCTGCATGGGTTCGCCCCTGCGGGAGGCAAACCGCAGCCGTCCCGCAGGGGTGTGCAGGGTCATGATTTCTTCCCCGTCTTCGTCCAGTTCCGATACCACCAGCCGGATTTCAGCCGTCCCGCCTGCGACCGTCCACGCATACGGCAGCGGGATGGTTACGCTGTCCTGCTCCGAAGCGAGCGCAAACGTCTCCGTCGTATCCATCCGGCCGTTTCCGTCCACGAATTCCCACCGATAGGAATACGCGTCGTCCACGAGCGTGCTGTCCAAATCAAACTGGACGGCGACGGCATTGTCGTCCCCCTGCACCCCGGCGTCCTGCAGGTCGGCCGGGGCGATTTCGTTCCTGCCCACCGTGTAGGCAATCGTCCGTATTTCCATAGATTCCCACCTTTCTCCCATTCCAGCAGCTGCCGCTGCGCTGTCTTTTGAACGTGCGCGTCCTCAACCCGCGCCTCTTCCCGCCGTATATTGGATAACCATCCCGCCGACCGCCGTCTCCCCCCGGCATTCCAGGCGGAGGCGGAGCGATTCCACCCTGGTCAGGGAGGGGGACAGGCGGTGAATCCTCCCGCCCTTTGCGCCGGAAGCCGGAAGCTGCTGCGGATCCCGGAAATCCTCCCGATCCGTCCGGTAAACCACCCCAGCTTCCCGGGTATTCTCCATCCACAGGAAGAGCCGGCGGAGGTTTTTCCGGCGTTCCTTCGGCTCCAGCGTCAGCGGCACGCTTTCCATAAGGCACGGCACCGGCGTTTCCGCCCCGGACTGCGCCGTCCCGTCCGTATCCCCGTCCAGCGCCGCGGCATAGCAAAAGGCGGTGCCGGCGCCGCCCGCCGGGTTTTCCCGGCAGAGGAAGGAGGCCCGGGCCCCCGACGACACCCCGGCGTCCGTTTGCCGCCCTTCCCCGAAATCCCAGGAATACCAGCACAGCCCTTCCCCCGACGGATCGCCGGAAGAGAACAGCCGCCGGAATTCGCTGTCGGTATACCGCAGGCAGTAGGCCCGCCGCCCCGCCACAAGGACATAGTGGCCGGCGTAATCCACCGCAAAGGCCCCGCGCAGTTCTTCCCCGGCATGGGCCGCCAGCCGGGAGGCGATATTCTGCGTCAGGCGCATAACCGACGCGTTGGAATACTCGTCCGCTTCCTTCAGGCCGTACACCTCCCCGCGGGAATCCGCCCAGAGCAGCCGGTCGCTGCAAAGCCGGATGGTCCGCGGGCAGTCGCATCCAATCGAGGGGCTCAAAAGGGAGAGGGTATACACCTCGCTGACCGAGCCGTCCACCGGGGATTCCACCGTGGCTTTTTCCGCGCTGTATACCTCCCTTTCCTTAAAAAGGAGCAGCTTGTCCTTCAGGCAGGCGAACGCGGTCACCGGATAGGGCGCATTCCCCACCCCGCGGTAATTGGAGCGCGGGAAATACAGCGGGTTTTCCACCCCGCTCCAATACATCCGCTCGGGATAGGCCGGGTTCCCCGACACAAACAGCTGGTTCCCGGAATACAGCCCCTGCCACCCGCCGAACCAGATGCAGGCGGTCATCCCCAGAAGCGGCTCCCGTTCCTGTGAATTATCCTTGGAGGCCGTGACCTCGATGTTGTTGGCCTGGTCGGAGTCCCCCAGGATTACCGGCGTATCGGACGAGCCGGAAGCCGCGCAGAAATAAAACACGCCGGTTGTGCGGTCCAGATGGACCCGGTAATCGCCGGCCGCCGGCGAGAGCGCCGTCCCCGCCGCCACGGTAAAGGTGAGCGTCCCCCCCTCCCCGGTGAGGAGCGTCACGGTCACCGCCGTGTCGTCCAGCCCGGACTTGGGGAGGCGGTAGTACGGATACCTTCCCGCCGTATACTGGGCGCGGAACCAGGGCGTCAGGAGGTTCTCCTCCTCCATGGCGAAGCCGCCGGTGCCCCCGCCCTGCGTTTCACTCCCGGTGCCGCCGGTCAGGAGCAGCGGCACATGCACCTGTTCCGAGAGGTCGATCCATTCCTCCTCCGGATCCGCCGGCTCCGCCAGGATGAGAAGCGTGCCGTCTGCTTTTTTGTGGAAATAGAGCAGCGCCCCGTCCGTCCGGACGCCCTCCCCGCCGGCGGCCCCGTTTTCCGAGAAGAAGGCAAACGCCAGCGTATCCTCCGTATATTGCCGCACCGTGCTGACCGTCTGCGCCCCCTCGGCGGAGAGGGAAACCAGCTCCGCCGTCACGGTGGACGGGGCGGCTTCCGACCAGGAAAGGACCACAAACTTCCGCGTGGGGCCGGCCGCTTCGTTGGTCCCGCCGATTACCTGATAGCGCGCCGGGGCGGTGATTTGCCGGACCGTCTCCGCCTTCACCGAAAGCCCCGGCCGATTCCGCAGCGCCCCGTCCTTCCACCAGAAATTCACGCATTCGCCCAGCCGGTTTTCCTCCGGCGAGACAGCCCCTCCCGCCGCTAGGCCGCCGTCCAGGGCGGGAATCTCCTTTTTCCGTATGGCCGGCGCCGGCAATGCCTGATACCGCATATCCGTCTCCCCCCTCAGCCTTCGAAACGGGGGAGGACGTCCACCCGCCCGGAAGGCGGATGCCGCACCCCCGCCCGCTTTTGGTTATACAGCTGCGCATACAGGCTCTGCGCATCCCCGTCGCTTTCCCCCTGCGCGAGCAGCATGGCCACCCCATAGGGCATGGCGTCGTTCACCGCTTCGGGGGACAAGGGCAGGGGGGCGTCCATATCCGCCGCGGCGCCGTCCGCCCGGCCCGGGGATTCCAGCCGCTGCAGATCGGCCAGGATCTGGGATACCGCCGCCGTACCCCGTTTGAACAGTTCCGCGTCCCGTGTCCCGTCCACCTCGCCGTACCCGTTGGTATACCCGAGCAGCTGGAGGGCACGGTACAAAACGTCCCGTCCTGTTTGCATGTTCGATTCCTCCTTTCTGAAAAGCCGGCGGGGACGGATCCCCGCCGGCCCCGCCGCATCAATACACGTAGGCGTACACGCCGGTCTCCATGCTCTTGCGGACGAACAGATCGTAATACAGCCGATAATCGAATTTCCAGGCGTCGGCGCTGAGGTTCCGGGCCGGATCGAAAATGCGGACCGTTTCGGTTTTCTTCACCAGTGACGCCGCGCGCTTGGGAAGCACCAGCAGCCCGACGCTCTGTGCCGCGCTGTCCGGGGTAAAGCCGCCCGCCGTCTGTCCGGACGTCACGCCGTCATAGAAGGTGAACGCCGTTTTCATGCGGGAATCGCTTACCGGCAGGATCGCAACGTCGTTGATGCTCTTGACCTGGGTATTCAGCCCGCCCTTTGAAAAATCCGAAACCGTAATCTGGCGGCTGAGCTCCTCCGTCGTCTGGAACGCCGTCCACATGGTGGGGTTGACGAACGCCACCAGCTCCTCGTCATACCCGACCGCGCCCTGGACCTTGCTCACCGCGTCGGTGAACATCTTGTACGCCTGGCTGGCCGGGGTGCCGGTCACCGTCTGCGACTTGGTCACCGCCAGGGT
The DNA here is from genome assembly GCA_904377855.1 of Candidatus Avimonas merdigallinarum. GTDB lineage: Bacteria > Bacillota > Clostridia > Oscillospirales > Acutalibacteraceae > Avimonas > Avimonas merdigallinarum. The sequence continues at coordinate 5,349 of CAJFGS010000045.1, forward strand.
CGCCAGCTTGGAGAGGCAGTAGGCGTCCAGTTCGGGAACGACCTGGGTGCTGACGAACTCGCCCATGACCTGTCCCGCCAGGCCGGTCACGCCGATTTCGTCGCAGTCCTGCGCGTCGAGCTGGAAGCTCCGGGCGCGGTCCATGCTCAGGGTGTAGCTCTGGTTGGTCACGGTGATGGCGCCGCGGGTAAAGCCTTCGTCCCGGTCATAGCTGCCCAGGCCCGAAAATTCCATGCTGGGGACCAGCACCGTCGCCGCCCCCACAAATTTGGCGCGCAGCGCGTTGTCGGCAAAAAAGCCGGTCATCGCCTTCTGCACCACGGCCCTGTCCAAATCCCCCGTCATCTGCGAAGCCAGGTTAATCGTGTTGATTGCCATATTCCTCATCATCCTTTCGTTATGCTTGTGTCCGAACCACTCTGCCGCGGCTTTCAGTGCAGCGCCGCGGCAAAGGCGGCGGAGAAGGCCTCCACGTCCAGGTCGGAGCGGACAGGCTCGCCCGTCATAGAGCCCGCGGAGGCTTTTGCCGCCGCTTCCTGCCGCTCCCTCTCGGCGAGCGCCCGCCGCCGGCTGTCATGGTCCAGGCGGAGCACCGCGTCCAGCAGGGAAATCCCCTTGCGGGCCGCCAGTTCCGCCGCCTGCTGGGGCAGATCCTCCCCCTGGCGGAAACGCCCCGGAAACGCCTCGTCCAATTCCCGGAATTCCTTTTCGGCCGTGTCCGCCGCCGGCCCTCCGGCACGCTCCTCCTGCTCCCGGCGCTGGAAGGCGGCCAGCTTTTTTGCCGCCTCCGCATTGCCGCCGCAGGCTTCCAGCGCATGCCGGTACGCCTCTTCATCGCTTTCCTTCAGCAGCTGATCCAACAGTTCCGGCACGCCCGTTCCTTTCGCCAGCGCCAGCCGCTTGAGTTTACGGTAATCCGGCTCCATGGATTCAAACTTCAGCCCCTTCTGCACCAGCGGGACCGCTTCTTCCGCTGAAAAAACCAGTTCCTTTTTATTGTACTTGGCCCGGATCACCGGCCCCGCCGTATCCGCAGGGATGGCGCCCTGCGTTTCCGGACTGCCGGACGGCTCCCGGGCCGCCCCGGATTCCGCCGCGTCCGTCTCTGGCTGGACGGGCAGGGCGTTTTCCATTCTGTCTTCCATCTTGTCCCTTCCTTTCCTCTCTCACCGCCGGCGCGCGGGGTATGGTATCCGCCGCGCCCGTCCTTACTGCGGGGAGGGCTCCCCCTGTCCCGCCGCCTGCCTGCCCTGGAGCTCCCGGATGAGGCCCTCCCGGTCGGCGACGGCGCCCTTCGGCAGCCGCCGGAGGTATTGGATCCCGTCGATCACCCCTTTCTCCAGCAGGTTGTTGAGCATCTGGAGCGTCTGCGTTTCGTTCCACAGGACGGAGCCGCCCACGTCCACCCGGGTGGAAATCAGGAGATCGCGGTACCTTTGCGCCTGAAAGGGGAAAAACCAGGTGCCGTTTTCATCCTCGATTTTCAGCTGCCGGTCGCCGTAGAGCATCACCCAGAATTCCGCCCAGATGCGGGCCACATCCTCGCAGAAGCTGTAAAACCGCTCCTGTACCGGCTGCAACGGCAGGGTAGCCGCCTCCCGCAGGGCGAGGATGGCCGATGTATTGTCGGGCTGCATATCGCCCAGCGCCGCTTCGTTCGCGCCCGCCTGGCTGAGGGTGTTCCGGACCATGCCGTCAATCAGGCTCTCAAACGGCGACCCGACCGGCGGGGAGATGTACCGCACCGCGCCGTCCGCGTCCTCGGCGCTGCCGTAGATCCGCAGGATCTGCCCCGGGTCGTTGGTGATCTCCCCCGGCACCACATCCCCGTTGACCACCATGAGCGGCATCCCCGTCATCATGGCCGACCAGACGTTGGCCGTCAGCATCCGGTTGATCGCGATCTGATTGGGGATAAGATAGGTGATTTCGCTGTCCCCGTAGGCGCACCCCCGCCGGCGCTCCCAGCTGAACTTGGCCAGCGGATACAACCGGACGCCCAGGCACCACTTTTTCCGGACGACGACGTCCCCGCAAACCCGCACCGCCCAGACCCGGGGGGAGCCCTGCGCGTCCGGCTCCTTCCAGAACCGGGTCAGCACCATGGCCTTCCGGGTATCCTCCGGCTCCCCCCACAGCGGGGTTGGACCGTCCTCCCCCGGCCGGATCCGGCGGATGTCCGCCTGACTGACGCCGTTTTTCTCCGCCTCGTCCCGCACCGCCGCCACGCTTTTCCGCTGGGCTATCAGGATGTACGGCTGCTTTTGCACATCGTCCAGGCCGGGATCCCCGAAATAGACGTTTTCGATGTCCAGCGCCTCGCAGGCCACGTCTCCGGCAATCGGCGCGCCCCCGCGCCCGCCGGCATACAGCCCGGTCTTCACCCCGGCGTCCCAGTAGGTGTACAAAACGCCGGTGCCGCTCTGGTAGGCGTCCCGCAGGGCCTGCCCTTTCAGGTCGTCGAACTTCACCCGCTCCGCCGTCACCCGGAAATAATCCGAGAGCGCCGACATCACCAGGTTGATTTCCTCTTTCCCCGGCAGCTCCGTTTCCGGCAGGGCATAGCCGTCCCCCGCCGCCGCCTGGCGCAGGAGCCTTACCGTCTCCCGGTCCCCCGGGGTAAGCGGCACCCCTTCGGCCGAATACTGCACCGTGACCGGGGTGCCGCCGATCACCGCCATCTTGTAATCCCCGATCCGCTTGATCACGTTGTACCGCGCCAGCGGGCGGTCGTTCCCGCAATGGGCCCCATACCACTGATCGCCGGCAAAAAAGCGCTCGTTCATCCGGTTCTGCTCGTACATCCCCCGGACGCCCATCCCCTTTTTGTACCCGACGCCCCGCCGGTACTCCTCGGCGATCGCCGCCGGATCGTCCGGCTTTCGCGTTACTATCTGCATCCTCGTTTACCCCTTCCTTTCGGTCTCATTTTTCCGCTCCGCCGTCCCCGGAATCGGCCTTTCCGTCCCGTCGTAAAGGAAAAAATTGCGGATTTCCTCCCTCTGCCGCGACGTCGCCCGTTCGCTTTCCGCTGCCGCCGCCTTTTCCGCGTCCGGCCGACGCTCCGGCTTTGCCGCCTTCCTTTTGCCGAGGGAAAAGCCCGTCCTCTCCGCATAACGGCCTGCGTGGAACGCGGCGAACACCAGCACCGCAACCGCTGCCGCAACGCCGGCGGATACGGCCGCCAAACCTATCAGCATATGCCCTTCCTCCCTTCCCGCTTTGTTTTCTTTTCCGCTGGCCGGGATTATCGCCCGTCCCACCCCCCGGCGAGGTCGGCGGCCCGTATGCCGGCTTCCCCGCGGTACCGGCGCGCCGGCCTTTCCGGGCGATCGGGGCGCACCGGCCGGATATCCTCCATCGCATACCGCATGGCGTCCATGAGGTGGTTGTCCGAATCCCGCGGCCGGTTGAGCGGCCCGCCGCCGGGATCGGTTTCCCAGACGTACGCCCCCAGTTCCGCCGCCGTATGGACGCAGCGGGGATGCACAACCATCCGGTATTCCTGCAGGCGGGCAATCCCGTTGCGCACGCTGTCCGGCCCCTTTGCCGCCGGGACAATCCGCGGAATCCCCAGCCGCCGCAGGTCGTCGTTGCTTTTCGGTTCGGCCGAGTCCGCCCGGATTCGCTCCTTCGCATACCCCTTCTCCCGGATCATCGCCGCAATCGCGTCGTTGAGCATCCGGGTCTGGTAATGCTCGTCGTATACGTACAGCACCTTTCGTTCGGGGTACACCGCCATCGCAATGAAAGCGGTCGGGTCGTTGGTGTAGCCGTAGTCCAGCCCGAACACGTGCCGGCACCCCTCCTCCGGAAGAGGCAGCTCGAAGCCTTCCACCGTCCAGTTTTCAAATACCAGCCCCTCCTCCGTCCCCCAGTCCCCCAGCCCCGCCACCGCGTATTTCCGCGGATTCTCCCGCTCCATGCGTTCGAATACCGCCCGGTCGGTGTCGTCCAGGAACTCGTTGGTCCGGTAGGTGGTGGTCAGGGTGAAGACCCGCTCGTCCTCCCGGTCGAAAAAACGCCGCTTGAGCCAGTGCCGCCCGCTCCAGGGGTTGAAGGTCAGGGTGGTCTGCTTGAACAGCGGCGGGGGCAGTTCGCCCCGGGGGACCGACAGGTCCAGCTTGTCAAAATCCGCCTCCGACGCCAGTTCGAACGCCTCCTCCACCCAGACCCAGCACAAATAGCCTTTCTCCACCGTGGCGGAAGCCAGCTTGTCCGGGTTGTCAAACCCGCGGAACAAAATTTTCTGCCCGGTCGGCCGGTAGGTCAGTTCCAGCGGGTTCCTCGCCGCCTGCCACAGATGCTCCACCCGCAGCCGGCGGATCGCCCAGAGCAACTGGGCGAAGCAGCTGTCCCGCAGGGTGGCGTACACCGCCCGCACCACCAGCAGGTTGGCCTCCGGGTGCTTCATGAGGTGGACGATATACCACAGGGCGGCGGTCGCGCTTTTTTTGCTGCCCTTCCCGCCCTTGACTACCCGGTACCGTTTGCGGCAGTGCCAGAAATCCCGGTACCCCCGCCCGATGATGTCGGGCAGATACACGCGGATTTCCTCCCCATCCCCACGGCCCTGTCCTTCTGCCGTACTCGCCCCGATCCTCATTCCGGTATCGCATCCTCTCCCTCGAAACGGACGGCGGGGGCGGAAGCGTCTTCCGGCGCCGGCTTGTCCGTATATCCGAAATTGGCCCGCAGGCCGAAAATCGGCATGACCGGGCTGCTCGAACGGGCCAGCCCCTGCTCCATGAGGATCGCCCGGCATTCGGCGCTGACTTCTTCCAGGAGCTTTCCGGCCGCCTTCTGCTTCCGGGCCGCCCGTCCCCCGCGTTCCTTGAAGCGTTCGACCGCCCGGCGGATGTCCTCGGGATCCACCCCCAGGCAGGCCGCCAGCCGTTCCATGGTCAGCGGCACCTTCTGTTCCCTGGCAAACTGCCGGGCTTCCTCAACGGCCTGCTTGACCCGTTCCGGATCCCCCAATATCTCCGGTGGTTCCATCCTCTCACCTCCGCCTGTCCGTAGAACCGGTTCCACGGCTACCCTATCATGCCGTCCCCAGTGAGATGCAAGTGATCTCCGGAAATTTTCCTTCGCCTGCGCCCCAATCCGCCAGGGTGCCGCGAAGCCTCCCCCGCCCGGGGCCGCGCCGCCGGGGGCCGGGAATCCGCCTCCCTTTTGAGCCCGCCGGCATTTTTCCGTGCCCCGCCTCCCCTGCGCGCAAAAGAAAAAAGGCTGCTGCAAAACGGCTTGTTTTGCAGCAGCCTTTTTTCTTTTGTCCCTGCGTTTTGGATATGTCCAAACCGGCGTATTCTCTCGCCGATCTCCTTTGCGAAAGGCGCAGCCCGGCTTTTCCGCCTCCCGGGCCAAGAACCCCGCCTTAATCCGCCGTCCCCTCCGGCGCGGGCATCTCCGTCATGCGCAGCTTGGCGCAGCCGTAGGGGATCAGCGCCTTCTGCTCCGGGGGGCCCAGCGGCCGGCGGTCGGTCGGTTCCACGGCGCACGCGCCGTGCTCAAAGGGCCACTCCACCGGGACAAGCGCCGCGTCGATGCTCACCGGCGGGTTGGCAAAGGAAAACGGGATGTCGCCGATCGGATGCTCGGTCACGGCAAACGGCCCGCCGGCAAAGGCGTAGTTCCACGGGGCGTCGGTGGACAGCTCATAATCGCAGTAGGGGAAGCGGCGCTCCACGCCGTCCCGCTCGTATTCCCGCTTCTCCCAGCGGGCCTCCAGCCCCAGGGAATAGAGCAGCGGCCCCCTCCACAGGCAGGCCATCTGCCGGGGCCGGGGCGTCAGCACGCAATCGAAGGCAAGCTCCACGCCAATCCGCGTCGTGCCCTCCCATACCCGCCGCGTTTTCCAGAACCCGCCGCAGGCGGCGGGCCGGCCGTCCACCGCTGCGGAGGCCGCAAAGCCCGGTATGCGTACCGAAAAGGTGAATTCCACCGGCCTGTCCGTCGTAATGGTGTAGGCGAGCGTCCCGCGGAAGGGATAATCCGTCTCCAGCCGGCAGGTGACGGCGGCGCCGTCCACCGCAAAGTCGGCCTCCGCCGGCAGGAGCGCGGCGCTGGCGATGCCGTCCGGGGCGCGCAGGAAGGTATAGCCCGCCAGCTTGGGCCAGCCCTGGCCGAAGTTGGCCGTGCAGCAGCCGAAATTCGGCTCCAGCCCGAACAGATGCGCTTCGCCGCTGTTGGTCCGGAACAGGACGTCCCCCTCCGGCATGATGCGGCAGGCCACCTGGTTGGTCATCTGCAGATACTGATGGGTCCACATATCCTCGCTGACGGCCGCGGGCAGCGCGTTGAAGGCCAGCCGCTCCAGCCGGTCCGCCCATTCCGTCTCCCCCGAAACCGCCAGCAGCCATTCGTAGGAATACATCGCTTCCACCACGCCGCAGAGTTCCGTGCCCTGCACCGGGCTGTCCCCCGAGACGCACTCGTCGCCGGTGAAATGCCCGACGGCCATGCCGTGGTATTTCTCCAGAACCGAAAGCGCTTTCCGGGCAAAGGCGGACGGGTCCTCCCCTGCCTTGCAACGGGACGCGAGGGCGTCCGACTTCAGGCACATGGCCAGGTTCACCACATGGGTCAGGAGGGACCAGCGGCGGCGCGGCTCCCCGTCCCGGTAATGGTCAAACAGTTCCTTATATTGAAAACCCTGGACCTCCAGCTTGTGGGCCAGGTCGAGCAGCCATTCTTCGCCCGTGCGCTCGTACAGCCAGAACACCGGGATCAGCCCCTCGTACCAGCGGGCCGCCCCCCAGTTGAACAGCGTGTTGCCGTCCAGGTGGGCGTCCAGGCAGCGCAGCGCCCGGTGCAGGGCTGACGGGATCCGTTCGTCGCCGGCGCAGTCGTAATAGACGGTCAGCACCTTACAGATCAGCAGATAGGCCCACGTGTCGTACCGCGCACGCTCCTCCCGGGCGCAGGGGCAGAGCCATCCGTCCTCCTCCTGATTGGCCAGAATCGCCTCCACATAGCGCAGGGCGCGGCGCTGCATCCCCTCGTCGTCCAGAAGCCAGGCCAGCGGGATAAAGCCGTCCAGCCAGTACGGCACGCGCTCCCAGCCTTCCCGCTCCCCGCCGATCCACCGGCTGTCGCGGACGTCCGGCCAGATTTTATCCAGATGTCCGTTCAGTCCCGCCGCCTGAAGCTCCAGCTGCCGCCGGTACCAGCCCAGCGGCCGAATCCGGCGAATACTGGCCGGGGTCAGCGATAACGGATTCAACATACGGAACCCCCCTTTTGTTTTCCTCAATTTCCCTCAGTATATACTGCATATCCCTGCTTTTCAAGATAAAATGAACAGTTTTTTCGAACTCCGGACCCGGCGTTTTGCTTCGCAACCGCTTGTGAAATGCCCTCCACCCCACGCGTCTGTCTATGCTTTTTCGGGCATTTCGGGCTGTCCATCCCATGAATCTCCGCCGGAGTCATGACCACGCCCAAAGGACGTGGCATGAAGAATAGGCCCTGTAAGGGCCCTAACACCAGCAGCGCCTAAAGGCGCCAAACGAGCA
>CAJFGS010000046.1 GCA_904377855.1 Candidatus Avimonas merdigallinarum
GCCTTCCAGAGCCTCTGCTTTGCTATACCCTTTTTGAATCATCTTTTTTCGCCACCACCATCCTTTTTGGGACTTGACTTCTAATAGTTAATCTTTCGTCTTCCTTTGCTTCTTCGCGGCACTTCCCGCCCGATTTTACTCGTCCAGCGCTTCCACCAGCCGGCGGAAGTGATTGCCGCGCTCCTCAAAGTTCTTATACATGTCAAAACTCGCGCTCGCCGGGGAGAGGGTCACCACATCCCCTTCCTTCGCGAGGGAGGCGGCGACCTGCACCGCCTCCTCCATGGTCCTGACCCGATGGATTGGCATATCGGAACAGGCGCGGAGCGACCGCTCGATCGCCTCCGCCGTCGCCCCCAGCAGGATCGCTTCCCGGACGATGCCGGCCGCCGCCGGCCCCAGCGGATCATAGGGGATGTGCTTGTCGTAGCCGCCCGCTATCAGGATGACGTTTTTCCGCTGCGGGCTCTTTTCCCGGAAGGCCCGCAGCCCCGCGATGGTGCGGGTGGGGCTGGAGGCGATGGAGTCGTTGTAATATTTTACCCCCCGGCGTTCCCGGATGAGCTCGCAGCGATGCGGCACCCCGCCGAACCGCCGGGCAAAATCCGCTATCGTTTCCGGCGCCGCCTTGCCCCACACCGCGCAGGCGGCGGCCAAAAGATTTTCCACGTTGTGCATCCCCGGCAGGAAAATTTCCTTTGCCGGAAGGATCGGCGTATCCACGCCGTTTTCGGTCATCACCAGCATCCCGTCCGGCGACAGCCAGGCCCCGCGCTCCGGCTTTTCCCGCCGGGAGAAGAAATACACCGGGGCGGCGGTATCTGCGGCAAACCCGCGGGTGATTTCGTTGTCCGCGTTGAGCACCGTGCGGCAGGCGGCGTCCTGGTATTTCACCAGGTTCCGCTTGGCGTCGATGTATTCCGCCATATCGGCATGCCAGTCCAGATGGTTGGGGGCCACGTTGGTGACCACCGCGGTATCCACCCGCTGCCGCATCATGGTGAGCTGGAAGCTGGAGAGCTCCACCACCACCTCGTCCTCCGGCTTCACCTCCAGGATTTCGGGGAGCAGCGGCCGCCCAATGTTCCCGCCCAGATGGACCCGCCGGCCGGATTCCTCCAGCAGGCGGGCTATCATCGTGGTGGTGGTGGTCTTGCCGTCCGATCCGGTCACGGCGGTCACCGGCGCGGGGGAAAGCTGGAGGAACAGCTCCATCTCCGACGTGACCGGGATCCCGCGGCGGCGGGCCTGCTCAAATTCCGGCAGATAGGGCTTCATGCCGGGGGTGCGGAGGATCAGGTCCGCCCCCTCCTCCTCCAGCGAGGAAAGATAGCCGTCGCCCAGGTGCAGCGACGCGCCGGCGGCTTCCAGCCGGTCGGCCGTCTCCCCAATCTGCTCCCGGGAACGGCGGTCGCAGGCCGCCACCTTCGCCCCGCAGCGCAGGAATTGCAGCACCACCGGCGGGTTATTGCTGCCGATGCCGCATACGGCAACCCGTTTTCCTTTCAGCCAGTCAAAAAAAGCAGCGGCATTCGTCGTATCCAAAAACCTCATCATCCTTACCATCATATTCCTTGGTATTATTATACTGAGATAGGGAGGAAATATCAATGAAATTGCGGGAAAATACGGAGAAACCGCCGGAAAGCCGACAGGGAGCGCCCCGGGCAAACGCGGACGGGGCGCGGATTCGTTAACATTTTATAAACGATAAGGGAATCCATTGCAGTTTTCAAAAAAAAACGGTACAATATAACAGAATAAAAGAAAAGCCGGAATCCGTCTTCCGGCTCTCGAACTCCTTTCGACGAAAGGAATGGATCAATATGTTTTTCTACGAAGGATATATCTGCCCGGTCTGCGGGCAAAAATTTAAGGAAACCGACGACATCGTCACCTGCCCGGAGTGCGGCGCGCCCCACCACCGGGAATGCTGGAAAAAAGAAGGCCGCTGCCATTTTTCGGCGGATCACGGCACGCCGCGCCAATGGAAACGGCCGGAAGAACCTTCGGGCGTTCCCAACGCCGGGCCATCCAGCGCCAATGGGCCGCAGGTCGCCCCTCCGCCCGCGCAGGATAGAAACGGGAGGGTTTGCCCGCGCTGCGGGAAAACCAATGTAGAGTACGCGGAATTCTGCTCCTACTGCGGGCAGGAGCTGCCGCCGGCGGATTGGAAATCCGCCCCCTTCCAGCAGACGCCGCCGAATTATCAGCCCCCCTACCAGCAATACCAGCAGCAGCCGGGCAACCCGTACTATCCTGGCGGGTACGGCGAATATTCCCCCATCCGGATGCCGGTGGTGGATCCGCTGGGCGGCGTGCCGCGGGGGGAAACCATCGATGGCGAAAAGGTGGAGGACATCGCCTCCTTTGTCGGGCCGAACTCCGCTTATTACCTCCCGCGTTTTTACAAGATGGCGAAAACCGGCTCCCGCCTGTCCTGGAACTGGCCGGCGTTCCTTATCACCCCGTACTGGCTGCTTTACCGCAAGCAGTACGTCGCCGGTTCCATCGTGCTGGCGCTGGACATGATTAAGACCTTTTTAAACGCCTTTATCATGGGGACGTTCCTCTATCCGCAGCTGGATATGAGCAGCACCGCCTCCATGTATCAATCCATGATGTCCCTGGCGCAGAGCGGGAAGCTGACCATTTACTTTGCCATCCTTTCCCTCATGACCGTAATCAGCCTGCTCATCCGGGTGCTGTTCGGGCTGATTGGGAACGCCTTGTATCGGCGGAGCACGGTGAAAAAGGTAAAGGCTATCCGCGAAAAATTCGACGGGGCTTCCGCCGGCCAGTCGGGAGGGCAGGATGGATATTTCCGCCAGGCCCTCATGCAGGGAGGCGGCGTATCCCTGATCCTGGTGGCAATTTCAGCGGGGATCGTCTGGTTCGCGCAGATCCTTTTCCAAACGCTGTTTTTGTATACCTTCTGACCCCGGCCCGCCCGCCGTTTGCTTTTGTCCCGGTTCGCCACATCGATTTGCGGAGAATGGGGTTGCCTGGTTATGCTGAATCTACAAGATTACACCTGCCCGGTCTGCGGAAAGCCGTTTGCGCCCGGCGACGACGTGGTCGTCTGCCCGGAATGCGGCGCTCCCCACCACCGGGAATGCTGGAAGCAAAGCGGCCGCTGCGCTTTTGCCGCCTCCCACGGCACGGCGGCGCAGTGGCGGCCCTTTTTGAAAAAGGAGGACGACGACGCCTGGGTATGCAGGAACTGCGGGACGGTCAACCCCTTGGGGAGCCCGGCCTGTTCCAAATGCGGCTGCGCATTTGAGGAACCGGAGCCTCCCCGGCCGGAGGAGCAGCAGCCGCCGGTTGATCCCGCCGTTTTCGCTCCGCCCTACACCCCTTACGGCGAAGTGCCGTCCGACGGGGTGGTGGACGGGGAAGCCGCCATGGACATGGCGACCTTTCTCGGCCCCCGTGCGGGGTATTACCTGCCGCGCTTCCAATACATGGAGCAGAGCCGCAACCCGCTCTCCTGGAACTGGGCGGCGGCCCTCTTCCCGGTGGAGTGGCTGCTTTACCGGAAGATGCGCAGGCTTTCCGCGCTGATGCTGGCAATTTTTCTGGTGCTGTCGCTCCCCTCTTTGGCGATGATTGTCTTGTGCGCGCAGACGGTCGTTTCCGATCCCGACGCGCTGCGCTCCTTCCTGTCGCGCGGGGAGATCTCCGCCGAAAGCATCCCCGTCTGGCTGCTGGTTTCCTCCCAGATCGCCTCCTTCCTGTCGCTGTCCCTGCGGGGCGTGATGGGAATACGGGCCAACGACTGGTACCGGCAGCATACCAAACGGCTCATGGGAAAAATCCGGGAGGAATGCCCGGAGCCGCTGGTGCAGCGGTATGCGCTTGCCAAAAAAGGCGGTGTATCCGTTGTCTCTGTTGTTTTATACCTGATTATCCTCACGGCAGTATTCGCCTTTGCCGGCGCCGCCGCCATTCTGACATACCTGGCATAGCAGAAAGAAAATTGAAAACGAGGCCGCCGCGCAGAAGAAACAGCGTCCTCGTTTTATTTTTAGCCAAGTTTCATTTGTAAAGGAACAAAGGAGAGAAAACGCACGATGTCTTACCGAAAAATCCGCAAAGCCGTCATCCCGGCGGCGGGGCTGGGCACCCGGGTGCTCCCTGTCAGCAAGGCCATGCCCAAGGAAATGCTCCCCATTGTGGACAAGCCCGCCATCCAGTATATTGTGGAAGAGGCGGTCCGTTCCGGGATTGAAGATATCCTGATTATCACCAACCGGAACAAAGGGATTATCGAGGATCATTTCGACCATGCGCCCGAACTGGAGGAACGTCTGGCGGCCTCGGGACGGGACGATACCCTGCAGGAACTCAACGATATCACCCATCTGGCGAACCTGTATTTTATCCGTCAAAAGGAAACCAAGGGGCTTGGCCACGCGGTAAACTGCGCCCGCTCCTTCGTTGGGGACGAGCCGTTCGCCATCCTGTACGGGGACGACGTCATCATCGGGGAGGATCCGGCCTGCGGGCAGCTCTGCCGCGCATATGAGGAATTCGGGCTTGGCGTCGTCGGCATCAAGGAGGTGACGCCGGAGCAGATCCTGCGGTACAGCTCGCTGAAAGTGGAAAGCCTGCGGGACAACCTGTACCGGGTGACCGATATGATCGAGAAGCCTTCCCCGGACAAGATCCTCTCCCTTTTCTCCATCCTGGGGCGCTGTGTGCTCCCGCCGGAAATCTTTGATATCCTGGACAAAACCCCGCCCGGAGCAGGAGGGGAAATCCAGCTGACCGACGCGATGCTGGTCCTCGCCCGCACCAAGGGGATGACCGGCGTGGACTTCACCGGCAAGCGGTACGATATGGGCAACAAGCTGGGCATCCTGCAGGCGACCTGCGAGGTGGCGCTGCAGCATCCGGAGGTGGGCGACGGCTTCCGCGCCTATCTCAAGGAACTGGCGAAAACCCTGTGACACGCCCCGGCCTTTCGGCCGGAATGGGGCGGCGGAGCTTCCGGCGCCCCTCGGGAACCCGACGGCGCCGGCCGCGGCGGGCGGCCCTCCGGAGGGCCGGATGGAACGCTGGGTTGCGGCGGCTTCAAAGGCGGGCAGGCGATAAAGAATAAGCGAAACGGGCGGGATACCCGCCCGTTTTTTCAGCAAAGGAGGCTGCATATGAAGCTGCACGGAAAGCTGCATATGGGAAAATCCCGCCGTAAGCGGAGGCTGTTCGTGCTGCTTGGCGGCTGCCTTGCGCTGGTCCTGGCGGGCGCCGCCGTTTTTCTCCTGCTCTGGAATGGGGTGATCCTATTGAATTCCCCCTCCCGCGAGGAATATCCCGTCCGCGGGGTGGACGTTTCCTCCTATCAGGGGGAGATTGACTGGCCGACGCTGGCCGGGCAGGACATCCAATTCGCCTTTATCAAGGCGACGGAGGGCAGCAGCCTGACAGACCCCTGCTTTTCCTATAATTATGCGCAAGCATCCAAAACCGGCCTGCGGATCGGCGCGTATCATTTCTTCAGCTATGACAGCCCCGGGGAAACCCAGGCGGAAAATTTTATCCGCACCGTACCCCGGGCGGAGGGGATGCTCCCGCCGGTAGTCGACGTGGAATTCTACGGGGATAAGGAGAAAAATCCCCCCGAGCGGGAAGCGACGGTACGGGAACTCACCGCCATGCTGGAGAGGCTCGAAAGCCACTACGGCGTCCGGCCAATCCTGTACGCCACCGAAAAATCCTATTCCCTGTACCTGGCCGGCGGGTTCGCAGCGTACGACATCTGGATCCGCAACGTCGTCACCTCCCCCTCCCTGTCCGACGGCAGGGATTGGACCTTCTGGCAGTATACCAACCGGGAGAAGCTGGACGGCTACCATGGGAGGGAACCGTTCATCGATATGAACGTCTTTGCCGGGACGGCGGAGGAGTTTGCCGCCTATCCGCCGGCGCAAGAAAACTGACCGGGCGGGGCCCGTTTGGCGGAGGAGGGAGAAGGAATGAACGACTGGTTCACCGTCGATAAAGCGGATGCAGACACCTACATCATCAGCGAATACCGCCATTGGGAAGAAACCCATTGCTACCTTCTCAACGGCTCCAAGCGCAGCGTATTGATCGATACCGGGCTGGGGATCGGCGATATCGCGGCGGTTGTTTCGGAATTAACCGACAGGCCCGTAACCGCCGTGGCGACGCATATCCATTGGGATCACATCGGCGGCCACTCCAATTATCCGGATTTCTATGCGCATGCGGCCGAGCTGGACTGGCTGAACGGAGGGTTCCCGCAGCCGATCGAGACGATACGGGAATACGTGGCCGACCGCTGCGAGCTGCCGGAGAGCTTTGATGTCAGCGCGTATGAATTTTTTCAGGGAACGCCTTCCAGAATATTGTACGGCGGCGAAACGGTGGATTTGGGCGGGCGCCGTGTCGAAGTGCTGCATACCCCGGGGCACTCGCCGGGGCATCTGTGCTTTTGGGAGGCGGACAGGGGCTGCCTGTATACGGGCGATTTGATTTACAAAGGCACCCTGACGGCCTGGTTCCCCTCCACCGATCCCGAAGCCTATGCGCATTCCCTCGAAACGGTTGCCGCGCTCCCGGTAAAGCGGCTGTTCCCCGCCCACCATTCCCTGGATATCCAGCCGGAAATCCGGATCCGCATGCGGGAGGCGTTCCGGCAGCTTAAAGCGGAGGGGAAGCTTTGCCATGGAAGCGGCGTGTTCGATTTCGGCGACTGGGCGGTGCAGCTTTGAACCGGCTTCCCCGTCCGGCGGGATAAGCGCAGGGCCGGGCAAGCTGTTTCCGGCAAGCGGGCGGCGCAACCCTGCCGCCGGAAGCCGGCAGACGGCAGACAAAAACGAAGGGGGCAGCTGAAAGCTGCCCCTTCGCTTTTGCTTGTAACGGACTTCCCGGACTTTCGCCGGCCCGCGCAAGCGGTTACCCCAGCAGGCCCTCCAGTTCGGCGAGCATCGCCTCGAACTCGGCCAGGGCCTCCTCCACCGGGGCGGGGGTAGACATATCCACGCCCGCCCGCTTCAGGGTCTCGGCCGGATAGTCGCTGCCGCCCGCATGCAGGAAGGCAAGATACGGCCCTACCTCCCCGCCGGAAAGCAGGCCGCGGGTGATCGCCGCTGCCGCCGAAAAGCCGGTCGCGTATTTGAACACATAAAACGCATTGTAAAAATGCGGGATACGGGCCCATTCCCAGCGCATGTAATCGTCGATTTCCACCTCCGGCCCGAAATAATCCCGCAGCAGCCCGCCATATACGTCGCAGAGGACCTCGCCGGTCAGCGGCTCGCCCTTCTCCGCCATCTCATGGACCTTCAGCTCGAATTCCGCGAACATGGTCTGGCGGAACACCGTGCCCTTGAACTCCTCCAGGAAGCGGTTGATGAGGAACGCTTTTTCCCTTTTCCCCTCTTCGGTGGACAGGTTGCAGCGTCCCATCATCCCCCGCATGAGGAGATTCTCATTCACGGTGGACGCGATCTCAGCCAGGAAGATCGGGTAATCCTTCATCATATAGGGCTGGGTATCGGAATAATAGGTGTGCATGCAGTGGCCCGCCTCATGCGCGAGGGTGAACACATCCCCCAGCTGCCCGACGAAGTTAAGGAGCATATACGGGTGCACCCCGTACACGCCGGTCGCATACGCGCCGGTCGCTTTGCCCTTGGTCTCGTACACATCCACCCAGCCGCCGGCCAGCAGGCGGTCGAGATCCCGGCGGTAGCCCTCCCCCAGCGGCGCGAGGTATTCCCGTACCAGTTCCTTCGCCTGCTCGTAGGTGTACTCCTTGTCCGGCACATCCACAATCGGGAGATAGCAGTCGTAAATATGCAGCTTCTCCACCCCGAGACGGCGGCGGCGAAGCTCCAGATACCGGTAATAGGCCGGCAGGTGGGCGCGCACCGCCTGAATCAGCCCGGTGTAGACCGAGCGGGGCAGGTTGTCCGCAAACAGCGCCTGGTCAAGGCAGCTTTCGTATCCCCGCGCTTTCGCGCCGAACACGTCGGCCCGCACGCTCCCGGCATACAGCGCGGCGATGGTATTCCCCATGCCGGCAAAGGCGGTGTGCATCGCCCGGAACGCGTCGGCCCGCACCCGGCGATCCCGGCTGTCCCGGAATTTGCCGAACAGGCCGTCGGTCAGTTCCACCCGCTCGCCGTTTTCGTCCACGACCTCCCCCCGCTTGAGATCCACGCTGTCCAGCATGGTGAAAGCGGAATCCATGCTCTCGAGCGCCGGGCCGGCCATCGCGAGCAGCTGTTCCTCCCGCGCGGAGAGGACGTGGGCGCGGGAACGGATCACATCGTCCGCCATATGGCGGAAATCGGCCAGCGCCGGGTCGCCGTACACCCAGGCGTGCAGGGTATCCGGTTCCATGGCGGTCATCTCCGGGGTGAGGAAGGAGGAAACCTCCTGGATTTTGAACAGGACCGCCAGGGCGCGGTCGTGCATAGCCTGGTATTTCGGGTCGGAATTGTCCACGTCCAGATTCAGCTTGGCGTACATATACACCCGTTCCAGTTCCTTCTCCATCTGCTCAAACAGAAGGAGCGCCTCCCGCAAGGACGCGGGGGTTTCCGCCAGCCGGCCCTGATAGCCGGCCAGCTGCGCCGCTTTTTCCTGCACATCCGCCAGGGCGGACTCCCAGCCCGCCTCGTCCGGATAAATATCGGTCAGCCTCCAGGTATATTCCGCGGGGATCTCGCTGCGGTTGGCATAGGTCATGGCGTTTCCATCCCTTTCTTATGATCGGTTTGTCCCGGCCGGCCCTTCCGGTTCCCCCGGCCGGGCAGCGCTTCAATGTATACGCGAGTATTATACCACAAGGAAAGCCGGTTTTTCCAGAATTTTTGCCGGCCCGGCCCGCACTCCGCTCAGGCTTCCGGAAGCCGGATCCCCTTCCTTTGCAGGTTTTCCAGGCAGGCCAGCCGATAGGCTGCATCGTGCTCGGGATAAACCGGGATGCGGGCCCGCGCCTGCGAAAGCGCCTCCTCGTCGGGCAATACGGCGGGGCGCCGCCTGCCGCAGTAGGCCGGGTCCTTCCACAGCGGTTCCACACGGTATCCGCGGCGCTCCATTTCCGCCATCACCCGTTCATGATAGACCGCGAGCCACTCCCGCGGGTGGCGGAACACATAATCCACCACCGCGTGCCGCTTTCCCCAGGCCAGGCCGCGCAGGGCGCAACATTCCCGATGCTGGCCCAGCAGCTGCGCCCGCGGCAGCCGGTGCAGAAGCGCTTCATGCCAAAGCCGCAAAGCCGACGCCTCCTTTTCCCTTAGTATGCGCAGGCCGGGCCGCCCCATACCGCATAGAATGGGAAGGGAGAGAAGGCTTCCCGCTTCCTCCGGGAAAACTGCGGGGGATCTCATGAAGCCGGTGCGCCTTCCCTCCCGAATCTTTCAAAGCAAGGAGGCCCTCTTCATGCCGGAACGCTCCTACAATCGGGAAAAAGCCGTTGCCTATGCCCATCAATGGGCTTATTCCCGCAACCCGGCCTATTATGATTTTTCCCGCCTTGGCGGGGACTGCACCAATTTTATCTCCCAGTGCCTGCACGCAGGCGGCGCGCCGATGAATTACACGCCGGTTACCGGCTGGTTTTACAACAGCCTGTCCAGCCGCGCGCCGGCCTGGACAGGTGTGGAACAATTGTACCGCTTTCTGACCGGGAACAAAGGGACCGGGCCGTATGCCCTCCCCTGCACGCAGGGGGACCTGCGGCCCGGCGATATCGTCCAGCTTTCCTTCCGGGAAGGGACGTTCGGCCACAACCTTTTGGTGGTGGAGGTCAACGAAGGGCCGGCCCCGGATCTGCCGGAAATCCTGGTGGCTACCCACAGCGACGACAGCGATTACCGACCGCTGGACAGCTGGACGGGCGTCACCCGCCGGTTTCTGCACATCGCCGGCATCCGCTGAATATGGGCGGAGGGCATCGGCCCGGAGAAGATGCCGATGCCCTCCAAAAAAATTTTTATTTCCCCGCCCAGGGGGATTTCCGCCATTTCTTTTGCGGCAAATGCGAATCCCTTTTGCTCCGGCGCTTCCTCAGCGGCGGTTTTCGCCCATCGGCATCCCGTTTTCGGCGCCTTGCAAAAGGGCGGCGGCTGCCGTATAGTATGGTCAGCAAAGGGGAAGGAAGCGGCCCGCTCGCTGCCGGCCTATTCCCCGATTTCGGAAAGGATTTCCTCCACTTCTTCGGCGATCGTCCGCTCCATTTCCTCCTGCCAGAGGAGGTATTCATTCTCCGCCTGTTCCCTCTCCCGGTTCAGGCGTTCATAGTCTTCCTGCCGGTAGGAACGCGCCTTCTCCACTTCCTGGCGGTGCTTTTCCGTTCCGAGCATCCCCAGCTGGGCGTACAGGCGGTTTACCTCCCGCTCCATCTCCGCGCGTTCGCCGACGATTTCCGCCTTCTCCTGTTCGATAGAGGCGACCGCCTGCTCATACTCCGCTTTCCGTTTCGCGATGGTTTCTCCATATTTCTCCTCCACCTCCCGCCGTACGGCCTGGCGCATTTCTTCAGTCACCGTAGGCTTGGCAGAGGTCCCCGTCCCGGAGGCCGGCGGCGTGGGACGGGTAGTCGCCTGCGTTGTGTGGCTCTGTACGGAAGGGGCCCGGGCGGTTGTCCCCGAACCGGAAGGGACGCTTGCGCTGCCTGGCGTGCTTTCCGTGCACAGATTGCACGTGGAAGAGGCGGAAGGCTCCCCGCCCGACGGGTCCAAGCTGCCGGCAGCGGCAGAGGATGGGCCTGACGGATCCGTCGACTCCAGATAAGTGGGAGGCTCGATCCCCTGCGACGTCCGGATGTAGGAGACGATCAGCAGCACGGCAAAAAGGAGCAGGAGGACAGCCGCAGCAGCAACCGCCGCAATGGGTTTCTTCTTGCGGGGCTCGGATGGCTCCATCCCTCTCACCGCCTTTCCATAATTTCCCTCTTCATTCTACTATATCGGAGGTGGAGGCACAATTCACGAAGCGTGAAAATATTGCACAATGCAGAAAGGAGGCCTTTCCCCGTGGAAAAAGAGAACCCATCCTCCATTTCAAAAGCAGGGGCGGCGAAAATGCCTGATCTCAATTCCTCTTTCACCACCCCAGAAAGCCGAAAAGACCGTCCTTCAGACGTCGAGGGAAGGTTCCGGGCCTGGGCGGGAAGGGCAAAGGAATACGGCAAAATGGCCGCTCAACGGGAACGGGTGCTGGCTGGCGGCTCTCCCGGGCTGGAGCCCTTGAAAGGGCAGGCGGCCGCCCTCCGCCAGAAAGAACGGGAAGCATGGGAGGCCTTCCACCGCGTGCTTAGCGGCTCTCCGCTCCCGCCGCTCCAGCAGGACGTCCTCTGCCGGCATTATCTGCAGTATCAAAGCTGGTCGCAGATGGCGGAGGATACCGGCTATTCCCGCCGGTATCTTTTGCAGCTTCACGCCAGGGGGATGCGGGCGCTGCGCGAATGGGCGGAAGCCGAGAGGTAACGGGTGTCGGCCCTGCCGCCGCGTTTTCACCAGGAAGGCCGGGGGGCCGCGGCATACGGGAGGCCGGCGGCCGGAGAAGGTTTCTCACCGTCATTCCGCAGGGCTTTCCACCGGCGGGCAGTTCAAACAGGTTCTCGGTGAGCGGCTTCCTTCCCAGTCCCGCGCCGCTTTCGGTTTGACGGCAGGATGCCAGGGGCGTCCCATTATGAGGGGTAATCTTTTTAGCTGAACAGAAAAAGGCCCTGCTGTTATGAACCGGCCCAAATTGTACGGACAACACAAAAAGGCCATAATGTAGGGAAATATGAAGCTTTAAGCGGAGAGGCGTTGCGCCAGCGGCGCCTGTC
>CAJFGS010000047.1 GCA_904377855.1 Candidatus Avimonas merdigallinarum
GTTGTGTGAGTCATTGTTCTTGGTGGAGATAAGCGGGATCGAACCGCTGACCTCTTGAATGCCATTCAAGCGCTCTCCCAGCTGAGCTATACCCCCATATAACCGGAAACCATTGAATCTCAAGGGTTTCCGGGCTTTTTGATTGAATTGTTGTTTCCCTACATCGAGGGGGATTACCTCCGTTTGCTGGCGCTCCCAGCTGAGCTATACCCCCATATATGGGAGAGGCACAAGATTTCGATTTTCAATTTTGGTGAGGGGTGCTGGTACACGCTTGTACCGGGCTCCCAGCTGAGCTATACCCCCAGATTTGTAAAAACTTACGCATAAAAGTTACTGGTTTTTGACGACGTGTTATACTTTACCATACCCGCAAAAGAAAGTCAACCCCTATTTTAAAAAAAGTGAAAAGATCGCAGTACCATGGCCAGGGAAGCCGATGTTTGGAGCATTTGGTTTTCCCAAGGCAACCCAAATAGTCCGCTGCTGTCTTTTTTCATGGAACAACAGCTCCGTTATGATATTCCCATGAGAGGAACACAACAGAGCCTCATATTTTGTTCTGTACGGCTATTCCTCTCCATTCACCCAAGGCGAATAGCGAGCGCCGCAACCCGAACACTCGGACGTACCGGGCTTATTGATGGTCTGGCATTTTACGCATTTCCAGGCATGGCGGGAGATTTCCTGAGGAAGCGCCGGGGCAGGAGCAGGCTCAGTGGTAGCCTCAGCCGACTGTTTTTCTGCCGCGTCCATGAGACGGCGCAGCTTGCCTTTTAATTCAAGCTGTTCACCCCGCAAAACGGCAATATCCTCCAAGGCAACGATCAGCGCAAAATAAGGTGCCGAGCTTACAATCCCACCGGCCAAAATCAAGATGGCCAAAATAGCATTTGTGCCAAAGGAAAGCATGCAGCCGATAATGCCTCCAAGAATATTTAAGACAGCTAAAACAGTTAATACGACTTTCATATTTCTCCTCCCCTCAAACAGTGGTTTCCGCTCATTATCCCATTTTCGCAAAGAACGCCATTCATTCCACTAAACGGCAGATATCGCAGGCCCCCTCACTGCCGCTCGTTAAAATCAGAAATCATAGGGGAATTTTCGGGAATACTATAAAGCGATAAAATACACGAAAGCAATAAAAGGATTCCCGCCAGGCGCACCCTTTCAAAGTTCCCTCTATGCATCGATCATGCTCAATTATTATGACAAACCTTTTCGTAAATACCAATTATATTTGTATATTATATTATAATTTATTTGATATTTCAAGCGGTTTCCCGTCTATAAAGGCGCGTAAGGAAACGCAACGCAGCGAACGTCCGGTAAAGCAAGCACTTTTTCCACGCAAAAAAGGTGCGAAAAATCGCACCTTTTTTGCGTATATTCTTCTGTTTTGCGGAAATCCTAAGTTTCGGCAAAGGGAACGAACAATTTGCGTTTGCTGTTTCCGCTGCCGGATACCGCTATCGAACGAACTGCGTCCGCATCCTGCGTCCTGCTTTAAGCATGGCGCAATTTGCCTTCTGCACTCCGTCCGGCAGCGGTTTTCTTTTTCATAGTGAAAATGGAATTAACTTTACAATGTTAACTGTTCCCCGAGATCCTCGGCGGCCGGCAGCGCCCCGGCAGCCGGCAAGGTCTTTGTGCGGTAGCGGTTCGGTTTGACCGCCATGTCTTCTGTAAAGGGAACCGCCTTCGCGAGTGTATGCTTTCCCTTAAGGGTGATAACCTGCACGCCGATGGTGCTGCGGGTGCTTTTGGCGGAAATGGCGCCGGTATGCACCAACAGCATCCTCCCTGAGGTGGAGGTGAGCATAAATTCCGTATCCTCCGGGATGGAGTAAACGGCGACCAGCGGCGATTTATCCGAATAAGCGCCCACCAATTTGCGGCGGTTTGTCTTGGTTGCGTAAGCGGCGAGTTCCACCTTGGCCGCTTTCCCGTTTTCAAAGAAGAAGAGCATATAGCCGGAATAATCGGTGGTCACTACCATGGAGACGGCGCTCTCCCCCTCGTCAAAGCCCAGCTTCCCGGCGACATAGTCCCCCAGCACGCTGGCCTTCGTATCGGCGAAGTCCGACGCCTTGGCCTTGTACACCGTCCCCCTATCGCTGAAGAAGAGCAAATCGCAGCGGTTGCCCGCTTCCACCGTCTGGACGATGGCATCCCCTTCCTTCAGCTTCTGGGTGCTGCTCATGCGCAGGGACTGCGGGGTGATCTTTTTGAAATACCCCTCCTTGGTGAAGAAGAAGGTGCAGGGATAATCCGGTATTTCCTCTTCATCCTCCGATGCGGCGTCCTCAATCTCCGAGGCATACAGCAATTCGCTGCGGCGGGGCTGGCCGAACCTTTTGGCTACCTCGGTCAACTCCCCGATGATGATATTCTTTACCTTCGTCGCGCTCTTGAGGATGGATTCCATCTCCTCGATATCCTCTTCCAGCCGGCTGATTTCCTCGGTACGTTTGAGGATATATTCCCGGTTGAGGTGGCGCAGGCGGATTTCCGCTACATATTCCGCCTGGATTTCGTCGATCCCAAAGCCGATCATCAGGTTCGGGATAACCTCCCCCTCCTCCTCGGTGGCGCGGATTATCTGGATCGCTTTATCGATATCCAGCAGGATCTTGGACAGCCCCTTGAGCAGGTGGAGCTTATCCTTGGCCTTGGTGAGGTCGAAATACACCCGGCGGCGGACGCATTCGGTGCGGAACGCCGTCCACTCCTCCAGGATTTCCCGCACCCCGAGCACCCGCGGCACCCCGCCGACCAGGATATTGAAGTTGCAGGCAAAGCTGTCCTCCAGCGGGGTGAGGGCGAACAGCCGGTTCATCAGCCGGTCCGGGTCCACGCCGCGCTTGAGGTCGATGGTGATTTTCAGCCCGTCCAGGCCGATTTCATTGCGCACGTCCGCAATCTCGCGAACCCTGCCGTTTTTCACCAGTTCCACCAGCTTGGCAATAATCGCTTCTACCGTAGTGGTCGAGGGAATCTGGGTGATGTCGATGCAGTTGGCCTCTTTGTCGTAACTGTACACCGACCGGACGCGGATGCTGCCCCGGCCGGTTTCGTACACCTTCTCCATTTCCTCCCGCCGGTAAACGATCCGGCCTCCGCCGGGAAAATCGGGCGCCAGGAGGGTGGAAGAAATATCGTGCTCCGGATCCTTCATCAGGGCGATCGCGGTCTCGCACACCTCCTTGAGGTTAAAGGAGCAGATCGCGCTCGCCATACCCACCGCGATCCCCAGGTTATTGTTGACCAGGATCGACGGGAAGGTAACCGGCAGGAGGGTGGGTTCCTTCATGGTGTTGTCGTAGTTATCCACAAAGTCTACGGTATCCTTGTCGATGTCGCGGAATAGCTCCCCCGCGATCGGCTCCAGCTTCGCTTCGGTATACCGGGAAGCGGCGTACTCCATATCGCTGGAATACGCCCGGCCGAAATTCCCCTTGGAATCCACATACGGGTGCAGCAGTGCCTGATACCCGCGGGAGAGGCGAACCATGGTTTCGTAAATGGCCGCATCGCCGTGCGGGTTCAGCTTCATGGTCTCCCCCACAATATTGGCGGACTTGGTCCGCGCCCCGCTGAGAAGCCCCTTTTTGTACATAGTATACAGCAACTTCCGGTGGGACGGCTTAAAGCCGTCGATCTCCGGGATTGCGCGGGAGAGGATGACGCTCATGGCGTACGTTATCCGCCGTTACGGTTGTCTTCTTTGATTTTTTCGCCATAATCCAGTTCCGGCCTTTCCCGGGAGGTCAGCGTACGCCTCCCGCTTTCTGAGAACCCATATCCTGTATCCTTCTGCATGGCATGCGGCGGCTCAGCTGACGTCCACCATATCGAGGTACAGGCTCCCGCGTTCCGCGATGAAGTCCTTCCGCCCGCTCAGGTTGTCGCCGAGCAGGACATCGAACATCCGTGCTGTTGCCTCCGCTTCTGCCGGGTTGACCTGGATCAGGCGGCGGGTGGCCGGGTTCATCGTGGTCAGCGACATCATATCCGGGTCGTTTTCACCAAGTCCCTTGGAGCGCTGGAGGGTGTATTTTACGTCCCCCAGTTCGGCCACCATCTCCGCCTTTTCCTTGTCGCTGTATGCGAAATAAGTGTCGGTCTTGGTGGTGATTTCATACAGCGGCGTTTCGGCAATAAACACCTTCCCCCGCTCAATCAGGGTCGGGGTCAGGCGGTAGAGCATGGTGAGGATCAGGGTGCGGATCTGGAAGCCGTCCACATCCGCATCGGTGCAGATGATGACCTTGTTCCACCGCAGCAAATCCAAGTCAAAGGTGGCGAGATCCTTATTCGCCTTGCTTTTGACCTCCACCCCGCAGCCGAGCACCTTAAGCAGGTCGGTGATGATTTCGTTTTTAAAGATTTTATCGTATTCCGCTTTCAGGCAGTTGAGGATCTTCCCCCTAAGCGGGATAATCCCCTGAAAATCCGGATTGCGCGCCTGGATGCAAGCCCCCATAGCGGATTTCCCCTCCACGATAAAGAGCTCCCGCTCCGATACGTCCTTGCTGCGGCAGTCCACAAAGCTCTGCACCCGCGAGGTGAGATCGTTGCCCGACTGGAGCGTTTTTTTCAGGTTCAGACGGGTGGTTTCCGCCTTCTCCCGGCTGCGCTTATTGATAAGCACCTGGTCGGCAAGCCGCCCGGCCTCCATCGCATTTTCCAGGAAATAGACTTCCAGATTATGTCGAAGGAACTCGGTCATCGCCTCCTGGATAAACCGGTTGTTAATCGCCTTTTTGGTCTGGTTTTCATACGAAGTCTGGGTGGAAAAGGAGGAGGAAACCAGAATAAGGCAGTCCGCCACGTCCTGGTAGCTGATTTTGCTCTCATTTTTCAGGTATTTCCCGTTCTGCTTGAGATAGGCGTCGATTTGGGAAACAAAAGCCGAGCGGACCGCCTTTTCCGGGGAACCCCCATGCTCCAGCCAGCTGGAATTGTGGTAATATTCCTGCAGGCTGCGCTTATTGGAAAAGCAGAACGCAACGTTCAGGCGCACCTTGTATTCCGGCTTATCCTCCCGATCCCGGCCGCGGCGCTCCGCCGTCCAGACCTGGACGCCGGTCAGCGCATCCTCCCCCGCCAGTTCCTTCACATAGTCCTCGATGCCGTTCTGATAGAGGAATTCCTCTTCCTCAAAGCTGCGGCCGTTCTGGCTGCGGAGGATAAACAGCAGGTTGGGGTTGACAATCGCCTGCCGTTTAAGGATGTCCCGGTAATACTCCACCGGGACGTTGATATCGGTAAACACTTCGAGGTCCGGTTTCCAGCGGACGATGGTGCCGGTATCCTTTTTGGCGTACGGCTCCTTTTTCAGCCCGCCGATGTTCTCCCCATGCTCAAAATGCAGCGAGTATTTAAAACCGTCCCGCCGGACTTCCACGTCCATATATTCGGAGGAATACTGGGTCGCGCAGGCGCCCAATCCGTTGAGGCCAAGGGAAAACTCATAGCTTTCCCCTTCGTTGGTATTGTATTTGCCTCCCGCATACAGTTCGCAGAAGATCAGCTCCCAGTTGTAGCGTTCCTCCTTCGGGTTGTAGTCCACCGGCATGCCTCGGCCGAAATCCTGCACCTCAATGGAACCGTCTTCAAAGCGGGTGGTGATGATCTTGCTGCCGTGCCCTTCCCGCGCCTCGTCGATCGAGTTGGAGAGAATTTCAAACACCGCATGCTCACAGCCGTCCAGCCCGTCCGAGCCGAAAATGACGGCGGGGCGCTTGCGCACCCGGTCCGCACCTTTCAGCGAGGTAATGCTGTCGTTGCCGTAACTTTGTTTTTTCGAAGCCATTATATTTCCATTCCTTTCGCGGGCTGATCCCAGCCAGGGGGAGCGTACTCCACTGCGGCTGCAGCAGCCGTTCTTCCCATTTCCGGCCGCTGCGCCCGTACAACTGTTCTATTTTATCGCATTTTCTGCCATAATGTCAAGCGAGAGGCTCCCGCTTGACAAAACCGCTTTTCCGTCCTATGGTTAAAGGAAAGAACGGCGACGCCCGTCTCCTGGGCTCGCCCGTGTGGGAGGGATGCCGAATGCGGCCGGAATACAACGAAGACTGCTTCCCGATTCTCCGGGATTTCCTCCGGTACCTGGAGGTGGTGAAAGGGCGCTCCCCCGGGACGGTGGAGCAATACTACATCGATCTGCGCACCTTTTTCCGGTTCATCAAGCAGCTGCGCGGGCTGGTCCCCGCCGCAACGCCGGAAGAGGAAATCTCTATCCAGGATATCGATATTTCGCTCATCCGGGGGATTACCCTCCAGGATGTATACGAATACCTGAGCTACGCTAAGACGCAGCGGCAGAACCACGATAAGGCCCTGGCAAGGAAGGCCTGTTCCCTGCGGGTATTTTTCCGCCATCTTACCAATTATACCCATCAGCTGGAGTATAATCCCGTAGAAAATCTGGATACCCCCAAAACGAAGAAAGCCCTCCCTAAGTACCTGACACTGGAACAGAGCCTCGAACTGCTGAAAAGCGCCGAGGAAGAACGGAGCGAATTTCCCGAACGGGATTACTGCATGCTCACCCTTTTGCTCAACTGCGGGCTCCGCCGGGCAGAACTGGCCGGGCTGAACGTCACTGATATCCGCAGCGACAACACCCTGAGGGTGCTCGGGAAGGGGAACAAGGAACGGGTGGTCTATCTCAACCAAGCCTGCCAGGACGCGCTGAAGCAGTACCTGCCTACCCGCCCGGTGGACGGGGTGGAGAAGAAGGATCGCAACGCCCTGTTTTACAGCCGGCTGAAAAAAAGGATTACCCTCAACGGCGTCCATTATGTGGTCAAGGGGTATCTGACCCGGATTGGGCTTCCGGATTATTCCACCCACAAGCTGCGCCATACCGCCGCTACCCTGATGTACCAGCGCGGCGGCGTGGATATCCGGGTGCTGAAGGACATCCTGGGGCACGAGAACCTCGGGACGACCGAAATTTACACCCACCTCTCCAGCGAGCAGGTAAAGAAGGCGGCAGAAGCCAGTCCGCTTTCCCACGTCCACCCTCGTGCAAAGCAGCGAGTTCCCTCCGTAAAAACGAAGATGGATGCGGAGGAAAAGGAAGAGTAAAAGCCGATTCTTCAAAACGGCAGAAAAACCCCCCCCTATACCATATACCACAAAAACCGGGAGACAGGCATGTCTCCCGGTTTTTTTAACACTTATAAAATGTTCAGGGCGTCAAATAGTCCCATCGTCATCGTCATAATCCTTGTTCCGACGCTGCTTACGGCGCAGGCGCTCCATCTCCTGCTGGGTATACTGGCGCGGGAACGTTTTCGCCGGTTTCTCTTCCTCTTCCTCGTCAGCCCCAGGCACGACGTCCTGGAAAACCGCTTCTTCTTCGCCTTCCGGCTTTTCCTCGTCGTCCGCGATATTCAGCGCGCGCTTTGCCTCAATATCTTCGCCCGGGTGCTCCTTATAGTACGGGTCAATCATCAGCTTCTTAATAACTGGAAAAACATTGTACTGGATAAGGTACGAGCGGAAGGAGGGGAAAAACAGGACATAGCACAACAGGATGACCGGAATCGCCACAAACAAATTGACAAGCAGCAGGAGGATGGCCCCCACATAAAACAGGCCCAGAACCAGGAAAATCAGCAGATTGCGCTTCATTCCCGCAAATGCAAGGATCGCGCTGTTTTTATAGATCTGCTTCAAATTCAATTTGAAGGTAATCATGATCATATAGATATAGTATTTCATGAAGGTAAAAACCAGCGCGATGGTTAAAGTAATCGCCAGGAAAATATAGTCCAGGATCTGGTTGCCGGCCTGGTTAAAGTAAAGGAACACCAGGTCAAAAATCAGAATCGCCGTTACGACCAGATTGATAATCCCTGTGGGAAGCGCCTGCTTCCAGTTCTTCTTAATGGTATCAAAAAAGTCGCCTGCAATAAACGCATGTTTTTCCCGGGCGAAATTTCGGGTGATATAGGTCAGGCCGGCATTCGACAGGCCCACCGTCACCAGCGGGAGAGTGACCACGACAAAAAGCAGATTTGCCGTAATCAATTTCCAAAATTTTCGAAAGTAAATTTCGAAAAAAACGATAAACCCTTTTTTCTTCGGCGCATTCTTGCTGACGCCGGGACCTGGTTTGCTGTAATCAAACAGCCCGAAAAAGCCCGCCACGCGATTCACTCCTTTTTTACTTCCACACCGGCAAAACCGGTGAATTAATAACGACATCCTTATCCTTGAAACAACCGGGAAAACAACAGCCGCATTCCCACGTCCACCACGCCGGCGAAAAAAGCCAAGCCAAGAAAAAGCAGGAAACGGACGCTGTACAGCTTGAAATCTCCCCACAGGCCGCCAATCGAAGCGCCGGGCAGGATCTGGCGGTTGAACAAAAGGGACATCCGCACCGATTCCATGCTTCCCAGCACCAGGGCCGCCGCCGCAATCAAGGTATGCGGCACGACCAGCAGTGCCACTACCGCGATGCCAGCCGTCCCGGTCGAATAATAATAGGCCTCCGACATCCCCAAACCCAGCCCGAAAAAAATCGGGACCAGGCAGGCGAACGGCGCGCCGCAGGCGGACAGCCCGCACAGAAACAGGACCGCCAGCAGAAGAATGGTGGAGAAGCAGGAGGAAAACAAGGCCGACATTCCCGACCGAAACGTTGAGGGAACCGCCCGCACCTCCAGCATGGTCCGCAATTCCTCCCCGACGACCGTGTGGGAGAGCGCATACACGACAATCCCCAGCAGCGTGCCGATAACAAACAGCAGGGTAAACAGCAGAAGCTGCCGATTGGCGGCAAAGAAGCGGCTGAGCGGCTGCCGTGCTGGCGGAGCCTGGGGAGCCCCAGCGCCGCGATATACCGGCCCCGGCAGGGCGGGAAAACGCCCTCTGTCCGTCCCGTTCATAACAAGCCCTCCCGTACAGTAATCCCGGCCTGTCCCGCTCCTGTGCGGCGCAGGCCCCTATCGATACCTATGCGGGAGGCGGGGCATTTATGTATCCGGCCTACTCGTTTGCCGTGGAATCTTCCGCCAGGGCTGCCTTGATCATGATGGCGCATTCCAGGCGCTTCTTTTCCAGTTCGCAGGACAGCCGGTGCGAATGCAGAATATTTCCTTCATACTGCTGGTTATTGGCATTGCAGCCGCCGGAGCAATAGAACTTCGCCCAACAGCCACGGCAGTCCCGCTTGTCGTAAACGGTGGAGTGGGCGAAGCGGTCCTTCATCTCCAGGTTATATTCGCCGGTCAGCACATTCCCCATCTGCCATTCCGGCTGGCCGACAAACTGATGGCAGGGGAACACCCCGCCGTCCGGGTCCACCGCCGCGTATTCGTTGCCGCAACCGCAGCCGCGCAGCCGCTTGATAGCGCAGGGCCCCTGCTCCAGATCCAGCATGAAATGGAAAAAGTTGAAACCTTTCCCCGCTCGTTTCCGCGCAAGGACCTCCTTGGCCAGGGTATCGTATTCCTCAAAGACGCGGGGCAGATCCTCCTCCCGGATGGAGAAAGGCAGCTGCGGATCGCTGACCACCGGCTCCACCGAAACCTGGTCAAAACCCAGAGAAACCATATGCAGTACGTCCTGGGTAAAATCCAGGTTCTCCTTGGTGAATGTTCCGCGGACGTAATAATCCTTATCCCCGCGCTTTGCCACAAAGCGCTGATACTTTGGGACAATCCCGTCGTAACTCCCCTTGCCGCCGGCATTCGGCCGCATGGCGTCGTTGACTTCCCGGCGGCCGTCCAGGGAAAGGACGACGTTATTCATCTCCCGGTTGAGGTAATCGCTGATTTCGTCCGTCAGCAGGACGCCGTTAGTAGTCATTGTAAAGCGGAATACCTTGCCATGCTCTTTTTCCAGGCTGCGGGCATATTCCACCGTCTCCTTGACCACATCAAAGTTCATGAGCGGTTCCCCGCCGAAGAAATCCAGTTCCAGATTCCGGCGGCCCTGCGAACGCTCGATCAGAAAGTCGATCGCCGCTTTGGCGACCTTGGCGCTCATGACCTTCTTTTGGCCGCCGTATCCCCCTTGCCCGGCGAAGCAGTATTTGCAGCGCAGGTTGCAATCGTGCGAGACATGCAGGCACATTGCCTTAAGGGGAGAGCGCACCATCCTATCCGCGAACTGCGCGTAATCGTCGCGGCTGAACAATTGCCCCGCCCGATGCAGTTCCAGCAGCTCTCCGTAGGTTTCGCGGATTTCCTCCGCCGGATACCGCCCTTCCAAGGCGTCCACTACGGGGGAAGGACATTGCTCCTCCATACTTTCGCTGTCCTGTGCAAGCAGCCCCAGCAGGTCATAGGCCAAATCGTCCACCACATGGACCGCGCCGCTGTTCACATCCAACACGATGGCATACCCGTTATTTTTAAACCGATGGATCATTTGTCTTTTTACCTCCGTCGGGAACGGCTTCCCCATCCCCTGCGATTTTCCATTCCGGAATCCAAAGGAAAAACAATGGGGCGGATATCCATCCGCCCCATCCGTTATGCAGTCCTTACTTCTCGCACTTCTGGTTGGCGACGGTGCAAGAGGTCTTGCAGGCCGACTGGCAGGAGGCCTGGCACTCGCCGCAGCCGCCTTTTACCGCGGTTTCCTTCAAATTCTGATGATTAATCGTCTTAATATGTTTCATGATATGATTCCTCCCTAATCCCATCGAAGTCCATACAAACTTCCTATTTCTTTAACTGTAACACAAACACAGGGGAAATTCAACGGTTTTCCAGAGAAAACCGTCTTTTTTGCCGGAGGGCGCAAGGGGGCGCTCACCGCTTACGGAAATTCACTCCGATGATCCCGCCCACGGCGCCGCATCCCACCATAACAGCGAACTTTACCAACGCATAAATGCCGCGGATATCCTTGAGTTCTATAAAGCCGGCAATCATCACCAGCAAAAACAGCACCGCGCCGCAGGCTGCGCCATAAACAAGGCCGCGCACGCCCGCCACTTTTGCGGCAACCAGCCCGCCGACGAAAGCGCCGAAAGCCGCCGCAATCACTGCCAGCGGCGTCACCGCCATCTGGGGAATATCCTGCGCCGCCATCACCGCCGCAAAAAGCAGCAGCATCAGCAGGCAGCAAACCGCGCCGACCACAGCGCCGATTAAAATCGGGCGTATCCAGCGGACAACGGCAGAAGCCTCCTCCTGCCGTGCCGAACGTCCCGAACGTGTCTGATGAGCCTTCATAACCCGTCCCCTCCCGTCATACTTGTTACAGCATATTCCGGAGGGGGACAAAATAGTACGGCCTGCCGAAATTAGATGTCGTCGTCGTCATCGTCGTCATCCGGGGCCGGGCCGTCATGGACGGTGTCACAGCTCTGGATCGCCCACTTTTTGATGGTCATCTTGCTGCGGTCCGCCCCGGTTTCAATGACGAGAGACTCGTCCTTGATATTCAGAACGCGCCCGCAGATTCCTCCGATCGTGGTGATTTCATCCCCCACGCGGATATTGTTGCGCATGGCCTGCTCTTCCTTCTGGCGCTTTTTCTGCGGACGGATGAGCATAAAGTACATCAGCACAACCACAAGAAGGAGCGACACCAGCGATACCAACAGACTGGCCACGCCGCTTCCCGTCGTCTGCGCGGCGGTGGTTTCCCCATCCGCGAGGATCGGAATCAACGTTAACAGATTAGACAAATCCAGCACCTCCATACAAAGTCTTCCCTATTATATAGGTTTTTCCGGCAGATAGCAAGTCCTATTTAAATGCGGCAGTCCAAGATACCTGTAAACTTTTTGTAAAATTCCGGGAACGTGCCCTCCTCCAGGTTCTCCCGGATGCGTTCCAGCAGCGTATTGTAAAAATACAGGTTGTGCAGCACGCAAAGCCGCATTGCCAGCATTTCCCCGCTTTTGAACAGGTGGCGGATATAGGCCCGGGAATGCCGGCGGCAGACCGGGCAGTCGCATTCTTCGTCCAGAGGGGCGGGATCCCGCTCATACTTCTGGTTGAGCAAGTTGCGCCTCCCCTGCCAGGTGAAGATATGGCCGTGCCGCGCGTTCCGGGTCGGCATGACGCAGTCGAACAGATCCACCCCGCGATAAACCGCCTCCAGGATGTTGCAGGGCGTCCCCACCCCCATGAGGTACCGGGGCTTGTCCTGGGGCATGAACGGTTCCACCGCCTCAATGATGCGGTACATCTCCTCAGCAGGTTCGCCCACGGCCAGCCCGCCGATCGCATATCCGTCCAGATCCAGCCGGGCGATTTCCTTCATATTTTCCACCCGGAGATCATCAAAAGTGCATCCCTGATTGATGCCGAACAGCATCTGCCGGGGATTCAGCGTATCCGGCAGCGCGTTCAGCCGCTCCATCTCGGCTTTACATCGGTGCAGCCAGCGGACGGTGCGGGCACAGGAGGCTTTGGCGTAAGCATATTCTGCCGGGTTCTCCACGCATTCGTCAAACGCCATGGCAATGGTGGAACCGAGGCTGGACTGGATCTGCATGCTTTCCTCCGGCCCGATGAACAGGCGGCGGCCGTCCACATGGGAGGCGAACTCCACCCCTTCCTCCCGGATTTTACGCAGCTTGGCCAGGGAGAAGACCTGAAATCCGCCGCTGTCGGTCAGGATCGGGCCGTCCCACCCAGTAAAGGGGCGCAGGCCGCCCATCTGCCGGACGAGATCCTCCCCCGGCCGGACGTGCAGGTGATAGGTATTGCAAAGCTGTACCTGGCAGCGTACCTCCTTGAGATCATACGCGGAAACCGCACCCTTGATGGCGCCGCAGGTCGCGACATTCATAAACGCAGGCGTTTGGACCGTGCCGTGCGGCGTTTCAAAAACGCCGCGCCGCGCCGCTCCCTGAGCGGGGATCGCCTGCAAAGTCATCGGCATGCCAATCGTTCCTTTCTCTCCCCCTGCCGGTTTTCCGGCAGGCGTACGCTGTCCAGTATAGTATACTTTTCGCATTTCTGCAAGGGATTCGAGAAAATGGGAGCCTGAGGCAAAAGGTGCACCTTTTGCCTCAGGCTCCCCATGTTTCGCGCCGCGCCGACTCACCAGATCCCCAACGCCGCCTGCATTCCAAGGCTCACCCCGGCGATGCCAGTCCAGCAACAAAAGCCAATCAGGATTGGCTTGCCGCCGGTCCTGACCAGTTTTACGATGTTGGTGTTCAGGCCGATGGCCGCCATTGCCATGATAATAAGGAATTTGCTCAGTTCCTTCAGCGGATCGGTGACGACGGCCGGGAGCCGGAACACCGTTGTCACCACCGACGCCAGGACAAAAAACAGGACAAAAAAGGGGAAAATCTTCTTCAGGTTCACCTTCGCCCCCTCTTCCCCTTTGGCTTTGCGGGTGCGCACGAGGGCCAGCACCAGCGTAATCGGGATAATGGCCAGCGTCCGGGTCAGCTTGACAATGGTGGCGGCGTCCAGCGTGTTGCTGCCGTGCATCCCGTCCCAGGCGGAGGCCGCCGCCGTGACGGAAGAAGTATCGTTAATGGCCGTCCCGGCGAACAGCCCAAACCCCGTATCGGACAGGCCAAGGAGCCCGCCGAGCGTCGGAAAAAGCAGCGCCGCCGCCACATTGAACAGGAAAATCACCGAAATCGACTGCGCGATCTCCTCGTCGTCCGCCCCGATGACCGGCGCGGTCGCCGCAATGGCCGATCCGCCGCAGATCGACGATCCCACGCCAATGAGAATCGCGTTGTTTTCCGGCACCTTCAGCAGCTTGTACATCACAAACGCTATCAGCAGGGAGGTGGTAATCGTCGACAGGATAATCGGCAGCGACTGCCTCCCCTTGGCCAGGATTTCGGTCAGGTTCATCCCGAACCCCAGCAGCACCACCGCATATTGCAGAATCTTTTTGGACGTGAAGGTAATACCGGGGGCGAACCCTTCCTTCTCCCGGAGAAGCAGGGTAATCACCATGCCGGCCAAAATCGCAAACACCGGCCCTCCCACGACCGGTACCAGCCGCCCCAGGAACCAGGCCGGTACCGCAATCACCAGGCAGAGCAGAAGGCCCTTCCCATTTTTGCGCACAAACTCCATCGTTCTTCCTCCTCTTCCGGCGGCAAAATCGTTCCGCCGCGCTTCCGTCGTTTCTGCGGCTTCTTCTCGGCAGCCGCAGAAATATCAGAGGTATTATAACCCAGAAGCAGAATAAAGAAAAATGATTATTCTTTATCTTACGATAAATATATGTTATTATAAGAACAAGATTCGACAAACAAAACGTCCGGAGGGAGGAAGAGGAAATGCTGGATTTCCGGATGGAAACTTTCCTCGTTGTATGCAAGGCTATGAACTTTACACATGCTGCGGAAGCACTCCACATCACGCAACCAGCGGTTTCCCACCATATCCATACGCTGGAGGAGATCTACGGCGTCCGGCTGTTCGAATACCGTGGCAAGAAGCTGAGCCTGACCCGCGCCGGCCAGGAGCTGCGGCAGGCGGCCGTTACCATGAAGCACGACGTCCAGTTTTTAAAGGAGCGGCTGAACCGTCTGTCTGACGGGGAAAACGCCCTGGCCTTCGGAGCGACCCTGACCATCGGCGAATTTGTGATGCCCGCCCCTCTGGTTTCCTATATCCAGGGGCATCCGGAAGCCGCCGTCCATATGGAAGTTGCCGACACCGACGCGCTGCTGAAAAAGCTGGACGACGGGGAAATCGACTTTGCGATTGTGGAAGGCTTTTTCCCAAAAAGCGAATACGATTTCCTGGTTTATTCCAGAGAGCGCTATCTGGCGGTCTGCTCGCAGGATTACGCCTTTGTCCGGCCGGTCCGCTGCGTGGAGGATCTGCTGGAGGAACGGCTGCTGGTGCGGGAGGAAGGCTCCGGCACCCGGCGGATCCTGGAAACCTATCTGGAGGGCCGGAATCTCACCCTGTCGGATTTCCGCTGCTGCGTGCAGGCCAATAATATCGCGGTCCTCAAATCCCTGGCGAAGGCCGGCTGCGGCGTCACTTTTCTTTATGAAGCGGCGGTGAGGGAAGAACTGAAAGACGGCTCCCTGCGGGAGATTCCTCTGGAAGGCTTTGACGTCGTTCATGATTTCACCTTCATCTGGCGGAAAAACAGCTTGTTCGGCGCCGATTATAAGGAGCTGTTCCAAGCCTTTACATAGCGGGAGGCGCGCCTTCCTGTGTCCTGCAAGAGAAACCCCTGCTGGCGGCGTTCTGGCTTCATGCCTGAAACGCTGCCAGCAGGGTTCATTTCATAATTATAATTATAATATTAAAATAGGTCGATTGTAAAATGAAGTTGGACACCTAAGAAAAAATCCATAGTGATTTTCCCCACATGGTAGAATGAAGTTTGCACACAACTTCTTCCAAGG
>CAJFGS010000048.1 GCA_904377855.1 Candidatus Avimonas merdigallinarum
CGATAACTTAATCCATCTACGTAATATTTCCGTATACAACTGCGCTCTTCTATGCTAAGATGGTGATAGTTCATACAGTTCCCTCCTGGTGTTTTGGTTGTCTGGTATCTCCATTCTACCATAGGGCTCTGTATGAACTCTTTTATTTCCCTAAAGTGTTGCACTTGTTAGTATAATTCACCTTCGTCTAATGACGAACCTTTTTCAGTAGATATTCGCTTATTTCTTGGAAGCAATTTGCAAAATCTCTTCCAGCGGATGATGGAAGATGTTATACTGCTCGTCCCGCTTGATACCTTCATGCGTGCACAGACTGCCGTCTGCATCAAATCCGACTAGGCATTCGCCGTCCGAAATCACCTGATCGATCATCAGCGTGTCCTGCTTGATATCCATAAAAATCAGAGGGACCTGCTGCCTGTCCCGCACAGCCGTGACATGCTGATAGACTTCCGCCTGTGTCTGGGATGTGCAGGAAAAATCCGCCCGCAAAAAGGCAAACGCCGGATGTACTGGAAGGGTAGATTTCAGCCATTCCCCGTTTATAATGCTTTCCTTATCCTGCTCCGTATACCGCTGATAGACGGCATAGAGCCGCTTAGCGTCCAGGAGCTTTTTACAGGCGCCCGCCATATCCTCGTCGGTATAAACCGAAACCATGACGTGTTTTATTGGTTTCATCTTGTCGATAAGAGATTGGCTTATCTGATGCCCGCACAGAAAGAGAATGAAGGCACAGTCCGGTTCTTTCTCGATTACCGGGAGCACCTTTTCCGGATGCCCGGGTACAAAGAGCAGGTAGGTATGGATCCCCAGCGCCATGCCCTGTCGGACGATGGCGGAATAAAAATCCGGATCTTCTTCCAGCTTTCCCACGTTGACGGCCAGATTTAACGCCCAAGGGATATTAAAGCCTTTTTCCGCTTCAATTTCCCGAATAAGCCGTGCGCCTTTCGTACAGCTGTTATAGCCGAGATTGATGCCGAAGGTGGTGATGATGTCGTGATCCACGGTGGCGACAATGTTTTTGACAAGGTCATAATAAGCGCTTTTCTGATTTTGCATCATCTTTTGCGCCTGTTTTAATAATCTGGTCTGAAAACGGCCGCTGGAAAATTGGAGCCCCAGATCAATCAAGTTGCGCGTTGCCCGTTCCGGCGACTCCTGTATATTCTTCAACGTCCTGCGGAGCGTCGATTCTACCAATACTTTCGTCATATCCGTCTTCATGCGATGCAGCACCTTCCCCGTAAATCCGTATGTGCAGAAAATCTTATTATAAATAGCATACTCGATTGCCCTCCTGAAAAAAAGGGACAAAAGCGGCTAAGTGTCCAAAAAAGGCAGCGCTTTCCCAGTTTGCTGCAAATTTTCCCATGCAGCTTTATCTATCCAAATTTGCATCGGGACCTAGACTGCCGAAACGCTTTTTAGCGCAAACAGTGTTCGCCAAGGCGGGAAGGGGGAGGGACATTTCCACGCTCATTGGGTCCATATTTTTGCTGTGGGGATTTTAGGTACCGATTCGGATCCTATTTGCCGTGATAAAAGTCGTTTTTATTCTTGAACTCCGGATAGCATAATTGGTATAATTTTTCGATGAAGGCCCGCCTTTTTGAAGGACATATAGGTTGCGCGGCAAAGCCATTGGAACCGGATAGCGGGCGAGCCTTCAGCTTTCATTGGATTTCGCAGTTCGGCATGCAGGAAAAAGGAGGCCGCAAATGATAGATCGAATGAAAATCCGTGGCGCACGGGTACATAATTTGAAAAATATCGATGTGGATGTCCCGCTGAATAAAATCGTCGCTATTGCCGGGGTGTCCGGTTCCGGCAAATCCTCACTTGCCCTGGGCGTACTGTATGCAGAGGGCTCCAGAAGATATCTGGAGGCGCTTTCTACCTATACCAGACGTCGGATGACGCAAGCTGCCAAGGCACAGGTCGACGAGGTCTTGTATGTGCCGGCAGCGCTGGCGCTGCACCAGCGCCCCGGCGTTCCCGGCATCCGCAGTACGTTTGGCACAGGGACGGAACTCCTGAACAGCCTGCGCTTGATGTTTTCCAGGCTTGCCAGCCACCGCTGTCCCAACGGCCACTATCTTGCCCCAACATTGGCCGTTGCTGCCGGACGGGAGTTGAACTGCCCTGAATGCGGAGCAAAATTCTATCCTCCTTCGGCGGAGGAGTTGGCCTTCAACAGCCAGGGAGCCTGTCACACCTGCAGCGGAACCGGCGTCGTACAGACGGTAGACCGG
Organism: Candidatus Avimonas merdigallinarum; assembly: GCA_904377855.1. GTDB lineage: Bacteria > Bacillota > Clostridia > Oscillospirales > Acutalibacteraceae > Avimonas > Avimonas merdigallinarum. The sequence goes on from CAJFGS010000048.1 coordinate 2,259, forward strand.
GCGGCGCTTGTGCCGGACGAATCCCTCTCCATTGACGAAGGCGCCGTGGCTCCTTGGAATTCTCTGATGTGGTCACTGATGACCGACGTCTGCCGGGAGATGGGGGTCCGTACCGATGTGCCGTTTCGTGAACTGACGGAAAAGGAAAAAGATATTGTTTACAACGGTCCGGCAGAGAAGAAACATATCTTTTATCAATCAAAGAAGACCAATCAGGCAGGCGAGCTGGACTTTACCTACTTCAATGCTGTTTATACCGTTGAAAATGCATTGTCCAAGGTCAAGGATGAAAAAGGTATGAAGCGGGTGGAAAAATTTTTGAAGCAGGCTGTCTGCCCGGACTGCGGCGGTACACGGCTGTCTGCCGCTGCGAGAGTGCCAAAGCTGTGCGGGCTTTCGTTAGACGAGGTCTGCAGGATGACGCTGTCTGAATTGACCAAGTGGGTTGCCAGCGTGCCCGCCTCCCTGCCGGAAGAAATGCGCCCTATGGCACAGAACATCTGCGAATCCTTCCAGGCCGCAGCAAAGCGCCTGATGGATTTGGGGCTTGGCTATCTGACACTGGATCGCGCATCCTCCACGCTCTCCACCGGGGAACGACAGCGCATGCAGCTGGCCCGTGCCGTTCGAAACCGCACCACCGGCGTACTATATGTGCTGGACGAGCCGTCCATTGGCTTACATCCATCCAATATTGTGGGGTTAACCGGGGTAATGCACGACCTGATTGCGGATGGAAATTCTGTAATCCTGGTCGACCACGATACGCAGATCCTGTCGGAAGCGGACTGGCTGATCGAAATGGGGCCGGGCGCCGGAGCTGACGGGGGGCTTGTGCTTGCCGAGGGAACCATTGCCTCTATCGCCAAGAACCCGTGTTCAAAGATCGGGCCCTTCCTCGCTGGCGCTGCCGGGGCGCATATCCAACGACAGGCGGGGGATTCCAGGCTGTTTGACGCCGGGAAAATCCACCTCTCCACCGCTGCGATTCACACGGTGAACCCGCTGGAAGTGGATATTCCAAAGGGAAAGCTGACGGTCGTGACCGGCGTTTCCGGGTCTGGCAAAACAACGCTGATCCTTGAGAGCCTTGTACCTGGTCTGGAGGCGGTGCTGCGCGGGAAGAAGCCGCCGGAGCACGTGCGCGCGGTTTTGGCCGAGGGTATTGAGCAGGTCAAACTGATCGACGCCACGCCAATCGGCATGAACGTCCGTTCCACCGTTGCCACCTATGCCAATGTGCATGATGAGCTGCGGAAAATTTTTGCCGGGACGGCGGATGCCAAACAGCGCGGTTATAAAGCCGGTGACTTTTCCTATAATACGGGGAAATTGCGCTGCCCGGTATGCGACGGTACGGGCGAGATCAGCCTGGATGTACAGTTTTTGCCCGATGTGGACATCCCTTGCCCAGAATGCCGCGGCTCCCGCTATGCGAAAGAGGCAGACAGCGTGAAGTACCGTAATAAAGAGGGAGTGGCATATTCCCTGCCCGAACTGATGGCTATGGATATCAACCGGGCGCTCGATGCCTGCGCGGGGATGAAGGTCGTCCGTCAGCGTCTGCAGGTTTTGCAGGAGCTGGGGTTGGGATATCTGACGCTGGGCGAAGAGACGCCGAGCCTTTCTGGTGGTGAAGCGCAGCGCCTGAAGCTGGCAAGCGAGATGGGAAAAGCGCAGTCAAATGCGGTTTTCGTCTTTGACGAGCCGACCATTGGCCTGCATCCGCTGGATGTACAGGTTCTGCTGGGCATCTTCCGCACGCTTATGGACAACGGCGCGACCGTGATTGTGATCGAGCACGATTTGGATGTGATCCGCAGTGCCGACTATATTATCGATATGGGGCCGGGCGGCGGCACAGACGGCGGCAGAATCGTCGCGGCTGGGACTCCGGCGGATATTAAAGCCGCGCCGCAGAGCTGTACCGGAAAATTTATGTAATGGCAAAAAATAATCCAAGGGAGCGGAATCGTGTTCATACCTGCTTCTGAAAGAAGCAGGTATGAACACGATATCGGAAACGGCGGAAGGGAACGGGGAAACGATATGGATTTGAAAAATATTGAGGCGGATATCCAGGCGGCCAAAGGAATTGCCGCCATTCGTCTTGGCTTCTGGCTGAACAGGAAGCCGGACAAAACCACGGAAGAAACGGCGGCTGCAAAAGCGTTTGTGAAAACATTTTGGAGCACATGGGGGATTGTTCTGTCGTTTGTTGCCATCCTGTTCATTTTAATCGGATATATGATGGCGGCGCCGTCGGCGGGCTTTCAGGGGGACTATGCCGAATCTCGTACGGGCAGGATAGAGAACGGGCAAATCCGCTATGTAAAAAACGAGCTTCACTATATCTCTCCAGAGGAAATCGGCCTGCCGGTCAATCTTCCCGACGGTACGCATATCAACTTGTATTTTGACGAAAACGATCGTGTCATTGCCGGAGAAAATGCGGATAAAATCAATCAGGAGACGGAACGCAGAGTGCTCCTTGCCGTAATCGCTATGGGGGCGATGGCGGTAGCCCTGACCGTGTTCGCCATTGTAGCCAGAAAGACGTTTGGAAAGCCTTGGTATCAGTGGCTGCAGGCAGTACGGGATGTAGGCGGCGGAAACCATAACAGGAGGCCAATCCAATAAACAGGGGATTGGCCTCCTGTTGCTTTTCCGCGTTATTCTGCCGATAGGTTCAGCAAACCGTAAGGCACATCTTCTTTCTGTCAATCCACTATCTGCTGAATTATTCAAAATCGCTTTTTACTTGTTTTTTTCCGCGGATTATACGGTCGTTCCGGTTTACAAATGACCGTGTCCTCGCCCGAAGAAGAAGTTTGCGCCCTTCCGGCGTCCTTGTATATACAGATTCGCTGGGCCCTAATGCCTTGTGCATACAACAGGCAAAAAGTTCGGCGTCCTCTTTCCGCCTCCCGAATTCTTCTGGAACCGCATAATACTCGCCTTTCCTTTTTTTGCCTTTGCGTTTCAGGACATACCGGGGGTTGTCGATAACGCCCCAGAACTGGGCCTGGCAAGCGGCAAAAAGCGTCTTGTCCCGCGTAGTCCCGCCTTTTAGGTAAACCAGTACCAACCCTTCGGCCTCCTCTGTAACGGCACGCCCAGTTCCGGCGGCCTCCAGCTTTCCGGCTTTTTCCAACGCTTTCAACATACATTCCGCTACCCGCTGCATTCTCTTTTGCGGCGTGCAGAAACGGATGACTCGAAATCCAAAATATCCCATTCCAAACAGCGAAAGAACGAGAAGGGCTGTGGCAGCGGCGCCAAGCAGGGAGGAACGATAGAACCCTGTCTGAAGGAAGACGCGGGCGAGAATGTCCAGGACGGCTATAATGGACCAGAAGACCGTCATAGCTACTGCGTTTACAAAGACAAAGCCCGGTTCCGTCAGCCCTTTATCCATTTCCTGGATTTCTTCGACACCCATATCGTTGTAAACAACATGCAGGGACTTTTCCCATGCGGCCCGAAGCCCGTCTCTGTCCCCGGCTTTTTTCATCGTTCGCTCATTAAAGGCCTCTATTTCCCGTTTGCCCATCGGCGGGGACTTCAATCCCAGCCTTCCTAACCCGCTTTCGATCAGATCTTCTTCATAGGAAACGCCAAGAAAGGCATCGAACCTTCTGGACAGCGTCTCGTAATCGCCCAGAGGAAGCCCTTGGCCGTCCGTCCCTTCTTGCGGGAGGATGCACGCTAAGTGCCAGATATTGCTTGTCTTGAAAGCATCGTCCTTCCAAACACGGATAGCCCGGCCGCGCATCTGGTTGCTAAGCATAAAAGAACCGACATAGGTGGCCAGGATCAGGGAATTGATGCAGGGAGAATCCCAGCCTTCTCCCAGCAGGGACTTGGTCCCGATCAGCGCATGGATCCTGCCTGCTGAAAAAAGCCTGGTAACGGCCTCGACGATGTGATTTCCGTTTCCTTTTACAGATACTGCGCCGTAGCCGGTTCCCCTCAAGGGCACGCAGTATCCCTCGCAGCCGTAGGAGGTTAAAATACCCTGTAATTCCTGCCATGTGTCCTCGGGCACGATAATAACGCTGCCAGTGAGCACCCCCAGTTTCAAACCGGGGAAATTCTCTCTGCGGACGTGTTCAAAGATGGGGATGGCTCCAATTTCTTCGGAAATTTTATCCGCATTCCCGACAGAAGGAAGACATTCTTTTTTGATGAAATCACACAGCACCAGCAGGCGGAGACGATCCCCAAGGCTCCCATACTCCGCCTGTATAATCCGGCTAATGCTGTGGAGCTTGCCGCGGCTTTTGACAAGAAGCTTTTCGACCGCATCATTTTTTACAAGCTGTACCTTGTTCCTTCGTATGCATCCAGCCTGTTTGAGCTCCTGTATCATCTGCTCCCGGTAAAAATTATCGCAAGCGTAGGCGTCTGTATCGTCAAACAGAAAGCCTTGCAGCAGCGCTTCCAGCCAGTAGTTGTCCAATTTGGGGAAACGGCCGCTTGTTCCGGTGAGTTCCGTAAGATACGGAGAAAAAGGAATATGGTTTTCGTGCAGGAAAATCAGGATGGAAGAGAAGTATTTCGGGTTCTCCAAAAAGATTTCCCCATATTGCTCCGGCGCCAGAATCCCACGGTGGGAAGCGACACAGCGGGAAAATTCCGGATCCTTTTTAATCTTTTCGCCAGCCATATCCGCCTGGACGGTAAATTCCTTTACCGCCGCCTGTTCCTCCCTCGTGGGCATGTTGAAGAAGATATAGTCCTGATGAGGGCACAGGCTTTTTTCTTTTACCAGTTCCGGCGTGAAGATTTCCTCATCGATAGGTCCGCACAAATCAATGTATCGTTTCCATTGTGCCGGCGTACTGTCGTAAGGAGGGGTTGCCGTCAAAGAAATTAAGGTGACACCCGGCATATTCTTTAAGAATTCCTCCAGGGCTTTCCACCACTCGCTCCGCAGATGATGCGCTTCGTCCAGGCAAATGGTTCGTATACCCGCTGCATGTACGGATGGGTAAATGTCAAAGTCCCTGAAGTCTGCCGTTTCCCTTTCTCGCGCATTGTCCTCATCTTCGTCGTCCTCTATTTCGCCGGAAAGTTTTTTCATGCAGCTGTGAAGAGCCTGGTAGGTGATAGCGGTGATCGGCTTCATGTCCCGGATGTCATTGGAAAGCCAATCCGAGGCGGAAACGCCTTCCATGAAAAAGCCTTCCTGTATTCTCGACAGCCATTGCTGACGGATCGTAATACTGGGAGAAAGAATGAGGCAGGGGTTTCCCAGCCGCCGGATCAATTCAATTCCAAGGGTAGTTTTTCCAGAGCCAGGCGCTGCCACAATGTGTACTTTTCCGTTTTTTAAGTAGCTATCCGCATTATCCAGTACCCGTTTCTGGTAGGTTCGCCAATTCCCCTTGAATGCCAATACGTTATCATAAATGCCCATGACGGAATACTCCTTCATTATTCTTAAAGCCTAAAAATTATAGCATATTCTAACGGGGAAAACCATTCTGTATTGCAATGATGAAGCGAGCGCAGCAATCGGACATGTCGGGTGTTTTCACCCCAGCGTCCCGCTACAATTCCCAGGCGGCGGCAAGGCGGAAAACCGCTTCGCCGATTTTTTCGGGCGGGAGGCCGGCGTAGCCGAGGACAACGCCGCCTTTCCCTTTGGGCGCGGCCCCTTCCTGATAATAAGCGGACAGGCCGTATACCCGCACCCCGTTTGCCTCGGCGGCGGATACCAGTTCATCCTCCTCCTTCCTGCATACCCGCACGAGCAGATGCAGGCCGGTGTCCGCCCCCTGAATCTGCAGCTTTCTGCCGGGATCGCGCCGGGAGAATTCCGCCAGCAGGATGTCCCGGCGGGCTTTGTATTGGTTGCGCATCCGCCGGAGATGCCTCTCAAAATACCCCTCCTGGAGGAAGCGGCGGAGGACGTGCTGCTCAAAGCTGGGGACGGTGGAGGAGTAAAAGAGAAAATCCCGGCGGTACACCGCCAGCAGCGGCGCGGGCAGCACCATATACCCAATCCGCAGGGAAGGGGCCAGAGTCTTGGCGAAGGTGTTGAAGTAGATCACCCGCCCCGCGGGATCCAGCCCCTGGAGGGCGGGGATCGGCCGGCCGGAAAAGCGGAATTCGCTGTCGTAATCGTCCTCCAGGATATACCGGCCTTCCTCTTCCAGCGCCCAGCGGAGCAGCTCTGCCCGGCGGCTGACCGGCATCACGGTGCCGAGGGGGAAGTGGTGGGAGGGGGTGACGTGCACTACCTCCGCCCCGGAACGCCGCAGCCTGTCTACCCGCAGCCCATTTTCATCCATGCCGATCGGGGCAACGGCCGCGCCGTTCCCTTCGAGGATGCGGCGGGTTTTGGGATAACCCGGATTTTCCACCGCATACCCCTTCGCCCTCCCTAGGAGCTGGACGGTCAGCCCCAGCAGGTATTCCGAGCCAGCCCCCACCACAATCTGATCCGGGGAGGCGAGGATGCCGCGGTAATCCCGCAGATACCGCGCAATTTCCCGCCGCAGGGCCGGATCCCCCTGCGGGTGGACCGATTGGAGCAGGCCGCGGGCGTCCTCGCAGAGGATTTCCCGCGTCAGCTTGGCCCAGACGGAAAACGGGAAACGGCCGGTGTCCACCCCGCTGGTGGAAAAGTCAAAGGGCGGCGTCTGTGCGGCGGACGCCTCCGGCAGCGGAGAGGATTCCGTGCGGAGAACGGGCGGCGGCGCCTCCAGCCGCTGGACATAGTAGCCGCTGCGGGGCCGGGCGAGGAGGTAGCCCTCCGCAGCCAGCTGCCCATACGCGGTTTCCACCGTACTCTGGCTGACCTTGAGATGGGCGGAAAGCGCCCGCTTGGAGGGCAGCTTTTTCCCGGCGGACAGCCGCCCGGACTCGATTTCCCTTCGGATGTATTGATAAATCTGTTCATACAGCGGGGACGCCGCCCGGCCGTCCAGCGGAATGGTAAGCATTTTCTATTCTTCCTTTAATCTGGCATGATAATATAGTTTTAAACTGGCCATTTAAAGCGTGCCAGTTTTTTATATAATAAAGCATATGCCGCGGAAACGTCAAGAGGCGGAATGCGGCCGGCGGCCTGACGGCTCACCGCTGTGCCGAAAAGAAAACCTGGCGGCGCTTCGGCTTGAAAACAGGAAAGGAAGCGGAGAAGATGAACGAACGGTACGAACTGAATAAAAACCTCGCCCAGATGCTGAAGGGGGGCGTGATTATGGACGTCACCACCCCGGAGCAGGCAAAGATTGCTCAGGAGGCCGGCGCCTGCGCGGTCATGGCGCTGGAGCGGATCCCCGCCGACATCCGGGCGGCGGGCGGCGTCTCCCGCATGAGCGACCCGAAGATGATCAAGGGCATTCAGCAGGCGGTTTCCATCCCCGTCATGGCGAAGGTGCGCATCGGGCACATTGCGGAAGCCCAGATCCTCCAGGCCATTGAAATCGACTACATTGACGAGAGCGAAGTGCTCTCCCCGGCGGACGACAAATACCACATCGACAAAACCAAGTTTGACGTCCCCTTTGTCTGCGGCGCAAAGGATTTGGGCGAAGCGCTCCGCCGGATTGCGGAGGGCGCCTCCATGATCCGCACCAAGGGGGAGCCGGGGACCGGCGACGTGGTGCAGGCGGTGCGGCATATGCGGATGATGAACAGCGAGATGCGCCGCATCCAGTCAATGCGGGAGGACGAACTGTACCAGGCGGCCAAGGAACTGATGGTGCCGTACGATTTGGTGCAGTATGTGCATGAGCACGGCAAGCTGCCGGTGGTCAACTTCGCGGCGGGCGGGGTGGCGACCCCGGCGGACGCGGCGCTGATGATGCAGCTTGGCGCCGAAGGCGTATTCGTGGGTTCCGGCATCTTCAAGTCGGGGAACCCGGCGAAGCGGGCCGCGGCGATTGTCAAGGCGGTGACCAACTACAACGATCCGGCCATGCTCGCGGAACTGTCCGAGGATCTCGGGGAAGCGATGGTGGGTATCAACGAGCAGGAGATCGCCCTGCTCATGGCCGAGCGGGGGAACTAGAGGATGACCATCGCGATACTGGCCGTGCAGGGCGCGTTTGCCGAGCACGGCGGGATGCTGGACCGCCTGGGGGCGGCGCATTTTGAAATCCGGCAGGCGGCGGATCTGGCCTGCCCGTTCGACGGGCTGATCCTTCCGGGCGGGGAGAGCACGGTGATGAATAAACTCCTGCGGGATCTGGGGCTGTTTGAGCCGTTGAAGGAGCGGATCGACAGCGGCCTGCCGGTGTTCGGCACCTGCGCCGGGCTGATCCTGCTGGCCGACCGGGTGGAAGGGGGCGAACGCTGCTTCGGCGGGATGGATGTCACCGCCCGGCGCAATGCCTATGGCCGTCAGCTCGGTTCCTTCCGGACAACGGCGCCCTTTGCCGGCCGGCCGACCCCGATGGTGTTCATCCGGGCGCCGTATATCGCCCAGGCCGGGCCGGAGGTGGAAATCCTGGCCGAAACCGGCGGCCATATTGTGGCTGCCCGGCAGGGAAACCGGCTGGCGACCGCTTTCCACCCGGAACTTACGCAGGACGAAACGGTTCACGCCTGCTTTCTGGACATGGTGCGGTCCAGCCGCAGAAGGAACTGACAAAAGGACGGACGCTTTTTCAGCGGCCGTCCTTTCTGCATCCCCGGAGGCCTTCAAACGGAAGGTCCCTGCGTTTTACGGAAACCGGCAGGTACGCCCTCCCGGACGGGGCGGCACACGGCGGATTTTTCGCGCCGGCACGTTGAAGATGCCGCGGGGCTCTTGCTGCCGAGGGCCTTTTCCCTTTCCGGATAGGAAAAAGGACCGGCGGTGTTCTTTTTAAGAGCTTCCTAAGAATATATTTCTAGGAGGAACGGCCTTTTGGCTGTATGATAGGGATAACGAAAGATTAACTATTAGAAGTCAAGTCCCAAAAAGGATGGTGGTGGCGAAAAAAGATGATTCAAAAAGGGTATAGCAAAGCAGAGGCTCTGGAAGGC
>CAJFGS010000049.1 GCA_904377855.1 Candidatus Avimonas merdigallinarum
TGATTTTGGCTCCCCAGCCGTCATCTTGAAAGGGTAAGATTAATTCGGTTTTTTCTTCGGCGTCAGCATCCGGCAGCCTTTTTGTTTCCCTTTGTGTGGCGGCGCAAAACGGCCGTTGCAGGGTACAAAAGAATTGGTAATCGTCGCTATCAACCGTTCCCGCGGCGAATCGATGATTCGGCAACCCACGACCCCCGCCGCGTTGCAGCCGAAGCCCATGCACATGGTCAGCGCCTGTTTCCCGCATGCGCAGGCTTTTTGGAAATATTTATCCAGGTTAAAGGCAACGCGGGGGAGGTATCCGGCATCCTCCAAAAGGGTGAAAAGGGGAAAGAAGATGGCCATTGGCGGCAGCATAACGGCTGTTACCCAGGCGAGCACCCGGTAAGCCCCGTCCACCACCGCCCCCTCCAGCCAGGCGGGGGCACCCGCCCACTGGAGGAAATCGGCCAGTCGGTCGCCTACCCAAAAAAGCCCACTGGAAAGCAGCTCGGACGGATAATTGGCTCCTGTAATGGTAAGCCAGAATATCGCCATCAGCAGCAGAATCATCAGGGGAATGCCGGTCCATTTGTTGGTCAGCACCCGATCGATCTTGCGATCCCGCCGGCCGTATCCGCTTTGTCCGCAGGACACCGCGTCCATGCATACTTCCTCGGCGCGCAGGATAAGGCAGGAAACTAGGATATCCTTGAGGCGATCGTCCGTAATATCGTGCTCTCGCAGCCTTTCCTTCGCCTGTGCTATTTTAGGCTTTATCGCTGGATCTTCCCACAGCGAAAAGCCCAGATAGGCCGTCATCGTCTTCTTTAGCGTCTCCTCGCAGTCAAGGAGCTGGAGGGAAACCCACCGGCCGTTCAGCCTTCCGCCCAGCCGCCCGGTTACCGCCGGTTCCAGAATCCGGAGTGCTTCCTCAATCGCCGGGAGGTACCGGATACGGGGCGGGCGGCATTCCCGCTGACCGGAGGTGACCGCTTCCACTTCGTCCATGAGTTCCGCCAGCCCTTTGCCGCTGCGGGCGCTGGCGCCCACCACCGGCACTCCCAGGTTTTCCGAAAGGCGCTGCGTATCCACCCGGATCCCTTTGCGCCGGGCCTCGTCCATCAGGTTGACGCAGACGACGACCCGGTTGGTAATTTCCAGGGTTTGGAGGACCAGATTCATGTTCCGCTCCAGGCAGGTGGCGTCGCAGACCACTACGACGGCGTCCGGGCCCCCAAAGCAGACGAAATCCCGCGCAACCTCCTCTTCCGCCGAATGCGCCATCAGGGAATAGGTGCCGGGAATATCGACCAGTATGTACGGGATTTGATGGTGGGTACAGCGCCCCTGCGCATTGGTGACGGTTTTCCCGGGCCAATTTCCCGTGTGCTGTTTCAATCCGGTCAATTCGTTGAAAACCGTACTTTTCCCGACGTTGGGATTCCCCGCTAAAGCGATGATGCGTTCGGCCGGCGAATCTTTCGCACCCGGGTTTCTCTCGATATGCAGCCCATGGTCTATGGCGCCGCTTCCGGTCGATTTGGCCGTCAAGCCCATTTGCACTCGATCCTTTCCAATCAAAGTAAAAGATGAGAAAATAGGGAGGAATGCCCCCTAAGAGGGCATTCCTCCCTGAGGCCATAATCAGCAGTATTCCACCAGGATATGGGACGAATCCGCCGCCCGCAGTGCAATGACCGCCCCGCGGATGAGATAGGCGACGGGATCTCCGGCTGGGCTGCGCTGCAGGCATTCCACCCAGGTCCCCTCCACCAATCCGATATCCAATAAGCGGCGGCGCATGCTTCCTGTGGAACTCAGCGCTTTTACCCGTGCTTTCTCCCCCTGGCGGATGCGGTTAAGGGTCAGTTCCGGGACCGGGTTATGTATGCCGGAACCGGGGCAGGGGGCTTTCCGCTGTTTCATATTCAAAATCTCCCTATCATAAAATGGTCGTATATCCATTTTTTGTCTGTTAGAAAGTTTCCTGCTACCAACTTATGCGGCAAGGGATCGCCCGGTCCCAAAAAGTTAGCAGGGAAGAAAAGCGCTTGGTGGTGTGTATTTAGGAAGCGGGGCGGGAAGTATGGAGCACGAGGAGTTTCGGACGTTGAATGGATACCGCCGCCAGAGGGTAAGCCGGGTGACGGAATCCATGGAGGATTATCTGGAAATGATTTTCCGGCTTACGGCCGGCAGGCCGTCAGTCGGGGTGAACGAGGTGGCCGCACGTCTGCATGTGCGGCCGTCTTCCGCCTCCAAGATGATTGGAAAGCTGAGGGACGCTTCCTTGGTGGCGTTCGAAAAATACGGGCAGATTACGCTGACGGAGCAGGGGAAGGAACGGGGGCGGTATTTCCTGTGGCGGCATAACGTGCTGTCGGAATTTTTCCGCCGGCTGAACCATTCGGAAGGAACGCTGCGGCAGGTAGAACTCATTGAGCATTTCGTGGACGAGGAAACGGTTAAAAATCTGGAAAAGCTGCTGGACATCCTCCCGGATCCGTGGACTTGAAGGAAAGCTTTTAAACGGCGGGAGAAGGAGGGTGCCGCCATTAAAGGGGAATTTTCGGCTAACCTGTCGAACAAGGGCGGGAGGGGGGTTGCAAACCAAGGGGGCTCTGTGGTAAAATCAAAGATAAATATTTTCATATTTTCTTTTCCGCTCGACTTCCGGTCGACCGGTTCCGCTTGACCGGCGGAAGGCCGTCCGACTGCAGGAAAAACGGGACGTAAAAATCGAAGGAGGAAAACATATGGTGAATGGCAATGCAGGGGAAAAATTCCTGAAAGAGGGGCTTACCTTCGACGATGTACTGCTGATCCCGGCAAAATCCGACATTCTGCCAGCGGATATTCATGTCGGCACACAGCTGACCAAGACGATTCACTTGAATATCCCGCTCATGACCGCCGCCATGGACACGGTAACCGAAGCGCGCATGGCGATTGCCATGGCCCGTGAAGGGGGAATCGGCGTCATTCATAAAAATATGGGGATTGAGGAGCAGGCCGATCAGGTGGATCGCGTGAAGCGCTCGGAAAACGGGGTTATCGTCAATCCCTTTTATCTTTCCCCCGACCATCTCGTGGAGGATGCCAACGAATTGATGGGAAAATACAAGATTTCCGGCGTGCCGATTTGCCGCGATGGAAAGCTGGTGGGCATCCTGACCAACCGGGATATGCGCTTCCTGACGGATTTTTCCCAGAAAATTGAAGAGGTCATGACCAAGGAAAACCTGGTGACCGCGCCGGTCGGCACCACGCTCGAGCAGGCGCAGGAGATCCTTCGTCAGCATCGGATTGAAAAGCTGCCGATTGTGGACGAGCAGGGATATCTGAAAGGGCTCATCACCATCAAAGATATTGAAAAAGCGGTGAAGTACCCCAATTCCGCCCGGGATAAGAACGGCCGCCTGCTCTGCGCCGCCGCGATTGGGGCCACTGCCGATGTGTTGGATCGGGCCGCCGCCTTGGTTGGCGCTCAGGTCGATGCACTGGTCCTGGATTCGGCGCACGGCCACAGCCAGAACATCCTGAACGCGGTGTCCAAAGTAAAGGCTGCGTTCCCGCAGGTTTCGCTCATTGCCGGGAATATTGCAACGGCGGAGGCGGCGGAGGCCTTGATTGACGCGGGCGCCGACGCTGTTAAGGTGGGGATAGGCCCCGGTTCCATCTGCACCACCCGTGTCGTCGCCGGGATCGGCGTCCCGCAGATCACGGCGGTTTACGATGCGGCCTGCGTGGCGGCGAAGCATGGGATTCCTGTGATTGCTGACGGCGGCGTAAAATATTCCGGCGATATCGTAAAAGCGATTGCAGCCGGCGCCGATGTAGTGATGATCGGTTCCCTGGTGGCAGGCTGCGAGGAATCCCCCGGAGATTCGGAAATTTACCAGGGACGCCAGTTCAAGGTCTACCGCGGCATGGGAAGCCTGGGCGCAATGGCCCGCGGAAGCCGCGATCGCTATTTCCAGGAAGGCAATAAGAAGCTGGTTCCGGAGGGGGTCGAGGGCCGCGTCCCGTACAAGGGGCTGCTTTCGGACACCGTTTATCAGCTGATCGGCGGCCTGCGGGCCGGCATGGGCTATTGCGGCTGCCCCTCGATTCCGGATCTGCAAAAGAACGGCCAGTTTGTGCGGATCACCGGCGCCGGCCTGAAGGAAAGCCATCCTCACGATATCCATATCACCAAAGAAGCGCCGAATTACAGCCTCAGCCTGTAAGAAGTACAGACACCCCCTTTTCTGGCAGGACTGGAAGTAATTTTCAATAAGGCTGCAAAAGCCGGAGGGATGCCGCAAAAGCAGCGTCCCTCCGGCTTTCGATAACAAAGAAGAGCGGTATTGGAAAATTCCAATACCGCTCTTCTTTTCATAAAGCAGGGGAATTTATTCTTTTGTCTTGACGACGCTCTGGTTAAAACGGTCCAGCAGGAGGGCGGCGACGATCCCGACCGCCAGGCAGACCAGATTCACGACGCATTGGCCGACAGAAACGGCAAAACTCTGGTAAGGGATAATCATTACCGTCGCGGCAATGACAATACCGATGATAGCGTGGAAGGCCAGGGAATAGAAGCGTTCAAACAGGGCGTTGACCGCCTTTGCCAAAAGGATTACCGTAATGAGGGCGCCGATGCCGCCCGGGATGAGGACGCTCAAGTCCAAATGCCCGATGCCGTCCACAAACGGGGTGTAAAGCCCGAGCGGCATGAGCAGGGTGGAAAAGCTCATGCCCGGAGCAATCACGCTGAGGGCCAGGCAGAAGCCGCAGAAAAGATACCAGGCGAAGTTGGGGACGATTTCAATGTCGGAGAACTGCAGGCCGATGAGCAGCGCGAATACAACCGCCATAGCGACAAACAGGGAAACTGCAGAGCCCTTGCTCCGCCCCTGTTCCCCGGCCTCCCGGAAAAGGGAAGGCATCATACCGACAATGAGCCCTACAAACAGGCAGACCGAAGGAGCCGGGTATTTTTCCAGGAAAAAGGACAATAGATTGGCGATTCCCAAAAAGCCAATCCCCAGGCCGAGGATGACCGGCAACAGCTTGGGAACATGGTTTTTGAAGTTGCGAAGCGGGTGGGAAAGCAGCTCCATAATGGGCTTGTAGATGCCAAACACCACGCACAGCACGCCCCCGGAAATACCCGGAAGGACCGCCCCCAGCCCGATGAGGGCCCCCTGTATCACGCGGAACAAAATCCGGAATACCGACCGATTGTTCGATGAATCCTTATCCATGACCGTTCCTTTCCTACAACAAAAATTTACGTTCATTATATCCCGCTTTTTTCCATCGGTCAACCCAAGAGCGTTCGGGATATTCCCGCTTTTCCCGACGGTTCCCGCCGAAACGCCGCGGCTTTTTTGTATAAAATTGGAAATCGAGTATATGACCGGTTGTGATGCCGGCTGGGATATGGTATAATATTCAAAATTCCGGCCTTTTCAAAGGAAAGGCTTTCCGAAGGCGGATTTCTATGGATGGGAAAAGGAGAGAAAACGTGCAATCGTCAGAGAAGCTGGAACAGATTTTTATGCAGGTGCAAAAACCGGCGAGGTATACCGGCGGGGAATTGAATTCGGTTATGAAGGATCCCGCGAAAGTGAACATCCGGATAGCCATGGCCTTCCCCGATTTGTATGAAATCGGCATGTCCCATCTGGGGATGAAGCTGCTGTACGGCCTGTTTAACGAACAGGAAGATGTGTGGTGCGAACGGGTTTTTGCTCCGGATACCGATATGGAAGCGTTGATGCGGGCCAATGGGCTAAAGCTGTTCGGCCTGGAAAGCCGCGATCCGGTGGATACGTTTGACTTTCTCGGCTTTACCCTGCAGTATGAGTTGAGTTTCACGGCCATCCTGAATATGCTGGATCTCGCCGGAATCCCGCTTCTCTCGGCCGATCGGGGGGACGACTGCTCCTTGGTCATCGCCGGGGGGCCCTGCGCCTGCAATCCGGAACCGATCGCCGATTTTATCGACCTCTTCACCCTGGGAGAAGGGGAGGAGGTCAATCTCGAACTGTTCGACCTTTACCGCCGGCATAAGGCGGCCGGCTTCCAGCGGGCGGCGTTCCTCCGGGAGGCTGCGCAGATTGAAGGGGTCTATGTGCCGGCGCTGTATGAGGTGCGGTATCACGAGAACGGTACCGTCGCCTCGGTCACGCCGAAGGACGGGGCGCCCGCGAAGGTGCGCAAGCGGATTGTCCTGGACATGGATAAAGCTTATTATCCGGACCGTTTTGTGGTACCGTTCATCGATATCGTCCACGACCGCGCAATGAGCGAAATTTTCCGCGGTTGCATCCGGGGCTGCCGGTTCTGTCAGGCCGGGTTCATCTACCGGCCGGTCCGGGAGAAATCGGCTCAAACCATCAACGCGCAAAGCCGCGCGCTCTGCGAAAACACGGGGTATGAGGAATTTTCCCTTTCCTCGTTGTCCACCAGCGATTATACGGAGTTGGAACAGCTGCTTCCCATGCTCCTCGAATGGGCGGAAAAGGAGCAGACCAATATCTCCTTGCCCTCCCTGCGAATAGACGGGTTTTCCGAAGAATTAGCGGCAAGGCTGAACGTCCTCCGGCGCAGCGGGCTGACCTTTGCGCCGGAAGCGGGTACCCAGCGCCTGCGGGACGCCATCAACAAAAATCTGACCGAATCGGAGATCCTCGATACGGCGAAAAAAGCGTTTTCCGCCGGGTGGACGGCTGTAAAGCTGTATTTTATGATGGGGCTTCCCACCGAAACCATGGACGATATCGCGGGGATTGCGGAACTTGCCCAGAAAATTGTGAATTGCTTCTATCACAACCCCAATAAACCGAAGGGGAAGGGGGTCAACGTCTCGGTCAGCGTTTCCTGCTTTGTCCCCAAACCGTTTACGCCTTTCCAATGGGAACCGCAGGATACGATGGAGCAGCTGGTAGCCAAGCAGCGCCATCTGCGGGAGTCGGTGACCACCAAAAAGGTCTCCCTCCGCTGGCACGATGCGCAGGTCAGCTTCCTGGAAGGGGTGCTGGCCCGGGGGGATCGCCGCCTGTGCGCCGTGATTGAAGAGGCCTTCCGCCGCGGCTGTAAGCTGGATGCCTGGTCGGAGCATTTTTCGCTCCAAACCTGGCTGGACGCTTTCCGCAGCAAGGGGCTGGATCCGGCCTTCTATGCCAACCGCCGCCGCGATTTGGAGGAAATCCTGCCGTGGGATCACCTGGATTACGGCGTCACCAAAGCCTTCCTTGCCCGGGAAAACCGCCGGGCGCACGAGGGGAAGACCACGCCGAACTGCCGCCAGGCCTGCTCCGGCTGCGGCGCCGCCCAATGGAACGGAGGGGTCTGCACCGATGAAAGAAATTAGGATCTGTTTTCAAAAGGCAGGACGGGCGCGGTATATTTCCCATCTTGACCTCACCCGCGCCATGACCCGCGCCGTCCGCCGGGCCGGGCTGCCGATTTGGTATACCGAAGGGTTCAATAAGCACCCGTACCTCACATTTGCCGCGCCGCTTTCTCTGGGGGCCGAAGGGCTCCGGGAAAGCATGGACCTGCGGCTGACCGACGATATCCCGATGCGGGATATTGTCGACCGTCTCAACGCCGTCCTGCCCGAAGGGCTTACCGCCCTCTCGGCGGCGGAGCCTCTCCATAAGGCCGGGGAACTCGCGGCCGCCCGCTATCGGCTCACCTTTACCGGGGATCTCTCCCATATGGCGGATTTTCTGGCTCAGAATTCCATTCTGGCGGAAAAACGCACCAAAAAAGGCGGGGTGAAACAAATCGATCTCAAGCCGGCCCTGCAGAAAGCGGCCTGCACGCCGGAGGAAAAAGGCGCTTTGGTGATGGAGATATTCCTCCCCTGCAGCAGCGCTGAGACCATCAACCCCGCACTGATTGTGTCCGCCTACAACGCCTTTGCAAAAGAACGTGGCGGCGTGGACGGCGCGGCGAACTGCCGTATTGTGCGGACAGCGCTTTATTGCGGTGAAGGCATTCCGTTCGCGTGACGTTACCACGCCCGCGCCGTACTTTTGACAGGATGGGCAGTCTTTTGAAAATTTAAGGATGCAGGAGGGGTCTGCGTGCAGGAAAACGGACAGCTTCCTACCGGACGGAAGCTATTAATGCTCCGGGATTTAAAAAATATCGATTGGGCGTCGATCGGGATACGGCTGCTATCCGGCTGGTTTGTCGCCTGTTCTGTCGGCATCTTTCAAGGAAAGGTCGGGTTTGATGTTCTGGCCTTCGTAAGCGGCGTCAATCTGTTGACGTTTGCGCTGATTATTCTGACACTGTTCCTTTTGCTGACCCTGTTAAAGAAGCTGACTCCTTTTCCTGTGGACGCATGGGCGCTGGGGGCGACCTCCCTCTTTTACGGTTTGCTGATTGCGGCGCGGAACCGGAACTTTTATTTTGCTATCGGCGTTATCTTCGCCCTCTCTCTTATCGGGTATTACCTGCTCCGCGGCGACAAATTGTGGCTGGGCAAGCTGGTGCTGTCCAAAAAAGCGGCGATTGTGCTGATTGCGGCGGCGGGGGCGTTCTTTGCCGTATATGTAGGCGGGCTCACCACCCTTCGCTATTTAAATTACGCTGCATCCACCTATGATTTTGGGATTTTTGCGCAGATGTTCCATCATATGAAGGAAACGCTTCTTCCCAACACCACCTGCGAAAGGAATATCCTGCTGTCGCATTTTGCGATTCATTTATCGCCGATTTATTACCTGCTTCTTCCGGGATATTTTCTTTTCCCTTCTCCCATATATCTGCAGGTGATGCAGGGGCTGGTGGTTGCCAGCGGCATCATCCCGCTCTTTTTGCTGGCAAAGCATTTTTCTCTGTCCAACAAGGTTTCCGCGGCGATAGGCGTTGTTTACGCCCTGCACCCGGCGCTGGCGGGCAGCTGCTTTTATGACATCCACGAAAATATGTTTTTAACGCCGCTTTTGCTTTGGACTTTCTATTTTCTGGAAAAGCAAAAATGGCCGCTGATGTACCTGTTTGCTTTTCTGACCTGCCTCGTCAAGGAGGATGCCCCCGTTTACATCGCCTGCATCGCCCTCTTCCTCCTGTTTTCCAGGAAAGAGCTTTTCCATGGGCCGATCCTGCTGGCTGGCTCGATTCTGTACTTTGGGATTGCCATGCTCATTTTGCAGTATATGGGGCAGGGGGTTATGATTGGCCGGTATGACAATTTCATCAGCGACGCCGATTTGGGGTTAATCAGCGTATTCAAAACGCTGATTCTGAATCCGGCGTATCTGATTAACGAGGTGTTCAATCAGGAAAAACTGCAGTATATGGTGGTGATGCTGCTGCCCGTCGCCGGAATTCCGCTGCTCAACCGGAAAATATCCCAGCTGTTTCTTCTCATCCCGTTTCTGCTGGTGAACCTGATGAGCGATTACCCATACCAGCATTCGATTGTTTTCCAATACAATTTTGGAACCCTCGCCTTTTTCTTTTACCTGGTGGTCATCAACATTTCCGTGCTGGAGCCCCGCTTCCGCCGCTATGCGCTTCCGTTTATGGTATCGTCCACCGCCGTGTTTTTCCTTGTCAATGTCGGCGGGTATACGGATAACATCCAGTCGTACATTACCAATCGGGAACAGCTCCAGAAAATGGATGCCTGCTTGGAAATGGTTCCGGAGGACGCGATGGTGCAGGCGACCGGGTACCTGGTGCCGAAGCTTTCGAATCGGATGGTGCTCTATGATTACCACTACAATCAGGAGAGCGAATCTCCCCACGAAACGGAATATGTGGTTTTGGATCTTCGCCCCGGCCGGGAAAAAGGGGCGGAGGAGAAGATGGAGGAATATATAGAAAAAGGGTATGAGGCCACCGCTTATGAGGAGGATCTGGTGGTGATTCTGAGGAATCCGCAGTATGCGGAGTCGCAATAGCCCGCTGCCGTTCTTCGCGCGCGGAGCCCGCCCCGAGGGAGGCGGCGGACGGTTTCCTTGTTAAGCCGCGGGGATTCGGAAAAGTTTTTCTTGCATTGGGATGCATTTTGTGATACACTATATCGGTATTTGAAATATCCGCGGGATTTTGCAGATTTCGTGGGGGTTAATGCCTGGCGAAAGCACGACATTAAAGCGGGCAGTCCTCTGCCATCGGTGGATCGGCATGAATGTCTGAAAATCAAGGAGGATTTTGTAAATGGACGCTCTGAAAACCATGACGGCGAGCAGCATGAAGGAAAACGTTCCGGCGTTTTCTGTGGGGGACACGGTTCGCGTGGATGTGAAAATCCGTGAAGGCGAACGCGAAAGAATCCAGGCCTTTGAGGGCACGGTCATTGCGAAGAAGGGCAGCGGCGTAGCCGAGACCTTTACGGTCCGCCGCGTTTCTTACGGCGTTGGAGTGGAACGCGTTTTCCCGCTGCATTCCCCGAATGTGGAGGCGGTGAAGGTGATCCGCTACGGTAAAGTCCGCCGGAGCAAGCTGTACTACCTGCGGGATCGCGTGGGCAAGGCGGCGAAGGTCAAGGAACAGATCCGCTAAAGGAAAAGGAGGATGGAGACGTCCTCCTTTTTTCTTTTTCCTCCATTCCGCGGATGCTGCAGGGATGTCCGGGAAAAATGAGAAATTTTCCGCTTTCCGCATACGTGTAGGTTTGTCAAACATTTTGTACAGTGAAAGATTCAAAGAAAGCAGCAAGTTTTTCTTTGGGAGAGAGCCAGGCCAAGGGGCGCATAGGAAAGTT
>CAJFGS010000050.1 GCA_904377855.1 Candidatus Avimonas merdigallinarum
GGAAGCCACCCGGCGTTCGATGGCATTTTCAATGCCGTCGAACGCACCGCCGCAGATAAACAGGATATTGGACGTATCAATCTGGATAAATTCCTGCTGCGGATGCTTCCGCCCGCCGGACGGAGGGACATTCGATACCGTGCCTTCCAAGATTTTCAGCAGAGCCTGCTGCACCCCTTCGCCGCTGACGTCTCTGGTAATGGAGGGGTTTTCGCTGCGCCGGGCAATCTTATCGATTTCATCGATATAGATAATCCCGCGCTCCGCTTTCTCCACATCATAGTCGGCCGCCTGAATCAGGCGCAGCAGGATATTCTCGACGTCCTCGCCGACATATCCCGCCTCCGTCAGCGTGGTAGCGTCGGTAATCGCAAAGGGTACGTCCAGCATACGGGCCAAGCTCTGTGCCAGCGCTGTTTTCCCCACACCCGTCGGGCCGAGCAGAAGCACGTTGCTTTTCCCAAATTCCACATCAAACGTATACCCGAAATAAATCCGCTTATAGTGGTTATAAACCGCCACGGATAATGCGATTTTTGCCTCGTCCTGTCCGATGACGTATTCATCCAACCCGGCCTTGATTTCCTTTGGGGTAGGCAATACCGGCGGGATATTGGAAGAGGCGGGGCGTTTGCGGGATACAACGCCGCCTTCTTCCAGAATGGACTGACACAGTTCAACGCACTCATTGCAGATATAAACGCCCTGGCCGGCAATCAAACGCTGAACTTCATCCTGCGTTTTCCCGCAGAAAGAGCAGCTGACCATACGATTATCCTCGTTTTTTGGCATTGTCTACGCTCCTTGTTCGCTCATTCGTCCATCGGATTGCACAGGGGAAACTGCCCGCATGGGATATCCTGCGCTAATCAGCCTTCGCGCTTGGCAATGACCTGGTCAATCAGGCCATACTCTTTTGCCGCCTGAGCGCTCATAAAGTTGTCGCGATCGGTATCCCGTTCAATCCGTTCCAGGGGCTGGCCGGTCATTTCCGCCAGCATCTGGTTCATCCGCCCGCGGATGTACAAAATGTGATCGGCATGGATCTTGATATCGCTCGCCTGCCCCTGCGTACCGCCGAGAGGCTGGTGGATCATCACTTCGCTGTTCGGCAGGGCCTTCCGCTTCCCCTTAGCGCCGGCCGCCAGCAGGAAAGACGCCATGCTCGCCGCCATGCCAATACAGATGGTGGAAACATCGCAGCGGATGAACTGCATCGTATCGTAAATAGCCATACCGGAAGTAATCGAACCGCCCGGGCTGTTGATGTACAGATCAATGTCCTTATCCGGATCCTGCCCTTCCAGATAAATCAGCTGCGCTACCACCAAAGAAGCGGTCACGTCGTTGATTTCATCCGTGAGCATAATAATCCGATCATTCAGCAGCCGGGAAAAAATATCATAGCTGCGTTCCCCGCGGCTGGTCTGTTCCACTACATAAGGGACCAAATTGCTCATAGCACTCAACCTTTCCAGTATGAATTGTCCGCAAAAGAAGACAATGTAGTATTGCCGCAAAACACCCGTTTAACAAAATGAGCGCAAAATTTTCCCGGATTTTTTGGCTGCTTTTTATTCAGCGGCTCCGTCGTTCACCACGGCGGTCTCCTTGACCAGATCCATCGCCTTGCCGACCGCCAAATCCTTAGAAAGTTCCTTTGCCGGGACAAAAGCCTTGATCCTGTCCACGTCCATCTTGTACTGTTCCGCCATCTTGGCGTATTCCGCTTCCAGTTCCTCTTCCGTCGGAACGATATTTTCAAGCGAAGCAATTTTTTCCAGGGCCAGGCGGAGTTTGACCTGCTTTTCCGCCTGCTCACGGAAGCCTTTGCGGAAAGCGTCCATCTCCATCCCGGTGTACTGCAGATACATGTCCAGAGTCAGGCCCTGCGCCTGCAACCGATTCGCAAATTCCCGGACGCTGTCGTCCACACGGCGCTCGAACATCGCCTCCGGAATCTCCGCCTTCAGGCCGTTTATCAGCTGATCGACGAGCTGGCTTTCAAACGCATCCTCCGCCTCGTGCTCACGGCGGTGCTGCAGCTTCTCCTTCAGATCCGCCTTCAGTTCGTCCAGCGTATCGAATTCACTGGCGTCTTTTGCAAAGTCGTCGTTGAGTTCCGGCAACTCCCGCGCCTTAATCTCATGCAGCTTGCAGCGGAAAACCGCCGGCTTCCCCGCCAGGGCTTCCGCATGGTAATCTTCCGGGAAGGTGACGTTGACCTCGAACTCGTCGTCGGTATTCTTTCCGACAATCTGATCTTCAAAGCCAGGAATAAATTGTCCGGAACCAAGGGTAAGGGTATAGTTCTCCGCTTTGCCGCCCTCGAAGGGTTCGCCGTCGACAAAGCCCTCAAAATCAAAAGTGACCGTATCGCCGTTTTCCGCCGCGCGGCCCTCCACGGCCACCAGGCGGGAATTGCGATCCTGCAGCTTCTTGATTTCGTCATCGACGTTTTCTTCCGTGACTTCTTCGACCTTTTTGTCGGCCTTCAGGCCCTTGTACTCGCCGACTTCCACCTCCGGCTTTACGGTGATGACCGCTTTAAACACCAGGCCTTCGTCCTTGCCGACCGTCACGACGTCCAGGTCGATCTTATCCTCTACATATTCGTATCCGGATTCATTCACGGCCTCGTCCAGCGCCTTTGGGTACAGATCGTTGACCGCATCTTCATAGAAAACGCCCGTGCCGTACATCTTCTCCACCAGATGGCGCGGGGCTTTCCCCTTCCGGAAGCCAGGGACGTTCATCCGCTTGATATTCTTTTTATAAGCCTTGTTAACGGCCACTTCAAAATCCTCCGGGCTGACGGCGACTTCAAGTTCCACACGGTTGGTATCGACTTTGTTGGTTGATTTCAGACTCATTTTACTTCCTCCTGTTTATTACGATAACGCAATACACGTAATTATAGCATACAGCAAGCGATTGCGCTATCCTTTTTTGAAAAATTCCAGACGGAAACGCAATTTCTTTTCCCATTTGGGGCGCTTCAACGCACCAAAACCGGCATGAAGCCGACGGCGTCGCAGGAAACCAGCTGCAAAGTGATTCCATCCACAATCCGAACGGGGATTTTCCGTGCAGAGGGGCCGTGGATATGGCCAAAATAGCATCGGCGGATCCCACGCCGGCGCAAAACATCCATGATTTCGGGACACTCCGCCTCTCCCATAACCGGCGGATAGTGCAGAAATACGACCGGCTCCTTCCCGGTTTTTTCCGCCGCGTCAATGGAAAGATTCAGCCGCCCTACTTCCCGCAGCAGCACCTTGCGATCCGCATCTTCCTCCGCATCATAGAACCAGCCCCTAGTCCCGCAAACAGCAAAATCACCCACCACTTCCGCACTGTTATGGACAAGGCGGAGGGTGTCAAACCCCTGTTC
The DNA here is from genome assembly GCA_904377855.1 of Candidatus Avimonas merdigallinarum. Classification (GTDB taxonomy): domain Bacteria; phylum Bacillota; class Clostridia; order Oscillospirales; family Acutalibacteraceae; genus Avimonas; species Avimonas merdigallinarum. Next base: position 3,395 of record CAJFGS010000050.1, read on the forward strand.
CGCCAAAAAAGCATCCATTTTCCGGCGGGTAGTCCACCAGTAATCGTGATTGCCTTTGAACAGCAGTTTCTTCCCCGGCAGCGCCTGGAGGAAGGAAAAATCCGCGATTGTTTCCGTCAGAGCCATCGCCCAGGAAATATCCCCCGCGATAACGACCGTGTCGTCCGGGGATACAAGAGCGCGCCAGTTCCTTTCCAACCGTTCCACATAATTGTCCCAGCCGTGAAAAACATCCATCGGCTTATCGGTACCGAGGGAAAGATGCGGGTCGGCAATAGCAAATAACGACATATCCGGCTCCTCTCCAAAAGAAATTCGGATATCGATGAAAAAAAGCAGAAAATATGGCAAGGCTAAATCCAGAAAGGAGCGATAAGCCATGGAACTGTTCAAAGAAGAAAAGCCCGAATGCCCCAGCCCGATTGTGTACTGCGACGTCAAAAACTGCACGTATCACGACGGGAAAAACGCCTGTGCAGCAAGCAAAATCCATGTAGGTCCCGCCCATGCCATCAGCAGCAACGACACCGCCTGCGCCAGCTTCAAACCCAGCGGCAAATAACCCTTATTTCGTGTCGATATGGAGCAGATCGTATACCATCTGCTCCATATCCTCACGGTTACATACCGTCGTAAACCGGGGCGCTTTTCCGCGCAGGGAGGCAAGGGGCGGCGGCACCTCGCAGCCGGTCGCCTTGTGAAGCAATTCCACTTTTTCAAATTCCCCCGCATCGGACGGTCCGCTGACCGCCGTCAGCACCGCATCGGAGAATTTATACGGGTTCGCAGTGGACGCAATCACCGTATAGGTGGCATCGCCGGTATCCCGCCGGTACTGCTCGTACACCGACACCGCTACCGCCGTATGGGTATCCAGCAGATAGCCATACTTTTCGAACACCCGGCGGATGGTATCCGCGGTCTGCCGGTCGTCACAGCTGCCGGCCGCAAACAGAGACTGGATTTTTTGGTGCATCGCCGCCGGGATGGTATATTTCCCCTCTTCCTTCAGCGCACCCATCAACTGGCGGATCGCCGCGTCATCCCGCCCGGCAAGATCGTACAGCAGCCGTTCCAGGTTGGACGATATCAGAATGTCCATGGAAGGCGAGGTGGTGGTATGGAACGCGCGGTTCCGGTCGTAGACGCCGGTTTCGATGAAATCGGTCAGCACGCGGTTTTCGTTGGAAGCGCAGATCAGACGGGCGATCGGGAGCCCCATCTCCCGCGCGTAATACGCGGCGAGGATATTCCCGAAATTCCCGGTGGGCACCACCACGTTGATCGGTTCCCCCATCGTGATTTTTCCATCCCGCAGCAGATCGCAGTAGGCGGATACGTAGTACACAATCTGCGGCACCAACCGCCCCCAGTTAATGGAGTTAGCGCTGGAGAACATCATGCCGTTTGTCTCCAGCCGTTCGGCGACCGCCGGATCGGTGAAAATCGCCTTTACACCGGACTGCGCGTCGTCAAAATTCCCGCGGATGGCACAGACCGCCACATTATCCCCTTCCTGCGTGGTCATCTGAAGCTTCTGCATCGGGCTGACCCCGTCCTCCGGGTAAAAGACAAGGATGCGGGTATTGGCCGCATCGCGGAACCCTTCCAGCGCCGCCTTGCCGGTGTCGCCGGAGGTGGCGACCAGGATGATAATGGTTTTCCCGTCCGCGGTCTTCTGAGCGGAGACCCGCATCAAATGCGGCAGGATCTGCAGAGCCATATCTTTAAACGCGCAGGTGGGCCCGTGCCAGAGTTCCAGGATCTCCACCCCATCCTCCAGCGCATGCAGGGGGGCGACGGCCGGGGAACGGAACCGCTCCTGAGTGTAGGCGGATGCGGCGCAGCTTTTCACTTCCTCTTCGGTGAAATCGGTCAAATATTTGGAAAGCACCGCGGCCGCCCGTTCCACATACGGCTTATCGGCCAGCGAGAGGATCTCCTCCCGGGAAAGCGCGGGGATGTTTTCCGGGACAAACAACCCGCCGTCCCTGGAAATCCCCTGGACGATCGCCTGCGCGGAAGAAACCGAAACGCTGCTGTCTCTTGTACTGTGATACCTCATGATTGTTTCACTCCTATTCCGCCTCGCCGCCGAGGACGGTCAATCGCCGGTTGAAAGAGAAAGGCCGTTCTCCCTTTCTCTCCTGAATCGGTATAGTTTCCTTTATATTAAACGATAGGCGCAACGCTTGTCAAAGCGCTGTGAAAAAATCGTAAGAATTGCCGAAAAACAAGCGGTCGAGAAAACTTTCCTCGTAGTTTTTGCGCTGTAACCATTCGTGCAGCCGTTCCATGACCGCGATCCCTTCCCATTCCGGCGGCAGATCGGTGCCGTCCAGATCGCAGCCGAACGCTATTGTCCGTTCGCCGCCCAGGGAAAGGTAATGATCCAGATGCCGTTCCAGACGGTCAAAGCTCTGTTCCCCCAGATGCTCGCCGCATAAACTGAGCCCCACCAGACCGCCCCTCTCCATTAAGGCGCGGAACTGGTCGTCATCCAGGTTCCGGTGGTGAGGGTGGACGGCGGCAGACAGGGAATGGCTGGCAATAACCGGGCCCCGCGTGCATCCCATCACATCCCAGAAGCCGCGCTTATTCAAATGGGAGACGTCCGGCAGGATACCCAGCCGTTCCATTTCCCGAACTGCCTGTTTCCCAAACGGTGTCAATCCGTCCCTCTTTCCGCTTCCCGAACCGCAGCCCAGTTCGTTCTCTCCATTCCACGTAATGTTGATTGCCTTTACGCCGTAGCCGGCAAACTCAGCCAGGGGCTCCAGCCGCCCTCCCAAGGCAGAGCCGCCTTCGATGCTCAGGATTGCCGCGCAGCGGCGCGTATCCACAACATCCCGAATCTCCGCCGCTGTGCGTACAATGGCCATCTGTCCGCTGCATTGGGCGGCCTGGTTCCAGGCAAACCGCAGGGTATTCCGGCATTCCTCATACGCTTCCCGCCCCCGCAGCGTATCCGGCATCCACACGGCAAAAATTTGCGCCCAGCCATCCCGATACCGCAACCCGCGTGTCAAATCCAGCTGGAATGGATTTTTCAAAAGGGGTTGGCCTTTTGTATAGCATTCGTACAGCGTATCACAGTGCAGGTCGAACAGCCGCATATGTTTTCCTCCTTTTTGGGCATATCCTGAAAGCAATATACGGCGGCCGCACAATATTTATGCGGCTGTCTTCTGCTGGACAGCCGCACTTCAAAAAGGACATCTGGCATATAAACGATGCCGGCTGCCTTCTCCCTAAAAAGAAAACTGACGATCGCTTAAATCAAAGGCGCCCTGAATGTGGTCGAGCGTCACCACTTCCATCGGCTTCCCTTTCCGGGTGATAATCTCTATCACGTCGAAACGGGGCTGAAGAGGAAGCGGATTCTGCTGAAGAAAAAGCAGAGCGGTCTTGATTATCCGCCGCTGTTTGTTCTCCGTAACGGCCTGCGCAGGGGTATACAGCGCGTCTTCGCTGCGGGTCTTCACTTCTACAAAGACAAGAAACGGCTCCTTTTGAGCAATGATATCGATTTCCCCAAAACGGCAGGAGTAATTACCGGCCAGAATCGTATATCCCTTTTCCCGCAAAAAACGGGCGGCCAGGACCTCACCCGCTGCGCCTTGGGAGACGTTGGCCATCCGCGCTCCCCCCCCTCCTGTTTTAATGCTGTTCCTCTCCCAGGATTTTTTTGAGAAAACTCAGCCGGTGGATCGGAGACGGGCCGTACTCCCGAAGCAGCGCCGTATGCAGCGCCGTGCCGTATCCCTTATGCTTGGCAAACTGATACTGCGGATACAGGCCGTCCATTTCTTTCATCAACCGGTCACGGCTGACTTTCGCCAGAATCGATGCCGCGCCAATGGATGCTGACAATGCATCCCCCTTTACAACAGTGCGGGCCGGCACCGAAAGGCCCGGCGGCGTCTGGTTCCCGTCGATAAGGGCCAGGTCCGGCGGGACGGACAAGCCGTCCACTGCCCGGCGCATCGCCAGAAACGTCGCCTGCAAAATATTCAGTTCCTCGATTTCCGCCACCGAAGCGCTGGCAACCGACCAGGCGACGGCCCGTGCGCAAATCTCTCCGAAGAGTTCTTCCCGTCGCTTTTCGCTCAGTTTTTTCGAGTCGTTTAAGCCGGGGATTTCCTCCTGTGGATTCAGGATCACGGCAGCGGCGAAAACCGGCCCTGCCAAAGGGCCGCGCCCTGCCTCGTCAACCCCGCAGACCGCCCGGTATCCCTGCGCATAAATAGCGCGGTCATACTCGTAATTCGAGAGGGCGGGGCCTTCCGTCTGGACAGACGTCCGGACATCTGTCCGATGCACTGTTTTCATACCGGTTCCCCCGTTTCGGCCTTGGTTTCCGGCAGTTCCAGAGTGATGCGGCCGATTTTCCCGCCGCGGAATTCATCCAAAAGCATGACGGCGGCGCGTTCGGTATTCACCTCGCCGCCGGAAACCAGCATTCCCCGTTTCCGGCCGATCTGCTGGAGAAGCTCCCACCTGTCTTCCGGCAGATCCCCGGTCAGTTTGTACCGTTCCCGCAGATTTTCCGGGTAGCGGGAGGCAAGGATGCCTAATAAGCCGCAGGCCAATTCCTCGCTGTCCAGCACCTCGTCCCGTATGGCGCCGGTGTACGCCAAATGCTGCGCTACCGTCTGATCCTCAAATTTCGGCCAGAGCACCCCCGGGGTGTCCAGCATTTGATATCCTTCCGCCGTAACATACCACTGATTTCCCCGGGTTACCCCCGGCCGGTCCTCCACCTTCGCCTTCCCCCCATGGGACAAGCGGTTGATAAAGGAGGATTTGCCGGAATTGGGGATCCCAGCAATCATCATCCGTATCGGCCGGCTGACCATTCCCTTTTCCTTCCACCGGGCGATTTGCTCCGCCAGCACCCGCCGCACTGCCGGGGAAAAGGCGTTCACCCCACGGCCGCTTTTGCAGTCCATTTCCAACGCAGCGACCCCTGCCTGCTGGAACATGCGGATCCATTCGTCCGTCGCTTTTTCGTCGGCAATATCCGTTTTATTCAGGATGATTACGCGGGGTTTTCCGGCCACCAGCGTGTCCAAATCCGGGTTCCGGCTGCTTACCGGGATCCGGGCGTCAATAATCTCCACCACCATATCCACAAGCGGAAGGCTCGCCTGGATCTTCCGCTTGGTTTTGGTCATATGCCCGGGAAACCACTGGATATTTCCCATTCCCTGTTCCATGAAATACTCCTGTTCTCTATTTATACCCGCCCCGCTTTATCCAGCGGATAGATCCGGCAAAGCACCTGCCCGATAACCTGCCCTTCCGGAACCAGGCCGATTTCCGCCGAACGGCTGTCCTTGGATTTCTCCCGGTTGTCCCCCATGACCATCAGATATCCATCGGGAATCACGCGGGAGTCTATCCCGAAATCCCTGGGAAAAGTCGCCCCCAAGGTGTACTCTTCCTGCAAACACCGGCCGTTCAGATATACCTTCCCGGATACCGGATCAATTCGCAGGGTATCCCCGCCTACTGCAATCACCCGCTTGACCATCGGTGGCTCCGAGCTTCTCCGCACAATGACGATATCTCCCCGCTCCGCTTCAAAAAAAGCGGTGGAGATCATCAGCCCTTCCCCATCCTTCAAGGTAGGGTTCATCGAAGCCCCCTCCACCCTGACGACACGGAAAAGGAGGCCGAATACAACAATCAGACAGACCAGCGCAAAGATGGCGGCGTTTACCCAATTATATATTTCCGCTATCCTGTCCTTTTCCTCAACCGTTTTCTTTCTCAATTTCCGCCGCCTCTTCATCCAGCCTCTACCGTAGCCGGAAAAAGGGAGAAGGACGTCCCAAACCGGCATACTTTTTAAAATCGCTGGGAAGCCCCGAACCCGCCGGCGCTTCCCAATCTTATGCGTCGTATTCCGGCGGTTAACCGATTTCAGCCTTCGTCGTATAGCCCACCAAACCGGCTGAGCGGCAGGAAACGGAACACCGCCTTACCGATGATGTCGCTTGTTTTGACATACCCCACTTCGCTCATATACCGGCTGTCCTTGGAATTTTGCCGGTTATCCCCCATGACAAAGACGCAGCCTTGCGGCACTACCTGCTCTTCAGAGCCGAAATACAGCGGATAGGTTATCCCCTGGATATAGGATTCCTCCAGCTTTTCCCCATTGACATACACGCCGCCGCCCGCTTCATCAATCCGCAGGCGATCCCCTGCTACGGCGATCACCCGTTTTACCAGCGGTTCATTGTTTTCGCCGCTGTTGTAGCGGTTGATAATCACGATATCCCCCCGCTGCGGCGTATAGGCAAAGCGGCTGGTGATGAGTCGCTCCGCATCATACAGGGTAGGGTTCATGGAACTGCCGTCCACCTCCACAATCCGGAAGCAGAAGGAGAAGACAAGGGTGACCAGCACCAGGGCAAAAATAGCCGCGCTGATCCAGTCGTAAATCCCGGCAACGGTGCTTTCTTTCGGCGGCTCAAAGGCAGGCTCCTGTTCTTCCGCAAGCGGAAATTCCTGATTTGGTTCCAGCATAACGATCCCTCTTTATGTTTCGGTTCTCGCGCTTTTTCAGCAGCGCGAAAAGCATCCTTTGGCCTTTGCCAAGGAAATCGCTCTTTTCCTATGGCTTTATTTAAATTAGTATACCATAAATTCTTCCATAGGGAAAGAACAAGTGCAAGAAAGCGGAAAATTTCTCTGTAGAGCTACAATACAAATTGGACAGAGAGAAAAAAGAAGAGAGAAAAAAGTAGAAGGACAGAGCCTTCATAGGGTATAGTTAAGTTGCGACACCA
>CAJFGS010000051.1 GCA_904377855.1 Candidatus Avimonas merdigallinarum
ATCATTGCCAAGACACTCATCTACGGAGACGGTGACGCTTCCGCTTATGGTCAGAACGCCTTCTTTTATGACGCTGCCGAAGGGCTGATGACATCGGTCATCCTGCTCATTGCGGAGTTTGCCGAACCACAGGAACGGCATATTGTATCGGTGTTCAAGCTGATCCAGGAATTGATGGCGCCCAGCAGCGTAAAGGGAAAAAATCACTTCCAGCTTCTGCTGGACCGCCTGCCGCCGGATCATAAGGCGAGGTGGTTTGCGGGAGCGGCGCTGTCCGCCGGCGATCAGGCTATGGCAAGTGTCATGAGTACGGCGCTGTCCCGGCTCAATTCTTTTTTGGACACGGAGATGGAGCAGGTGCTGTGTTTTGATACGGTGGTGGATGCAGAGCGCTTTTGTCAGGAGAAGTCCGCCTTTTTTGTCGTCATGCCGGAGGAAAACCCCAATGCTTACTTCATGATCAGCCTGCTCATCCAGCAGCTGTACCGGGAAATCCTATCTGTGGCGGATGAAAACGGCGGGAAGCTTCCCAACCGCGTTATGTTCTACTGTGACGAATTTGGCACCATGCCGCCGATCCAGTCGGCGGAAATGATGTACAGCGCTTCTCGAAGCAGACGGCTTTCCATCGTCAGCATCATCCAGAGCTATCAGCAGCTGGAAAAAAACTATGGCCGGGAAGGTGCCGCTATCATTCAGGATAACTGCCAGATCACGATTGCCGGCGGTTTTGCCCCGACCTCGGAAACGGCGGATATTGTTTCCAAGACGCTGGGCAGCCGCACAGTGTTGACCGGCTCGGTCAGCCGCAGCAAAAACGATCCGTCCCAGTCTTTGCAGATGACCGAGCGCCCGCTGATGAGCTCGGACGAACTCAAAAACATGAAAAAAGGTTCCTTTAGTGTATCGTTTGCTCCTGCTTAAGCTTCTTAATCCTTTGCCTTCGATGAGTCCGCTACTCAAATCAGCCGCAGTCTGGGCATTGGACAGATTTGCAAGTAGCAATATGGCAGTGACAGCAAGCAGAAAGCCCCTGTTTTGTTCGGCTGTATCTTTTTCCTTGTGTTTTATTGCGGTCAGAATTGTCAGCACAATTTTCACGATCAGGGTGAGATAGATGGGGCCGAACAGCATGAAAAACATCCGCAGATTGAAAAACATATCCTCGGAAAGGTCAATTTTTTCAGCGGGGATCCGCCCGAGCAGCCAGCCGATCCCGATAAACACCGCGTAGGATATCACAACCTTGAGCAGCCACTTCCCAAAGCGGGCAGTTCGCTTTTCAGCCATCAATACACGCCCCTTTCTGCGGATTCGGAAACGCCAGGCAGCCTATTGCCACGGCCATGACATCAACGAGCGTGCGCAGGATAAGGTCGGGGATATCGGCGGCGAACACAAGCGGCATAAAGAAATTGAAGAGCAGCAGATTGATGCCGAACAGCAGCCCTCCCAGGATCAGCACCCTCTTCCACCGGCTGCCTCCATTCACATAGCGGTTCAGCCACGCCATGACGCAGGCAGTCACAAAGCCTGTCAACAGGCACCACAGCACAGTCTCGGCGGTTTTCTCGGAGAAGGACGAATAAATACCGACAACGCAATACAGGAGCAGCCGTCCGGCTATAAAGCATATGGTTGCGGCCAGCACGGGAAAGGCGGGCGGCTTCCGGCTGCGCTTTTTTACAGGCGGTCTGTTGTATCCGAGCAGCCAGCCCAGCAGCAGCCCCATGACAAGGAGAGCCAGGCTGTCCGCTACGGGATAAGTGACCCGGTCCATCGGCGCCACATGGGGCAGCGGCTCCCACAGGTAGACAATCCACACCGCACAGCAGGCAAGGCCGTATCGCAGCCCCTGCCAGATACGGTTCCCGCCCATCCTTTTCCGTATGAGAAGGAACAGCGCGGCAATCAGGGAGTAGGCGAAAATCCCGTAAATCGTAAAAACGGCCGGCATCGTCCCGTTTTGCGCGAAAATGCTGGGAGCCAGAACCGTCTGCTCTCCTGCGGGGATGGTAAGCTGTCCAATGATGCGGACGATTGTGGTGACTAGCCCAATCAAAAACAATTTGCATACCGTTTTAACGACCGCTCTCATTCGGCACCCCTCTGTATTTCCTCTATCATCGGCCGCAGGGAAGCGAAATCGACAAAATCCGCCTGCTTGCCGTAAGTCTCTATCAGCGCACGATCCTCCTCGCTCCATTCCTCCGCAGGTTTCTTTTGCAGCGAGCGGTGCAGCAGCGCCATCATGGTTCGGTGTCCCAGAGATAGCGTCTGATAATCGATGGCACCCCGCAGATGGAAAATCGCTGCTCTGTCATACAGCCGGGCGGGAATCTGTTTTTGCAGGGCGTTTCGGATGTTTTCCCGGTTTTGCGGAATCTGCGGATCGGCCAGGCCGACCGTAGCGATCATCAGCCTCTGCCCGTCCTGCAAGGACAGGCCGCGCAATGTCCTTGCCAGCCCCAAAACGCCGCCGGCATACAGGCCGCCCAGATAGATAATCCTGCTTTTGCCGGAAAGGGACGGTGCTTCTTGATAGCTGACGGCGGGGATATCGGTTTGTTCGGACAGCTTTTCCGCATACCGGCGGGTACTGCCGTATCGGCTCGCATAAAGGATAACCGCGTTCACAAAAATCACCTCCGTTCTTTATCAAAAGGCTGGCCGTCCCGCCTTAAAAGCGTGAACAGGAGCCGTCCGTGAAACAGGGATGACAAAATCATAAACAAATCGGCTATGGGAACAAACAGGAAAGCCGGGATCAGCACCCGCGTGTAATGGTCGGGCATTGCCCTGCCTTTGCGGACGGCCCGTGAGAGCCGCCCCATGGCGAATAATACGCCGGCATTGAAAAACAGCCAGCCAGCCGCCTGAAATACGAGGGAACAGGACAGGTCCGGCGGCACGGCCCCCTGGGTGAAAAGGGACGCCGCCATTTGCAGCAGGGTCAGGGCGATCAGGATGGGGTAAACAATCCCCAGGATGCGCAGCATGGCGCCGCCGCCGATTCCGATCCCGCCGCCCCATACGGCGCCGGCGCGCACGCACCACGCCTCCAGCATCTGCAAAGCGGCGCGGTTCTGCCGCCCTTCTATGAATCCGTTGTTGGCAATGGCATACAGGCGGAACCGGCGGGAGTGCGTTTGACAATATTCCTCCGCCAGCGTCAAAAATTCCACCACATGGGAAGGAAGCCCGTCCACATAAAGCGGGAAGGAGAGGCATACGGCGTCCGCATCCGCCATATAGACAAGCGCCCGCTCAAAATCCTGCCGTCCGCGCAGAGCGGCAGTTTTTGCAGAAGCCCCCGGCATAAACAGCCGGAAAAGGCCCGATACAAAGCGGGAAGCCCCGCCCCTTTTCTTTGGGCTTGCATGGAGAATCAGCAGATTCATACGATGTGTCCCCCCAGCTGCGCAGGGTTCTGAAAAAAACGCACCTCCGCTTTTTCATAGCCCAGATTCAGCCGGTTGCGTTCCGCCAGCTCTTTCGCAATTTGCCGTTCCAATGCGGTGCAGTCCCCATAAAAGCAGACCCGCAGCAGACGGCGCTGCGGATACCGGCCAATGTGGTGGGTCTGCCCGCCCCTCCAGGTGAAAAACGGAAGGGACGTCCCGATGGCCCGATCCAAAACCGCCTTCACTTTGCTGCTGTAGCCGCCGTAACAGCACCGGCTGACAATAATGAGAGGGTCGCTTTGCCCGATCAGCGCGCCCATATGCCGCAGGGAATCCTTCATCACACAGAAGCCGGCGTTCTTCAGCCAGCACTGAAAGCAGCCCCGGCAGGGCGCATAGCGGCCATCCGCGTGAAAAATCACGGTGTCTTCCTCTGGCAGTCCCAGGGCGGCAAGCCCTTCGGCATTCAGATCATGGATTACCGTCCGCATGGGAGCCGCCTCCTTGACGGTTTCATTTCTGCGCGGCTTCAAGCAGCGTCTTTTTGAGCTGCTGCTCAATCCCCAGAAGCTCCGCTTCCGCATTCTGGCGGGCGGCGCGGCCTTCCTGCTGGATTTTGATGGTTTCTTCTATGGTGGAGATCAGATCGGCGTTGACCTTTTTCAGCGTTTCCAGATCCACAATACCGCGTTCGGATTCTCTGGCCGTCTCCGCGCTGTTCTGCTTGAGCAGTTCCGCGTTTTTGGTGAGCAGCGTATTGGTGGCGGCGGAGACGCTTTTCTGCATTTGCAGCACGTTTCTCTGCCGGTGCAGCCCCAGGGCGATCACGATCTGGCTTTTCCACAGCGGAATGGTGCTGAGAACCGCCGTCTGGATTTTATCCACCAGCATTTTATCGTTGTTCTGGATCAGGCGGATCTGCGGCGCCGTCTGGATGGCGACGGTCTTGCTCAGCTTCAGGTCGTGGATTTTCTTTTCAAAGCGGTTCACGGTGTCCTCAAAATCCCGCACCACCTGGGCGCTCATGGGATCGCCCTTGGCCGACGCCTCGGCATGAAGCTTTGGCAGGGTGGTATCCCGCAATTCTTTCAGCTTTTCCTCGCCGGCGGCGATATAGATTTGCAGTTCCCGGAAGTATTCCAGGTTCTTTTCGTACAGCCCGTCGAACATGGTGATGTCCTTGAGCATCTGCATCCGGGCCTGTTCCAGCTGCTGCTCGATGCGGTCGATCTGCACCTCCAGCTTTTCATACCGCTGCATGAACTTTTTAACCGCCCGGGAAGCGTTTTTGAGAAACGGGATCTTGTCCAGGAATCCCTCGTCCAGCTCGTCCACGCCTACGTCCCTGACCTTCAGCGCCAGATCCGACATCAGTTCCCCCACATAGCCGCTGTCCTTGCTGCGCACCTGTGCGAGGATGTTGTCGGAAAAGCTGGAAATATTCCGCTGTGCGCCGACGCCGTACTGAAGCGTGGCCTGGGAATCCATCAGGTCGATGCTGTTTTTGATTTCCTCCGCCTTTGCCTTCTGCTCCGGGGTCAGTTCCTCCACCTGGATACGGACAGCCTCCGCATCCACCGGTTCCCGCATTTGCAGGGCGGTATCCTCTTTGCCCTGCATCAGAGTATCCAACGTGATGGCATCTGCCATATTCCATCTGCTCCTTCCCGCTATGAAAGCGCTTTTATGATCCTGTCCATGGTATTGGCATCCGGCATGGGCGCTACCTGCGTCAGTTCCTCCGCAATGCCGGGAACGCCGAAATGGGCCGCGTCCGTCGGGGTATCATACACGCCGGTGCGGAACCCGTGCTTTTCCCAGGCCAGCCGCTGGATATCCTCGTCCAGCAGGGCTTCGATCCCTGCCGTGCCGGCCTCATCCAGCGCAATATACACATGGGAAGACCACACCGTGGGCGTCGGGTACATCATCACAATGTCACCCTTGATCTGCTCCCAGGTATCCGGGTTTTCCACGGCAAATTCCAGCAGCTGGTTTTCATAGCCGGCGATCAGAGGCTTGGCGCCCATGCCGGTTTTTAGGAACTGGTCAAACAGATCGGAGGAAGAGCTTTCCATATACCCCAGTTTCTGAAAGATGCTTTGCAGCCGGGGCAGGATTTCCGCAAGGTTGCTTTCGTCCGCCACGCCGCCGCAGAGGGTATTGGCCAAAAGCCCCGCGAACATATTGCCGGAATTGGATTTGGTCGGATCGGTGGTGCCCACGGCGATGCTGCCGTAAAGCTGGGGAAGGCCGATTTCTTTCCAGGTTGTCCCGGCTTCCATGGCCTCGGTCAGCTTCGCCATATCCACCGTATACACACCGTCGTTCAGCGAGGCGATCCCGCTGTCAACCAGCGCCTGCGCCACAGCGCTGCGGGTATATAATACGATGGGGGTATTGAGGAGGATCTCGCTTTTCACCGGGTCGCCGTTAAGCTGTTTATACAGCTCCAGCGCCGTCTGGTTGGAGGGAAACAGAAAATTCCGTCCCTCGGCGTCGGCGGTGATCATGTCAATGGAACCGGCTTTGGCGTAGTCGATGACCAGCTTATACCTGTCCCGCAGGATATCCTGCACTTCCTCGTCCTCCAGCAGCCCGATCTTCTCGCCGCCCACATAGCCGTTGATCTCGGTAACGGCCCGGCTGCTGCTTATAAGTACGTAGGCAACGGCGGCGATGACGACAGCCGCCAGGATGCCCAATCCAATGAGCTTTGTTTTCATTTCCCGCCCTCCATTTTCAAGGTGCTTTTCAGAAGCTCGATATCCGCCTCCACGTCCAGCAGCTCGCCCTGCATCAGATGGGTAAACTGCTTCTCAAACGCGCTGTTCAGCACCGGCAGGGCTTCGGCCGTCTTTTGCAGGATATCGGTGACCTCCGCCGAATGGAGCCCCGTGTTCTGAAAATCCACATATCGCGCCAGCAGCTTGGCGGCCGTATCCAGATAATAGGTAAAGAACCGCCGCGCCAGCTTGATTTTATCCGGGTTTTCCCGGAGATAGGCGAGGATTCTGGTGCCGGTAGCATACAAGGCCCCTGCATCCCGTTGTACGGAGGGGGCTGCAATCGCTTTCACCGCCTTGTCAATGTCCGCCAGATCCGCCTGGGCGTCATTCAGAAGCTTCTGGATTTCCTCGCCGCCCGGCATGGATTCCACGTCAATCCCCGCAATTTTCCGGCTGGGCTTGAGCAGGAAGAACAACCCGAAGTATATGCCGACGCAAAGCAGGACACAGATGATCAGGTTCCAATGCAGCAGCAGGAACAGCACAAGAAATGCGGCAGCCGCAGTCAATGCGGAGACGATCATGCGCGAAGTATCCTTCATCAGTTATACCCCTTTACGCTTCGGAATGCCTCCGTCAGGTTCTCCCGGCCGTCGAACACCCGTGCATTGGTGTATTGCGCCAGCTCCTCCAGCTGAGTTTCGTCGGCGTCCCCGAACATGATGGAGAAGACCGGCACCTCAGCCCCCAGCCCCGCATAGGCTTCTTCAAAGTCCGAGATAGAACCGCCCGACTGCCCGTCGGTCAGCAGAATAATGGCCGGAGTATACTGGGACAAATCATATTCTTTCAGCAGTTCAATCCCCCGCACAGCAGCCGCATACATATCGGTGCCGCCGCCTACCTCCTGGTTTTTCACGTCGTCATAAAGCGCTTCCAGTTCGCCGCCGTTGCCTTCAGCCGTATAGGTGTTGATGACGCCCCCGTTAAAAGGGATCAGGATGTTCACTTCGTTTTCCGATGCCTGCAGGAAATTTTTCCGGGCGTTCTCCTGTATCAGCAGCTGTTCCATGGCCTGAACCAGCTGTTCGTTCCCTTCGCCGCTCATGCTGCCGGAGTAATCCAGGCAGTACACGGTGAGGGAGGGCTTGCGGAAATCGGTCTGGTATAAATTCAGGCACTCAAACAGGACGTCGGAAGCCGGCATTTTTATGGGGGACAGCACCCGGTCGGGCTGCAGGCCCCAGTCCGAGCGGAACACATCCCTGTTTTCCGCCGAAACCCCGGTGTAGCCTGAACGGCGGCCGGTGCGCTGAATCTTATTCTGCGTGTCCGCCGACAGCAGGTATTCCTGCAATTTTAAAAACAGTTCCTCCTGCTTATCGTCTCCTTTGTCCACATAGCCAAGCGGCGAATCCGCCAGCGAAAGGCCGTCGTAAGGGTACACCGCATACAGAGGCTCCTCGCCGCGCTCTTCCAGTTCCCGGTTGGCCTGGATGATCAGGCACTCGTAGTTCACCATAGCGTCGTAATCGCCCTGCAAAAACATATCCTTCAGCCAGTCCGAGCTGCCGGAGGAACGGTCTACGCCGGAGAGCAGCTCCCGCATCTGCGCCTTCAGCTCTTCGCTTTGTAAATCCTCCGATGTGATGACCTCCGGGCTGCCCAGGAGCGCATACAAAAAGCCGATATAGGCGCTGGCGCCGGAATTGGACTGGGTGGCGCTGGTCATGCAGAAACGCAGCCCGCCATCCCGGATCGCCTCAAGCAGGTCGCTGACCGACACTTCGCGCCCCGCAAAACCCAGCTCCTCCGCCAGGCTTTTGCGGATGCCGAATACTACCGGCGTGATGGATATCGACTCTGTGTGCTTGATCCGGTGCTCCGTATCACCTACCGTCAGCCACAGGCTGCTGGCCGGCCATACAGCGTCGTAGGGTATGTCTTTCTCTCCCAGTAGCCGCATGATATCCAGCGATCCCTGGTAGGTCATTTCAATGCGGATATGCTCCCGGCTGGCAAACTCCTCCAGGATCGGTTCCAGTTCGGAATTTTCCGATCCGGAAACAATCCGCAGCACCGAGCTGCCGCTGCCCAAAACCGTATCGGCTTCCCCGCCGCCTGTGCTTCCAAAATGGCAGCCGCTGCATATGGTTAATATCACGGAAAGCATGAGCAGCAAAGCGGCAAAACGCTTTTTCATGTTCATATACAGGCCCCTTTTCCAGTTTGTTGTTAGAGCAGGCTATTGCCTGAGGATACACCAATCCCATTTTGACGATGGTTCATGGTCAGCCTATCATACATCCTGTTAGAAACTCTATCACAGCAAAGTAAAATCTGTGTTATATTTTGATTGACTGCACCCGGTTTGGGGTGTAAAATTTTTAGGGATTCTTACGGAGGGGAAGAGGATGAATACAAAAGAAGCGTTTTATGAGCTGTTTACCGATGATCCCGTCAACTGGATAAAATGGGGCGTCGTGTTCCTGATCCTCATTTTGGGGTATATACCGGCGGTGTATCTGTATAAGAAAATCCATTACCGTCTGAGCTGGGATCGCAGGCGGGATATCGCAAGGAGCAAAGGCCATGTGATCGAAGCGGAGCTGGTGAAAAAGCGCCCTGTCGGAGAGCTCGCCAGCTACAATTGGCGTGCGGTTTACCAATATGCCATAAACGGGGAGCAGAAGCAGTACAGGGCGTATTTTAAGCATCCCCAGACGCCTCCGCTGCGGCTGTATTTGTACTATATAAAAACCCCAGGGAAAGTATTTTCCTATGACGAATACCATTATGAGGGCCATAAAGGCCTTCTCCTTCTCCCGGTCATTTTCCTCCCGTGGATTCTGGCAATCCTCGCCCTGTTTGTGCTAAAGGTTGATATTCCAGGCTTATAAAAATGGCGGCAGCCGATTGAACGGCCGCCGCCATTTTTATATACCTTTATGCCCTTTCTGCCGGTTCGGAGCAGAGGCTTTTTGTGCCGCACAGATAAAACCAGCTTTGGGGGGCCATTCGAACATTTGCAGGGACGACGGAACCTATTCCCGTAGGTCCGCGTTCCAGTCAAAGATAATGCCGGTCGCCGGATCGATCTCAAACTCATATTTGATGCCGTCGTGGAATAGTTCCCCCTCAAAGCGTCCCCGGCCGTCGCCGTCTTCTTCCCGCATCCGGATGTTTTCCACGCTGGAGCCGGGCACCTTGCTCTGGACAACCTGTTTGGCTTCCTCCAGCGTGACAGGGCTTCCGCCTAGCCTGTCCAGCCATTCTTCATCCACCTCGTAATCGGCGCCGATGATTTTTCCGCCCGCTACGGCAATTTCAAAATCATAATCCCCGTACTCGGTTTCAAATTCCACCTGGAAAATCGGGATATCGTTTTCCCGGTCCCGTTCCACCTTCACGTTATACGCACCTTTTTCCGGTACGCCGGCGTTTTCCAGCGCCAGGGCAAACGCTGTCTCCCGGCTTATTTCATCCTCTGCCGCCATGCTGCTGCCGGAAGAGTCTGGACCGGCCGGGGATTCATCGGCCGAAGAATTTCCGGGCAGTGACGTGCCGGGGGCTTCCTCCTCCGGCACCTGCCCCTCTATGGAAGTCGTCTGAGAAGACTCCGGATTAAAAAGACCCGGTTCTCCGCTGCAGCCAGCCAGCAACAGGCACAGCACTGCCAGCAAAGGAATAACCCCTGTCTTCCGTTTCATAAAAACCCATCTCCTTTATAAGGTAAGTATAGCAAAAAGGAGGGCAGAAGGCAAGAAACCGGCAGACCGGGAGCCCTATCCAGATATCATTGCCTCCGGATGAAAGACAGCAGGACTGCGAGGATCCCAACGAGAAGGATGCCGGTCGAGAGGCCCATGAGGATACCGGTGGTGAAATCCTGGAACGGGGAACCGCCCGCCGCCCTGGAAACGATACCCAAAACAATACCGAGCAGGATCAGCAGTACGCCGATATATCGTTTCCGGCTGCTCCTGAGCTTTTGCCCTATCCGGGCGATGGTCTCCTGAAAAGAACGATTTTCTTTCATATCGTTATCAGCCTTTCCTGTGAATATATAAAAATTTACATTCTCTTTACCGCATCCATGGCCAGGGCGGAACGCTCGCACTCTTCGGCGGACATGGTGACCTGCCAGCACAGCGGGCTGCCCTTCATTTTTTCCGCTGCGTAGCTCAAACCGTTGGTGCGTTCGCCAGAAGAGGATGGTCGATCTGCTGCGGGTCGCCCAGCAGGATGATTTTTGTGCCCGTCCCGGCACGGGTGATGATCCCCTTGGCCTGCTTGGGTGTCAGGTTCTGCGCCTCGTCAATGACCAGATAGGTTTTGGAAATCGACCGGCCGCGGATAAAATTGAGGGCCTGGGCGTCCACAATCCCCCGGTCAAACAGTTCCTCTACTTTCCCGGATAGGCTGCGTTCATCGGCAAACCGTTCCTTCTCGTTCTGATCCACCAAAAGCTCCAGATTATCGACAACCGGCCGGAGCAGCGGCGCAATCTTTTCCGACTCGTCCCCCGGGAGGAACCCGATATCATCGTCAAACTGGGCGTTGGGGCGGCTGATCAAAATGCGCCGGTAAGCCGGTTCCTCCTG
>CAJFGS010000052.1 GCA_904377855.1 Candidatus Avimonas merdigallinarum
TGTGGTAGGATGAGCAAACCAATCCACAGCATCCCTTACAGTGTAGCACAGCCCTTGGAGAGGGGCTCTAATAACTACTACTCTATTATACAAGGATGAGTTTATGCAGCCAAACACCAATGCTCCGCGCACGCGGGGAACCAGCCGGCTGACCCCGGAACAATCCGCCGCCTACATCCGGGAATTCCAGGCGGCTTTGCGGGAACTTTCCAGGTATAATCTTCTGATTCCACGGATTGCCGTAGACGGGATTTATGGAGTGGAAACGGCTTCTGCCGTTGCCGCTTTCCAGGGGGCGCACGGCCTTCCGGTGACCGGCAACGTCGATCCGGCCACCTGGGACATGATTTTTCACGAATACAATCAGGTGACCTCTTTTCGTGAGTCCCCCAGTTTCATCGCCCCCTTCCCCTCCTCGGAAACCGTCGTCAGCCTGCAGGACGAAGGAAGCCTCGTCGCCATCATCCAGGTCATGCTCTGCGAGATCGGCCACTATTTTCACAATATGGACACCGTGGATATCGACGGCAAATTCAGCGAACAGGACGAGCGGGCTGTCCGCAAAGTCCAGGCGATGGCGGGGCTGGAGGAAACCGGCGGCGTGGACAGGGACACCTGGGACGTGATGGTGATCACCTATAACCACATCAACCGGCCTCTTTACGATCCGGAACAAACGCCGAATCTTCCCTGAACCGAACTGCACTTTCTCCGGGAGCGCCTAATGGAAAGAAAGCTTTCAGGCTTGTCATATTCCCCGGTTCCCCGCCCATAAAATGATAATAAAGAAACATAGTCGAATACGCGGCGAGGATGGGAAGTGCGGCTTTGAAACGCTTTACCTTTTTAAAAAACGCCTTTATTTTAACAATCACCTCTCTGCTACTGCGGACCATCGGGATCTTTTTCCGGGTATATCTCTCCAATAAAATCGGCGCCGAGGGCATGGGCCTGTACCAGCTGATTGTTTCCATCTATGTGCTTGCCTCCACCTTCGCCACCTCCGGCATCTCCACCGGCGTCACCCGCCTCATTGCGGAGGAGGGCGGCCAGGGGACCCGGCGTTCCGTCCGCCGTATACTGCGCCGCGCTATCTTTGTCAGCCTTCTCATCGGCGTCGCTTCTGCTGCCGCCATGGTATTCGGCGCAGGGCTCATCAGCCGGTATTGGCTGCGTGATATGCGGGCGGTCCCGTCGCTGAAAATCCTTTCCATCGGGCTGCCGTTCATGGGGGTGACCTCCTGCCTGCGGGGATATTTCATCGCCCGCCGGAAGGCCTCCAGCACCTCGTACGCGCAGATGTTTGAGCAGCTGGTGCGCATCGGGGCCATCCTGCTGATTATCGACCGCTTTGCCGCCTTTGGGATGAGCGCGGCCTGCGCAGCGGTAATGATTGGGGACACCCTGGCTGAAATCGGCTCCTGCCTGTATCTGGGGATCGGGTATCTGCGGGATCGCCGCAAACTGCCCACCACGGGATGCCCGCCTGCACGGAAAAAGGGGATTTTCCGGGAGCTTATCAGCATCGCCGTCCCGATTACAGCAGGACGTTACCTGAATTCCGCCCTGCGTACAGTGGAAAACCTGCTGGTGCCCAACTGCCTGACCCGCTATTCCGGATCCAAGGAACGGGCGCTTTCCGAATTCGGGATGCTCAAGGGGATGGCCATGCCGATTTTGTTCTTCCCCTCTTCCTTCCTGTCCGCCTTTTCCACCCTGCTTATCCCGGAAATTTCCGAGGCCGCCGCCATGAACCAGAAAAGGCGGGTGGAACAGGCCGTCCACACCTCCCTGAGGGTGACACTGCTGCTGTCCATCCCCATCAGCGGGGTATTCGCACTGTTTTCCAAACCCCTTGGCCAACTGATTTACGGCAGCGAAGAGGTCGGGTTCCTGATAGGGGTTCTGGCCCCGATTATGCCCTTCATGTATCTGGAAAGCGTGGTGGACGGCCTGCTCAAGGGGCTGGATCAGCAGGTCAGCTCCCTCAAATACAGCGTGCTGGATTCCGTCCTGCGGATCACCGCCATTTTCTTTCTCGTCCCCATGCGGGGGATGCAGGGGTTCCTGTTTGTAATGATCGTCAGCAACATCCTGACCTCCCTGCTGAATATCCGCCGCCTTCTGGTAGTCACCGGGATCCGGATGCAGTGGGGGCAATGGCTGCTCAAGCCCCTGCTGGCAATGACGGCCGGCGGAGTCGCCGCCCTGGGACTGCAGATGCTGCTGAACGAAGCCTTCCTTCCCCTGCTCGCGGTAATCCTCCTCGCGGCCGCGGCCGGCGTACTGCTGTATGCGCTCCTGCTTTTCCTCTTCGGTTGCATTACCCGGGAGGATTTCACCTGGCTGCGCCGCCGCTGACGGCTTGGGCATATTATTCCGCTGTTATATCAAAAGCATCCCATGCGGAGGATTCCGCATGGGATGCTTTTGGTATTCGGCCTATTTTAGAGTTGCAGAGGGAAGTCTGATCTCACGAACGCATTTCCCGTTGCAGGGCGCATATGCAGCATACCGCGGCCGCCGGGAAATTATTGAAGCAGAACCGTCCTAAGCGTCCGGGAGCCCGTCCGATTTTTCAGTATTGTTCCTCCCGGCGCCGGCGGCGGAGGGCGCGGCGGCGTTCCCCGGCCTTCCATTCCGCCCGTTCTTCCTCCGTAACCGGGACAAGCCCCGGCACCTCTCTGGGATTCCCCTGTTCGTCGATCGCCACCAGCACCAAGTACGCACGGTTCACCCGTTCTCTCCGGCCGTCTAAGGATTCGGAATACGTATCCACCCGTACCTCCATGGACGTGCGCCCCACATAGGTGATGCACCCCACCAGAAGGACGGTCTCCCCCACCTTTGCGGGTGCGTCAAAGCGCAGAGTGTCAATGCAGGCGGTGGTTACCTCCGAATTAGCGTGGCGGCGGGCAACCACCGCCGCGACCACATCGATCCATTCCATGAGCATCCCGCCAAACAGCCGCTTTGCAGAATTGGCATGTTGCGGGAGCACGATTTGCACCTGCTCTGTCCGGGAATCTGCCGTTAACTTTGCCTGTTTCATGAAATCACCCCCTGTTTTATACCGACCTCGTTTTCTGTCCAAAACATAGGCTTTCCACCGATTATTTTTTCCGCTGAAACCGGCGGCATACCGAATGCTACGCGGGAAAGTGGGACAACCGTATCTTTCTCACAGGCGCAGAAGCCGGGACATCCTCCGCCGATTTGTGAAAAACAGCGGCTTTGCGCTGAAGATGCAGGGATAACAAGAATTGTCAATAAAAGAAATGTGCGGCCGACGGATAGCCGGCCGCACATCGGGAATCAATAGAAAGCGGAGAACCGCTTTTCTTCGCCTGAACGGAAATTATTCCGCGTCCACCTTCGCCATATGGGCGATCAGGTTCAGGACCTTATTGCTGTAACCCCACTCGTTATCGTACCAGGACACCAGCTTGAAGAAGTTGGGGTTCAGGGCGATACCGGCGGTCGCATCGTAAATGGAGGTACGGGGATCGCCGTAGAAGTCGGAAGAAACCACCGCATCCTCGGTGTAGCCCAGGATGCCCTTCATATAGGTCTCGGAAGCTTCCTTCAGCGCCGCATTGATCTCTTCCATCGTGGTCGCCTTTTCGGTGCGGACGGTCAGGTCAACCACCGAAACGTCCAGGGTCGGCACGCGGAAGGACATACCGGTCAGCTTGCCCTTCACTTCCGGGATAACCAGGGCACAGGCCTTGGCAGCACCGGTGGAGGAGGGGATGATGTTGCCAGCCGCAGCACGGCCGCCTCTCCAGTCCTTCGCGGACGGGCCGTCCACCGTCTTCTGAGTGGCGGTGGTGGAGTGCACGGTGGTCATCAGGCCTTCGACAATGCCGAACTTGTCGTTGATAACCTTGGCCAGAGGAGCCAGGCAGTTGGTGGTGCAGGAAGCGTTGGAAACAACCTTCATGTCCTTGGTGTACTTGTCCAGGTTCACGCCGCACACAAAGGTGGGGGTTTCCTTATCTTTCGCAGGAGCGGAGATAACGACCTTCTTCGCGCCGGCAGTCAAGTGAGCGCTGGCCTTCTCGGTGGTGCAGAACACGCCGGTGGACTCCACAACATAGTCCGCGCCGCACTCGCTCCACTTGATGTCCGCCGGGTTCTTCTCAGCGTAAACGGAGATCGCATGGCCGTTCACAACCAGCTTGCCGTCCTTCGCTTCGATGGTGCCCTCAAATTTGCCATGGATGGTGTCATACTTCACCATGTACACCATGTAGTCCAGATCGATAAACGGATCGTTGATGCCGACAACTTCGAAAGTTTCGGGCTGGGAAACCGCAGCGCGGAAAACCAGGCGGCCGATACGGCCGAAGCCATTGATGCCAACTTTGATAGCCATAACTTATTACCTCCACTGTTTTAATCTTTTTCTATTTTATCTTGTTTTCCGGAAAACTTCAAGAAGTTTGTCAATTTCTTAACCGTCTATTCATGAGTTTTGGTATCTTCCACAAAAGGATTTCGTTTCTCCCCTGGAAACCTGTCCGGTTTTTCCGCGTTTTCGCTAGACGTACCGGATTTTGTCATTGAAAAGCCTCAAAAACCGGCCAATTGGGAGCCGGAACCCCCATTGCACGCAGCAACGCTGTGTAAGGAAAGGCAGATTATATCGGATGAACCGTTCATTTTCTGAAAAGGAAACACCCCTGCCTCAAAAAAAAACCACCGCCGCCAAGGAAGGGCGGCTGCGGGAACGGCTGGCCGCTTATTTCTTATCCCTTTCCGCGGGAGCCCCAGACAATTTGAGCGGGCACGCAAAGGACGTTTACCGACGGATGGCCAGACGGCTGGCGGCACTGGAACTTGCTTCCGTACTGCAGTCTGCGGGAATGGAACGGCCGTTGCAATACGGGGATGCGGCCGCTCTCCTTCGTTCCATTGCGGACGCGGCCTCCTGGCGGTGTGCACAGCAGGGAATTCCCATAACCACGGCGGTTCCGGATACAGAGGCGCTGCTGGCCTTTGAGCCCCGCCTGACGGCTCTGTCCGTCAGCCAGCTTTTCCGTGATGCGGCGGCCCGCAAAGAAGGGATTGCCTTTCAGCTGGTTGTGCAGAAAAACAGCCTGCAGGTTATGGTAGCCAGCGGAAACGGCTTTCACACCGCTCCAACACGGCGGCTTATCCGGGAAACCGCCCGCCTCCACCGGGGAGCGGCCCTCTTCACCGAAGAAAAAGCGGCATTCTCCTTGAAAAAAGGCGGCCGGCAGTCTTTAAGCGTTTTTTCCCCGCCCTCCGCTGAGGAATTCATTCAAAACCCGTTATCCTGTGTCAACCTATCCCTGTTTTAACCATACCCGCCGAGGATGGAACGGCGCTGATGCCACAGAGGTGCACAAGGGGCAGCTGCAAAAATTGCAGCTGCCCCTTTATCTTCCCCGCCGGCCGTTACCAGTCCTTTTCCTCTGGATACATTTCCCGGAGGACCTCTTCGGCTGTCGGCGGTTCCTCTGTCTTCGTTTCTTCTTCCAGAGGCAACGGAGCCTCGCCGGAAAGAATATCCTCCGGCGCTCCATCGACTTCCGGAATTTCCCGCACAGGATTGCCGAATACCAGCGTCAGCGCGGTGCAGAGGGCAAAGGCCCCGATACCGAAATCCTGAATACCCGCCAGCCAGCTGAAATTATCCGCGGTAATCGTCCCGGTGATATACAGCGCCAGGTTGGTGAGAGGCCCGGAAAGGGACATCACCGCCGTGCACAGCGCATAAATCAGCAGCAGCCGGTGCCTTTTTTCCGGCGGCTTTCTCTCCCCGGTTCCGCTGATATAACGGGCGAATGCAAACAAAAACAGCAACGTGAAAATCAGCATCACAAAGTCATAAAAACTTTGCGAAACCTGGACGGCGCTGGCATACGACAGCTCATACCGTACCAGGCGGAACCAGCCCCAGGCTACCGGCGCAAGGGCGGCGAGCGCCATGCGGGAGGTGCGGAACGCCCGTCCCTCGGCGAGGACAACCCCCAACCACACCAAGAAAGCGCCGCCGAGGATCCCAAACACCAGGGTCAGAAACAGCGCCCCAGCATCCAAAGAACTGATCACCTGATCGTTTGGAGGAGGTGTCTTCTGAAATATCCACCACATACATCCGTCGTAAAGCGATGACGCCGCCAGAATCCCGCCTGCCAGCAGCGAAGAAATGGCCAAAGGGAGAGAAGCAGCTGGAACCAATTCCTGGGCCAGCGGGAGACGCCCCTTTCCCAAAACCACCAGCACCGTCACCGCCGCAAATGCAGCAATCATCAGCGTGATAATCCAATAACTCCACCGAAATCCGCCCGAAATCTGCATCTGTGGTGTCAAAACGATCCGAAGGACCGCCGAAACCACGGCGACCGCCACCGCGACCGCCACTGCAATTTTACGAAAAAGTCTCTGCATGGGGACGCTCCCTTCTTCCGGCAGGAAAAATCATAAGGAAACCGCACCTGCCGGAGAGCGGCAGCCAAAAGAAAACGATCAAATTCAAGCCCGTCTTTCGCTGCCGTAAAGTTTATTATATAGCAGAAAAGCGGACTTGAAAAGCCTTAATTTTGGAAAGTTTTCTTTGAGAAATCCGAATTATATCCGTTCCTCTAGCGGCAGGTAGGGCTGCGGTTGGGAAATCGCTTTATAAGCGGGCCGGATGATCCGGCCGCCTGTAAGCAGTTCTTCAATCCGGTGAGCGCACCAGCCGGCCATCCTTGCCACGGCGAAGAGCGGAGTGAACAGTTCTTCGCGGATGCCGAGCGTGCGGTATACCAGCCCGGAGTACAGATCCACATTCGCGCACATCGCCTTGCCGTTTTCCTTTACGTCGGCAAATACGCCGGGAGTCAGCCGTTCCACCGCTTCCAGCAGGCGGAAATCCGGGCCGAGCCCTTTTTTCTCCGCAAGCCCGCGGGCGGCTTCTTTCAGGATGACTGCGCGGGGATCGGACAGGGTATATACCGCGTGGCCCATGCCATAGATAAGCCCGGTGCGATCCCCTGCTTCCTTATGGATCAGCTTTTTCAGGAAAGCGGCGATTTCCTCGTCGTCATTCCAATCGCGCACCCCTTCTTTTATCGCATCCAGCATCTGCATAACTTTGATGTTCGCGCCGCCGTGACGGGGGCCCTTCAAGGAACCGATCGCCGCCGCAATCGCGGAATAAGTGTCAGTGCCGGAAGAAGACAGTACCCTTGCCGCAAAGGTGGAGTTATTCCCTCCCCCATGCTCTGCATGCAGCATCAGGCACAGGTCCAGAAGCCGCGCCTCCTCCTCCGTATACACCGTATCGGCCCGTATCGAGCGCAGGATGGTTTCCGCGGTGGAAAGCCCCGGCAGAGTGGGATGGATCACCATGCTCTCCTTATCGTAGTGGCGGCGTTTGACCTGATACGCATACCCCATGATTGTGGGAAGCATGGCGATGAGTTCGATCGACTGCCGGAGCACATTTTCCATCGATAAATCCTCCGGATTATCGTCATACGAATACAGCGCCAGCACCGAACGGGCCAGTTTATTCATGATATTCGGGGAAGGCGCCTTAATAATCATGTCTTCCGCAAAATAATCCGGCAGTTCCCGGCATTCGGACAGCAGGGTGCTAAACCGCTCCAGCTGGGTGCGGGTAGGAAGCTTGCCGAAAAGCAGCAGCCAAGCCGTCTCTTCAAAGCCGTAGCGCCCTTCCTCCACGCAGCCGTTCACCAGGTCGTAGATGTCGATGCCGCGATAAATCAACCGCCCTTCCACCGGGGAGCGCTCCCCTTCGTTGATGACATACCCGTGAACATTGCAGATCAGCGTAAGCCCCGCCATAACGCCGCTCCCGTCCGCGTTGCGCAGCCCCCGTTTGACGTCGTACTTTTCAAACTTCTCCGGATCAATCCGGTTATTTTTCCGAAATTCATCGCATAAAGATGTGAGTGTATCGTTCGATATTTTTCTTCGTCCATTCTCCATAACGGGACATTCCTTTCCATTCAGCTCCGTTCGGCCATCTTTCAATCGTTTCGCAATATAAATGATTATAGGCGCTTCCTTGCGTAAAGTCAAGAAAATATTGGGGATTTTCCCCTTTGTATTCTCAAAATATGCAACTTGGAATTGCAGCAAATTCATTTCCGATAGAATTTTGTAATCCACAGGCCTTTTGGCGTGGGAAGGCTGAGGACAGGCCCGATTGGCCGCGGAAAAGCAACACTTTTCATGATCCCGCAGGGCACGTAATAGGCACACAATAGAAAAGCAATTTGAAAGGAGCAGGCCTGTGAAACGATATGCATTATGGATTTTAGCCGTATACGCCCTTTTGCTGTTCATGCCTCTCCCCCTCCTGGGGCTGGCCGGGGAAAGCGAAACGCCCCTCGTCCCCCCACCTTCTTCGGAGAGCGGAGGGGCCTCTTCAACGCCGGAAGAAGAGGAAGGCGACGGGGATGTTTTCCGCCTGCTGGACTCGGAAACCGGCGAGGTTTATGAAGTGGCGGACAGGGACTTTGTCCTGGGGACGGTCGCCGCCGAAATGTACCCGACATATCACACGGAAGCGCTGAAAGCACAGGCGGTTGCTTCCTACACCTATTACTGCGTCCAGCGGGAGCAGGAACGAGCCAACCCGGATCCGGACTTAAAGGGGGCGGATTTTGCCGACACCCTTTCCGGCCTTCCCCGCTATTATTCGGACGAAGAGCTGAAGGAACGCTGGGGCGATCACTATGAAACCTACCATGCCAAAATTTCCGAAGCGGTGGACGCCGTATTCGGCCGGAAAATCACCTACGACGGGGAACCGATCCTGGCCGCTTATCACGCCATCAGCTCCGGCACCACCGAGGACGCCGCGCTGATTTGGGGGAATTCCCTCCCCTACCTGCAGCCGGTGGCCAGCCCTGGGGATAAGCTCTCCCCCTCCTATCAGTCCACAGTTTCCTTTTCGGCGGAGGAGCTGAAAGAAAAGCTTTCGTCGGTGGAAGGATGCGTGTGGGGAGAGGATCCGGCCGCCTGGATTGCCGGCGAGCCGCAGGCTTCCTCCTCCGGCACCGTTACCAAAATCACCATCGGTGGCGTGGAGATGACCGGCGTGCAAATGCGGGAAAAGCTCGGCCTGCGTTCCGCCTGCTTCACCGTCGCTTTTGAGGATAATCGCTTCACTTTTACTGTGCTCGGCTACGGCCATGATGTGGGGATGAGCCAGTACGGCGCGGATTATATGGCGCGTCAGGGCTCTGACTGGGAAGAAATCCTGCATTACTATTATACCGGCGTGGTCATCACCGAGCCCGCCAGCTAAAAGCCGCATGGGATCGAATGCTTTAGCAAAGTGAATTGTCAAACTAAGAGCAACAGGAAAAGAGTTCAAAGTTCCATAAATCCTGAGCGGAATGGAAGTTCAAGACTTTACGAGGCCTGGCGTTAAT
>CAJFGS010000053.1 GCA_904377855.1 Candidatus Avimonas merdigallinarum
AGGGTGCGCAGCCTGCTGAGTGCACGCCGGTAAAGCCAAAACTCGGTGCCCAGTGGAATCTGCAGCCCGGCGGCGATCTCCCGGTGCTTGAAGCCGGACAGGACATGGCCCGCGACGATGGCGCGTTCCCGGTCCGGGAGCGTGCACAGCAGCCGCAGCAGCTCGCTTTGCACTGTTATGGCTTCCGGCGTGCTTTCGGCAGGGGAGGGGACTCCCTCCCAAAAGGGTTCCTCCGGATGGACGAGCGCTGCCTCCCGGCGCTGAGCCTTGAGTGCCTGATGGCGGGCAATGGACAGGATCCAGGCTTTGGCGCTTCCGGTGGGCTGATAGCGCGGCGCGCTTTCCCAAATGCCGATAAAGGTATCCTGAAGAACGTCCTCGGCAAGAGGGCGGTTCCCACCGCACTGCACCAGTACGTACAAATAAACCGGCTGCCGCATGCTGTCGTAAATCGCGTGCAGCGCCTCACGGTCACCTGCCGCCGTACGCGTAAGCAGCAGGGAAAGATCCGGGGTGCTCATGGCGTCCATCCTTTTTTGTGGTTTCGTGGAAGTGGATATCCGTTCCGCACTATTATACTTTGAGCCGGCTGTTTTATTGGAGAAAAGAAAATATTTTTTGTGGAGAAAAGGCTTGACAGGAGATGCCGCTGCGTCTATAATAAATAGGCACGAAAAACAAAGCAGAGCGTTTGCCCGCTCTCACCCTCCGGATTCCGTTCCGGCCGGTCAATACGGTTTTCCGTTCTTTCCGTTCCCTGTGGGGGTGCGGGGAGGATGCGGTGTGGTCGTTGTCGCGGGCAGAGGATTTCTGCCCGCGTTTTTTATCAACTTCAGTCAGGTGGAGGTGCTTACCCATAGCAAGTAAGGAACTGCAGGTAAACGAGCAAATCCGAGACAGCGAAATCCGTGTCATCGGCGCGGACGGCGAACAGCTGGGGATCATGCCCACGCGGGACGCGCAGAAAATCGCCGACGACAAAAATCTGGACCTGGTCAAGATCGCGCCGACCGCCCAGCCGCCGGTGTGCCGCATCATGGATTACGGCAAATACCGGTTCGAGCAGTCCAAGCGCGAAAAGGAAGCCCGCAAGAACCAGCGTGTCGTGGAAATCAAGGAGGTCCGCCTGGGCCTGAATACCGACGTCGGGGATTTCAACACGAAGGTCAAGCATGCCGCCCGTTTCCTCGGGGAAGGCAACAAGGTGAAGGTTTCCATCCGTTTCCGCGGACGGGAACTGGGGCATCCGGAAATCGGGCATGAGGCCATGAAGCGTTTCGCTGAGGCCTGCGCGGAATTCGGTGTGGTGGAACGGCCTGCCAAGATGGAGGGCCGCCATATGATGATGTTCCTTGCCCCGAAGCCGGCGAAGTAAAAGCAAACATTAAGGAGGACAAAACGATGCCGAAGATTAAGACGCACACCGGCGCCAAAAAGCGCTTCAAGCTCTCCAAGAGCGGCAAGCCGATCCGTGCGAAGGCTTACAAATCCCACATCCTGAACAAGAAGACGACCAAGCGCAAGAGAAATCTCCGCAAGACCACGGTGGCCGACGCGACCAACACGCGGCAGATCAAGCGCCTGATCCCCTACAAATAATCGAACGTTTTGGATGGAGGTAACGTAACATGGCTCGTATAAAGGGCGCGATGATGACGCGCAAGAGAAGGAAAAAGACCGTCAAGCTCGCCAAGGGATACTTTGGCGCGAAATCCAAGCTGTTCAAGATGGCGAAGCAGGCCGTGATGAAGTCCGGCCAGTACGCCTATATCGGCCGCAAGCAGAGGAAGCGCGATTTCCGCCGCCTGTGGATCACCCGGATCTCCGCCGCTGCCAAGATGAACGGCATGAATTATTCGACCTTCATGAACGGCCTGAAAAAAGCGAACATTTCCCTCAACCGCAAGATGCTCGCCGAACTCGCCGTTTCGGACGCCGCCGCGTTCACCGCGCTGGCGGAAAAGGCGAAGGCCGCGCTGCAATAAGCTGTATCTGCGCCCGCCGGGATTTCCGGCGGGCGTATCTTTGCTCTTTACGGCTTCCGTTTTGAAACCGGGGGACCGCCCCTTCCGGGCCGCCTGGCCGGGCGGCTTCTCGGTTTGAAGGCGGAGACCGCGGCCCGGCTGCGGGCCGATTCCGCGTGGGGAGGGACCAGGTTTGCTTATCACCAGCCGAGACAATCCGACCGTCCGCCGTTTCCGCAAGCTTCTGGCGGACGGGAAGGCCCGTCGGGAGGAACACGCCTTTGTGATCGAAGGCGCCCGCCTGTGCGGGGACGCCGCGCTGTCCGGCATCGCGATCCAGGCGGCGCTGTACACGTCCCGGGCCGCGGAAACGTATCCCTCCCAGCTCGCGCAGGTGCGCGCCGTCTGCCGGGAACTGTACGAAATCCCGGAATCCCTGGCCAAGGCGCTGGCGGACACCGCTTCGCCGCAGGGGATTTTCTGCCTGTGCGGGATGCTTGACAATCGGACGGCTTTCGGTACAATAGGAAGAAACCCGCCCCGCCGCGGATACCTGGCGCTGGAGAACATGCAGGATCCCGCCAACCTGGGGACGGTCATCCGTACCGCCGAAGCGCTCGGCCTGGACGGGCTGCTGCTTTCGGACGGCTGCTGCGATATCTATAACCCCAAGGTGCTGCGGGGCAGCATGGGCGGCGTGTTCCGCCTCCCCTTCGCCTACGCCGGGGAGATGGCGGAAGCGGTCCGCGTCCTGCAGGGCCGGGGGCTGGAATGCTGGGCCTGCGTGGTGGACAGGGACGCCGTCCCCCTGCCGGAAGCGGGGCTGACCCCGCGCAGCGTCTGCGTCGTCGGCAACGAGGGGGCGGGGCTGAGGCCGGAAACGGCAGCGGCCTGCGCCCACCGGCTCACCATCCCGATGGCGGGCCGGGCCGAGTCGCTCAACGCTTCGACGGCGGCGGGGATTGTGATGTGGGAAATGACCCGGCGGCTTCCCGGCGCGGAAAGCGGGGAATAAGCCCCGCGCCGGCAACGGGAAACGCCGCCCGGTTAATTAGGAAAGGGGAGGAAACGGTATGGATGCGCGCCTGGTCTGGATCTGGATGCAGACCGCCCTGGGGCCCGGCAGCCCGCGGTCGGACGCTCTTCTGCGCGCATTCGGCCATCCTTCCGCCCTCTGGGAAGCCCGAGGAAAAGGGCTGGAGCCGTTCCGACTCGGAAAAGCCGAGCGGGAACGGCTGGCGGATCCGTCCCTGGAACCGGCGGAGGCCGTCTTGAAACGCACAAAGGAACTGGGGATCTGGCTCCTCACGCCGGAGGACGCGCTGTACCCCTCCCTGCTGCGGGGCATCCCCGGCCTGCCGCTGGTGCTGTACGGCATGGGGACCATGCCGGATTTGGAACTGATGCCGCCGATTGCTGTTGCCGGGACGCGGAGCATCAGCGACTACGGCCGGCAGGCAACCGCGATGATTGCCGGCGGGCTGGCTCTGGGCGGCGCGGCGGTGGTAGCCGGAGGCGCCCTTGGTGTGGAAGCCTGCGCTCACGAGGCCGCGCTGGACGCGGGCGGGGTGACCGTTTCGGTCCAGGCCGCCGGCTTCTGTATGGAATACCCCGAAAAGAACAGGGAACTGCGAAAACGGATCCTCGCTTCCGGCGGGGCCCTGCTGTGCGAATATCCGCCGGAGGACCCCGGACGGCGGCTTGTCCACGACGATTTTGCCATGTGCAACCGGATTATCAGCGGCCTGTCGCTCGGTGTCTGCGTAACCGAGGCCGGGGAGAAAAGCGGCTCGCTGATGATCGCCCGTTCCGCGCGGGAGCAGGGGCGGGACGTGTTCGCCGTGGCGGGGAATATCCTCACCGGGCGGAGCGCCGGAACCGACGAGCTCATTCAGCAGGGCGCGCGGCTGGTCCGCGGGCCGGAGGAGATTTTGGAGGAATACAGCGGCCGGTTCCCGTATGCGCTGGATCCTGAGGCGGCCTCCGGCATCCGGGAAAAGGCCGCCCGGCCGGTAAAGCGGGAGACGCTTCCGCCTCCGCCCCAAAAGGCCCCGGCTGAAAAGGCGGCGCCGGAAAATCCGGTGCACGCGCCGGATTTCTCCCGTTTGTCCGGCGAGGCGCGCCGGGTTTGGGAAGCGCTGGAGGAAGGCCCGCTGCTCATGGATTCCCTTGCCGAGCGCTGCGGGATGACGGCGCCGGCGGTGCTGACCGCCCTGACGGAACTGGAAATGGAACAGGCGGCCAAACGGCTGCCCGGCCAATTCTATGCCCGGGCATAATCCCCTCTTTTGGGGTAAGGATACCAAACATCTCCCTCCTTCGGGCGCCGGCGCGCGGACCGCTCCGGCATCCGTTACTCCAGAGAAAGAATGGTGATGACGTGTCGAAACTGGTGATTGTGGAATCGCCGGCCAAGGCGAAAACCATACAGAAATACCTGGGCCCCGGCTACGAGGTGATGGCCTCGATGGGCCATATCCGGGACCTGCCCAAGACCCTGCTCGGGGTGGATATCGAGCACGGCTTCAAACCGCGGTATGTGGATATCCCGGGGAAGACCGCCCTCATCCGCCAGCTGAAGAATGCGGCGGCGGACAGCGACGGCGTCATCCTCGCCACCGACCCTGACCGCGAAGGGGAGGCGATTTCCTGGCACCTGGCCAAGCTTCTCAATGTCGATCCCGACCAGGACAACCGGGTGACCTTCAATGAGATCACCAAAAGCGGGGTAACCCAAGGGATGGAGCATCCCCGCAAGCTGGATATGAACCTGGTGAACGCGCAGCAGGCCCGCCGGATCCTGGACCGGATCGTGGGCTACAAGCTCAGCCCGTTTTTATGGAAGAAAATCCGGAAAGGGCTTTCCGCCGGGCGGGTGCAGTCGGCCGCAGTGCGGATCATCGTAGACCGGGAGGAGGAAATCCGCGCTTTCGTCAGCGAGGAGTACTGGACCATCGACGCGCTGCTGGCGGCCGACGAAAAGGGGAAGGGATTCCCCGCCCGCTTCCACGGCACGAAAAAGGGCAAGCTGAAAATCGAAAAGAAGGAAGACGCCGACCGGATCCTGGCTGAACTGCGGCAGGCGTCCTTTGCGGTGGATAAGGTCAAGCGCGGCACCCGGCAGATTTCGCCCGCCCCGCCGTTTATCACCTCCACCCTGCAGCAGGAGGCGAGCCGGAAGCTCGGCTTTGCCGCCCGCCGCACCATGAAGGCGGCGCAGGAACTCTACGAAGGGGTGGAAATCCCCCAGATGGGCGCGGTCGGCCTTATCACCTATATGCGTACCGACTCCCTGCGGATTTCGGACGACGCGCGGCGGGAGGGGACCGCCTTTATCCGGGAGCGGTACGGTGAGAAGTATCTGCCCGAAAAGCCGCGGGTGTTCAAGTCCCGCTCCTCCGCACAGGACGCGCATGAGGCGATCCGGCCTTCCATGCCCTCCCTCACGCCGGAGCAGGTGAAGGATTCCCTGACCGCCGACCAGTATAAGCTGTATAAGCTGATCTGGGACCGCTTCACGGCCAGCCTGATGGCCAACTGCGTCCATGACACCTGCCAGATGGACATTACGGCCGGGGATTACCTGTTTAAGGCCTCCGGCTATACGGTGCGGTTCGACGGCTACACGGTGCTGTACGTGGAGGGGAAGGACGAAGAGGACGAAACCGGCGGCCCGCTCCCGTCGCTCGAGGAGGGGCAGGCGCTCATTGCCAAGGAGCTCAAGGGCAACCAGCATTTCACCCAGCCCCCTCCCCGCTATACCGAAGCGACCCTGATCAAGGCGCTGGAGGAAAACGGCATCGGCCGCCCGTCCACCTATGCGCCGACCATCACCACAATCCTCGCCCGCGAATACGTGGAGCGGGAGGGGAAAGCGCTCAAGCCCACCCCGCTCGGGGAGATCACCACCCGCCTTATGAAGGAGCAGTTCCCCGAAATTGTGGACGTGGACTTCACGGCGAATATGGAGCATCAGCTGGACGACGTGGATTCCGGCAAGAGCGACTGGGTGCAGACCCTCGACCATTTTTACAAGGGCTTCGCCCAGACGCTGGAAAACGCCGAAAAGAATATGTCGGGGGAGAAGATCCGCGTGCCGGACGAGGAGAGCGACGAGGTCTGCGAGCTCTGCGGAAGGAAGATGGTGGTCAAAACCGGGCGGTACGGCAAATTCCTCGCCTGCTCCGGCTATCCCGAGTGCCGGAATACCCGGAAAATCGTCAAGGATACCGGCGGCGTCTGCCCAAAATGCGGCGGGGCGATCATCGCCAAGAAATCCAAGAACAACCGCGTTTTCTACGGCTGCTCCAATTATCCGAAATGCGATTTCGTCACCTGGAACGAGCCGGCGCATAAAATGTGCCCCCGGTGCGGCAAGAACCTGTTTAAAAAGAAGGGGAAGGCCGGCGGCCTGTTCTGCCTGACGGAGGGATGCGGCTACACTTCCGACGAAAGGGACGAAAAGGAAGCGAAGACGGAAAAGGCGGAGGGGAGCGGGGAAGAGTAATCCCCCTTCCTCTTTCCCCGGGAAAGGGCCGCCATCCCCCTCCGGGATAAAGCGCCTTCGCCGCATGACGCCGGCTATACCTTGCCAGAAACGCGGGGACGGCGTTCGCTGCTTAGCGCCCCGCGGCGGTAGGCCGGCGCTTTCATACATGCAGCGCGTTCGAAGGCCGGGCGGCAGTTTAAGCGGGGATATACGGGAATTCCCGATTATTCCGTATTCGTGAAGGAGTGGACATGAAAAAGGGACAGGTAGTAGAAGGCGTTATCGGGAAAATCCAATTCCCCAACAAGGGGATTATGGAGATCCCGGGAGAAGATAAAACGGTAATACTCAAGGACGGAATCCCCGGGCAGAAAGTCCGTGCCCGCATCCAGAAAATCCGCAGGGGACAAGCGGAGGGGCGGCTGCTGGAGGTGCTGGAGAAAGCCCCCGGCGAGGTCGCCCCGTCCTGCCCGCATTTTGGCGTATGCGGCGGGTGCACCTACCAGAACATTCCCTATGACCGGCAGCTTTGCATGAAAGCGGAGCAGGTAAAGGAAATGATGGATCGTGCGGTAAACGGCGGGTATCTCTGGGAGGGGATCTGCCCAAGTCCGGTAATACATGGGTACCGGAATAAAATGGAATTTACCTTTGGCGATGAATATAAGGACGGCCCCATGGCGCTTGGCATGCACAAGAAGGGCAGCTTTCACGATATCGTAAGCGTTTCAGGCTGCCAGATCGTGGATGCG
The DNA here is from genome assembly GCA_904377855.1 of Candidatus Avimonas merdigallinarum. Lineage (GTDB taxonomy): Bacteria > Bacillota > Clostridia > Oscillospirales > Acutalibacteraceae > Avimonas > Avimonas merdigallinarum. Next base: position 7,206 of record CAJFGS010000053.1, read on the forward strand.
GATTATAGAAAAATCCTCGAATGCACGCTGGAGGCGGCCAGGGAAAGCGGATTGCCCTATTATCACCGGATGCGGCACACCGGCTTTTTCCGCCACCTTCTGGTGCGCAAGGCGGTCAAAACGGGAGAAATCCTGATCGATTTGGTTACCGCGTCGGGAAAGGACGAAAGCAATCCGATTCCCGCTGCGGCGGCAGAGGAATTTTTGGAATATTGGGCAGTCCGGCTTTCCTCACTTGCGCTGGACGGGAAAATCGCGGGAATCCTGCATACGGTGAATGACAATATCGCCGATACCGTCAAGGACGAAGGGACCCGGGTGCTGTGCGGGCAGGATTATTTTTATGAGGAATTGTTGGGCCTGAAATTCAAAATCACGCCGTTCTCTTTCTTCCAAACGAACTCCCTTGGGGCGGAGATCCTCTACGAAAAGGCAAGGGAATACATCGGCGATACAAAAGACAAGGTTGTGTTCGACTTGTACAGCGGCACCGGGACCATCGCCCAGATCCTCGCGCCGGTAGCGAAGCGGGTCGTAGGCGTCGAAATTGTGGAAGAGGCCGTGGAGGCTGCCAGGGAAAACGCTCAGCTGAACGGCCTGGAGAACTGTACGTTCTGGGCAGGGGATGTGCTCAAGGTCATTGACGAGCTCGGGGAAGCGCCGGATTTGATTATGCTGGATCCGCCGAGGGACGGCGTACACCCCAAAGCGCTGGAGAAAATCGTGGATTTCGGCGTGGACAGGCTCGTGTATATCGCGTGCAAACCGACCAGCCTGGCAAGGGATTTGAAAATTCTCCAGGAACGGGGATATCGCGTGGAGCGGATCGGGTGCGTGGATTTGTTCCCCTCCACGTATCATGTGGAGACGGTTGCGGTTCTATCTCGGAAATCCGCAACGAAGACTTTCATCCCCGTGACCGTCAGCCCGAAGGACATGGGACTGGATGAGGCCAAG
>CAJFGS010000054.1 GCA_904377855.1 Candidatus Avimonas merdigallinarum
ATCGCCCAGGACGGAAGCCAGCGGCTTCCATCCTGACCGACGCTCTGATTCACTAAGTTCTACCGTGCAGGTGTCCAACTTGCACTTGCAATTTGCGAAACAAAAATAAATGTTGATATGCAATAAATCAGAAATGAGAAGACACACTGCTGTACCGCCTCATTTTTGATTAGCAGGCATCTCATTGTTTACCTTTCAGTGGTATAGGTTTGAAAAAATCCAGACACAATTTCGATAAAAAAGTCAGTCCTCGATCTTTTGAGAGAAGACTGACTTTTTTATCCTATTCGGTTGTTGTTTTGTCCCTTAAGGACATCACGCATTCCTCGGCCGTGCGTTTTTTTATGGGCTGTTGTCTTAATCGTTCAGAATCCGGCCGTCGGTGGAAATGGTGTATACCTGCCACGGGATAAACCGGCCGCTTCGCTGCAGCGCGGTTTTGGCCGCCTGCTCCAACCCGCCGCAGCAGGGGACCTCCATGCGCACAATTGTCAGGCTCCGGATTTCGTTTTGGGACAGGATCGCCGTCAGCTTTTCGGTATAGTCCCCTTCGTCCAGCTTGGGGCAGCCGATCAGCGTGATGCGGTTTTTTATGAACCGGCGATGGAAATTTCCATAGGCATACGCGGTGCAGTCCGCCGCAACCAGCAGATCCGCGCCGTCAAAATAGGGTGCGTTCACCGGCGCCAGCTTGATCTGGACCGGCCATTGGGAAAGCTGGCTTTCGGGGGCGGCGGCCGGTTCCGCCTCCTCAACGCCCGGCCGGGAAATCCGCTGTGAGCGGGTGCCGGGGCAGCCGCAGGGCAGGGAGGCGTCCGGCCGGTTTTCCCCGGCCTGCGCCGCCTTGACCGCCTGCGCGTCATAAGCCGGCGCCTCCCGCTCCTCAAAACGGATAGCGTTCACCGGGCAGGCGGGAAGGCAGTCCCCCAGCCCGTCGCAGTAATCCTCCCGGAGCAGCCGGGCCTTCCCGTCCACCATGCCGATCGCCCCTTCGTGGCAGGCCTCGGCGCACAGGCCGCAGCCGTTGCATTTTTCTTCATCAATGGCAATGATTCTGCGCAGCATTGGTATTCCTCCTAAAATGGTCGAAATCTTTTGGTTTGACGTCCTTGCTGTGAGTATACTATAATACGTGAAGAAATTCCGTTGTATTTGCAACGAAAAAGAAAAGGGCGAATATAAGGATATGAACCATTCCGAATACCTGGAAAACGCCTGGGCTTCCATCCCGCTGTTCCGCTCCGTCCCGCCGGCCGAGCGGGAGAGCCTGCTCGCCTGCCTGCAGGCCAGGAAAAAGCGGTACAAAAAAGGGGAATTCCTCCTTCATGCCGGGGACACCGCCCCGTATTTCGGCCTGGTGACGGGCGGGGCGGTGCGGATTGTCAAGGAGGATTGGGACGGCGGCGTCATCCTTTTGGCGCGGATTACACCGGGGGAGCTTTTTGCGGAGGCCTTTGCCGCTGCCGGGCTCCCCCTCACGGTGTCCGCCCAGGCGGAAGCAGGGGCCGCGGTGCTCTGGCTGGATTACCGCCGCGTCCTATCCCCCTGCCCAAACCGCTGCCCGTCCCACGCAGCGCTGGCCGGGAACCTGCTGCGGATTCTCGCAAGCAAAAACGTTTTTCTGACCGGGCGGATCGAGCATCTCTCCAAAAAGACCCTGCGCGAAAAGGTGCTGTCCTATCTCGCGGAGCAGTCCATACGGCAAGGAAGCCGTCATGTTTTCCTTCCCTTTGACCGGCAGGGGCTCGCGGACTATCTGGCCGTCGACCGCAGCGCTCTTTCCGCCGTCCTCGGCCGGCTGCGGAACGAAGGCGTGCTGACCTTCCGGAAAAATGAATTCATTCTCCGGTGAGGCGGCCTATGCGGATTTTTCGACAAAATCCCTTTTTCTTTCGGAAAATTCCAAGAAATCCCCCGGTTTTCGCTTGTAAAAAGCGGGGGGATGCGCTATAATAAAGAAAATATATCCGTTTGATTGTGAGAATTGGCTTCTCCATGCGGCTGCTTGCCGCAGCGTGGAAATGAGGGCGTTTGCCGCTCGCAGGGAAAGGTGGCTGTCAATCATGAGCTTCGCAGAGAGATTGCGGAAAGACGATCTGTATGATTATGAACAAGAGGAGCGTGTGTCCGGGCATGCCTCCGCCCCCGCCGCCAATCCGGACGGCTTTCAGGTGGTACTTGTCAAGCCGTCCCAGTTTGAAGAAGGGATGAATATCGCCGATCAGCTCAGCGGCGGCCGCGTCGTTATCCTCAATCTGGACGCCGCGGCGCGGGACGTCGCCCGCCGGCTGCTGGACTTTGTCAGCGGGGCCGCATACGCGCGCAACTGCGAGGTGGAGCGAGTAGCGAACAATACCTACCTTATCCGGAACCTCGACAGCGTCCAGTATGAGGACGGCGACGGCAGCGAGTACTGGTATTAAGCGCCGCCTTGATAAAAGCAAAAAAGAGGGACGATCCACAAGATCGTCCCTCTTTTTTTACAGTTATGCCCGCTTCCGCCCGGTTTCCCTGCCTTGCGGCGGGCGCGGGGTTACGCTGCCGCCCCTGCCCGCGCCGGCCGCAGGGTGAGGCCGCGGGGCCTCACCCTTTACAGCGAAAGCACGCCTTTTTCCAGCATCGCCTGGGCCGCCAGCAGCACCCCGGTCTTGCCGGAGTGGAAGTTCAGCCCCCCCTGCATATAGGCAGCGTAAGGCTCCCGCAGGGGAGCGTCGGCCGACAGTTCGATGGACGCGCCCATGGTAAAGGCGCCGGCCGCCATGATGACCTGGTTTTCGTAGCCGGGCATGTCCCACGGCTCGGGCACAACGAAGGAATCCACCGGCGCGCCCCGCTGCATCCCCTGGCAAAACGCGATCAGCGCCTCGGGCGTGCGGAGCTTCACCGCCTGGATGATGTCGGCCCGGGGCTCCTGCGCGCAGGGCGTGACCTCGTATCCCAGCAGGCTGAACAGGGCGGCGCAGTACACGGCGGTTTTGAGCGCCTCGCCCACCACATGAGGGGCGTGGAACAGGCCCATATACAGCGTGCGGTTATGCCCCAGGGAGGCGCCGACCTCCCGCCCCAGGCCGGGGGTGGTCATCCGGTAGGCGCACTGCTCCACCAGGTCGGCCCGCCCGCAGATGTAGCCGCCGTTTTCCGCAATGCCGCCGCCGGGGTTTTTGATAAGCGATCCGGCCATCAAATCCGCCCCCACGGCGGCCGGTTCGGTCTCCTCCACGAATTCGCCGTAGCAGTTGTCCACAAACACCACCGATTCGGGGGAAACCTCCCGCACCGTGCGGATGATCTCCCCGATCTGCCCCACGCTCAGCGAAGGGCGGAGGCTGTATCCCCGGGAACGCTGGATATGCACAAGGCGGGGCTTCTTCGCCGCGGCCGCCGCGCGGATAGCGGGGAGATCGGGCCGGCCGCAGCCGTCCAGAGCCACCTGCTCGTACCGGACGCCGTAATCCCGCAGGGAGCCCATGTCGGTGTGCTTCCCCTCGGAATCAGGCAGCCCGATCACCTTTTCCAGCGTATCGTACGGGGCGCCGGTAACCGCCAGCATGGTATCCCCCGGGCGGAGCACGCCGAACAGGGCGATGGTGATGGCGTGGGTGCCGGACACGATGCTGTGCCGCACCAGCGCGTCCTCGGCCCCCATCACCTGGGCGAAAATCGCATCCAGCGTGTCCCGCCCCCGGTCGCCGTAGCCATAGCCGGTGGTCGGGGCAAAATGGCTTTCGCTTACCCGGTGGTCGATAAAGGCAGCGAGCACCTTCTGCTGGTTATATTCCGTCACCCGGTCGATCCGGGCAAATGTGGGGGAAGCCTGTTCCATCGCCTGTTCGGACAAGGCGAGCAGGCGGTCGTCCACAGGGAAAAATGCGGAATGGTTCATCACGATATGTTCATGCCTTTCTTTGCCGCCGCCCGGTCCTGTAAGACCGGGCGGCTTTCTGTATTTTTCATTCTCTTTGAAATACCGCGGCGGCGGGGCGGGGAACTATCCTCGGCGCTTCAGGCTCCCCCATTCCCCCGCGTCTGCAAAGCCGATGCGGGCGTAAAGCGCGTGGGCATGGGCGTTTTTGGGGGAAAGGAACACCCGTTTCCCCTCGGCGAGCAGGCAGCGGGCCAGGGAGAGGACGGCGGAGGAAGCATAGCCCTTCCCCCGTCCGGCCGGCAGGGTGGCCACTGCGCCGATCAGCGCCGCGCCGCCGCAGGGCGCCGGCTCGCAGGGGGCGGCGGCGCATTCCGCCACCGTCATTGCGGTGGATACCGCCGCGCCTCCCTCCCGGAAACCGGCCAAACGGCACAGCCCGTGCCGCACCCGGTGCGACACATCCACGTACCAGGGGGAAAACGGGGGCAGGGCCCCGGCGAAGCAGGCCGCCAGCACGGGATAGGCTTCCCGCGGGGAGAGCGCTTCCGGCTCCCGCTCCGGGGCCGCCAGCGCCGGGCCGGGGGCCATCACCGCGCCGGTCTCTACACTCCAGTCTCCCAGAGCGGCCAGCGCCCGCGCGGTTTTCCCGTCGGTGCGCACCGAGGCGGCCTCCGGCTGCATGGAAACGAAGGCGGCCCACTCGTCGTTCAGCCCCCGGGGGAGGGAGAGGGTCATCGCCCCGTCCATGAGGGAAGCAAAGCCCCCCTCCCCATCGCTCCACAGCTGGAGGAAGGGCAGGTCAAGGCCGTAGGCTTCCGCCAGGGCGCGGATGCGCACCGCCGCTTCGGTATCGGGGATCAGCCGATTCCAATCCTCCTGCGCCGCTTCCCGGATCATCGCGCCCGCCCTCCTTTTCCGCACCGGCTGCTCCAGGCGGTCATCCCGCCCCGCCCGCAAGCGGCGGGAGCCCGTTTTCAGCCGGGAGTTCGTCCGCCAGCGCCTTCAGCAGGGCGGCGGTATTGGTCAAATCCTTTTTGGACAGCACGCAGGCAGGGGAGTGGATATACCGGCAGGGCAGCGACACTGCCGCCACCCGCACCCCGCCGCGGGACAAATGGATGGCGCCCGCGTCGTTGCCGCCGGCCACGGCGGTTTTGGTCTGAGAGGGGACGCCGATCCTTTCCGCCAGCGCACGGGTGAACTCGTACAAAGGCCGATCGTACAGCGTCCGGCGGTCCATGAAGGAAACCACCGGCCCGCCGCCCACCCGGCAGACCTGCTTGTCCCCCGGCACCCCGGCGATATCCGCCGCGGTCGTGGAATCCACCACCACCGCCACATCGGGCGCCACGGTATAAGCGGCGGCTTTCGCCCCCCGCAGCCCCACCTCTTCCTGCACGGTGAAGGCGAGGGTGACGTCGTATTCCGGCGTCTGCTCCACCAGGTTGAGCAACAGGGCGCAGCCCGCCCGATCGTCCAGCGCGCGGGCCTTCAACAGCCCGCCCTCCAGCTTTGTATACTCGCTGTCGAACACCGCCACGTCTCCGGGACGGGCGAGTTTCCGCGCTTCCTCTTCGTTTTCCGCCCCCAGATCGATGAGCAGCTTGTTCAGGGGGACCGCTTTGCCCCGCTCCTCCTCGCTGCACTGGTGGAAGGCGCGGCCGGCAATCACCCCGGGATGGCCGTTCACCCGCACCCGGCGGCCGTAGGCCACCGCCGGATCCAGCCCACCGACCGGGGCAAAGCGGAGATACCCGTCTTCGGTCGTTCCGGTGATAATCAGGCCGACCTCGTCCATATGGGCCGCAAACAGCAGGGTGCGCGCCGCCTGGCGCCGGCCCGCCACCCGGGCAATCACGCTGCCCAGGGGATCCACCGTAACCTGCATTTCCGCCGGGGAGGCCGCCAGCTGCGCGAGGATATATTCCCGCACCGCTTCCTCCCGGCCGGATACGCCGTCCAGGGAACAGAGCTTTTTCAGATGGGTCATCAAAGCGCTCACAGCGCCTCCCCCTCCTTCTTCGCAAATTCCGCCATGAGCCGGGCGGTATTTTCCACATCCCGCAGGTCGACGACCTCCGCCGGGGTATGCATATACCGCAGCGGGATCGAAAGCAGCGCGGTGCGCACCCCGCCGCGGGCGTCCGCAATCGAGTCCGCGTCGGTACCGGTATCCCCGCCCATCACCTCGTCCTGGCAGGGGATCCCCGCCTCTTCCGCCAGGGAGCGCAGGCGGCGGGTCATCGTATCGTCCAGGCCGGGGGCCCAGCCGATCATCGGCCCCTTGGCAAGCTCCCCGCACTTGGCACGGTCGGCGTCGGGGGTGGCAGCAAAGCTCACATCCACCGCAATCGCGGCGGACGGCGCAATCCGGTAGGACGCGGCGGACGCCCCGCGGCAGCCCAGCTCCTCCTGCACGGCGAAAACAGCGGCGATATCGCACTCCAGTTCCGCCCCCGCCAGCAGGTCGAGGCAGCGCAGCACCGAGGCGACCCCGGCGCGATCGTCCAGCGATTTGCCGCACACCCGCTCCCCGGCAAGGGCGCAGAAATTCGGCCGGAAGGATACCCGGTCCCCTTCCTTCACATGCCGGCGGGCGCGCTTGGCGTCCAGCCCGATATCGATGCCGAGATCCGGGATTGGGGGGATTTTCCCCTCGCTCTCCGGCCCGCTCAGATGCGGGGGCACCGAGCAGAACACCCCGGGATACTCCTTATCGCCGTGGACCACCACCTCCGCCGCAATCAGGGCGCGCCGATCGGTCCCGCCGCAGGCGGAAACCCGGACAAAGCCGGCGTCGTCCACCCCGGTGACGATCAGCCCTATCTCGTCGATGTGCGCTTCCAGCATCAGCAGGGGGGCGTTTTCCTTCCCGGAACGCCGGTATCCGATTACGCTGCCCAGCGGATCCCGCTCCACCTCGCAGCCCAGTTCCTCCAGGAAGGCGGCCGCCGCGTCCGGCGCGGCGGATAAGCCGCCCACCCCCGCAGCCCCGCTCAGGGTTTCCAGGACAGCGCGCAGATTCATCGCCATCAAATCGTCATCCTTGTATAATAGAGTAGTAGTTATTAGAGCCCCTCTCCAAGGGCTGTGCTACACTGTAAGGGATGCTGTGGATTGGTTTGCTCATCCTACCACA
>CAJFGS010000055.1 GCA_904377855.1 Candidatus Avimonas merdigallinarum
TTGGTGTCGCAACTTAACTATACCCTATGAAGGCTCTGTCCTTCTACTTTTTTCTCTCTTCTTTTTTCTCTCTGTCCAATTTGTATTGTAGCTCTACAGCGATAGGCGCAAATCCTGCGGGAATAATATTGCATACCCCCGGCGTTCATGTTAAAATAAGTGGTATTGCATGCCTGCAACCCTCTTGCTATGGCAATCTCCGGTTTACCGCTTTGCACGCGGCAATGCGGTAAATACTACCCGTGAAATGAGAGATTTCCGCTATGCAGCATTTAAGCGTCCGAAAATTGGTGCTGATTATCATCGATCTGGTTACGCTGTGCCTTTCCTGTTTCGCCGCTTTCTTTCTGGCCGGCGCCCTGTCCCCTGTTCAGCCCAGCGTCACGGAAGCCTATTGGTCCGTGGCGTTATTCAGCGTATTCAACATCCTGTCCCTGGCGTTATGCGGGGTATACCGCAGCATCTGGCGGTACGCTGAGGTGAAAAATTTTTTGGCGGTTATCGCCGGGCTCGGGATTGGCTCCACGGCAAGCTGCTTTGTCGCCTCAATGATCGACGAACTGCCTTCCGTGGTTTACATGGTGTTTGCTTTTCTCATCGCCGTGTGCGCCCTTGTGGGGATGCGGCTTATCTATCAATACATTTACGCAGCCATGAGCCGGCATATGTCCACCGAGTTGAAAGAGCCCACCCTGATTGTCGGCGCGGGGCAGGCGGCCCGGCGCGTCCTGTCGGAAATGCAGCATACCAACCGCCGCTATAACCCTCTGTGCATTGCGGACGACAGCAAGGAAAAAATCGGCCGCGCCATAAATGGCGTGAAGGTCTGCGGGCCGACCGAAAAGATCCCGGAACTGTGCGAGCAATTCGGGATCCGCACCATCCTCTTTGCCATCCCCTCTTGCATGGAAACCGACCGCCGGCGGATTCTGCGGATCTGTTCCGCCACCCAATGCAAAATCGAGGTCCTTCCCTACCTGGATGAAACCGTCCGCGAAAAGGATCTGCTGAACCAGGCGAAAAATATCAATCTGGAGGATCTGCTCGGCCGGAAGGCCATCCATTTTGATAACCGCGATGTCGCCGCGTTTATCCGGGACGAAGTCTGCATGGTCACCGGCGGGGGCGGTTCCATCGGCTCCGAGCTCTGCCGGCAGATTATCCGATACCGCCCCCGGAAGCTAATCCTCGTGGACATCTACGAAAACAACGCCTATGAAATCCAGCAGGAACTCCTGCGGAAATACGGCGAATCCATTCCTTTGGAAGTTCAGATCGCTTCCATCCGGGATTTCAAAAAGATGGACCGGCTGTTTAAGACGTTCCAGCCGAGCCTGGTATTTCATGCGGCGGCGCATAAGCACGTCCCGCTGATGGAAACCAACCCCGAAGAAGCGGTCAAGAACAATGTAATCGGTACTTTCAACGTGGCGAATCTCGCCGATCTCTACCGCGTCAAAAAATTCGTGCTGGTCTCCACGGACAAAGCGGTCAATCCTACCAACGTCATGGGGGCGACCAAACGCTGCTGCGAGATGATCATGCAGTACATGGCCGAGCAGTCCACCGGCACGGAATACGCCGCGGTGCGCTTTGGGAATGTTTTGGGAAGCAACGGCTCGGTCATCCCCCTGTTTCGTCGGCAGATCGAGGAAGGCGGCCCGGTCACCGTCACTGACCCGGATATCATCCGCTACTTCATGACCATCCCAGAAGCGGTTTCCCTGATTCTGCAGGCGGGCGCTATGGCAAAAGGCGGCGAAATTTTCGTGCTGGACATGGGCGAACCGGTGCGGATCCTGAACCTGGCGGAAAATCTCATCCGGCAGTACGAGAAGGAGCCGTACCGGGACATCCGCATTGAATTTACCGGGCTGCGGCCCGGGGAAAAACTCTTCGAAGAACTGCTCATGAGCGAAGAAGGGCTCCAGTCCACCCTGAACAACAAGATTTTCATCGGCAACCAGATTCCCGTCGACATCCCCGACTTTATTGAGAAGCTGCAGGCGCTCAAGGAAGCGGTCAACGACGAGGACAGCGAGGCGATTATCCGCCGTCTGCACGACCTGGTGCCCACCTTCCACCACAGAGGGACGGGGCAATCCTCCGCTCCCGCGGCACCGGACGTCAGCCCGGTCCCGGCCGGCGGCGAACAGCCCGGCGCCTTGGCATAGTCCCTAGCAGGCCGTTTTCCCGCCCTGATGCGGTGCTACCGCTGGAAAAGCGGTTTTCCGCGGCGGCCGGCAGAGCCCGTTTTGCGCACGAATGACGCCGCGGCGCTGCGCTGGCAGAGTGTCGGCGGAAGGCGTCCGGGCTAAGTCTTTCAAGAATCCTCTGCCTTTTCACCGGGGATGGGAGCGGACGCTTCCATCCCCGGTGCTTTTTGCGCATTTTGCAGCCCGCCCTTCCCAAAGCGGAACGGTCAGGAGGCGTCGGCCCCGCTCCACCCCGGCAGTTTGGTCTGGGAAGGGACGTCGCTGACGAGCGGCCGGAGGGCCGGTGAATCCAGCAGCCGCCCGCCCGCATATTTGCCGCTGCAGGTCAGGAAATACCGCGCCCGTTTTAGGGAAACCCCCATTTTCCGCAGGAGGTCATGGGTCAGCCGATGCGTCCGGCGCGCCTGGAGGATCCGCTTGGCGTAGGTCATGCCGATGCCCGGCACCCTGATCAGCATTTCATAATCCGCCGTGTTCACCTCCACCGGGAACAGTTCCAGGTGCCGCATGGCCCAGGCCGCTTTGGGGTCCAGATCAAACGACAGGTCCGGCGAATCCTCAGGCAGGATTTCATCCACCGTGAACCCATACAGCTGCATCAGCCGGTCCGCCTGGTACAGCCTGCGCGCCCGCCAGGAAGGGGTATCCTGCTGCGGGAAAAAGGAAAAGCGGGAGGCGCGCGGCAGGTGAAAGGGGGAATAATAGACCCGCCGCAGACGATATTTGCGGTACAGAGCCCCCGACAGGGTCATGGTGGCACGATCCGTCTCCTTCATCGCCCCCACAATCAGCTGGGTGGTCTGGCCGCCGCGGGCAAACCGGCGACCGGAGGTGTCGTATTCCCCGGTATGCTCCCGGATCCTCCGGCTGATTTCCCCCATTGGCGTGAGGATATTGGTTTTATTCTTCTGCTTGGCGATGACGGAATACCCTTCGCTGCGGGGAAGTTCGATGTTAACGCTCAGCCGATCGGCAAGCCATCCGGCCCGCTCAATGAGTTCCGGATCGGTTCCCGGCATGATCTTTGCGTGAATATAGCCGGTATACCGCAGTTCCTTGCGCATAATCCGCAGCGTCTCCACAATCAGTTCCTCGGTATAATCGGCGTTTTTGTAAATGCCGGAGGAGAGGAATACGCCGCGGGTAGGGTTCTTCCAGGCCGCCCGCACCGCCAGTTCCGCCAGTTCCCGCGGGGTATTGGTGAAGCGCTGCCGGCACTCCAGCCCCGCCCGGCTGGAACAATAGGAACAGTTGAAAATGCAGTCGTTGGACAGGCCCAGCTTCGGGACGGTCGGCGGGGCTTTGGGCGCGCGGATGGCTTCCAAATCCGCGATTTCATCGCTGGTCAGTTCGTCGGCGTCCGCAATATCATACCGGGCGGCCTCCTGCGTCAGGCGGATTTTATCCGCCGCCTCCAGCGGGGCCGGCAGTATCAGATTGGCCATGGCAAAGACTCCTTTTTTCGGTTCCCCGTCCGTGAATCCGGCGGGTTTCCATCGTTTTTCCCACTTTTCCGTCCCCTGCCCTTTTACTATACCAGAGTTCTGCCCTAAAGTCAAACATTTGTTCTTTTTGTGCTGAGCCTTTCTTTGGAAAAAAGTTCCTGCCCCCGTACAGAAAAAACAGCGGCCCGCAGGCCGCTGTTTACCGAAAAGTTTGCGCCGCCGGCAGATTAATCCTGCGCCGCGGCGGACAGCACCTCCCCGATGCTGTCCGAAAACAGGAGATCGGCCGCCCCGTCCATGGGGGTGGGCGAGCGGTTGATCAGCGCCAGGCGGCACCCCGGATAATACCGCAGCAGGCCGGCAGCCGGATATACGGCCAGCGAGGTCCCCCCGACGATCAGCAGATCGGCCCCGGCAATCGCCTCGGCCGCGCCCTCCATAACCGACGGCTCCAGCGCTTCCTCATACAATACCACATCCGGCTTGATTATCCCTCCGCAGGGGCAGCGCGGGACCCCCGCGCTCTCCAAAATCGTATCCAGCCCGAAAAAGCGGCCGCATTGCAGGCAGTGGTTGCGGTGGACCGAGCCGTGCAGTTCCCACACGGTCCGGCTTCCCGCCGCCTGGTGCAGCCCGTCGATGTTCTGCGTCACCACCGCTTGCAGCCGGCCTTCCTCCTCCCAGCGCGCGAGGACCCGATGCGCGCGGTTGGGTTTTGCCTGCGGGCAGAGCATCTTATCCCGGTAAAAGCGGAAAAACTCCTCCGGATTCCGCTGGAAAAAGCGATGGGAAAGGATGGTCTCGGGCGGATACCGGTACTGCTGGTGATACAGCCCGTTCGTACTGCGGAAATCGGGGATCCCGCTTTCCGTGGAGACCCCGGCCCCGCCGAAAAACACCATCCGCCGGCTCTCCTTTACCCATTGCCGGAACGTTTCCATTGCCTTTTCCATATGAACCCCTCCTTTTAATCCAGCAGCGCTGCAATCCGCCGCTCCGCCAAGCGGAGCCGGGCCCGGCGAGCCCGGTAGTCGGGGAGCGCTTCCTCCACCAGCCGCCAGAAGGCGGCGGAATGGTTGTGTTCCCGCAGATGGCAGAGTTCGTGCACTATCACGTAATCCGCCGCCCGCTCGTCCGCCGCGGCCAGCATCCAGGAAAAGTTCAGCCGCCCTTTCCCGGAGCAGGAACCCCACCGCCGCTCCGCCCGGCTCAGCCGGACCGAAGCGGGCGATACGCCGATTCGCTCCGCATACCGGCCAAGCCGGGCACGAAGGATTTCCTCCGCCCTTTTTCGATAGAAGGCAATCAGCGCCGGGCGGGCGGCCGGCCATCCCTCCGGCGGGAAGGAAAACCGTTCCCCGTCAAAATGGAAGCCGTCCCCCTGCACGACCGGGTATTCCCGCCCTTCCAGGGGAAGCGTCCCGCCGGGGGACGGGCGCAGCGCCGCCGTCTCCCGGGCGCGCCGGCGCGCTTCTTCCTGCTTGCGGGAAATCCACGCCTGCTTTTCCCCGACGAACCGCTCGATCTCGCCGGTCGGGCACCGCCGCGGGGCGCGTACCTCCACCCCGCCCCCGGGCAGCACGCAGATGGCGAGCGTCCGCCGGGAGGAATAACGGACCGTATAGGGGACTGCACCTGTCTGAGCCATACCGCCGGCCTCCTTCTTCCGTCCCCATTGTACCCGCGGGCCCGCCGCCTGTCAACCAGCCCGGAAAGCAGGCAAAGCGCAAAATGGAACGCCGGTGTTTACGGCGGCATATTCTGCCAATACTACGCATAAGAATTCTGTGAAAGGCGGGTCAACCATGGAGGGAGTTATTCGAAAAGCCATCTTGAAAACGCCGGCGGAGGAGCCGGACGAACTGCTGACGGCCATCCGGGACGTATGCGCGCGCATAGACAATGTAAACGCGCGCTTTTCCATGGAAAGCGACGGGGACATGATCGAAGCCTGCATCTACGAACTGGAATCCCTGCGGGCGCATTACCGTTATCTGCTCCGCCGCGCCAAGAGCCGGGGGCTCACTGCCGCCCGTTACCCCCTTCCGGAGGGAGTGCCGGAAGGCATGGCGGAAGAAAGCGTTTGAAAAGCCGGCGGCAGCGCCGGTACCGTTGGATAGAAAGGACTGGACAAACCCATGAGCTTATGGCTGCAGATTCTTCTTTCCGCAATCGGAGCCGGCATCGCCATTGCCGTAATCGTGGCGTTATTCAAAACCAAAAGGCCAATCCGAAGCCTTGTCGGCTCCGGCGCGCAGGGAATCTGCGCACTGGCGGCGGTCAACATCGCCGGCGCTTTCACCGGCGTATCGCTCGGGCTGAACCTTTTCACCGGGATTTCCTGCGTGGTGCTGGGCATCCCAGGCGTCATCGCCATGCTGATTTTGAAGCTGATTATGAATCTGTAATCCCGTACAGGAAAAGGCCTCTATGCTTATGAACCGGCCCAAATTGTACGGACAACACAAAAAGGCCATAATGTAGGGAAATATGAAGCTTTAAGCGGAGAGGCGTTGCGCCAGCGGCGCCTGTC
>CAJFGS010000056.1 GCA_904377855.1 Candidatus Avimonas merdigallinarum
GTTGGTGTCGCAACTTAACTATACCCTATGAAGGCTCTGTCCTTCTACTTTTTTCTCTCTTCTTTTTTCTCTCTGTCCAATTTGTATTGTAGCTCTACACCGCCGGGCTGCCCGGAAAGCGGCGTCCGCTTGACTTCCTTCTCCTTTTCAAGTAGGATGGAGACAATATAAGGAAAAGAAGGGATTCCGATGGAGCAAACCAGCCAAAGAAAATGGGTAAATTGGCTCAAGCGCCGGTGGCTGCCGATTCTTCTTGCGCTTCTCCTCCTGGCAGGCCTTGCTTTCGTTTTCTTCCCCCGCAGCCTGGACGGGCTTATCCTGATGGATCGGGACGACGTCGCGGCGGTCGAACTCATCGAGTACTTCCCGGACGGCAGCGGGGCCGTGAACCGGCACGAATTGACCGGCGAGGCATACGACCGCTTTCTTTCCCTTTTGGAAGGCGCCGACGCCCGGCTGCAGGTCCCGCCGCTGAAATCGGCAAACGGCGGCGATTTTACACCCGTCGAGATACTGGTTACCTATCGCAGCGCCGAAAACAACGAAAAGATGCATACCGTTTCCTTTTTCACGAAAACCGTCCTCACCGTGGACGGCGTGCAGTACCGGCTTTACGGCGACGGCTTATACGAAAAGATAAGCGCGCTGCCGGCATGGTAACCGCCGGGCGGTCAAAGGCCGTGCCACCGAAACAAATCCAGGGCAAAGGCGTTGTTCATCTTTTTCACCATGAGTTCCCGGAAGCGGACCGTTTTGGTCTGCCCCGCCTGTTTCATTTCCTCCAAGCGGCGGGTGATTTGCTCCTGTTCGGAGTGCAGCGTCTCCTGCAGCTCCTCATACGCCGCGAGCCGTTCCACCGCCCGGCCGGAAACCCCTTCCGGGGCAGCGGTGATATCAGCGGGGTCCGTCAGGTATGCCCCGTTTTCCGTCCGTCTGGTCAGCCGTTCCAACCGGCGCCATCCCCTTCCCTTCCCAACGTCTCGTTCTGCGTCGGCCGCCTTTTCCTTCCGGCCGGTTGAACCCCTATCCGGCCGCCTGTCCGGCGCCGTCGTATTCCCGCTCGGCCCCTTTATTCTTTCGCAGCATCTTCCGCCGGGGCGGGCCATTTTCATTGTGTGGAACTCTTTGCGCTATTATCCATAATGCCTCCTTTTGCTTTTCCATGCGGTTTCCACATCCGCTTCTATTTTAGCAAAAGGAGGCATTCCTGTATATAAAATTTTTGTTCCCGCCGGCATAGGGCCGTTTTCTTTCCCTGAAGCGGCAAAAGAGAAAGCGCCATACGATGCCTTTGCCGCCGGCCGATGCCTTTACCATTTTGGCTTTACAACATATCCCTCCCGCTAACGGCGCCCGCCGGCAAACGCTTTACGGAATCCGCGTCTTGGCCGATGTTTTCATCTCCCGGACGTATTCCTCCACCAGGTCCTTGCCCAGGAAAGCGTCGTTTTGGTAGGCGGCTTCCTTCCCCAGCTGTTCAAATTTCATCCTGCCGACGGGGTGGTACGGCTCGATATGGACGGCTTCGACGCCGTGCAGCGAGTCGGCCAGTTCCGCCAGGCGGGCGAAATGCTCCCGGCTGAGGTTGACGCCGGGAATAATCGGGCAGCGCAGGATAATCCTCTTCCCCGCCCTATCCAAAGCGCGCAGGTTCTCAAGGATGGGGCGGTTGGATGCCCCCGTATACTGCCGGTGTTCCTTTTCGTCAAAAAGCTTGATATCATACAGGAAGATATCCACATAGCGGGAAACTTCCTCCAGGGGGCGGAAATCGCAATAGCCGCAGGTTTCCACGCAGACATGCAGGCCCTTTTCCTTGGCGCCGCGGGCAAGCGAAAGGGTAAAATCCGGCTGAAACAGGGGCTCTCCCCCGGAAAGGGTGAGGCCGCCGCCGGTGTTCCTGTAAAAGTCCGCGTCCCGCAGGGCCTCTTCCAGCACCGCTTCGTCCGTCATGCGGCGCTCGGAAAGCTCCAATGCGCCGGCATAGCACTGGGAAGCGCACTGCCCGCAGCCGGTGCAGCCCGCGCGTTCAAAGCGGTGGCCGCCGGGCGTCAGCGTATGGAGATGCGCCGGGCAGGCCGCCGCGCAATCGCCGCAGCCAATGCATTTGTCCGGGTAAAAGAAGATTTCCGGGACAGGCAGATACCCCTCCGGGTTATGGCACCAGACGCACCGGAGCGGGCAGCCTTTCAGGAAAACCACGGTGCGTATTCCCGGTCCGTCCTGCACGCTGAAGCGCTGTATCTGAAAGACCGTTCCGTCCATTTTACACCTCATGCTCCGTCCTCAGGAGGACCTCCCTCTGCATATTGGGGGACAGCTTGACGAAATAGTCGCTGTATCCCCCGATCCTCACCAGCAGATCCCGGTACGCCTCGGGGTTTTCACGGGCCCGCAGGAGGGTCTCCCGGTCGGTCACGTTTATCTGGAGTTCAAAGCCCCCTCTTTGCAGATAAGTGCGTATGAGTCCCATCATTGCCTGGAGGGAGGATTCCCCGAACATTTTCTTGGAAAATTTCATATTGACGGCAACGCCGCCGATCAATTCCTTGTGCGGCCATTTCGTGCTCGAAAGGATCGAAGCCGTCGGCCCCTTCATCTCCCGCCCTTGGCAGGGGCCGGAGCCGTCGCCCAGGGGGAACCCCGCTTTCCGCCCGTCGGGGGTCGCGCCGGTCTCCCGCCCGAACCGCTCATGGATAATCCAGCAGAAGACGCTGGGGATCAGCCGGGCACCCGGGAGGGCCGGCGTATATTTGCGGCATTCGCGGACCAGGAAATTGACGATGACCGCCGCATACTGATCCACCTCGTCCACGTCGTTGCCGTATTTGGCATAGCCGTGGAGCAGCCGCTGGCGCAGGGGCTCATTCCCTTCAAAATCCTGATCCAGCACCGTTTTCAGCTGCGCCAGGGTGAGCCGCTTTTCCTCAAAGACAAATTTTCGGAGCACATAAAGGCAGTCCACCGCATTGGCCATGCCCACAAAGCTCGGCATAATCCAGTTGTACCGCGCCCCGCCCTTCTCGATATCGACCCCGCGCGCAAGGCAGTCCTTGACAAAGCAGGAAAGCAGGGGGTTGCAGGCCTCTCCCGCCCGCTGCTTCCGGTATCCGTTCTGGGCCTCGAAATTTTCCCGGATGGATTCCCCCAGCCTGCCGAGGTACGCGCCCAGCAACTCCTCGAAGGACGCGTACCCGCCGTCCATCAAATCCAAAAGGATTTGCACAAGATTGGTGTACGGGCTGGCAACCCAGACGTTTGAAGCCCCTATGGGGGTAATTTCCACGCAGGTGCTGTGGATATAGTCGTGCGCCTCCCCTTCCGGGACGCCGTATCCCTTCAGCCCTTCGGAAATCACGTCGTCATTAAATATGGCGGGGTGGGAGCATCCGTGCGACAAGATTCTGCACGCCAGCGCCAAATCCTGTTCCGGGGTGTCCTTGCAGCAGCAAAGCCCGACCGCCGGATAAACCAGGCGGACGTCGTCCACCACCTGCATACCCATGCGGGTGAGTTCATTGGAGACCACCCGGCCGTCCGCCTGCCGGCCGCCGACCATATAGCCGGAGGAAAGCCCGTGCGGGACAATGTTGTTCAGCTGGATCCCCAGGCAGTCAAGCAGCACCTGGGCAAAGGCGGGGGTGAGCTCCCCCCGCTCGATATCCTGCCGGTAATAGGGATACAGGTAGCGGTCCGGGCGCCCCAGCTGGAACTGCTGGAACGCAAAGAAGCGGAACGGGGCGAAGGTCAGGCAATAGGTCACGAAATATACCGACTGGACCGCTTCGTAAAAGCTTTCCGCCGGGTTCCAGGGGACGGCGCGGCATATCCGCGCAATCCGTTCCAGTTCCTCCTTCCGCCTTTCGTCGGCGCAGGAATGGGCGAGTCCTTCCGCGGCGCCGGCATACCGCCCGGCGTATTCCCCCACCGCCTCGAGGCATTGCCGGCAGGCGCGGTAGAAGGGGGCTTTTTCTTCGCCCGCCTCCGCAAGGGCGCCGTCGATCCGGCGGATTAACCCGGACAGGCCTTCCCGCAGGAGCGTTTCGTAGTCCACCGCCATATGGGAATCCTGCCCGGCCTCGTGAATCTGCTTTTCCGCAACCCGGCTCTTTAGGTCCTGCCATTCGGCTTTCTCCGCGCCGGACAGGGGGGCGTCCGCCTTGCCCACGATCAGTTCCCCCTCCCCGATCGGCGTGGGGATCCGCGCAAACGCATAAGCGAGCGCGTCGGCATAGCGGCACTCCACCCGCCCAAGGGAGGCGTTTTCCGCATACCGCCGGTAAAAATAGAGGTAAAACCGGTCAAAGTCCATCACCGGCTCCAGCGCTTTCTCCCGCAGCGCCTGTATCCGGCCCCGATTGTATTCATCCATAACCGCACGCCTCCCGTATGGTTTTTTCTTGAATTGTACCGCATCCTGTCGTACAATGATAGCATAAACGTCCTAAAAACTTGTACTAAAATCTCAAGAGGCGATGTTATGCCCCCGTTTGCTCATTTCATCTGCAGCCTGGAAGACAATTTCCCGGACGAACGCGACATGGTGCGCGCCTTCACCTACCGGGATTATGCCATCCCCACCCATGTCCATGGCTTTTACGAAATCAATATCGTCCTCGCCGGGGATGGCGTCCACCAAATCGAAAGCAACTCCTTTGCGGCGGGCAGCGGGAATGTTTTCGTCATCCCGCCCGGGATCGTTCATGGATACAGCCGCACCCGCCGGCTGGATGTGTTCCACCTCCTCATCCGGCCCGAGTTCCTGGAAAATTACGCCAAAGACAAAGCCGAAGTGGAAGGGTTCGAATTGTTGACGGCCATCGAACCGTTTTTGCGGCACAATTTCCAGAAGTCGCTGTTTCTCAAGCTGTCTCCCGGCCAGCTGCAGGCCCTTCAGCCGGATCTTGAGGTAATTACGGAAGGGGGGCCCTTCGATTATCCCGGCTCCGGCCCGTTGAAAAACCATACGGCGCTGAAAATATTGTACTGGCTTTCCCACCTGCTCACGGTGCAGACCTATTCCGGGGCAAAGGGCTACTCGCTGGAAACCGAACAGTCCATACTGCTGGCGCTGGAATACATCCATGAAAATTTCAGCCGGCGGATAACCGTTCCGGAACTGTGCGAACGCGCCTATATGTCGCGCTCGACGTTTATGCGCAATTTTAAAGCCGTCTGCGGCTGCACCCCGATGCAGTATCTGCAGGCCCACCGGAAAAAGGCCGCTTTGGAAATGCTGAAAAAGGGCGGCGTGAAAAAAACCGCCGTCGCCCATGAATGCGGCTTTTACGATCTGTCCCATATGGAACGCGTGCTGAATCGGGACAGGGAGGCCGGCGCGCTCTTATAAAAACCGCAAAAGGGCAGAGGCAAAATTTCCCATTTTGCCTCTGCCCTTGAAAACGTTATGCCGGATGCCGCCGCTTCTCCCAATGGATGGACGGGAAGCCGTGCATCCCCCGCCATAGCATTATTAAAGCATCTGCAATTGTGAGGCGCCCTTCTGGGAAGGAGAGGCGTTTTTGCGGCCTTTTTTGCGCGCCTCTCACTCTGAGCAGGAAAAACCCGGACGCAATTGCATCCGGGTCCTTTTACGATAAAAGGGGCAGGCACTTTAGAGTGCCGTTTCAAAGTCCGGTAAACGGCAAGTTCCGCTAAAAAGAATATCTACCGTGCCATGGATTTCAACTGTTCCAAAATATCGGCTTCTTCAAAATTTGCTAACTCAAGCAACGAATACCTTGTAGACAGCTTTTTAATCATCTCACATCCCAAGTAATATCCGACGTCACTTCTTCCTTCGTAATGATTCCAATCGCCGAAGAAATCATGGGTACTTTCCGCATGATTGATACGCTGCAAAAAAACTTTGTACAATTTTTGACGGTTTGCTTCGCACCAATTCTTATTTTGCCAGGACAATTCAATAATTTTTTGACGCAAATTGCAAGTGCAAGTTGGACACCTGCACGGTAGAACTTAGTGAATCAGAGCATCGGTCAGGATGGAAGCCGCTGGCTTCCGTCCTGGGCGATGC
>CAJFGS010000057.1 GCA_904377855.1 Candidatus Avimonas merdigallinarum
CGGCGCCTACCTCTATGGCTCCTATGCCCGGGGGGATTACGACGCGGAATCGGACGTGGACATCCTGGTGCTGGCCGACGTGCCGCGGGAAAAGCTCGCAGCGTACAAGAAGCCGTTTCTGAAGGCCACCAGCGATCTGGGGCTGGGGTATGATGTCGTCGTCACCGTAACCCTCAAGGATACCGACACCTTTGAAAAGTATCTCGACGCGGTGCCGTTCTATCAGAATGTCCGGAAAGAGGGTGTTCCCCTTGCTGGAAAGGTCAAGAAAAAACGGACAGAAAGAAAAGAGCGATTAAAGAGATTGAGATTCAAATTGAGTTGGGCTTAACCAGCCAAGCGCAGAATGGATGCGTTTAGTATTGTAGTAGAGTTCAATGTATTTGAAGATATCCATGCGGGCTTGTTCGGGATTGTCGTAGTGGGCGTCCTGAACAAGCTCTCTTTTTAGGGTACGGTAAAAGGATTCCATAATGGCGTTGTCATATGGATTGCCCTTTCGGCTCATACTTAAGCGAAAGCCATATCGGATACACATAGCCTGAAAACGTTGGGCTGTATATTGGCAGCCACGGTCTGTATGAATGATCAGTCCCTCGGGCGGATGTTCCCGTCCAATGGCTTGATTGAGAGCCGACAGGACAAGGGTATCGCGGATTCTGGTATCCATTGCCCAGCCGGTAACCTTTCGGGAAAAGATGTCGATGAACACAGCTAGATATAGCCAGCCACGCTTTGTCGGTATGTAGGTAATGTCTCCAACCCATATCTGGTTCTTTGCCGATGTCTTAAACACTTGATTCAGGATGTTTTCTTTCTCATCATAAGCCGTTTTGTTTGCTTGATACCGATAGAATCTCCGAGTTCCTTTCGCAATCAAACCATGTTCGCTCATTAGCTTAGAAACACGTTTGGGGTTCACATGGACATTTTGTTGTTCCAATACCTTTTGGATGCGTCTGGCTCCATACCGGCCCTGATGCTCGTGAAAGATATCCTCGATCATTTCTGTCAGCGCCTCGTTTTCAATGGCGCGGTTGCTTTTTCTGCGCTTGAGATAATCATAGAATCCAGAACGTGAGATTCGCAAGATTTTACAGGCCTTCTGAATGTTGTATTCTTTCTGATGTTCTTTCAGAAACTGGAATCTCACACATTCTTTTGCTTCAAGAAGGCCTGGAGCTTTTTTAATAGATCGTTCTCCATTTCCAATTCTTTGACCCGTTTTTGCAGCTTTTTTACTTCATATGTAGAATTGAAAAGTGCGTTCCCATGCCCTGGGAACGCACTTTCTCCATATTCGTCATACTCGTTGATCCAGCGACGCAGACTGCAACCACTGATCCCTAATTCAGTAGCTGTTTGCGTGACGGATTTGTCTGATTCTTGCGCCAGTTTTACCGCTGCCATCTTGAATTGCTTGTCGTATACCGCTCGTTTCATAATCTGGACCGCCTTTCTTTTGCTCTTTTCTTTCTGTCCGTTTTTTCTTGACCTTTCCAAAGGGGGTACTTTGTCACTGTCCGTTTTTTCTGGGGCGGTTCATTTTTTACTGTCAAAACATCGCAGGAAGGAAAAAGCGGCAGTCTTGTCTTTGAGTACCGAAAAGAGGATATCCCTGTGGGTAGGAAAGGCAGAAAAGCAAAATCCCGCCTACTTTGGCTGGATTTAATCCAGAGACCCGGCTATGTCGGCCCTCCTGCCAAACGGAAGAGCGCCTGCCGCAGAGAACGGAAGGAAGGCAGAGCCTCCAACCGGCAGGAAAGCAGCCGTTCGCAGGCGGTTTCCAAGAAATCCCGGCCGAAGCCGTGCAAAAAAGCCCGGTCAGACAGTCCTCCGCGAAGTCCGCCGGCGGGCGATTCCCACGGAACAGCCGAATGAGCAGCGGATCAAAGTCAAACAAATCAAACAGCACCGGCGGGTAATCGTAACAGCGGGGAGCCGCCACCGCATCCGCAAAATCGATCAGCACCGGCTCTCCGTCCGGGCGGAGCAGGAGGTTGTCCCCGCAGATATCCCCGTGGACATAGGCTTCCTCCGTCACCGGATGTTCCCTCAGCCAGGCGATCCGCTCCGCCTGCAGCGGCGGGGAAAGCCCCGCCCACCGCCGGTTCTCCGGGGAACGGTTCGCCGCCGCCCGCGCGCGGAGCAGATCGGCCATCCCGCCGTCTTCCAGCGGCGCGCCGCTCAGGCGGTCCAGCAAAAGCCGCAGCCGATGGACAAAGGCCCGCTTCTCCTCTTCGGCCATCCCACGCAGCGCGTGCCCCGCTTCCTCGCCCGGCTGAAACGCCATGATGAGATACGCAAAACGGTACTTGTCCTCCATCACGCCGTGGGCGCGCAGTGCAGGCGCCGGAACCCCCAGCCTGCCTGCCCGTTCCAATCCGTACAATTCCACCTGGTAATCCTTCATGGAATCGATGCCGGATTCGGGCGGGGCAAAAATCTTGACCACCCATTCCCCCCGGTTCCCCGCACGGAACACCGCGTTGGTTCCCGGTCCGGCAGCGGTCAGCGGCCCGCTGCACGGCAGGCCTTCCCTCCGGAGGATTTCCTCCACCAGCGGCGCAAAGGCCGGCAGGGAGCGGAACAGCCGCCGCCAGGAGTCCCAGCCGTCCAGAGTTCCAGAAAAGCCCGGCATCTCAGCGGCCGGTCAGCAGGGAGAGGGTTTCCGTCCGGGTGCGGGCGTCCGCTTTCATCCGGCCGCGCAGGGCCGACGTCTGGGTGCGGGCCCCCGCCGCCCGGACGCCGCGCATCGTCATGCACAGATGCTCCGCTTCGATGATGACCGCCACCCCCTGCGGGTTCAGCTCCTCCTCCAGGAAATCCGCCAGCTGCGCGGTCAGCCGTTCCTGCAGCTGCGGGCGGCGTGCGAAGGCGTTGACAATCCGCGCCAGCTTGGACAGGCCGATCACCCGACCGTCCCTCGGGATATACGCAATATGCGCCACGCCGATGAAGGGAAGCAGGTGATGCTCGCACATCGAATACAGCGGGATGTCCCGTACCGTCACCATTTCGTCGTGCTTGGACTCATTGAAAATTTTCAGGTGCCGCCGGGGATCCTCTTCCAGCCCGGCAAAGACCTCCTCGTACATATCGGCCACCCGGCGGGGAGTCTCCACCAACCCTTCCCGTTCGGGATCCTCACCGATTGCCACCAAAATCTCTCGTACCGCCGCTTCGATTCGCTTTTTATCCATCATCCGTCCCCTTTTCCGGCCGTTTTTCCGCGGAACCCAGCGTCCGCTGTCCGGCAAGGCCAGCCGTCCGGCATGCAAAATATCCATGGGCGTATGGCCGCAAAGTATGCTTTGTATTATAATCCCACGCTCCATCACCCGTCAAGAGAAAAGCGGACAGACGGGTCTCCCTCTTCCAGAAAATCTTCGGATACTAAGTAAAAATGCGTTGGAATAATGTAAGGTATTTTTATTTATATTTCCTATTTTTTTGCCAGGTTCCCACAGAAATCCGGATTTTCGTACTTGACAGGACCCGTGTATAAGAGATACAATAAACAATGGGTTTTTTGTCCCGCCGGCAAAAGTTTTCGCCGGGAATGGAACAGGCCGGTTAGCGGCGCTTCCCTTCCCGTGCCTTTTGGCCGGCTGCGGCAGGTGGCGCTGCCGTTGACGAAAGCCGTTCGGGGGTTCCAGCCCGAGAATTTGACCGGGGAAGTGTTTCCCCTCTTTTATACCACAGGAACGATAAATTTCAAAGACAAGGAGGTGTAGCATTTAACGTGCCTGATACTGTAATGTATATTCTGTTCTGCGCGGCGGGACTGGTGGTTGGCGGCGTCGTGGCCGGCCTTCTCGCCTTCAAAGCGGGGATTTCGCATCGGCGGAAGACGGCGGAAGCGGCGATCGGCTCGGCCGAGGCGGAAGCGGAGCGAATCAAGAGCAATGCCAAAAGCGCGGCAGAATCTATGAAAAAGGACATCCTGCTGGAGGCCAACAAGGAAGCGCAGCGCCAGCGGACGGAAACCGAACGGGAACTCAAGGAGCGCCGCTCGGACGTCCAGCGGCAGGAACGCCGGATCCAGCAGAAGGAAGAGACCCTCGATCGCAAGATCGAAAACTGCGAGAAAAAGGAAGAGGCGATTGCCGCCAAGCAGAAAAAGGTCGACGCTACCCTGGAAGACGTGGAAAGCCTCAAAAAAGGGCAGTTCGAGATGCTGGAACGGATTTCCGGCTTCACCGCTGAGCAGGCAAAGGAATACCTGCTCGGCAACCTGGAAAGCGAACTCACCCATGAAAAGGCGCTGAAAATCAGCGAAATCGAGGCACAACTGAAGGAAGAGGCCGATCAGCGCGCTCGCAACCTGATTTCCCATGCAATCCAGCGCTGTGCCGCCGACCAGGTTACGGAAGCCACCGTATCGGTGGTCCCTCTGCCCAACGACGAGATGAAAGGCCGGATCATCGGGCGGGAAGGCCGGAACATACGGGCGATTGAAACCCTCACGGGGGTGGATCTTATCATCGACGACACCCCGGAGGCAATCACCCTTTCCAGCTTCGACCCGGTGCGCCGTGAAATTGCCCGCATTGCGTTGGAGCGCCTGATCTCCGACGGCCGGATCCATCCGGCCCGGATCGAGGAAATGGTGGAAAAAGCCCGCCGCGAGGTAGAGTCCACCATCAAACAGGAAGGCGAACGTGCCGTCCTCGAAACCGGCCTGCACGGCATCCACCCTGAAATCATGCGCCTGCTCGGCCGCCTGCGTTACCGCACCAGCTACGGCCAGAATGTCCTCAATCACTCGATGGAGGTTGCTTTCCTCTCCGGCATGATGGCAAGCGAGCTGGGGATCGACCCGGTAATCGCCCGCCGCGCCGGCCTGCTGCATGACATCGGCAAGGCCGTCGACCACGAAATCGAAGGCTCCCACGTGGAAATCGGCGTGGACATCGCCCGGAAGTACAAGGAAAGCGAAGCAGTCATCCATGCGATTCAGGCCCACCACGGCGACGTGGAGGCCAAAACTGTTGTTGCCTGCCTGGTCCAGGCCGCGGACGCCATTTCCGCCGCCCGTCCGGGCGCACGCCGCGAAAATCTGGAGAACTACATCAAGCGTCTGGAAAAGCTTGAGGAAATCGCCAACGAGTTCACCGGGGTGGAGCGGTCTTTCGCTATCCAGGCCGGCCGCGAAGTCCGTATTCTCGTTCGTCCCGAAATGGTCAACGACGATCAGATGGTGCTGCTGGCCCGGGATATCGCCAAAAAAATCGAGGCAAACCTCGATTATCCCGGCCAAATCAAGGTCAATCTCATCCGCGAAAACCGCGCGGTCGATTACGCAAAATGAAATAAAAAAAGCCCGGAACCAATACCTCCTGCGGAATAAGGATGTTAAGAGCAGAAGGGAAACCGGGCGTAAGGAAAAATGAACGAGCAGGCGGATTTTTTCCGTCTGCTCGTTCATTTTGTTCAAAAACTGTCATACTAGAAGTGAGGGCGGGAAAACCGTGACAGGAAACGAAACAGGGAGAGAAAAAGGCGGAGCATGGAGAAAGAAAAATGCAGACCGAAACTCATGGAAAATCCCGACCTTGCCGCCTGACGAAACTTCGAACGGGCAGGTGCTGCGGGCGGCGTCCCCTTATAAGGGGGCGCCGCTTTTTTGCGTTCTTGGGAGTGTTCATCATCCGTCATATTAAGGATAGAGGTTTGAATGACGAAAGATTAACTATTAGAAGTCAAGTCCCAAAAAGGATGGTGGTGGCGAAAAAAGATGATTCAAAAAGGGTATAGCAAAGCAGAGGCGCTGGAAGGCCC
>CAJFGS010000058.1 GCA_904377855.1 Candidatus Avimonas merdigallinarum
ATTAACGCCAGGCCTCGTAAAGTCTTGAACTTCCATTCCGCTCAGGATTTATGGAACTTTGAACTCTTTTCCTGTTGCTCTTAGTTTGACAATTCACTTCGTGGAAAAACATAGCCTGCTTTGGAAAAATGCGGCCCCTTTCTAAAAGGGGGCCGCATTTTTTGTAAGCCCGAATCGTAGCCTTCCGGTCCTTCCAAAATGCGCAGGCCGGACGCGCTCCGCTTAGCGGAATGCTTTCTGATACACGCCGAGCACCAGCTCGTACGTGCAGGGCCGGGGATTGCCGCCGGTGCAGACGTCCGCCATGGCCGCGTGCGCCAGATCGGGGAGGTCTTCTTCCTTCACCCCGATTTCGCTCAGCGTCTGCGGGATGCCGACGTCCATGGACAGCTGGCGCACGGCGTCTATCGCGGCGGTGCGGTACTCGTCCGCGGACATGGAATCGACGCCGTCCACCCCCATCGCGCGGGCGATTTCACGGAATTTCTCCCCGGTATAATCCTTGTTGAACTCCATGACGTAGGGCAGGAGCACCGCGTTGGCAACGCCGTGCGGCGTATCGTAAAACGCGCTGAGCGGATGCGCCATTCCGTGGACGACGCCCAGCCCGACGTTTGAGAAGGCCATGCCGGTCACATACTGCCCGAGAGCCATGTCCTCCCGCCCCTTCGGATCGTTCTGGACGGCGGCGCGCAGCGAACGGGCGATGATTTTGATGGCGAGCAGATCCAGCGCGTCGGGGAGTTCCCACGCGCCGAGGGTGGTATACCCTTCAATGGCGTGGGTCAGCGCGTCCATGCCGGTGGAAGCGGTCAGGCCGCGGGGCATGCTGGACATCATGTCGGGATCCACCACCGCAACTACCGGGATGTCGTGCGGATCCACGCAGACAAATTTGCGGCGCTTGCCCTCGTCGGTAATGACATAATTGATGGTGGTTTCGGCCGCGGTGCCGGCCGTCGTCGGGACGGCGATAATCGGCACGCTCGGCTTTTTGGTGTCCACCGCCCCTTCCAGGCTCACCACATCCGCATATTCCGGGTTGCTGATAATGATGCCGATCCCCTTCGCCGTGTCAATCGGGGAGCCGCCGCCGATCGCAATCAGAGAATCCGCCCCCGCCGCGCGGAAAGCGTCGATGCCGGATTTCACCACTTCCACCGAGGGGTTGGCTTTGACCTCGTCGAAAACGGTGTAGGCAAGACCCGCCTCGTCCAGCAGGTCCGTCACCTTTTTGACGACCTGGAACTTCACCAGATCCTTGTCCGTAACGATCAGCGCGTGGCGGAAGCCCCGCTTCTTGGCTTCGGTGGGAATTTCAGAGATTGCGCCCTTGCCATGGTAACTGGTCTCATTCAGAATCATGCGGTTTGCCATAATCCAAACAACTTCCTTTCTCTGCATAATCGGAAACCCGTCCGCCGGGAAGGTATTTCCATTTTTTATGGTATCACGCTTTGGGGCGCTTGGCAATCGCAGGAAGGGAAGATTAACGAAAACGTTACAATCGCCGCCGGCTCGGCCTGCCGGCCGCGGCGCTTTATGTGTATTCATCGCCGCACGTTGGCCGAACCGGGCGGCGTTCCCGGGAGGGCGAGCCCCGGCCTTTTCCATTCCTGCCGAACGCGTTCGAACCGTTTCGGGCAGAAAAAGGCCCGCCCGTCCGGCACTGCCGGCGGACGGGAACGGCTTCCCGGTGCGGAAAGCCTGCACAAAGGCGTCCCGCTCACGCGTCTATATCCACCTGAAAATACCGGCGGCGGCCGTTTTCCCGCTCTTTTTTCCAAGTGTACTCCATCGCAAAGCGGCAGAAATTGTCCAGCGCCGCGCCATATCCCAAGGCGGGAGGCAGATCGGAGCGGCGGTATTTCCGATAGGTTTCAAAGATATTGGCCGCTGCCTGCCCGGAAAGGCCGAAACAGCGGGCCAGTTCCCGCTCGTCCTCAATCCGGCAAAGGAAAATCAGGGGAAGGGGGGCGATGAGGCAGCTGGTCAGTTCGTCGGCCGCCGCTTCCAGGTACCGCTCGTTCGGGCGGGAGGGGAGGAGCGCGTCCTCCGCCGGCACATGGCCCAGCCGGATATGGCTGTATTCGTGCAGGAGGGTCCAGCGCCGGCGGCTGCGGGGCTGGACGGCGGGGTTATATATAATAAGGTATTGAGAATCCACGCAGGTGGAAAAGCCGTCCTCCGACAAGGCCAGCAGCTCCGCCTCCGCCACGCCGGTCAAGGCAGCGAAGCGGGTGTAGGGCAGGATTTTCAGCCCGGACCGGTTGGCCAGCGACACCGGGTTGAGCGGATAGGCGCTCACCTGATTTTCCAGCAGGATCCGGGCCGCCATTTCCACGGCGCGGCGATAACTCGGCGAATAGAACATCAGAAATCCTCGCCCTGGATGCCTTCGACCGCGCGGGGATCAAAGCGCTGGCCTTCCACCGCTTTCCCGGAGGCGTCCCGGCTGCGGGCCACGGCATAAAATTCCATGGCCTTCCCCTTGATGCGGTACCGCCCGCCCGCCGCCATATCTTCGGAAAGGCGCGCCAGCATTTCCCGCCCCTCGTCGTTCATCCCCTGGTAATTGGCCACGAGCAGTTCCAGGCGCTTGTCGTCCGTCTCCGGCCCGGCGGCTCCCCCCTCCGGCTCCCCCCGGCGGCGGAGATTGGCCCGGCCGATGCTGTCCATCTCCAGCCCCAGGGCGCGGAATACCTTGGCCACGGTGATGACCGCCGTCCCGTTGATCCCGCGCTTGAAAATATTGTCCACCGTGGAATAGGGCAGGCCGACCGCCTGGGTGAAGGCCCGCACGCTGCGGTATTGGTCCAGAATTTCCCGCTTCAGTTGCTCTTCAATGGATAAAGGCATCTGCTTCACTCCCCGTTCTGCCCCTGCGGGGCATGCCGCGCACAATGCGGCTTAAAAGGCATAACCGCTATTTTTAGTATACTGCGTTTCTCCCAAAAAGCAAGAAACCTTTCCGCTTTTCGATAAGCCTTTCCTGTTTTCCGGCAGAAAAAGCCGGCGGCGGGTGGGCAGAGACTCTACCCCCTATTCGGCGCCTTCGCTTCCCTGGAAGGCTATGCAGGCTGTGGCAAAAATACCCTCGCCTGCATAGCCTGTACTGTGAGGGGAGGTGAAACGTATGAGAAGGATGAACCAGTCCCGTTCCGGCGGCAATGGCTGCCGCCAGTGTTCCGCATCGAACGAAGCTTCCTGCGAAACCGTCCGGGATCGCTGCGGCGGGACGATGAACGTCTACCGCATGTCCGCGACGCCGTGGTATCCCTGCACGCCCGGGAGCCTGGCGGCGGATATGCTTTGCGCCGCGCAGGAAGGGAAAGGGTGCGGCCATTCCCAAAACAGCGATTGCGGCGGCTGCTCCGGTTCCGCAGACAGCGGCAGCGGGATCGACGATCTCCGCGCGGCGGTCGAACGCTGCGAGGCGGCCGCCCGCGAAGCCTGCGAAGCAGCGCGCGAGGCCAACCAGGCCGCCTGCGAAGCGCGGGAATCCGCCTGCAAAAGCTGCGAATGCGCCGAGCAGGCCCAGCGCTCCGCCTGTGAAAGCTGCGAGTGCGCCGAACAGGCCCAGCACTCCGCCTGCGAAAGCTGCAAATGTGCCGAACAAGCCCGCGGCGGTGGAAACGGTGGGCGCAACGGCTGCTGCCGATAAAATTCGCTTTATTTTGCGCAAAAGGAAAGGGCCCGTCGTTTTATAACGGCAGCCCTTTCCCTTTATGGGAGGAGCATCCCCAAAAGACGCAAATAGGAACGGCGCTTCAAATGGCGCCGCTGCTTTAGACGACGTTTCCTTCTCTCCCGCTCCCCGGCCGGCACCAGCTGGGCGGACTTTCTCTGCCGGAGGAGGCGCACCGCTTGGGCTTTCTGGAGGAAGGGGCGTTATCGCTCCTTCTGCGCCTTTTTGAACCGTACATAGTCCAGAATATCCTGCTTTTCTTCCGCGCTCAGGGAATGGGTCTCCCCGTATAGGGCAAAGTCCAGCTCGTCCAACGACGGCGGGGAGAAGCCCTCATGGGAGGACTTCCCTAAAAGGTAATCCACCGACACCCCGAAATATTCGGAAATCTTGTTTAATTGTGCCGCCTGCGGCGTGGTCCCTTTATTTTTCCAGACCGAAACCGTCCCCTTGTTGATCCCCATTTCCATAGCCGCGCGGCTGGGGGAGATCCCTTTCCCCTGACAGAGCGAGCAATAAATTGTGTAAAACATCGTTCCCCTCCGCAAATTTCTGCGCATATGATTGTGCACAACGCCAAAGATATCCTGAAACAAGGATGGAGGCTTGAAAAGTATATAAATATAGACTATAATGCATTCATTAGTTGAATTAAATAGACTTTTGGGCACACGCAATGGTTTTCCCCGGCTATTTCATACTACTAGAATAGCACGAAAGTTTAATTACTTCAACATTTTTTTGAGAGGAGGAAGGAACAAAGGCAAAATTCCGGCAAAGGCAGTGCGCTGGACATATCCCGAAGGCAGGACCCATATAAAAAGGAGGAATTTGAATGAAAAACCATGAAGCCCTTTATCCCAACCTGAAAGCAGAAATGGCCCGCTGCGGGCTAACCGGCGGGGCTGCCGCTAAAGCGTTGGGAAAGAATCCCGGCACCTTTTCTGCCAAATTGAACGAGCCTTCCCGTTTCCGGCTTGACGAGGCAATCCGGCTGCGCGATCGTTTTTTCCCAGGGATGAGCTTGGACTATTTATTCGAGAGGAAAGAAGAATCGCAGGCTGCGGGCTGAAGCAGAGGGCGGTGCGCTTTGGGCGCCTCCGCGGCGGAACCGGGCATTGAAAAACGGAGAACAGGCGGCGTCCGGGGTCTCTTCAGGGGATAAAGGAGACGGAGATGTGTTGTATGTCGGCATAGGGAAAAACCGGGGCAAGCTGTTGGAAAACGCCGCGGATGCGTTGGCTTATGCACTAGCTGTCCATGGGGTGGAGCCAGTCGGAAGCCTCATGGAGATTAGCGCTGAATTCCGAACAATGCTTCTGGAATGGGAGTTTTCCGGGGATTGGGTACGGTACCGGGACTGGGAAGAATATAGAGAAGAGCAGGGAAAGGAACGGCAGCGACCTCTATAAGCGCAGTTTCCCCTGAAACGATTTTTGCGAGCGGCGCGCAGCGGCTTCAAAACATCCGGCAGCGATCGTTGTACAGGCCGGAAGCAACCAGCATAGCGGCGGCTATTTTTCCATTTTCCGTTTGCTCCGATAGGATTCGGCGAAACTAATATGCCGATGCAGGACGTCTGCCTCCATGGCGCCTCCCGCCTGCCCCCTGCGGGACGGCCGGAGCAACACCGTTGGCTTTGGGGATTTTTTGAAATGGGGCAAGGGCATGGACGGATAATGCCGCTGTGTTTCCTCAGAAGGGCCTATAAAGCATCAAAGGGGCGGGTCGGCAAGTTCATACCAGCCGGCCCGCCCCTTTTTGTCCTACCGAAAGCACACCGTAAGACGCTCCGGCGTTATATGCCATCGGCCGCTAAATGCCAAAGAAGCCGATTCCCTAATATGATAAAAGAGTTCCAATAATTTGATACGGAAATAATCTCGCCCTTCAACACCTTTTGCAGCGTACAATTCATCGTGGATATGTAACAATCGCTGTGGTGTCCGACATAAAAACCACTTTTTTTCTAATTCCAATTCTCGTCCGAGATTTAGAACATCAATGTTGTAGTACGAAAA
>CAJFGS010000059.1 GCA_904377855.1 Candidatus Avimonas merdigallinarum
CGGTTGGCGTTGCTCGTTTGGCGCCTTTAGGCGCTGCTGGTGTTAGGGCCCTTACAGGGCCTATTCTTCATGCCACGTCCTTTGGGCGTGGTCATGACTTTCACTGGAAATCCTCAGACAATCAGCCGATCTTCGGCAGGCGGTCGAAGCCCTTCTGCAAGTCCTCGTCGGTGGGGATGTAATCGCTCATGCTCCCATTCAGATAGGAGGTATACGCGTTCATATCGAAATAACCGGTGCCGGTCAGGCCGAACAGGATGGTCTTAGCTTCCCCCGTTTCCCTGCACCGGATCGCCTCGTCAATCGCCGCCCGGATGGCGTGGGAGGACTCCGGCGCGGGGAGGATGGTTTCGTGCTTGGCAAAGAAGACGGCCGCTTCGAACACCTTGGTCTGCTCCACGGCCACCGCCCGCATATAGCCGTCGTGATACAGCTTGGAAAGGATCGGGCTCATGCCGTGATACCGCAGCCCGCCGGCGTGGTTGGCGGAAGGGATGAAATCGCTCCCCAGCGTATACATCCGGGCCAGCGGGGTAACATGGCCGGTATCGCAGAAATCATATGCATACTTCCCGCGGGTCAGGGAGGGGCAGGAAGCCGGCTCCACCGCGATATACTCGGTATCCGGCCTGGTCCCGTCCAGCGTATCCTTCATAAAGGCTGCCATAAGCCCGCCCAGGTTGGATCCGCCGCCCGCGCAGCCGATGATGATATCCGGATATTCGCCGATTTTCTCCATCGCCGTTTTTGCTTCCAGCCCGATAACCGACTGATGCAGCAGCACCTGGTTGAGCACCGAACCAAGGACATAGCGGCAGTTTTCGGTATGGGTGGCCTTCTCAATCGCTTCGGAAATAGCGCAGCCCAGGGAACCGCCTGTCCCGGGGTGGGCCTTGAGAATCGCGCGGCCGACCGCGGTAGTATCGGAGGGGCTGGGGATGATATCCGCGCCGAATGTTTCGATGACCGCCTTGCGGAACGGCTTCTGCTCGTAGCTGACCTTGACCATATAAACCGTCAGGTCGATACCGTAGTGGGCGCAGGCCATCGCTAGAGCGGTCCCCCACTGCCCGGCGCCGGTTTCGGTGGTGAGGGAGGTCAGCCCCTGCTCCTTGGCGTAATAGACCTGGGCGGCGGCGGAGTTCAGCTTATGGGAGCCGGAGGTGTTGTTCCCCTCAAATTTGTAATAAATCTTGGCAGGGGTGCCCAGCGCTTTTTCCAGGTTATACGCCCGGCAGAGCGGCGACGGGCGGAAAATCCGATAGAAATTCTGCACTTCCTCCGGGATGTCGATATAACGGTCGGCCGTGTTCATCTCCTGCGCGCAGAGCTTGTCGCAGAAAATGGGCAGCATATCCTCCGGCCCCACCGGCTGGTGGGTCACAGGATGCAGATAGGGATCGGGCTGAGCCTTCATATCCGCGCGGAGATTATACCACTGACGGGGCATTTCTTCTTCCGACAGGTACACACGATAGGGGATGTTGCTCTTGCTCATGGTTAATCTCTCCTTTTCTATTCAATGAAGATTTCTTATACGAATCGCCCCGCAGAGCCGGACGGACGCTCCGCCCTAATTCCCGCACTCGATGCTGATTTCGTTGAAGGTCTGCAGGAGATCGTCGATTTTTGCGTTCTTTTTGTCTTCCCCCCGCAGGTCTATCACGCTGCGGCCCATATGCATCATCACCAGGCGGCTGCCGTACTCCAGGGCAAAGCGAAGGTTATGCGTCACCATTAACGTTGTGATCTTCTTTTCGCTGACCAGCTTATCGG
The DNA here is from genome assembly GCA_904377855.1 of Candidatus Avimonas merdigallinarum. GTDB lineage: Bacteria > Bacillota > Clostridia > Oscillospirales > Acutalibacteraceae > Avimonas > Avimonas merdigallinarum. Next base: position 1,777 of record CAJFGS010000059.1, read on the forward strand.
TCAGCCGCATCACCGTTTCGCTGGACTTCGGATCCAAAGCGGCGGTATGCTCGTCCAGAATCAGCAGTTCCACGTCGGTCATATTGGCAATCACCAGCGCCAGCGCCTGCCGCTGGCCGCCGGACAGGGAGCCGGCAAGGGTATTCAGCCGGTTTTCCAGCCCCAAGCCGCATTCTTCCAGCAGGGAGCGGTAATAATCGATCCGCCTTCTGTTGACCGCGCCGGCCAGGCCGTAAGCCCCTTTTTTGTTGTCCGCAAGGGCCATATTCTCCAGGATGGTCAGATTCGCGCAGGTGCCCTTCTGCGGGTCCTGGAACACCCGGCCGATCGTCGCCGCCCGCTTGTGCTCGCTCAGGCGGGTGATGTCCCGGCCGTTAAACAGGATCTGCCCGCCGTCCAAGGGAAGGGTGCCGCAGATAAGGTTGAGCAGGGTGGTTTTCCCCGATCCGTTGGAGCCGATAATCGACACGAACTCGCCCTTCTCCGCTTCAAAGGAAAAGCCGTCGAACAAAACCGTTTCGTCCGGGGTCCCGACATTGAAGCGTTTTATCAGCTGTTTGCACTGCAGCATTTCATTTTCCCCCCTTCGCGGTTTTGCGGAGCCCGCCGTCCAGCAAGTCGGTCGATACCAGCGCCAGGACGAAGAGCGCCGCCATCAGCATCTTGAGCCAGGCGGTCGGCAGCCCGAACGCCAGCGCAACCTGCAGGCAGGTCGCATAGATCAGCGCGCCCAAAAGGACCTTGGTGGTATCCTTCATGCGGCGGATTCCCCGGAAGACGCTGGTGCCGATAATCACCGAAGCCAGGCCGATGACCACCATCCCCTGCCCCATCTGCAGGTCCGCCGAGCCGTTCTTCTGTGCCAGGATCGCCCCGGCAAGGGCGGCAAAACCGTTGCCCACCGCCAGGCCGAGAATTTTGGAAACGCCCGGGTTCCGGGCCAGCATGGTCACAAACTGCTCGTTGCTGCCGGTGGCACGCAGGAGCAGGCCGGATTTGGTTTTCAGGTACCCGTCCAGAAGCAGCTTGCACACCACCGCGAGCACCAGCGTCACCGCCAAGGTGCGCAGCGCGTATCCGCCCACCCTTTCCGGGATAAGGCTTGCCGGCAGCTCGTCCACAATGGTGGGGGAATTGAAGAGGGAGGCTATTGAAAGCCCGCCAGTGCCCCCCATCATCAGCACCAGATTGATCGACAGCAAAGCAGTCATGACCAGGATGCCGCAGAGCAGCGGGCGGATCCGCAGCTTGACGTGGAGCAGGCCGGTCACGCCCCCTGCCGCTGCGCCGGCGAGGAACGCCAACAGGCAGGACAGCCACGGATTCATCCCCCGCAGGATTAACACGGCGGAAACTGTCGCCCCCAGCGGCACCGTCCCATCCACCGACAGGTCCGGGAAATCCAGAATGCTGTATGTGATATACACCCCAAGCGCGAGCACTCCATAGGTGAAGCCCTGTTCCAGCGCCGCTTTCACCAGGTTGATTACAATATCCATCCGTCTTTGTCCTGCCTTTCTGCCGCCTGATTGGGAATTATCGTTACTCAGCGGTGACCTTTTCCGCCGAAGCGTATGCGTCCGGGATGGTCAGATTCATGGAGCTGAACACGTCCGGGTTTACCACCGGCGTACTGTCTTTCACCTGCACCACGGGGGTTTCACCGGCATTGGCCCCGTCGAGCACCTGCGCCGCAAGCCGGCCGGTTTCCTTCCCCAGCGCAATGTAGTCCAGGCTCTCGGAGGCGATGCAGCCCTTCTTGACCTGCTCAATCTCCGAGCCGTACACCGGGATCCCGGCTTCCTCCGCTTTCGCCAGCACGCTGACCAGGTTATCCACCACGGTGTTGTCGGTGAAATTATTGATGCAGTCGACCTTGGCCGCCAGGGCTGCCGCCGCCTGAGGGACGTCCGCCCCGCTCTGCACGCCCTGCTCGACAATTTCGAAACCGTATTCCGGCGCCAGTTCCTTGATTTCCGCCAGATGGGAAACCGAGTTGGCTTCGTTGGTCGTGTACAGAATCCCGATTTTCTTCGCGTCCGGCTGGACCGCGCGGATGAGCTGGAGCTGCGCTTCCAGGTTCAGCAGATCCGAGGTGCCGGTGCAGTTGCCGCCCGGCGCATCCAGCGAAGAGACCAGGCCGGCGCCCACCGGATCGGACACCGCGCAGAAAATCACCGGGATATCCGTGTTCCTCGCGGCCCCGTACGCGGACATTGCGGCGGGGGTGGCGATGCCGATAATCATATCATAGTTTTTCGCGGCCATGTTCTGGGCGAGCTGATCGGCCGTGGTGGTCTGCCCCTGCGCGTTCTGGAAATCCACCGTCAGGTTTTCCCCTTCGATGTATCCGGCTTCCTCCAGCCCCTGGATCAGGCCGTCGTAGCAATTGTCCAGCGAGGAATGCACCGCGTACTGGATGACGCCGATTTTCTTCTCCGCGGTATCCGACCCGTCCCCGGAAGCGGGCGAACCGCTGCACCCGGCAAAGGACAGTGCCAGCAAAGCGGCGGCAAGGGCGGACGTCAATTTATAAACCATGCGGAAACGTTTCATGATAAATTCTCCTTTTGTCAATGATTCGCATTTCCCCCTGCGAGGGATGCGTGGTTTCCCAATGCGGGATGTCGGTCTGTTCGTTTTCCTGTCTGCTTCGCCATCGTTTCATCCCATTGGTCCCCCTCTCTTTCTCACAGACAAAACAAAAAGGCTCTTGTCCCAATCCCTTGGGACAAGAGCCTTGACTCCTGCGGTACCACCCGAGTTTATCCGCATTACACGGATACGCTTTCTCCGCGCACCAACATGCGCGCTCCCTTGGTAACGGGCGGAGATCCCGTCGCACCTAACGGCTGCAACCAACCGCTCGGATTACCCTCACAAGTCCATTCCGCATCGCCGCCGCTGCTGCAATCCCACCGCCTGCAACTCTCTTGGAACGCCTGACACCATGCGTACTACTCTTGCTCACCGGTTTCCTATGTTGTTATTATTCTATGCCCGCTTTCGGAATTTGTCAAGAGGAAACAAGAGGAAAATAAAATTTAATTTTGCAAGAAGGGGCTGCCGCAAAGCGGCAGCCCCTGAAAACACCGGCGCGGCGGGAAAAGGCGGTATATTCTGCCCCTTGCTGGCCGAAATAGAATCATCCCTTTTCTGCCAGGGGCATTGGCTTTAGGCCGCCCATTCACAATGCTTCCCGTCAGACGGCGATCAAATGACCTCCAGATAATCCTTATCCGGCAGGGGCGGGAAAGCGGCATGCGGCAGGGTCTGGTACCAGAACGCCACCGACGCGATATCGTCCTGCAGGGGCAGGTACCGGCCTCCTTCCCGCCAGCCGAGGGCCTGGATGGTGACCCGCAGATCCTCCGTAAAACGGATGGGATCGGTAATATGCCAGCGGTACAGCCCAAAGCGCATCTGGCTGCTGTACAGCTTGTTCGGCGCGATCACCTGGTGCAGGCCCGAATACGGGGTGGTGAAGGCGGCGTACGAGTCGTGGGTAAGGGGGTTTTCAAAATTGTACGACCCGCAGAAATAGTCCTCCGTCCCTGTCCCGCAGATGGTGGGATACTCGGTATCGCCGTCCATATAGAACTTGATTTCCCCTTCGCCCCACCAGCTGCAGTTGTTGACGCCCCAGGCCATGTAGGTGCCGACGTAATGCCCGCGGCCCTTCACGCCGTCCAGGATGGTATAAACCCCTTTATACGGCAAGGGATTGACGCGGCGGAACTGCGCGTGGAAATAGGCGCAGTCCTCCGGGACTTCCGTCAGTGCGTAATCGATCTGATGTTATACTGTTACTCATGAGGGACAGAGCTCCTTTTTTGGGTTTGTTGGTGTCGCAACTTAACTATACCCTATGAAGGCTCTGTCCTTCTACTTTTTTGAAGGCTCTGTCCTTCTACTTTTTTCTCTCTTCTTTTTTCTCTCTGTCCAATTTGTATTGTAGCTCTACAGAAATACCGGACAGATTTTTCCGATTTTCTATTGACAAGCGGCAAAATATCCGGTATAATCTCATACGTTCCTCATATAAGGCAGATAAAATAGAGAAGGACGTTTAGCTCAGCTGGTAGAGCATTCGCTTGACGTGCGAAGGGTCAGCGGTTCAAGTCCGTTAACGTCCACCAGGCCTGCAGAAGAGCAGGGAGCCCAAGGGGCTCCCTGCTTTTTCAATTCGTGATGAGTTGCCGGCTGTTTTTTCATTATGTGAGCCCGGTCGCCAGTCGGAGCTTTTCTATCTTACCTTTCCAAAAGCAGTTCGCCCGTTTGCTGCGTGTGTATAAGGCAGTATCTGAAAAATACACAGAAACCGGCATTGCAGGGTAGAAACGAGAGTACGGATCGAATGGTTCGTACTCTTTTTCTGTATATATCGTTAAAACTGCAATCGGCACATTGGTTTTTCTTGAGAATCTTCTGTAGAATGAAAGCAACATAAAACACAGGAGGTTTTTACGATGAAAAGTATTTATGAAGAAGCAGGCGGCACATACACCAGACAGGGCGATTATGAATATCCCGATCTGAAAGTACCGCCCGAAAAAGAAATTGAAATCGGAATCTGGGGACAGCGATACCGGCGGTATTTGAAGCAGTGCCACCGGATTCGGTATTACAATCTGCTGACCGCCGGAACACTGAACGGACATCTGGCAGAGGTAGATCAGCAGGCGGAGCGGATGTTTCAGTTGCTTGTATCCGTACTTTCCGAACAGACAAATGTCACGGAAAAGCTGAAAGCCAATCGTCCTATGGAGTGGGTGCAAAAGATGAACAGCATCCGAAACCGAGCCGTTGAAATCGTCAACAGCGAGTGGATTTACATATGAAAGAGCAGAAATATCATCTTTACCTTTCGGAAGCTGAGTGCAGATTTCTTGTCCAAAATCTCATTTGGTTTCAGAACAAACTGCGGCGGGAAGGGCACTATACCGACGCTGTAGATGATTTGGTTATCAAGCTTTCAAAAGCAAAGCCGAAAAAAATCAGGGTAACATAGAACGAACCGGAGAAAGCATTGTTGCCTTCTCCGGTTTTTCTGTATCATCTTAGCGAGCAGACTGTTTGTATCCCCATACGGCTGCAAACAGTAATTCTCGTTAGGGCGCTGCCCTAATACCCGATTGATTCTATATGTATTTAACCGGCGTACTTCTTAAAGTTTTCCGCCTGCTCCAGCACTTCCTTATAGACATCATCCAGCGTTACCGGCGGATAGCCGTATTCGTCCAGCAGCAGAATCAAGTCCACCTGCAAATTTGCTTTGATGTCATCACGGGTAGACCAATCGGTATAGCGGGACTTATCGTCAACAATGACTTTGATTTTCTTTGAAAGCTCAA
>CAJFGS010000060.1 GCA_904377855.1 Candidatus Avimonas merdigallinarum
CTTCCGTGAAGCTGGCATTTCACGGAAGACGGCGGCGCGGCTTTTTTATAGAATCAAACTGCCGGCAGAAATACTTTCTATCAGGGCGCCTTCCAGTTCCGGTCTCATCTGTCCCTTCCGGCAAACAAAGCCTATCTCCCGCGCTGCGATGGGGAAAGGCAGAGGCAGTTCCAGAAGGCTTCCTTCCTCCAGATCCGCAAGGACAAATTCGCGGATCACTCCGGCGATTCCAAGACCAATCCGGGCGAAATCGATTAGAAGGTCCATGGAGGTGGTTTCCAGCAGATTCTCCGGGAAGAGGGTATTTTCCGTCAGATAGCGGTCCAGGTATTGACGCGTCAGGTTTTCCCGGTCCAGCAGCATCAGTACCCCGCTTTTTAAAAAGGAGAAGAAGCCCGAGATACAGGCTGACCGCCAGCAAGGTGAAATTGTACCCGCTGCGAATGAGCAGGTAGAATCCCGCCGTGGCGAGCGGGACAAGCGTGAGCACCGAGACGATTTGGCCGACCCGTTCCCCCGCCTCTTCCCCCCACCGTCCGGCCAGCGCAAAGTACAACGCCTGCCCGCCGTCGAGCGGGCCTACCGGCAAGAGATTGAAAGCGCCCATGGTAAAATGGACGGCTGCCGGCATGGTCATCCCGGTGGTCGCCGCCAGCACCGCGAAGGTGAAAAGATTCACCAGCGGCCCGGCCAGGGCGACCAGCAGACTTCCGCCATAACTTAGACGGGCCGCCGGGTCCTGGACAATCCGCACCCCGAACATCCCGACGCTGACCGAGGCGGGACGGCTGCCCAGCGCTAAAAGGGCGAGAAAATGCCCCATCTCATGCATCGCCGAGGCGGCGACGCACCACAGCGGCATTCCTGACGGGTCCAGGGACAGCAGCACGACCACTGCGGCGGGGAACAGCAGGCTCAGCTGCACCTCCACCCCGCGGATCCGCAACTCAAGCATATTCGTCCATCGGGACGACATAGGCCGGATCGTAGGCCACGCCGTTTACCCTGACCTCAACATGAAGATGCGGGCCGGTGGAGTCACCGGTAGAACCCACTTTGGCCACCGTTTCCCCCGCGCGGATTACCGCGTCCTTCTGCACAAGGATTTCAGAACAATGGGCATACAGCACCTCGATCCCGTTGCCGTGGTCAATTTTGATGTATTTCCCGTAGCTGTCGTTTTCCCCGATTTCCCGGATAATCCCGAAATACATCGCCGCAATCGGGCTCCCCGCGTCCGCCGCAATGTCCAGCGCCTGGTGAAAGCTTATCCCGCCCTGGATAGGGTTTTCCCGGTATCCGAAATACGAGGTGACCTTCCCCGCTTCCAGCGGCTTTGCGGCGCATCGGCTGATTGTCAGAGGGGCAAACGTTGCCCCTTCCGGGGCATAAAACGCCTTCCGCTCGGTGACCGCCAGGTCGCTGCCTCCCGCCGCTGCGGTGCTGGCCGTCGTTCCGCCAGTCGAAGAACTTTCCCCGGTCGTCGTGGCTCCTTCCGCAGCGCTGGTGGAAGAACCGCTCCCCGTCGTAGTGCTCCCCGCTGTACCTCCGCCGTCCGACCCTTCCCCGCTGCTGCCGGGACCGTCCAACAGGGCGGCAAAGGTGGCAAGGATGGAATTGCTCATAATGGACTGGTTAAAGCTTTGACGAAGCTGGGAAAACGCCGAACCGCCAATCAGTCGAAAGATCAGCGCAATCAAAATGACCACGACGCAGGAAATGCTCTGTACAGCGATCAGCTGCCAGCCCACGCTGGATTTTTTCTTTTCCGTTGGACGCGACGGCCGACGAGTTCTTTCTTCCGGCATTTTCATCCTGTCCTTTCCGGGCGGCGTTTCCAATCAAAGACGCCGCCCCGCTAAAAAATAAACACCGCTTTCCCCGTTTCGGGGATTCCGACAAAGCGGCCGGCCTTTTCCCGCACAAAAGTGCCCTGCCCGCCGGCCTTCGAAGGCCTGTAAAGCCGCAGGAGCTAGGGAACGGACACTGCCCTTTGTCCCTCTTTTGGGGAAAGGGCAGGGGGAGCGGCAGAAATCTCCGTCCCCCTGCGCCTGTCTGCGTTAAACGATGATGCAGATAAGCCCGCTGCATCCCTCGTTGATGATCCGTTCCACCGTCTCTTTGAGCTTTATCCGCGCGTCCCCCGGCATCCGGTAGAGCTTGTTATGCAGCCCTTCGTTTACCAGCCCGTACAGCGAGGTGCCGAAAATGTTCGACTCCCAAATCTTGCTCGGGTTTTCCTCAAACTCCCGCAGCAGATAGTTGACCAGATCCTCCGACTGCCGTTCGGAACCGACAATGGGAGAAACCTCGGTGGTGATATCCGCCCGCAGCATATGGATAGACGGCGCCTGCGCCCGCAGGCGGATGCCGTACCGCCCGCTCTGCTTGATAATCTCCGGCTCGTCGAGGGACATCTCCTCCAGCGAAGGCATGACGATGCCGTAGCCGGTCGCTTCGACCTCGTCGAGCGCGTTCTTTACCTTATCATACTTTTTCTTTATCGCTGCGAGTTCCACCATACAGGCCATCAGGGCGGCCTCGCCGTCGATTTGAAGCCCTGTGGTGTCCCCCAATACCTTGTAGAACAAATCAGGGTGGATGGTCACGGCAATGGATGCGCAGCCCTTCCCCAATTCAATGGCGGTCATACGGGCGCTGTCCACATGCTCGCACTGGAGGATATCCCCAGTCATGGCCGAAACATTGCTGATTTTATGTACCCGCTCCGCAGCGCTGCGAACAGTATCGAATACCGCCCGACGGATCGGATGGGTTTTGTCCAGGCCGGTCAGCCATTTCGGGAGTTCGACCGAAATTTCCCGCACCGGGAACTCAAAGAGCACCTTTTCCAGAATCCGGCGGATCTCCGCTTCGTCCATCTCTAGGCAGTTGACCGGGCAGACCGACACCCCGTATTTGGATTCCATCGCCGTCGCAAGATTCAGCGTTTCCGGCGAGGTGGGATTCATCGTGTTCAGCAATACCACAAACGGCTTGTTGATCTCCTGGAGTTCGGCGATGACCCGCTCCTCCGCTTCCTCGTATTCATCCCGGGGAATTTCGGTAATGGATCCGTCGGTAGTCACCACCAGGCCGATAGTCGAATGCTCGGTAATCACCTTTTGCGTGCCGATCTCCGCCGCCATATTGAAGGGGATTTCCTCTTCAAACCAGGGGGTTTTCACCATCCGGGGAGCGTTGTTCTCGATATAGCCCAGCGAGGACGGGACGATATACCCCACGCAGTCGATCAGCCGCACGTTCATGGTCGCCGTGCCGTCCACAGTGATGGTGACCGCCTGTTCTGGGATGAATTTCGGCTCGGTGGTCATAATCGTCCGTCCGGCCGCCGACTGCGGCAGTTCGTCGGTCGCCCGATCGCGGCGGAAATCGCTTTCAATATTCGGGATGACCAGCGTATCCATAAACCGCTTGATAAAGGTGGATTTGCCGGTGCGGACCGGGCCGACGACGCCGACATAAATATCGCCCTGTGTGCGCTGGGCGATGGTATCATAGATGTTGGTTCCTTCCATTACGTTCTTCCCTCCTTCAGCATAATGGCACAAGCAGCATGGCGTCTTTGGTCAGGACATCGCCGGGAAGCGCGTTTTCCTCCATAACCGCATCCATCGAGGTATGGCACGCTTTGGCAATCTCCCAAAGCGATTCGCCGCTGCTGGCATAATAGATTTTGAGCGCTGCTTTTTCCGGAGGGAAGGCGGCGTCCTCGTCAGGGGACGCTGCGGAGACCGCAGAAAAGCTGTCGGTTGTATAGCAGCGGCGGGTAACCGACAAATCCGCGCGGATTTCCACCTGCCCTGTGCCGACCATGCTGTAATCGACGTCCATCACCCGGATGTCGGATTCCACCGTATCGCAGTTGTCGTCGTACTCGAGGGTAAAGTCGCCCGGCCGCTCAAAATAGGAGGTGAGCCCCTGCGCGTCCTTGGCCAGCATGGAGATAGTCATGCGGCCGGTAATTTTTGTGCGGCCGTCGTCGCAGGACTCGGAGACCGGGACCGCCTCGCACCAGATGTCCATAACCTGCGCCGCGCCGTCTTCCGGCAGGTCCAGGGTCTCGCGGATGGTGGAATCGCTTTGCCTGACCGCTTTCAGGCATTCGGTGTCCAAACGGCGGCTCTCCAAATTCAGCGGGCAGCAGGTGGAATAGGCGTCGGTCACCACCTCCGCCAATCCGTTGCGGTAACACTGTACGCAGGCGGTCAGCTTGATGGAGATTTCCAGCAAGCGGTTCTCGCCATTCTGGTTCTGGGTAATATGGATGTCGCAGGAGGCGATATCCAGCCGGACATCGCACTGCCATTCCTCGTCGAGTCCCTCGACGTCGATGATCTGGCTGAAGGGGATTTCATGCCGCACCTGCTGCGTCTCGCCCGAATCCGCGTCGCAGATATACAGGTTTTTCATCATCAAATCCCCTTTGATGATGATCTTGTTCGCCAGCAGCTTGCAGTCGTTGAACACCGGGACAACGTCCCCCCGCACCAGTGCCTGCGCTGCGGGTTTCCCCTGCCCCAGCTCCAGCACCTCGTTGAGGGTAAAGGATTTTTCGGCGGAAGCGGCGGGGACGGAATAGGCGACCGTGTTCTTTTTTGCATAGACGGTGTCCCCCGCCAAACCCGAAACCACATCGACGCCGCCTTCTGCCTGCATCTTCAAGTGCACGCTGAAAGCGCCGTGGATATCCAGGCGGCGCGGGCTGGTCGCACGGCAGTTGCAATAATCGGTTTTTGCCGTTACCCAAACACAGGGGACGCCAACCCCCGCTTTGACCGGGAAGGTGCTGGTAAAGGGCTTGGTAAATTCGCAGCAATGCACGCATTTGCGCGCTTCGTCCAGGTACAGCACCTGGACGACCGCCACGCCGTCCACCAGCATCCGGTCGCCGTTGAGCTGCTTGGACTGGATCACCGGGCGAAGGGTGCACTTCAGTACTGCCGCAATATCGGGATAATAATCAGGCAGTACGAAATCGCAGTCCACCGGGCGCTCGTCAAATCCGTCAAACAGGGTTTCCGGAACGGCGACGGTCTTGTTTATCACCTTGAAATCCATGTGGGCTCCTCTCCTTTGCGCTTTCTCTACGACCAATATATGTGACCTGTCCACCGGGTATGACGCTGCCTATCACTTTTTCCGTTCAAAAAAGCCGTCAGGCGTATAGGCTTCGCGTCAAATGCAACATACCTTATGCATGAGAATCCCGGTTTATCCCTGTTATAAAAATGTTTTCGTATTTTCCCAAAAAGCATGCTTCTTTCCTTCTTTTTTTCCATTTCAATTGTAGGTTTGTCAAACATTTTGTACAGTGAAAGATTCAAAGAAAGCAGCAAGTTTTTCTTTGGGAGAGAGCCAGGCCAAGGGGCGCATAGGAAAGT
>CAJFGS010000061.1 GCA_904377855.1 Candidatus Avimonas merdigallinarum
GGGTAAAAACGATCCGCAAAAAGGTATGACGAAGAAAGTATTTAAAATTCGGTTACCGAAAGAGAAATCAGCGGATTCCTTATGAAAGATGTGAAGCGTATATATGGGCAAAAATCCCATATATACGCTTTTTGTGTTGTCGATGTAAAACATGTTAACTTTCTTGCATTTTATTCCTCTTTCATGATGTTCCCGGTACTATCATTTACTTAGTACGGAGGAATTCATTGTGTTGCCCATCTGTGTGATCGTACGCTTGACTGTGGGGGTGCTGTCGGCAATCGCCTGCACTTTGAAGTTCGGCAAAATGGGGAGGGCGCCGGCAGTTTTAGGCTTTTATGCCGTATATCCTCTGGCCTTAACTCCATGTCCTATTTCCACTTGCAAATGGTCGGGTAAACGAATATAATAAACTATACGGAATGGCGAACAGAAAAAGCATGGCAAAAATAATTCGCATATACGAACAAAAAGCGGGGGGAAAGTTTTCAAAAGGCGCCTTGAAAGTGTGCGAAATTGCGAATAGTTTTGCCGCACATCCAAAGAGGGCACATGGAGGTTTCCTATGGAATACATCACCGTGCAGGAAGCTGCAAAAAAATGGAAGATTTCAGACCGGCTGGTGCAGAAATATTGCGCTGAGGGCCGGATCGAGGGGATCCGCAAATTCGGGAAATCCTGGGGGATTCCGTCCAGCGCGGTGAAACCGCAGGACCCGCGCAAGGAAAAGGAGCGCCCGGTTTCCCAGCATTCCCGGCTGCAGCCGGAAGCCTTCCCGGAATTCATGCCGCTCATGAACACGCCTTTTGAGCCGGGGCGCTGCCTGGACCATATCAACGAGATGGAGGACGGTCCCAGAAAAGAGGTTGCGCTTGCAGAATATCATTATTTCAGCGGCCGGCCAGAGAAGGCCATACAGGAAGCGGAGCTGTACCTGACCTGCCCTGATGCGGGATACCGTTTTTCTGCGTGCCTGATCTATGCCTATGCAAATTTGTCCGTCGGTCAGATCCAGCACGCTCGGTATGCGCTGACAGAGATCAAGAATACGTTGGCTGCCAATGCGGGAAAAGCGCCGTATATCCGTGCAATCGAAGCCTTTGTGGCATTTGCGTCCTCCGTACTTCTGCACCTTCCGCTGCCGGAAAAAATGCCCCCGGCGGAGGAATTCCTGCCGCTGCTGCCATCCGGTCTGCGGGCGTTTGCCCTGTATGTCCAGGCCCATTATCTCTATCTGAAAGAGGACTACGGAAAGAGCGTCGGCATCGTGGAGGCCACCCTGGGTATGGGGGCGGATCGGTATCCTATCCCCGCCATTTACCTCCATTTGGTTGCGGTCATGGACTATATGAGTTTAAAGCAGACACAGCAGGCACAGAAGCATCTGCTGGCCGCCTGGGAGATCGCCCGTCCCGATGACCTGATTGAGGGCTTCGGAGAACATCACGGGCTTCTCGGCGGGATGTTGGAGGCGGTCATCAAGCCGGGCTGGCCGGAGGATTTCAAGCGGATTATCGCCATTACCTACCGGTTTTCCGCCGGGTGGCGGAAAATACACAACCCGGAAACCGGACACGATGTTGCAGACGACCTGACAACCACCGAGTTTGCGACTGCTATGCTGGCGGCGCGGGGATGGACAAATCAGGAAATCGCGCAGCACATGAACATATCCGCTCATACCGTGAAACGGTACATCTCCACCGTCCTGCAAAAGCTGGGCATCCGCCAGCGGCAGGAACTGAAAAAATATATGCTGAAATAGTCGAATCCACCGGAAAACCGGCTTTGACCCTACCCGTTTACCCTCCTGAAACGGGCGATGTCAAAGCCGGTTTTTTCTGTTATCATGTGGGCGAATAAGCAAACTGTAAGCCAAAGGCCATGGAGGAAGGAGGGCAAAAGTGGGAAAGACACGGCAGTACAACATAGAGGGGGTACTGTTGGAGATCCCTCTGTGCTATGACGAGTTTTCCGGAAAGGAGATTGAAATTTTCCCGGACTTTATTGAGAACCCGGTCTACACGCCGGAGGGCTGCCCTGTCCTGTTTACCGGGGAGGACGCCTGCACATACGGCGAAGCACTGGACGGCGAGCCGTGCATCGACTGCGGCTCCTGCCGCTTTTACCGGCAGACGCCGGGCACGCTGATCGGCGTCTGCGGGCATGAGCAAAGGCGGCACATGCCGCGGCGGCGTAATCTTGATACAGATGAAATGAAACCATGTAAAGGGGGAACACGAGGATGAAGAAACGGATTTTAAGCCTGTTGCTGACCTTCAGCATCCTGCTGTCTATGGCTCCGCTGGGGGCCCTGACGGCGTTTGCTCAGGACAGCATCCTGTACGGCGACGCTGACGGCAACGGAAAAGTGGATATGTCGGACGTCAACCTGATGGAGCAGTACATCGAAGGCGATGCGGAGGCACAAACCAGGCTCCAATTCACCGAGGCGGACGTCAATGCGGACGGAGCCGTGGACAGCGGCGACGTGGCACTTGTCAAAGAGTACCTCGCCGGCAACATCCAGCTGACGGACGACCTTTGCACCGTCCGTTTTGACACGGACGGCGGCGGGGAAATCGCCCCGATCAAGGTCGGCAGAGGTTATGCCATTATGCAGGAAATCCCCTCCCCCGGCAAGGAGGGAGAGGTCTTTATCGGCTGGGAAACGGAAGACGGCAGCGACTTTTACCAGACCGAGGCCGTTACAAGGGGCATGACCCTGCGGGCCGTGTATGAGCCTATGGAGCCTGCGGAGCAGGTGTACATTGACTCCTTTGCCCTGACGGACCAGAAAACCGATCTGCAAATCGGCATCACCGCTCCGGGCAAAACGGCCGGGCAGGTTAAGGGGGCCATCACCCTGCTGACCAAGGACGGCTCAGATCCGGTGGATCTCGCCGTCGCTGACAATGGCGGCGGCAGCTTTACCGTTTATGCGGACGGCGGCTTCCGCGCAGGCGGCACCTACGAGATGACGCTGGGGGAGGGCCTGGCCTTTACGGATAAGGACGAGCGCTACCGCACCGTGGCGCTGACCTTCGCCAAGCAAGAAGAGGACGCCATCCAGTTCGACCCCGACGTGGAGTTTATTCAGGATACCGACGACTACTCTTATTCTCTCAATACACCGGATTCTAATAGGGAGTTTGTGACAGTCCTGGATATTCCCATCTATGCCGACGGTTCCGCCGAGGTCACGACCGGAAGTATGCAAATAACTACGAATCCTATCCCGGATGATATCCGTCCTTTTGATGAGTACCTAGAGGTGGGCGACATCGTGTGCGTCTACGAGAATGTGGACCCGCGACAGAGGGACTACACGCAGGGCTTGTATGAGGACGATTCCATCGCCTACATACGCGTGACAGCTGTGAACGTGCCCTGGGCATTCCAGTTTGAATCCCTGTCTGAAGAGGACATGGACGAGGTCGTCTTTATGCCCGACACCATCCCCTATCAGGTGGACGCCCTGCCTTCCGGGAATGTTGGCGCCACCGGCACCGTGGACGTCAACAGCTATGACCACATCGCGCGGGCGGCCCTCGGCATGACGGAGGCGCCGGAGTTTAACGCCGGCGACCTGCTGGCGTTTTACACCCAGGATTTTGCAAAGCTTACGGAAAACAGCACGGTTGTCTACGCCAAGGTGACGGGCATTGAGGACGATGAGCTCACCGCCGCCTACGAAATCATAGACAAGGCAGACATTGAAGACCTCGCCGGCGGGCTTTTTGTCAGCACGCCCATCACCCTTGACAATATCGAAACAGAGGAGCTGCAGGCGTCCGTGATGTCCGCGCTGGAGGACAGCAGCTTTACAGACGAGGCCACGTCCATCCTGGCGACGGGCGCCCTTCAGACCCCGAGCATCCAGGACCAGCTGCTGGATATGGGCGTCAGCCAGTCGGAGATTGAAGCCATGGCGGCCCGGCCCCTCGCGGCCGCGGCCGGCGGAGGCGGCAGGACCAAGTTCGTGGTGGAGGGCGTCACGGTGACGCCGTCGGTCCTTGTGCATGACCGCTACGAGGACGGCTACGGCTTGGGCTTGGACGTAAGCGCCATTTTCTCTGTGAACAAAAAAGTCAGCTCCGGGCAGACCACCTCCCTGAAGATCGAGGTCAGCGCTTACTTTGAGCAGCAGGGGGCCTTTGGCCTGAACGTGGATGTGGACACGGACTGGAAGGTTTACTTGATTATCCCCGTGCTCAAGGAGGTCACCTGCTCGGTGTCCATTGACATCAAGAGCTACTCCAATATTTCCTTGAGCGCCAAAACCTACACCGTTTCCGAGCAGAAAAGAGAGTCCTTTGACGAGTTTATCAACTTTGTAAGAAATGGTGAGTACGCTAAAGCCCTGCGGGAGCTGAACGACCTGCGCGTGCAGCGGAAGCTGGGCGGCGGCCAGGACGTCATCGACCAGATAGACTCCATACTGACCTCCCTCCCCAAGATCAATGTGGGCGGTACGGAATATTCCTATGAGGAGCTGGAAGCGGAACTCAACATGACCGACGTCAGCTCCGAGTTCGAGGAAGTTCTGTCTGCAGAAAGCCTTGAGGACAACAAGGTGGGGATCGAGCAGCTCATGAACCGGTATTCCGAGCTGCTGAACAGCGAGAGCGACTGGGCGCAGCTGATCAACCGGGAGCTGTTTTCCAAGGAGTACCACATCAAAATCCTTGCTATCAAGCTTAAAGTAGACTTTATCGTCCGCGCCGATGTGAACCTGACCATGGGCACCGACTTGGAGTATGAGGTCGGCAAACGCTACAATTTCTGGGTCAAGATCTTTTCCGGCACATCGGGAAGCAGCGAAACCGACCTTTTAGACGAGCGCTTCGGGTTCCAGTTTTATATCATGGGCTACATCGGTGTAAAGGCGGGCTTCAAGATTGATGTGGCCGTCGGCATCCTGAGCACCTCCATCGCCAGCGTGGGCGCCAACGTGGAATTTGGGCCCTACGTCAAGCTCTACGGTTATTTCCTCTATATTTATATCAAGGAACGGCCGGCAAACACCTCCGACTGGAACGTGGAAGAACGGGCGGAAGGGGCCATGTATGTGGAATTCGGCCTGTAT
>CAJFGS010000062.1 GCA_904377855.1 Candidatus Avimonas merdigallinarum
AACGCCTCTCCGCTTAAAGCTTCATATTTCCCTACATTATGGCCTTTTTGTGTTGTCCGTACAATTTGGGCCGGTTCAAAACAGCAGGGCGGCCTTTCTATCCTTGTAATAATGGAACCCGATATCGGCGCTGGTGGAGGTGGCGGAGTAGATGCAGGGCGTCCCCTCCGCATACCACCCCAGGCGGGGGCAGTCAAAGGTATGGGAGGGCTGCGCCGTACGCAGCGCCTCCCAATTATCGTAATAGGCCAGGCGGATGTGGTTTTTCGGTTCCTGTTCCCAGGCGGCCATGAAGCCCTGTTCTACGGGGTAGATGGTGGGCTGGGTTGCGTTTTGCCCCTTCTCACCGGCCAAGGTGACGACATACGTCCAGTGCAGAGGGTCGGTGGAGCAGGCCAGATTCACCCGCGCCGTCCCTTGAGAGTCATAGCAATGGGAAATGGCCAGGAACGTCCCCGGCTGCTGTGGGTTCTCAATAATTTTGGCCGTATCCAACAGGTTGCCCCGGTCGTCCTTTGCTTGGAACACCTTACCGTCTGCGCCCACGATGTCCTGCAGATAGCCGGCCAGTTCCTCGCGCGCTTCCAGCGAGGAGGCGTCGGGGATTGCCGGCTGGAAGGACGCCTGGGCCGGAGGGACCGCAGAAGACGTCTGCCCGGCGCATCCGGATGCCAGCAGCAAAACCAGGGCAAGCGGGAGAAAAAACCGCGTTTTCATTTTCACCGAAATCCCCCCCCTTTTTGAAAAGGGATGGCTCCTGTGCGGAGAAACAAGGCCTGGACAGGGTGGAAAGCGGGAAACACGCCGGCTTCGGGCAGCCTTCCATACGATCCGGAGAGGAAAGAAGAGAATGTCTTCCCACAGGGGTCGGCTTATTCCGAACGGCTCTCCCGGATGGTGAGCAGGCGGGGCAGATGCTTTTTCACTTGCTGCTCCAGTTCCGCGTCGCCAATGACGGTCGTGCGTCCGCCGGCGTATTCCGCGTCGATCCATTCCTTGATTTTCAATACCCCCGGATCCTGCTTGCTCACCTTGTTTTCCTCGTCCAGCATATAATAGGTATTAATCCACGCTGTGACGCCGGCCGCGCCGGAATGGGCGTCCACCACCACAATCGGGGGACGGCCGAGGATGTCGGTGGTGTTGAAGATATTGTAGATTTCCTCGTCCTTCATGAGGCCGTCGGCATGGATGCCGGCGCGGGTCGCGTTAAAGGCGCGGCCCACAAACGGCGTGCGGGGCGGGATCTCGAAATGCTGCTCGTTCTCGAAATACTCGGCGATCTCGGTGATCGCCTTGAGGTTCATGCCGCCGTTGTTCCCCTTGAGCTGGCAGTACTCGATCACCATCGCCTCCAGCGGGGTGTTGCCGGTCCGTTCGCCGATGCCGAGCAGGGAGGTGTTGACCGAGGCGCAGCCGTAGAGCCAGGCCGTCACCGCGTTGGGCACCGCATTGTAAAAATCGTTGTGGCCGTGCCACTCCAGCTGCTCGGACGGCACGCCGGAATAGTTAGTCAGCCCGTACATAATCTGCTGCACGCTGCGGGGCAGCACCACCCCCGGAATCGAGGAGCCCAGCCCCAGCGTATCGCAGGCGCGCACCTTGATCGGGATCCCGCTGTCCCGGGCCATCTCCATCAGCTTTTCCGCGAAGGGGAGGACAAAGCCGAAGAAATCGGCGCGGGTGATATCCTCAAAATGGCAGCGGGGCACAATCCCCTCGCACAGGGCGGCGTCCACCACCTCCAGGTAATTTTTCAGCGCTTCCGACCGGGTCCATTTCATCTTCTTGAAAATATGGTAGTCGGAGCAGGAGACCAGGATGCCGGTTTCCTTCAGCTTCATCTCCTTGACAATCGCGAAATCCTCTTTCTTCGCACGGATCCAAGATGTAATCTGCGGGAAGTCATACCCCAGCTCCTGGCAGCGGAGGACCGCTTCCTTGTCCTTCTGCGAATAGAGGAAAAACTCCGTCTGGCGGATGATCCCGCTGCCGTTGTCCAGCTTGTGCAGCAGGGTGTACAGGTCGCAGATCTCCTGCACCGTATAGGGCGAACGGGCCTGCTGCCCGTCGCGGAAAGTGGTGTCGGTGATAAAGATATCCTTGGGCAGGTTCATGGGGACAATCCGCTGGTTGAAAATCAGCTTGGGGATATCGTTGTACGGATACATATTCCGAAACAGGTTGGGTTCCTTGACGTCGGTAAACTGAAAGCCGAGTTCCAATAGCCCGGATTTTTCATTGAGCTTCGGTTTCATGCTGGCCATAGGCAAATTCCTCCTTTGTCGTCGCGGGGATCGCATCCATCCCTTTCTGTGTTTTTTGGCGTTGTGAGGGAATTCTGGGGATATCCGTGCCCGCCAGCGCACCGTACATGCAAAGGGCGCCTCGTCGCTCGGACGCTCGAAAATTCCTCCATCTTAGTTATAGTATTTTTTAATTATAGCGCAAAGGCGGCCGTCTTGTCAAACCGCACGCATCCCGGCCCGTGTTGTCCGGATCTTTTTCGGCCGGCAGGGGAATCCACGCGGCGGAGGATGGAACCGCCCCCGGGCAGGCGCTTCCTCCGCCGCACGGGGCCCTTTTTCCCTGCCGACAGCCCCATAACCCGACGAAAAGAAAAATACAGAGTGTTGAAACGTATGTGTTTCAACACTCTGTATCGCTTCAAACGTAGTCTGCTGGCTGCAAAAGGAAGCGGCGCGGCCCGTGCCGCAACGCCCCCGCCAGGTTGGACGGCGGATCAGTCCAGCTTGTTCATGGTCAGGCCGGTAATCAGCTTCGGATAGAAGTAGGTGGATTTCTGCGGCATCTTCTCCCCGGCCGAGGCCACGTCCCGGATTTCGGAAACCCGGGTGGGGTTGAGGATAAAGCTGCACTGGAATCCCCCGCTGCGCACCCCGTCCAGCGCCTCGCTCAGGTCGCGGGTATAGGTGAGGTTGGTCTGGTTGGCCATATTCTCCTTGTCAATCCCCATCAGCCGTTCCAGCACCAGGGTGTGGAGGATGGTCACGTCCAGCGCGCGGGAGGCCGGGGAAAGCTGCGGCAGCAGCGTATCCATCACGGCCGGATCCCGCAGGGTGAGCAGGGTGAAGGTATCCCCGCCGGTATAGAACCCGAACGCATGCTTCCCGTCGCGGTAAGCGTGCTCGAGCGCCTCGTCCATCGAGGAAACGTCCGCACCCCGCAGCAGGTCGAAATACGGCTCGCAGGCGGAAAGCACCGCCTCGGCGTCGAAGGAGGAGAGGCCCCGCACCATCCGATGGGTGGGGAACACCACCAGGCCGGGATGGCTCATCTCCACCAGCATCATCATCACGTAATCCGCGGCCGTCCCTTCGGGGACACCCTGCTCCCGCAAATAATTCCGGTAATTCAGCGCCGTTTCATACCGATGGTGCCCGTCCGCGATATACAGCTTGGTATCCGCGAGGTGGGCCTGGATTTTCGCGATAATGCCCTCGTCGTCAATCGCCCACAGGCGGTGGACCAGCCCCGCCTCGTCGGTCAGCTCGGTCACCGGGCGGCCGCGGGACACCAGGGACAGGATGTCCAGCGCTTCCTCCTCCCCGCCGTCGTCCATGTACAGGGCGTAGATATCGCTGAAATTGCAGTTGGTCGCCTTCATTAAGTTGAAGCGGTCGGCCTTCGCCTTGGACAGGGTCTCCTCATGCGGCAGGATGATCCCTTTCTCAAACTCCTCCAGCTTGACCAGGCCAATCAGCCCCATGACGCTGCGCCGGCCGCCGTGCATGCCGCTGATGTCGCTGGAGCCGTCCACCGAAAACTCAATCTCATAAACGTACAGCGCCGGCCGGTCGTCCTGCCGGAGGATCCCCTCCGCAATCCAGCGGCGCAGGGTCGCCCCCGCTTCCTGATACGGGTCCGCCCCGTCGCGGGGAAGCTCCAGGCGGATGATGTTGTGCGGGTTGCGGGCCAGGTACGCCTGCCGCTGGGACTCGCTGATAATGTCATAGGGAGGGCAGACCAGTTCTTCCATGGGGCCCGCGGCCGGGGTGAAGCGCAGCGCACGGAAAGGGCGGATTTCAGCCATAAGCGACTCCTTTTCTCCGGCGGGCAGAATGTCGTGTCCCGCGCCGCCCCGCCGGGGAAGCGGCCGCCGGTGTTTCCCGTTCCCGACGACGCCGGTCCCGCGGCGGGCGTATCCCGCAAAAGCGGCCGGGAAACCATACCTTTCCTATTGTACCGGCCGGCGGCCCCTTCGTCAAGGGAAAACGCCCGAAAACCCGCACCAAAAGGAAAAGCACCCGGGCTTCGCCGGGTGCTTTTCTTTCGCTGGGGCTATCTCCAAAGGGAAAAGGAGGGGGAAAGGCCTCCTCCCCGGGAGGCTTGCCGCTTCCCAGCCGGCGCCGGGCTCCCACCGAAAAAGGAGGGGGGCGCCGGGGCCTTTGGGCGGCGGAGCGGCTTATCCTTCAAAATCCTCGCTCATCGGGCCGCTGCGGTAAGGCAGGGAGCGCTCCATGAGGTAGCGCACCCCGGCGATGGCCGCCGCGCAGAGCAGGAAAATGCCGCCGATTTTCAGTATCGCTTTACAACAGTCCTTCATCCTTGCCGATCCTTGTATAATAGAGTAGTAGTTATTAGAGCCCCTCTCCAAGGGCTGTGCTACACTGTAAGGGATGCTGTGGATTGGTGTCGCCCTCCTACCACAAG
>CAJFGS010000063.1 GCA_904377855.1 Candidatus Avimonas merdigallinarum
TCATCTAAGATGGCGGTTTCTGTTTCGTATCAGAGCATCACCTTGACGGCGAAGCCGCCGCTAAAGAAGTAGGTGTTCGTCCAATACACGTTTGGTGGAGGCGAGGGGAGTCGAACCCCTGTCCGAAAATCACTTGCCAGGGCTTTCTCCGAGTGCAGCCGGTCTTTGAGGATTCCCCTCACAGGACGCCGAACGGCAGGCTTCCTGCTACGGTAGCCGCAAAGTCATGACGGAAGGCGCGGCCCCTTCCGTTCACGTTCACCGCTCATCGACGCCTTTATCCCGTCCGCGGTACTACGGGCAAAGACGGCAGCCTAATTAGGCCGCGACAGCAACAGTATTGTTGTTGTTTAATTTATAAGGTTACAGGTTTTATAGCGGCCCTGCCCCGCTACTCGCTTACCCTGGTTCACAATCCCCGTCGAAACCTTTACGCCCCCTTGTAAAAAGCCGCCCAACGGCTTGTGGCTTTTTATTATACCATAAATCTTCGGAAGAATCCACCGGAATTTTTCGAAAAATGTTTCTGCCGGAAAATGGGCGTTTTTCACCGACTTTTCCTTCCCGATCCCGAACGGCACAGCCGCTAGACCGCGCCGTTTTCTAAAAAATCGGTCCGCTCCCGAAAATCCTCCCGCAAATCGAAATCCAGCTGCAGGAACTGCTTTTGCGGCATCAGCGCATACAAATCGACGTACTGAACCCGCTGATTCCGATACGAGTTCCAATAAAGCCGCAGCGATTCCGCGCACATCACCGAGGTATACACGGTATAATCGTAGGGGATGACGCCGGCATCCCGGGCGGCAGCTTCCCCCGCCCCGCCGACCTTGACCATGCCGAGCGGAAAAGCAACGCTCTGGAAAAGGCGGAACATGTGGGAAACGCCTTCCATTTCGTCCTTGCCTTTGATCCCGTATTTCTTGAGAAAGGACAGGCGGACAAACCGGGAGGGGGACGACCAATCCCCCGGCAGGCCGAACGCCCCGCTGCCCGAAAAGCACGGTTCCAGGCAATCCCCGTTCATGGCCAGCGCATCATAATCCCGCTCCCGGATCTGCGCATAGTTCAGAAGATTCAGCCGATGCCACGGGTATCCGGGGCTGTTTGTCATCACCCCCATGGTCCGGCGGTAAATATGCAGCCCCTCCTCATCCGGCTCAACGACGATGGACTCCCCTGTTTTATCGGTAAAGATCCAGTGGATTGGCGGGACAGTCCCCAAAAGCGGCCGATGAACCATCGACACCCGGCTTTGGAGTCCCGCCGCCGCTTCCTCCACCGTGGCGCATGTCGCCAGCAGGTAGGTAACGGCAAACGGCGGCTGGAGCGGCAGCGTCCCAGGGCGGGCCTCCTTTTGAAAACGGGCAAAATTCCGGTAATACAGCTGCCCTCCCATCAGCCCCTTTTCATTCATCCCCTCGTAAAAAGCCGGGGCGGAGGGGCCGATCATCAGCCCCGTCCCGACGGCTGCATAGCGGGATTCCCGGTATACGACCGTATCCCAGGCCCCCTCCCCGCTGCAGACGGCAAACGCCGCACCGCGCGGCATATAGGTGATGCGGCTTCCCTGCGCGATCTGGTTGAAATCAAAATTCCTGCCCCACAGGTGCTTGCCATCCTCCGTTTCCCAGGAAAACGCGCTGCACCCAAACGCGCAGGCGGAACCACCATCCTTTTTCGATAAACGAGCCGGTCCCATAGCCAGACCATCCTTTCCGAAAATCAATTTCCGTGCGTTTCCCTTTCCGGCCTGTCAAAGAGCGGACGGCTTCCCACGGCCCCGGAAAAATGGGACGCTGTCGTTAGTATCCTTGCCCTTGCCAAAAATATACCGGGCGGCCGGGAAAGGACGATTATTCCGGAAACGCGGGGGCGCCGGAAGCCGCCTGTTTTCAAAATTTTTACATTTGCCTTTGGGGAACCCCCTTGCGTTTTTCCCCTTTTCGCGGTATAGTTGGTTTAGCACTCGAGCTGCAAGAGTGCTAAAACTGTTGCAGCTTGAAAATCGAGGAAGGGAAGTTTCCGGTATGAAACAATTTAAGGCCGAATCCAAGCGGCTGCTGGATCTGATGATTAACTCCATCTATACCCATAAGGAGATTTTCCTGCGGGAACTGATCTCCAACGCGAGCGACGCCATTGACAAGCTGTATTACCGGTCGCTCAGCGACGGATTGACCGGGGTGAACCGGGAGGATTTCTTCATCCGCCTGGATGTGGATAAAGATGCGCGCACGCTGACGCTGACCGACAACGGCTGCGGTATGACCAAAGAGGAATTGGAGAACAATCTCGGCACCATTGCAAAAAGCGGGTCCTTCGCCTTTAAAAAGGAAAATGCCGAGGCCGAGGACATCGATATTATCGGGCAGTTCGGCGTCGGCTTTTACTCGGCGTTTATGGTCAGCGACTGCGTGACCGTGCGCAGCCGGGCCTACGGCGCGGACGAGGCGTATGAATGGCAGTCCCGCGGCGCCAGCGGCTATACGGTGGCCCCCTGCGAAAAAGAGGGGCACGGGACGGAGATTATCCTGGAAATCAAGCCGAACACCGAAGAGGAAAATTACGACGAATTCCTGGATAACTACCGGCTGCGCGGGCTCATCAAGAAATATTCCGATTACATCCGGTATCCCATCCGGATGGAGGTGGAAAAATCCCGGCCGAAGGAAGGCGCCGAGGGAGAATACGAAACCTACACCGAGGTGGAGACCATCAACAGCATGGTCCCGCTCTGGCGCCGGAACAAAAGCGAACTCACCGACGACGATTACAACAATTTCTATAAGGAAAAATTCTTCGACTATGAAAACCCGGCGCGGGTCATCCATTCCAGCACCGAAGGCGCGGCCACCTATAACGCCCTGCTCTTTATCCCCGCCCACGCCCCCTACAACTACTACACCCGGGAATACGAAAAAGGGCTCCAGCTCTATGCGAGCGGCGTGCTCATCATGGACAAATGCGCGGATCTGCTGCCGGATTATTTCAGCTTTGTGCACGGCCTGGTGGACTCCCAGGACCTGTCGCTAAATATTTCCCGTGAAATGCTCCAGCATGACCGCCAGCTGAAAACCATCGCCGCCCGCCTGGAAAAGAAGATCAAAAGCGAGCTGCTGGCCATGCGCAACAGCGATCGGGAAAAATACGACGCCTTTTTCAAGAATTTCGGCCTGCAGCTGAAATACGGCGTCTATGCGGACTTCGGCCAGCACAAGGATCTGCTCAAGGACCTGCTGATGTTCTACTCCTCGGCAGAGGAGAAGCTGGTCACGCTGGAAGAATACGCCGGCCGGATGAAGGAAGATCAAAAATATATCTACTACGCCTGCGGGGAGAGCGTGGAAAAGATCGCCCGCCTGCCTCAAAGCGAAGCGGTCCGGGACAAGGGGTACGAAATCCTGTACTGCACCGACGACGTGGACGAATTCGCCCTCAAGGTCCTGCACGACTGGGAGGGGAAGGAATTCCGTTCGGTGTCCTCCGGCGACCTCGGGTTTGAGGCGGAAGATAAGGCGGAGGAAGAAAAGCTCCAGGAAGAAAACAAGGATTTGTTCGCCTTCATGACCGAAGCGCTGGACGGCAAGGTCAAAGAGGTGCGGGCCTCCAAGCGGCTGAAGACCCATCCGGTCTGCCTGGCGAGCGGCGGCGAGCTGTCCCTGGAGATGGAGCGGGTGCTCAACGCCATGCCGACCGACAACAAGGTGAAGGCAGAGCGGATCCTGGAAATCAACGAAGCCCACCCCATTTTCAAAACCCTGACCGCCTTGTATGAAACCGATAAGGATAAGCTGAAGGAGTACGCCCAGCTGCTGTACACCCAGGCCCTCCTCATTGAAGGGATGCCGATTGACGACCCGGTGGAATTCAGCAACCGCCTTTGCGATTTGATGGCGTCCCGTTAAGCACCCCTTTAAAACAGCATAAAAACGGCCGGGCAAGCAATGCACGGTGCTAATAAGGCAGTAAAAAGTAGAGAAGATGGTGTAACCCGATATGTGGCGGGTTACACCGTTTTCTTTTTATGCGGTGAGCTGTTTTGGGAGCTGTGATGTGCTTCGTATCTGTTCCATTATCCTCCGGATTTCCTGCTCGTCCGGCAAGCTTACTAAGCCTACCGCCGTGAAATAGATATCCACCTTTACTGACTTATGAGCGTGCTTCTTCTCAGGATTATGCACCTCAATGCGACGGATCAGCTTGTTGACGATCGTCGGCGTCAGCTCCTTCATGTCGGTAAATTCCCGCAGCCCCTGTAAAAGCAGACGCATATCCACCGATTTCTGTTTCATTTCGGACAGCAGTTGTTCTTCCTCTTTGACCTTT
>CAJFGS010000064.1 GCA_904377855.1 Candidatus Avimonas merdigallinarum
CTTCCGGTTCACTCGGCTTTGGAAACGAGGTCCGTTCGAAGAAGGACGTGGAGCGAAGCAAGCTGCTTCGCCAGCTGGTGCCGCAGGATCTGATCAAATTCGGTTTGATTCCGGAACTGGTCGGCCGTCTGCCGGTGATTACCACCTTGGATCCTCTGGACGAAGAGGCGCTGGTGAAAATCCTGTCCGAACCCAAAAACGCGATTCTCAAGCAGTATATGCAGCTTTTTACGCTGGATAATGTCGCGCTTGAGTTTACGCCGGACGCCCTGAAAGCCGTCGCCAAAAAGACGATGGAACTCAATACCGGCGCCCGCGGCCTCCGATCGGTGATGGAAGGGCTTTTGACCAACCTGATGTTTGAAGTCCCCTCCGACTATACCATCGAAAAGGTAATTATCCATGAAGATTACGTGGAAGGCAAAGGAAAACCGGAATTGGTGATTAACCCGGATCGCAAGCCGGCCAAGCCGAAGCTTCCGGCGAAAAGCCGTTCCTCCAAGCGGCAGATTACCGCGTAATCCAGCAATAAAAAATACGATGACAATGGGGTCAGATGTCGGATGCCGCCTGGCATTTGTCTCTGCCCCTTTGTTTTTCTTATAAAGGAAAGGTTATAGAGGTAACGACGAATGGAAATCAAAAGAAGAACAGCCCGCACAGCGGTCATGCCGCTCCTTGCTCTACGCGGCCTGGTCATTTTCCCGGAAATGATTCTGCATTTCGATGTGGGAAGGCGGAAATCCATCCAGGCGCTCAATGAAGCGATGGCGGGCGATCAGCTGATTTTTCTGGTCACGCAAAAGGATATCCGGGACGATGAGCCGGATGTAAGCGCGCTCTATTCTATCGGCGTTGTTGCGAAGATCCGGCAGGTGCTTCGTCTCTCCGGGGACAATGTCCGCGTATTGGTAGAGGGGCTTTACCGTGCCCGGCTGGACGGAATGGTGCAGACAGAGCCGTTTTACATGGGCGCTGTGCGCGAGTGCCTGGAACGCCGCCCTTCCGGCGGCCCGCACAGTCAGGCTCTGCTGAGGGAATGCCGGGAATATTTTGAGCAGTATGCATCGCTGGTGCAAAAGATTTCTCCGGACGTCTTGGCCGGCGTAGTCTCTGCGGATAATGTAGGGTATCTTGCCGATTATATCGCTTCCAACATCCAGCTTCCGCCAGAGGAAAAGCAGCAGATTTTAGAGACGATCAATCCGGAAAAACGGATCGAAAGCCTGATGTTGATTCTGGCGCGGGAGGCTTCCATCCTGTCGCTGGAACGGGATATTCAGGAAAAGGTCCGTCAACAGGTCGATCGCAACCAGAAGGAATACTATCTGCGGGAACAGCTGAAGGCGATCTCCCAGGAACTGGGGGAAGGGGATAACCCTCAGGACGAGGCGGAGGAATACCGTGCCAAAATCGACGCCCTTCCTTTGGACGGGGAAGCCAAGGAGAAACTGGTTTCCGAATGCGATAAGCTTTCGAAAATGCCGGCCGGTTCCCACGAAGCGACGGTGGTGCGCGGGTATCTGGATACCTGTTTATCCATGCCCTGGGGTAAGTATACCAAGGACTGCCTTAATTTGGACGCTGCCGCTAAAATTCTGGAGCGCGATCATTATGGACTGAAGAAAGTGAAGGAACGCATTCTGGAAATGCTGGCGGTACGGAATCTGTCCCCGGATATCCGCGGGCAAGTGCTTTGCCTTGCCGGGCCTCCGGGGGTTGGGAAAACGTCTATTGCTAAATCCATTGCCGCTGCGATGGGCCGGAAGTATGTCCGGGTCTCTTTGGGGGGCGTTCGGGACGAAGCGGATATCCGTGGGCATCGGAAAACCTATATTGGCGCTATGCCCGGCCGGATTATGAACGCAATCCGCCAGGCCGGGACGGCCAATCCGGTTCTCCTGCTGGACGAAATCGATAAGATGGGGAATGATTTCCGCGGGGATCCTTCTTCCGCCATGCTGGAAGTGCTGGATGTTGAGCAGAACGCGGCGTTCCGGGATCACTATCTGGAAATTCCTTTCGACCTGTCGCAGGTGCTGTTTATTACCACGGCCAATGATGTCGGCGCTATCCCGGGGCCTCTGTATGATCGCATGGAAATCATCTCGCTTCCAAGCTATACCGCAGAAGAAAAGTTCCATATTGCCAAAGAGCATTTGCTGAAAAAACAGGCGCAGCGGCATGGGATGAACCTGCGTCAGCTCCGTGTGACGGACGATGCCCTCCATACAGTGATTGAGGGGTATACGCGGGAGGCCGGCGTTCGCGGGTTGGAGCGTTGCTTGGCGAAAATTTGCCGGAAAAGCGCGTATAAGCTGGTGGAGGAAAAGGCAAAGTCGGTGAAGGTCGACACGGCTTCATTGAATGAAATCCTCGGCCCGCGCCGGTATAAGGACGATTCCATCTACAAAAAAGACGAGGTGGGCGTGGTCAATGGATTGGCCTGGACAGCGGTAGGCGGCGAAATGATGCCGGTTGAGGTGGCGATTCTCAACGGTTCCGGGAAAATCGAATTGACCGGCTCCCTGGGCGATGTGATGAAGGAATCGGCCCGCACGGCAATCAGCTATGTACGGAGCCGGGCAGACGAACTGCGGATTGACCCAAACTTTTATAAAAACAAGGATATACATATCCATGTCCCGGAAGGCGCCGTACCGAAGGACGGGCCTTCTGCGGGGGTAACCATTGCGACCGCCATGATATCTGCGCTGACAGGCATCGCAGTTCGACACGATGTGGCTATGACAGGGGAAATTACTTTACGGGGACGTGTGCTTCCAATCGGCGGGCTGCGGGAAAAGTCGATGGCCGCCTATATTCATTCCATCAAATCCGTCATCATCCCCAAGGACAATGAACCGGATCTCGCCGATGTGGATGATGTTGTACGCCAGACAATCCGTTTTATTCCGGCGGATCATCTGGATACCGTAATCCGCCATGCTCTGGTTTGTCAGCCGGAGGATCGGAAAGCCGAAAGGGAGACAGGGCGGTTGACTGCCGAAGCAGCCGTTCGGGAGGAAGGAGCGATACCGGGCGGTATAAACGGTTCGCTGGTTCAGCAGTAATCAGCAGTAAGGAGAAAGAGCATGAAAGTGGAATCCGCTGTTTATGAATTTTCTGCCGGCCTGGCCAGCCATCTGAAGCCCTCCACCTTGCCGGAAATCGCTTTTTCCGGGCGATCCAATGTTGGAAAATCGTCTTTAATCAACAAGCTTTTAAACCGTAAAGCATTGGCAAGAGTCAGCGCCACTCCTGGAAAAACTGCAACCATCAATTTTTACCGGCTGGATACAATGCGCCTGGTCGACCTGCCCGGCTACGGCTATGCGCGGGTATCCGATGCGGAAAGACGGCGCTGGGCGGGCTTGATCGAAGGGTATTTCAATCAGGAACGAGACCTTCGCTTGGTTTTGCAGCTAGTGGATATGCGGCATCCGCCTTCCAGAGACGATATCCAAATGCTCAACTATATGACCGATCGGGAGATTCCTTTTGTGGTGGTGCTAACCAAAGCGGATAAACTGAATCAAAGCCAACGCCGGCAGCGTTTGGACTCCTTGAACAAGGAACTGGAGGAATTCGAAGGTGTAAAGTTGTTTCCCTTTTCATCTATCACCGGCGAAGGCGTGCTGGAATTGCGGGATATTCTGGATTTTGTGGTATCGGAAGAAGATGAGGAAGTCGAATAAGGGAAGGGATTAGGATGTTTATTTCGGATTCTTTACAGGTGAATTCGCAGGGCCATCTGTCCATTGGCGGATGCGATACGGTAGAACTGGCGAAAACCTATGGCACACCGCTTTATGTGATGGATGAAATCGCTATCCGGAAGGCGCTGCAGGACTATAAGCATTCCATTGACGAAAATTATGAAAACGGCGGCATGGTGGCGTACGCGAGCAAAGCCTGCTGCTTCCAAGAAATCTACCGGATTGTTATGCAGGAAGGCTGCGGCGCTGACATCGTATCTGGCGGCGAACTGTATACGGCTATGCAGGTGGGTTTTCCAGCCGAACGGTTGTATTTCCATGGAAACAATAAATCCGAGCAGGAACTTCGAATGGCGTTGGAATATGGCGTTGGGAGAATTGTGGTGGACAATCCGACCGAATTGTCGGTATTGTCAAAAATTTCCACAGGAGTGGGGAAGGAGGCTGCGATTTTCCTGCGTA
>CAJFGS010000065.1 GCA_904377855.1 Candidatus Avimonas merdigallinarum
CTTGGCCTCATCCAGTCCCATGTCCTTCGGGCTGACGGTCACGGGGATGAAAGTCTTCGTTGCGGATTTCCGAGATAGAACCGCAACCGTCTCCACATGCGGCGTGCGAGGGAACATATCCACCGGCGTGACCCGGCGCGTCCGGTATCCCTCCTCGCCAAACCGCGCCAGGTCGCGTGCCAGCGTCGCCGGATCGCAGGAAACATACACGATCCGGCCGGGCGACATCGCCGCCACCGTCTCAATCAAAGCGGCGTCGCAGCCCTTCCGGGGGGGATCCAGGATCACCACGTCCGGCGAAATCCCCTCCTCCCGCAGCTGGGCGGCGGCCTCCGCCGCATCCGCGCAGAGGAAACGGGCGTTGGCGATGCCGTTGGCCTGCGCATTCCGCCAGGCGTCCTCCACCGCCGGGGCGACGGCTTCCACCCCGATGACCCGCCCGGCCCGCGACGCCATCGACAGGCCGATCGTCCCCGTCCCGCAGTAAAGATCCAGCAGGGTTTCCGTCCCGGTCAGTGCCGCTTCTTCGGCGGCCAGGCCGTAGAGCCGTTCCGCCTGCCGGCGGTTCACCTGATAAAACGACTGGGGCGACAGACGGAACCGCAACCCGCAGAGGACGTCGGTGATGTACGGGTTTCCCCACAGCACAAATTCGTTTTTACCCAGGATCACATTCGTCCGTTCCCGGTTGATGTTCACCATCACCGAGGCGAGCCCCGGCACGCCCTCCCTCAGCGCGTCCACCAGCCGCCCGGGCGAGGGGATTTTCCCGGAAGTACAGACCAGGCAGACCATCACTTCGCCGGTAGCCTCCGCCCGGCGGATGTAAATATGTCGCAGCAGGCCGCTCCCCGTCTGCTCGTCATAGCCCGAGGCCCCGGCTGCCTGTGCCCAACGGGCGACAATGTCCACCGCCGTTCCGAAAACCGGCGGCTGGAGACGGCAGTGGTGTTCTTCCACAATCCGATGGCTGCGGGGCGCGAAGAAACCGATCAGCGGCCGGTTTTCGCCCGGCGCAACCGGATACTGCGCCTTGTTCCGATATCCGTCCGGCTGCTCCGCCCCCAGAATCGGCTGCGGGGTGATATCCAGTCCCCCAATCCTTTTCACCGCGTCGGCAACCCGCTGCCATTTATACTGCAATTCCGCTTCATAGCGCACATGGCGGAAGGCGCAGCCGCCGCATTTTCCAAAAACCGGGCAGCCGCTGTCCTCCCCGGAGGGGAGCCGGTCGGGCGAAGGGGAAACCAGCGCCTCCACCCGTCCGAACGCATGGCTGCGCGCCACCTTGACGATCCGGCAGTCGATTTCATCCCCTATCGCTGTGAACGGGACAAATACCGCCATCTCCCGCTGTCCGTCCTCCGGGACGGACACGCGGCCGACGCCGTTTCCTTCGGCGGTCATCCCCGTTATCGATAAGCGGACTATCTGATTCTTTTGAAGGGGCATAGTCTCCTCATTTCCCCCGAGGCAGGGCCGGCGGGCCTGCCCGGGACACGTCTTTTCCCTCCTATTGTACACGATGCGGGGGAAATCCGCAAGGAAGCCGTGCAGGTTGGGCTTGTTATTCGGCTCTGCGCAGAGTGCTTGACACAGCGCCCCGTGATGCGGTATAATCGACAAGCAAGTTTATCCGGGCGCGATGCAGCTGGCGGTATGGATTCTTGGGATTGGACGTTCAGAAGGTATGACATAGCGCCTTTCAGAATTGAAAAATCCTGCTGAAAATTTTCTGCTTATTCGGGATTCCGGCGTTTGGCGACGTGCAGAAAATCGGCCTAAAATAATGATTCTGACCGCATATTCGAACGTTTCAAAGGGGAAAATTGAATTTTCTATCCGGGTGTAGCGCAGTTGGTAGCGCGCCTGCTTTGGGAGCAGGATGCCGCAGGTTCGAATCCTGTCACTCGGACCATAACGAGTGTCCTTATAGGATTTGAGTATCCTATAAGGACACTCGTTTTCTATGCTCATTTTGCCAGCTTAACTGGCAGCGGCCGGCGTCGGATCG
>CAJFGS010000066.1 GCA_904377855.1 Candidatus Avimonas merdigallinarum
AGCCATATGATAAATACAAAAATAAGGCACGCAAGAGGAATAAGCGCCATGGTGCTGAGCTTTAACATATGCAGAACCTGATCGAAGTAGAAGTATCCCTCCTCCAGTTCCAGTCTTACAGTCAGGGCCTGATAGGGCTCCAGTTCCTCCCAGAGAAAGCCTTCAATCTCCAGCCCATCCGTGTAATACTCTACGATATCCGAACCGGTAAACCCGTATCCGCCTGTGGAAAAGCCCAGCAGACTGCTGTCGAACTCCTTCGGCATGGTGATAGTAAAACTCACATTGTCGATATAGGCATCCCAGCCGGCGCCAATGATGTTGAAGTACAGTTCATCGTAGCCGTCCGCCACATCCTGTCCAAGCACATAGTCATAGGAGATTGTATAATGCTTGTCGCCGGTAATGGTGGTATCAGCATCGCCAATCTGCAAAATGAGGTCGCTGTTTTGCGTGGACTTTTCATAGTCCTCGCTGCAGTAAATGTCACGGATCTTCGCCCGCGTGACCGCCGTAGAGCCATCGGCACGCACGACCTCGTTTCGTTTCGGAATGGTTCTGTAAATACCGTGCCGCGCCTCATTGAAATAAACGTCTATTTCTTCCGTAATGCTGAGTACATTATCCTCTGACACATCAATATCCACATGATAAGCGGTGATATAATAAGGTTCCTCTGGGTGGTCTGCCGCCTGTGCCGGGAAAACCGCTACTGACATCATCACAAGCAATGCAATAAAAGAAAAAATTACTTTACACTTTTTCATCAGAACCGCACCCTTACCGCTTCCTTTTCCGCCTCGTCTTCTATGACAAACATCTGGCGCTTACCGAATTTAAACATGTTTGCCACAATAGAGGACGGAAACATCTCTGTTTTATTGTTGTAATTCCGGACAACGGCGTTATAATACTTTCTTGCGTTGGCAATATCCTCTTCCGTTCTCTGAAGCTGGTTGTTCAGGTCAAGAAAGTTTTGGTTCGCCTTCAAATCCGGGTATTGCTCCGCAAGCACATGAATGGCGGAAAGCCCTCTGGCAAGCTCCGTATTGGCCTGCAGCTTCTGCTCCTCCGTCATATCTGAGTAGCGCATATTGCGGGCGGAGATCACATTTTGGAGTGTCTGCGCCTCGTGCTTTGCATAACCCTTTACGCTTTCCACAATGTTTGGGATCAGATCCCATCTCTTTTTCAGATAGACGTCCATCGTGGAAAACGCTTCCTCTACCGAATTTTTCAGCTTCACAAGCCCATTATAGGTTGCGCCGATATAGATCCCGATGATCAGCAGGGGAACGACAATGACCGCTGCGATAATAATTCCGGTCATAAAAAACACCTCCTAAATTTTTCTGATGGATTGCTATTGGGTAAAGATGGTACAAGAAATCCAATTTCTTACACGGTATCGTCTTACGCGCCTTCCCTGATGTAAATGTTGCCGTCGTTATTGCCCATATGAACCTGTGTATCTGAATCGAAATAAAAGCTGTTGATGTAGCCAAGCTCACCGTCATACAGATCGTATCGGCCGTTGCCGTCCCCGTACTCGTCCACATATTCCAGATATCCCGAAGTCTCTACAGAGCCGCTGGCGTAATAAGCGATGAACCCGCCTTCGCCATCCATATAGATGCTGGCAGTGCCCTCTTCGCCGTCCAAACGCCACGTGCCCTCAGTTGCTGCGAATATGGCTGTATTGCTCTCATCTGGGGCAGGAGTGGAAGTTGACGCCTCGCTTTGTGTATTGCTGGGCACGTCGCTGTTCTGTTGTTCGTTTGCACAGGCGGCCAAAGTCAGCGCAATAATTGTAGCCAGAAAAGCAGAGATCAGCTTTTTCATCGCAAGACCCTCCCTTAAATGTTCCGGGGATCGGTCAACTTTTGCGCCGGAATTGCAAGTTTATCAAGGATATTTGTAAAGTCCGCCATCTCCTTTTCCAGCTTTTCTACAAGCTGCACCGTGTTTTCGGATTTGCCCATCTCGAACAGATTCAAATCCTTTATCACAAGCAACAGCGTACCGTCCTGAAGGAAGCGGACGGCAAACCGGTTGCCTCTCTCTGCGGACAATTCCAGCAGCTTTTGCCTGTAACCAGGCGTAAACGCCAGCGC
>CAJFGS010000067.1 GCA_904377855.1 Candidatus Avimonas merdigallinarum
AAAAGCCCGGAAAGCCCATAATATCAGGCTTTCCGGGCATAGATACAAAAACAGCCCTCCGATTTGGAAGGCTGTTTTTGTATTAAAGATTGTTCCTTATCTCACCCTGCATTCGGATGGATGGCAGAAACACAGCTATGTGGCGTTGTGCTGCGCCGGGTTGCAGGCCGCGGTCTACCAAGCACAACAGAACGCCTACGTCCGGGAGGTGATCGTCTGCACTGACTACGATGAGGCAGGCATTGAAGCGTATTACCGCATCAGGGAGGCACTGGCCGAGACCAGCCGGATCACCGTTCTCAGGGAATATTCCTGCTACAAGGACTGGAACGAAGATATGCTTCGACACCGAGATTGACGCGGAAATCTTCTGCAATCAAAAGTCAGCCGTCTTTCTGATTATGCCGGAGGAAGATCCGAATACCTTCTTTATGGTGTCACTGCTCATCCAGCAGCTGTACCGGGAAATCCTGGCGGTTGCGGACGAAAACGGTGGCAAGCTCCAAAACCGTTGTGTCTTCTTTTGCGATGAGTACGGCACCCTCCCAAAGATAGAAAGCGCCGAGATGATGTTCAGTGCTTCTCGAAGCCGCCGCTTGCAGATCGTCCCGATCATCCAATCCTTCAGTCAACTGGAAAAAAACTACGGGAAGGAAGGGGCGGAAATCATTATAGACAATACCCAGCTCACCATCTTCGGCGGGTTCGCGCCCAACAGCAGTTCCGCCGAAGTTTTGTCCAAAGCCCTGGGCAGTCGGACGGTCCAGACCGGCTCGGTCAGTCAGGGGCGGAACGATCCATCGCAGTCTATTCAGATGATTGAACGGCCGCTCCTGACGGCGGATGAACTGAAGACCCTGCCGAAGGGCCGATTTGTGGTGATGAAAACCGGATACCATCCCATGCAGGTCAACCTCAAGCTGTTTTTCAAGTGGGGGATTACCTTTGACGGTGAGCCATACATGGTGGAAGATCGGGGAAACCGGAAGGTAGCCTATGCGGACAAGGCCGAAATCGTGGAGGCAATTCTGAAGAAATATCACCCCGACAGGGAAACTGAGAAGCCGCGGGGCGGTTCCGTTCTGCCCGGCGGCGGTATGCAGACGACGGAATGCAGCGATTCTGGTGGAAGAAGACAGCCAAGAAACGGTACTGCCGGAAGAATTCATACCGGCCCTCGTGAGATTCAAGGAAGCCCGCCCTCTCCTCAGCAGGAGGTGAAGACTGATGGGCAGGCTCAATAAGCTCTATAAAGCCGATGTGCCTCACAGGGCTGTAGCAGTGTATCTGTATCTGGCGGATCGGGCCAACAAGGAGGGACAATGCTGGCCGGCTATTCCCACGATTGCCCGTGAACTGAAGTTGTCAGTGTCCACTGTACGGCGGGCGATTCGCGATCTGCAAGCAGCAAAATTGCTTTCCACCGAACAGCGGTATCGTGCCAACGGAGGAAACAGCAGCCTTCTTTTTTCACTGATGGGATGATTTCGCTTAAAGAGAACCATCTGCCGCCAAGGGGAAAGTCTGCCTTGATGGTGATGGGTGGATCCATCCACCATGATAGGGGAAATGGAACTACCCATAAAAAGGAGCCTATATTACAACAGAAAGACAAATACCCATGCTGCACCAAGACTTTTCCAGGAATAAAATGCATTCTCTGATTCCCGCAAACACGGAAAGATATGATAGGGATTATGCTTAGTACCGTGAAATCTCCAACACTGATTATTGCTATGATGACACGACTAGACAGGATCAGGCTGTTGAGATAGAAATTAGGTTCAGTGAACGTGGGCTGGGGCATCGATTTGCCGAACTTTGGTGTAACCTTTCTTATGAAAAAATTTTTGACTATCACATCTAGAATTTAAAAAAGAAAGACACACTACACCCGAAATGTAGGTAAAGTATGAGTCAAATGTTCCGCCTTTATGAGGGGATGGGAGGGACACAAATTTTATCTTTAATATTTTTTATCCGGATTATCCGGATAAATCAAAGGAAGACGAATTATGAAAGTCGTCGGATTGCATCGAGACTCCACGGAGATACCGTACATTTCTCCAAAACGCAATTTGATTCTGGCGTTGACATTTTTTAATCCATATCCGTGTGACGGATGGTTTAGGATCATCTCATCGGGTTCTGTAATCCCTCTTCCATTATCTGATACGGAAAAAAGCAAATCATTGTCCTGCTGCTTAACGGTAATGCGGATTTCTCCCGATTTTACATCGGATTCACGAATGCCGTGCTTGATTGCATTTTCGACAAGTGGTTGTAGGAGCAACGGAATTATTTTATAATGATAAAGTGATTTATCAATTTCGTAATTTACTTTGAAAGTATGATATACGTTCTCTTCAATATTTGTATAACACTTAACGATCATCAATTCGTCTTCGACAGAAATATCATCTTCTCCACGATTTAGAATAAGCCGGTAAAAATTAGACAAATTGACCACTATTCGACTGGTTTCCAGATCGCCATGAGTGATGGCGTTCCAGTTGACGGCCTGCAGAGTGTTGTACAGAAAATGTGGCTTGATTTGCGCTTGTAATGCTTTTAGTTCGGCTTTTTGTTGGATGATTTGGCTCTTATATACGTTTTGAATCAACTCGTCTATTTTTGAGGTCATCTCACCAAAACGGTTCGTCAGTATGCCAATTTCATCTGTATATTCTGAGTGAATGATTTTATCGAAGTTCCCTTGGCTGACCTCCGATATGCTAGCGTTCAAAGACGCAATCCGTTTTGTAAAGGTCAGCGAAAACAGAACGCCGGATATGATGACAAGGAAAAGACAGACCAAAACAATTGCAAATGTAGTGGCGAGAATGGTTTCGTTTCCGCTGGTAATACTTTTTTCATTAACATAAGCGCAAAGCGTCCAGCCGTTTCCCACAGAGACGGACTTGACAAGATAGCGGACTCCATTTTTGGTTATCCGTTCTTTTTCTATTGAAGAGAATTGGATAGGCAAAAGATTTTCCTTATCTTGATATAAAAGATGTCGATAGGCGCACTCTCCATCCGGCGCGAACAGGACAACGCTGTAGTTGAAAAATTCCGGAGAGGCGGTCTTGAAAATGAAATCCTTTGGATTGATCAAAATACTCAGATTTCCAATATGCAACTGGTCGGAGTTGTCATAGATCATACGGGTGACAACAATAGAACGACCATTGTAATACCAGTTGAAATCATCCTTGGTCAAGTTGAGTTCTTCCGGAAAAATCTGTTCGTTATAGTCGCGAAGCAAACTTTGATAAGGAGGCGTATCCAACTTGGAGTAAAAAGTGATCTCTCGGATAACGGAATTGTATTTTTTAATATTATATACATACGGTGCCAGTTTTTGCCGGAACACATCCTGTACAGTCTCGAGGCTATTTCCCTCATCCCGCTGGAAAATGATTTCAAATTGCGGTTCATGTTCCATACCCAAAATTACGTCTTCGCAAATGTTCATTTCATCCATCAACGATTGAGAGGCACGGGTGAAATAGTAATCGATATCCTTGTTTTTGGTGGTGTACAGAAGTTCACGGGATTGCCCATATGCAAAAAAACCTAGAATCATGATCGGAAGTAATGATACGCTACTGGTGATCAAAAATATTTTACGCCGGTAAGACAGATTATGCAGCCATCGGCTGAGTCGTTTCCCTGTCCTTTGCATGGTCATTGAGCCTTTCCATCATCACGATATTGTTTTGGGGTAATGCCGTAGGCAGCCTTGAACAATGCGCAGAAATATGAGCTACTTTCATAGCCTATTTCTTTGCAGATTTGGGAGATACGCTTGTTCGTCTTTTTCAAAAGGACGCAAGCCTTTTCTAAGCGATATTTCTTCAAATATTCCATAAAATTTTGCCCAGTTTCCTGCTTAAACAGGCGGCTTAGATAGGATGGTGTGATATACAGCTTGGCTGCGATAGAGTCCAAAGACGGATTGTTCATATATTCGTTTTTGACGATCAAAAAAACCTGGTCAATAATAAACGAGCTGATATTGCCGCTATGAGATGACTGAATCTTCTCCATGATTTTTTTAAAAAGATCGTTGAGCTCACAAACAGAGGCTGTAACGAAAAGTCGAGGAACCCATTCCTGTACAACTTTTTGCATATCATTTGGATTGGTAATCCTAAAGATTTCTTTGAGTATTTCAACCGCCGTGTATTTTACATAAATTGAGGAAACATGATGGCTGTTTTCCAAGTTATTAAAAAATTTTGTGATGTCACAGAGGGCTCCCTCGTAGTCGTGCGACAGAATTTTGGCTTCTAAATGTCGGTTCAGTTCCGGAACAGAGACGGTAAAATCTTCAACCGGTTCCCGCTGGATGTCCACCGGCAGTGCAAAGCTTTTTGAAGCGAAAAAGCAGATATCTTCCATTTGTTTAAGCGTAACATAATATTCCGGTATATCAGAAAGGGCTTGGATAGGCCGACTATACAGAATGCCAATTTGAATTTGGGCTTCTTGTTCACAGGAGGAAAACAAACGGTTCACTTCCGCAGGCTTTTCTAGGAATGTATCATCACGAAAAAAAAGCGCGAAACGGTTTTCTTGAAGCAATAAAAGTATACTGTCTATACCGAAAAAGCGATGGATATACGGCTCCAATTCAGATTCTGACGTAGGAGGTCCGCTTAAAATCTGGAGTAGCGCGACCCATAAATGGCCGGGTTTAAATCTCAAAATGGTTTCGGCGGATTTCAGTTGATCTGTGGATGGAGTATCACCAAGCAAATCGAATAAAATCTGTTTATGCTGTGCTGCAGAAACAGATGTACTGTTTTCTTTCAAACAAAGTTCGATCGCAGTATTGACGGTGTTGATCAAATCTGTAAGAGTGTACGGCTTCAGCAAATAATTAATCGCCCCAAAATGGATCGCCTTTATGGCATAGTTGAATTCCTTATGTGCACTGACAAAAATGATTTTTATATTTGGATTCAATCCACATGCTTTTTCGGCTAGATCGGTTCCCAACATATCTGGCATGCAAATGTCGGTGATCAGGATATCGACTCTTTCATTATTCAAAATATTTAGTGCTGTTTGGCCGTTTTCAGCCTTTCGGCAAATTGTTGGCCAATTTTGTGAGGCGATCACATCGGCCACTCCTTGGCGATCGCGATAATCATCGTCTGCAATCAAAACAGTCAACATATCGTATGCCGTCACCTCGCCTTATCCAGTCTGTTTATTTTAACTATAACTTACACTCAAATACTTTGCAACAATGAATTCCTTATACCGGTTAAAGGTGACAAAACTAAGTTATGTTTGTCAAAATCAAAATATTTAAATAACCGAAAATATGCATTACACTAAATAGTACAAGGACATTTTAATTTGTTTAAAGGTGGGGGCCACTATGAAATACAGCGCCAAACGTTTTATATCCGCAGCTATGAGTCTATTGCTATTCCTACATCTTTCGTGTAATGGTTCTGTTTTGGCTTCCTCACAGAGCAGCGCCCAGTCCGGAGAAATAATTGGCAATGCCAGGAATATACAAAATGCGGACTACGCGGCCTATGCCCGTGAAAATTCTGGTGAACCAACGGCTACTGAGATCATACGCCTTGAAGCGTCGAATTTTCTATTGCAGGATGGCGCTGATGCAGTGGTTCGGGAACATGACGGTGTATCGCAGGCTCTGGTTTGGGACAGTATGAGCGGGAGCATTACATGGGAATTCACAGTTTCTCAAACGGCTCTCTATGAGATCGACCTGTGCTATGAACCCATTAAGGGAAAGGACTCCGCGATTGATCTCGGACTGAAGCTGGATGGTGCTTTTCCTTTTTCGGATGCGGCCTCCTGTAAGTTTTCCCGTGTTTGGCAGGATGATTCCAAAGAAATCCTGAAAGATGAACAAGGCAATGATTATACGCCTGGAGTTTCGGAGGTTTATGCATGGCAGACCGCTTCTTTTCGGGACACCAAAGGATACTATAGCAATAAACCATATCGTTTTTTGCTAACAGAAGGCAAGCATCAGCTGACATTGATCTGCAACAATGAGTGCCTAGCAATTGAAAGCATTCTTCTACATGGTCCGTCGGAAACCCAGTCATACGAGGAGGTATATGCGGAGCATCTGAAATCAGGCAAAACGGAATATTGCGGCGATATCTGTTATACCCAGGGAGAGACGCCCTATCAAAAGTCCGACCAGACCCTGCGGGCGCAGTATGACCGGAATAATCCGCTGATGCAGCCCTTTGATGCGAGGCATATTCGATATAACTATATTGGAGGAACGTTATGGAAATATCAGTCGCAGTGGATCTCCTGGGAAATCAATGCTCCTGAGGACGGCTTTTACGAGATCGGCGCACGGTATCTGCAGGATACCGTCAAGGGGTTTTCCTCTTTCAGAAGGCTGTATATTGACGGGAAGGTGCCGTTTGAAGAGGCGGACTGCATCCGTTTTGAGTATGCAGAAGACTGGGGACTGAATGTGTTTGGCGACGGTGAGTCCCCCTATTTGTTTTATCTGACGAAGGGTAGTCACATTATAACACTTGAGGTTGTGATGGGCGGCACCGATACGGTTGTGAACAATCTGCAGAATACAACGGAACGCCTGATGGCGCTGTACCGAAGGATTATTATGATTACGGGCACGTCGCCCGATGCCTACAGAGATTATAACATAACAGCGGCCATCCCTGAGCTCGCCGATGAATTGAAGGATGCTGCAAGGGTACTGAAGGCGGAAAAGAGCAACCTTCAGGTCATGTTTAATAACTCGTCCGTGAATGTGACGGCGCTACAGACCCTTCTAACCCAGATCGAAAAGATTATAGAGGACCCGGAGTCCATTGTGAATGCCTCGCGGTTGAATTCCTTTTCTTCCAATATTAGTAGCATAAGTTCGTGGCTGATGGATCTGAAGAATCAGCCGCTGGCAATAGACTATCTGATTTTAAAAGCGCCTTCTGGTGATTCTCCGCGCGTAAAGGCTGGCTTTTTTGAAACCCTGTACAGCGGATTAATAGGTTTTTTCTATTCGTTTGTCAATGATTATAATTCTACCTCTGTCCAGGAGGGTGGAGGGGAAACCATCACCATATGGATCGCAAGCGGTAGAGATCAGATGCAGATCATAAAAAGAATGATTTCCGAGCTGTTTACTCCGCAGGAAGACGTCAATGTGAACATTAAGCTTGTAAATGCCTCGCTGATTCAAGCGATTCTGGCCAATGACGGACCGGATGTGGCCATTATGGTCGGACGGGGAAATCCCGTTAATCTTGCGGCGAGAAACGCCGCAGTGGATTTGTCCGAATTGGAGGGCTTTGAAGAGCTGAAAAACAGCTTTATCGCCTCAGCCTTTGTACCATATGAGTTTGAAAACGGATGCTACGGAATTCCGGATTCACTTGAGTACCATATGATGTTCTACCGAACCGATATATTTGAGGAAATGGGGCTGAAGGTTCCGCAAACCTGGGAGGAGATTTTGGAGATCGCCCCCATTTTACAGCGAAATCATATGCGGATTGGTCTGCCGTATCCCTCTGCGGATGCCTCCGGCGCCACGACCGGAATAGGAACAAGAACCATCTATCCTACGCTGCTGCTTCAATCCGGTATCCGTTTTTATACGGATGATCTGAAAAAAACCAACCTGGCGGCGGAAGAAGCCTATGACGCCTTTAATCGGTGGACGCAGTTTTATACGCTTTACAATTTTTCCCAGTCGTACAGCTTTTATAATCTGTTCCGGACCGGCGAAATGCCTCTTGGTATTGCCTCCTATAATATGTACAACACGCTTAGGGTAGCGTCTCCTGAAATCGACGGATTGTGGGAGATGACGCCGGTTCCCGGAAAACGGATGCCGGACGGTACAATCCGCCGCACGGAGGCTGCAAACGGAACAGCAAGTTTGATTTTCAAAAACACCGCCCATTTAGAGGCATCCTGGAAATTTATCCGGTGGTGGACCTCCGCCGAGGCGCAGACAAGATATGCCAAGGATATGGAAGCGGTTTTGGGACTCTCGGGGCGTCAGTCGCCGGCCAACATAGAAGCGCTGCAATCGCTTTCGTGGACCAACAGGGAATGTCAGGCCCTTCTGGAGCAAATGAATCAGATAGAAGAAATACCGGAACCTGTCGGCGGCTATTACTTGATTCGCAACATAGAAAACGCTTTTACAGATACAGTGATTAATGCTAAAAACGCAAGAGAGTCCCTAAACAAATGGAGTAAAGAAACCGACATCGAGCTTGAAAGAAAACGGCGGGAATTTAGAATAGGGGAATGATTATGACCAAAACAAACAGTAAAAGGATTCTTCGCGGCGGCTTTGTAGCGTCCACGAAGGATGACTGGCGCAGAAATCATCAGTTGTATATTCTTGCTGCGCCCTTCGTTGTGTTCTTTTCCCTGTTCACGCTCCTTCCCATCCTGATGGCGGTTGTTTTGAGCTTTACCAATTACAATATGCTGGAGTTTCCTGCGTGGCAGGGGATCGAGAATTATATCAAGATGTTTTTCGACGATGACGTTTTTCAAATGGCCTTACTTAACACCTTGAAGATAGCCGTGATTACCGGGCCACTGAGCTATATTTTTTGCTTTATCATGGCGTGGCTTATTAACGAGCTGTCGCCCAAACTCCGTTCCTTCGTTACCCTAGTTTTTTATGCTCCAGCGCTCACCGGTAACATCTATTTTATCTGGCAATATATTTTCAGCGGAGATCAATACGGCTTTCTGAACAATTTTTTGATGCAGAATGGTTTTGTTCTGGAACCGATTCAGTGGCTGACAGATTCCCGATACATGCTTACTGTTATTATGATCGTTCAGTTATGGGCTAGTCTGGGGATAAGCTTCTTATCCTTCATCGCAGGTCTTCAATCAGTGGATGTCTCGATGTACGAGGCTGCTGCAATTGATGGCATTCGGAATCGCTGGCAGGAAATGTGGTACATCACCCTTCCCTCTATGAAGCCGCAGCTGCTGTTCGGCGCCATCATGCAGATTTCCGGTTCTTTTTCCGTAGGAGATATCTCTTCTTCACTGGTCGGATTCCCCAGCAAGGGTTATGCGGCGCATACCATTGTTTTACATATTACCGATTATGGAACAATTCGTTATGAAATGGGTTATGCCTGTGCGTTGACGGTTGTTTTGTTTCTGATGATGCTCCTGTTTAAATCCGTCGTATCCCGTATTTTGGCGAAAGTGGGGGAGTAACAAAAAATGGTCCGATCCAATATTGCGCGGAAAAGACACCACTCCTTTTTGTCACGTGCCGGCAGAAAAAACCAGACCAGAAGCGTGTGGGGGAATCTTTTTATCGCCATGTTGCTTATCATTGTCGGTGCGTTTATGGCTTTGCCTTTGGTTTATGCGATTTTGAACTCTTTTAAACCCATCGAGGAGCTTTTTGTGTATCCGCCGCGTTTTTATGTTAAGCGCCCGGTTCTAAGCAACTATACGATGCTGTTTAAGCTGGTCAACAATTTGATGGTTCCATTCAGTCGGTATATCTTCAACAGCGTAATGGTTTGTATTGTCTTGACGGTTGGTCAGATACTGATCGCCTCAGCTGCCGCCTATACTGTTTCCAAATACCACACCAAACTCAACTGGGTTTTTCATGTGGTCGTGATTGCTTTGCTGTTTAACGGAACCGTTCTGGCAATTCCACAGTACATTATTCTGAATTCTTTTCGATTGATCAACACCCCTTTTGCGTATATTTTGCCATCGCTTGCTTCTGCGCTTGGGCTGTTTCTGATGAAGCAGTTTATCGATCAGGTTCCCGACGCCCTTTTGGAAGCGGCCAAGATCGACGGCGCAAATCACTATCAGACCTTCTGGCGCATCATTATGCCATCGGTTAAACCAGCGTGGCTGACGCTGCTCATCTTTTCGTTTCAGGCAATCTGGTCGAAAAGCGGCGGAAGCATTATTTACAATGAGGAGCTCAAGCTCCTTCCCGATGCGATCAGCCAGGTCATATCCGGCAGTCTTGAACGGCAGGGCGTTTCTGTGGCGGGCAGCGTGTTGCTGATTCTGCCGCCGATTCTGCTGTTTGTGTTGAGCCAAAGCAATGTAATCGAAACGATGACAAGTTCCGGAATAAAGGAATAAGGGTGAAGAGACCATGAAAAAACCTATCCGATGGTTATGTGCAGTGCTTACTGCCCTTATGTCCTTGGGTTGCTGTAATATCACGGCCGCGGCGGATGAACTGCCCTATGGAACATATACGTATGTTGATGGAGAGATTAAGAATTCTCCCGCCATGATTCGATCCGAGGCCGTGATCGCGGGAACCGCTCTTTCCGATACGGGGTTGAAAACGCCGCAGGATATTTATGTGTTTGACGATACGATATATATTGCCGATACCGATAATAATAGAATCCTTGTTTGCGATATGTCCTTTCAGCCGCTCCACATCATCGAGACGGTCGAGTTGGAAGGGACAGCAAGTGCTCTATCATCGCCTAAAGGACTGTTTGTGGATCAGGAGTATGTATGCATAGCAGATA
Organism: Candidatus Avimonas merdigallinarum; assembly: GCA_904377855.1. Classification (GTDB taxonomy): domain Bacteria; phylum Bacillota; class Clostridia; order Oscillospirales; family Acutalibacteraceae; genus Avimonas; species Avimonas merdigallinarum. Next base: position 10,548 of record CAJFGS010000067.1, read on the forward strand.
CCTCCAATGCAAGGGTTCTGATTCTGGATCACAATTTCCAAGTCGCAAAAATTCTCTGGAAACCGAAGGATAGCCTGTACGATCAGAACCGGGAATTCCGGCCGCAAAAGGTCATCCGGGATTCCAACGGATATTTCTATGTCATCTCCTCCGGTACCTATGAGGGCGCCGTGCTGTATAACCCGGACGGCAGCTTCAATTCCTTTTTCGGTGGGAATAAAACGACGGTAACCCTGAAAGTCCTTGTGGAAAGTATGTGGCGCAAGTTTATGAACAAGGTGCAGCTTTCCAAGGTTGAACAGGTTATTCCTCAGGAATACGGCGGTTTTGATATCGACAGCAACAATTTTATTTTCACCTGCACGAGTAATACGACCGCTATGACCGATCAAGTCAAAAAACTAAATCCTTTGGGGAACAACGTTTGGAAGACCGGCGTGAACTATGGCGACACGGTTGTCGAATATTCCAGCAAAAGCAAAGTCGTATCTCGGTTTGTCGATGTTGCCGTCAGCAGCAATGGGATCGTGACCGCTGTGGACAGCGAGAGAGGACATATCTTTCAGTATTCCGCTGTGGACGGTAGAATTCTGGCCGTTTCCGGTAACAGTGGTATGCAACAAGGAACCTTTGGGACGCCTGCGGCCGTTGCTGCGTACGAGGATAAGCTGTACGTTCTGGACAGCGCGAAGGCTTCTGTTACAGTGTATTCTTACACGGAATATGGTTCCATGGTGTGCAGGGCATTGGAGCTGTACAATGACGGAAAGTATGACGAATCGATAGAGCTCTGGCAGGATGTTCTAAAACGAAACGGCAATATGCAGCTGGCCTATTGTGGCATTGGCAAAGGCCTTTTAGGCAAAGGCGAGTATCGTCAGGCAATGCAGTATTTCAAAACCGGAATGGATAAGGAGGGATACTCCGAAGCTTATGCGCTGCAGCGAAAAATCGTTCTTCGAAAGAACGCCGGGTGGCTATTTCTGTTAGCCGCAGTGCTGGTGGCGGTGTTTTTGATTCGGGGTGTTCTGATCCGCAAAAAGGACAGCGCAGAGATCCGGCACTATAAGAACTGGCAGTATCCTTTCCATATCATGCTACATCCAGGGGAAGGCTATAAGGATCTGCACTGGACAGGGCAGGAGTCTCTTTTAGTAGCCACCGTCATCTTTTTGATCTGGCTGTTTTCCAACCTTTTGCGCAAGCAGACGACGGCCTTCTTGTTTAATGACGAATATGCTGGCAGGCTCAGCGTTAATATCTGGACATATCTGTTGGTTCTGACCGCATTGGCTTTGTCCTTTGTGGTAATCAACTGGGCGATCTGTACCTTGTTTGAGGGTAAAGGCACACTCAAAAGAGTGTACATTTATTCTGCTTACAGTCTTGTTCCGATTTCAATTGGAAATTTTCTGTATGTTGTGCTGAGTTATGTATTTAGTCTTCAGGAAGCAGCCTTTCTGAGTTTGCTCAGTATGGTATTTACATTGTGGACAGTTTTGCTGCTACTGCGGGGATTGAGCATCCTGCATGAATACAGCCTGCGCCAGGTTGTTCTTTCAGTGCTGTCGACTGCTTTAGGAATGGCCATCGTCGTATTTCTCGTGTTGCTCTTGGTTAGCCTTTTCAATAAAGTAGCGTCATTCGTGGTTTCGATTGTGAATGAGTCTATTTTGCATGCTCAGAGGTAGGAGGAAGCATTATGCAGATCGGAAAAACTTTTTTCCATGGTCTTGCTGTTATATTCCTTGCATCGTCACTGATTGCGACAACCAGCTGTGCGGGAAGTGATATTGTGATCGATGAAAGCAGGTCCGATATAAAGCTTGAATCACAATTTTCCGTTGTGGCAGACCGCCAGATTGAGAACGATTGTTTTGGTCTGAGTGTGGAAGAAAACGGAGCATTTTCCCTTCTTGATAAAAGCACCGGACAAAGCTGGAGCAGCAATCCTGTGGACCGTAATCAAAACGACAATATCAAAGGCATTCATAAAATGCGGATGAATTCGCAGCTGACGGTTGATTACATTGTAGACGGCAAGAATACAAAGACAGCCACCAGCTACGCATCATCGACAAATAAGGATGGTGTGAGCGTTTCGACCAGCGCGGATGGGATCTTGGTCCACTATAATTTTGTGGATGAGAAATTCGAGATTCCAGTCTTATATACTCTAAACTCCTGCGGCCTGAGAGCGGAAATTCTCAACGACCGAATCGTGGAAAGTGGAAACAATCAGATTACTGAAATCGCCCTGCTGCCGTATTTTGCCGCCTCCGGGTTGAATGATCAGGGGTATTTTCTGGTGCCGGATGGTAGTGGCGCGCTTATTGAATTTAACAATGGAAAATCTGGAAATTATCAGCAGAAAATCTATAACACAAATGGGCTTATGAACGTAAAAACCAATAAAACAAAGGTAGAAAATGCGTTGTTGCCGGTGTTCGGAACATATTGTAATAATCATTCACTGTTTGCGGTTATTGACGGTGGCGCCGGTTCCAGCAAATTGTACGGCTTTACCAGTTCTGAAAACGGATATTACAATCGGATTTACCCCCAGTTTACATACCGTCAGTCATCCGTCGTCAGTATGCTTTCCAAAACATGGTCCCCTGTGGAGATATCGTTTGTGTCTTCTCTGGCGGCCCAGGAAAATTTCTCTGTTTTGTACTGTCCTTTACAGAACGAGTATGGCGGCTATAGTGACATGGCAAATTTCTACAGGGACTATCTCTCCAAAACGACCACTTTTGGCGATGCCGTTTCCGAAAGAGAAAGCGCTTTAACACTGGACTTTTATGGCGGAGCATTGGTGGAAAGAAATTTCTGCGGTTTTCCTGTTACGGTGAATACGGCACTCACGTCCTTTCAGGATGCAGAGGATATTTGCCAAAATCTTATAGACGACGGAGTTAAAGATATTCGAATCCGCTATCTCGGAATAACCTCCTCGGGGCTGGAGAATAAAAGTGTGCCGGATGGCTTTAAACCGGCATCCGCTTTGGGGGGAAAAAAGGGTTTTCAGAGGCTGATGGATTTTGCAGGAGAAAAGGGTGTCGAAATCTTTCCGGACTGCGATTTTATATTTTATCAAAATTCTACTTTTTCCTTATTAAGCAAGATGGATGCGGCCAGAGATGTGTCGAAAAATGCGGGAATATTTTACGAATATAATCCGAGCAATGGTGTAGCTGAAACCTCGGATTATGTCTATGCGCTGAAGCCGTCAAAGGTGTTTCGTGCGGCATCCGATTATTTGGATTCCTATAAAAAGCAAAACAATCCTTATATATCGTTCTCAACGTTAGGCTCATTTTTGTATGCTGATTATTCGGAGGAGATTTACCTTCCCCATAGGACAAAAAGCATTTTCAAGGAGATCCTGCGTTCTTATCAGGGGGAAGGCTTTTCGGTCATGAACCAGGCGCCTAATGCCTATGCTCTGGAATACACTTCGGTCGCGGTTAATTCCCCGCTGAATTCCAGTTGTTTTGATATTGAGGATCAGACGGTTCCTTTTTACCAAATGGTTCTGCATGGATCGGTTGCTTATACGACGCCAGCGGTGAATATGTCCTGCGATAATAAGGAAACAGTTCTGAAAGCGATTGAGACAGGTAGTGGGTTGTTGTATTCTTTGTCAAAAGCAGATTATTCGGTTATTAAAAATGATGGATATGACGATCTATATTGCATTACAGCCGAAAACTGGCTGGAGGAAATTAAAAACAATTATCAGAAGGTTAAAGCGGCAACCGCTGGAACCGAGGGACAAAAAATCGTTTCTCATAAGAAAGCGGCTGAAGGGGTTTTTTGTACGCAGTACGAAAACGGCATTTCCATATGGGTTAACTACAATGCTCATGATGTGGAGCTGGATGGAATGAAAATTCCCGCTTTGGATTGTTATGTAAACGGAGGTGCCGGATAATGAAAAAACAACGGTTGTCGCTGCAGCGTAAACGCGCATTATCCGGCTGGGTGTTTATTACACCGTTCCTGATCGGTTTTCTGTATTTCTTTCTGGTGCCGTTGATTAAATCCGTAATCTACTCATTCTCTTCGATTAAGATGAGCAGCACCGGTTTCCAGCTTACATGGGTGGGGCTAAGAAATTATAAGCGTACTTTTGCGGAGGATCCGGATAACCTGCGCATGATACTGACTTCCATCGGAAACGTATTGGTAACTGTTATTGTTGTTGTCATCTTCAGTCTAATCGTTGCGCTTATCCTTAATCAGAAATTTCCGGGGAACTCTGCTATGCGAGCTATTTTTGCTCTTCCGATTATCATTTCTTCGGGCGTTATTATTGTGTTGCTCAAGGAAAATGTACTGCAGCAAAACATGGGTGCCGATACAGTGGAAACAATTTTTCAGAGTAACGGCGTTCTAAATTATTTGCGTCAGGTAGGACTGCCGGACAATATTGTCAATTTTTTTGAATCGGTGATCAACAATATTTTTGATATGGTCTGGCGATCCGGTATGCAGATTATTTTATTTTTGTCGGCATTACAGTCGATCTCGCCTTCTTCCTATGAGGCGGCGCTGATTGAGGGCGCGACTCCATGGGAGAGTTTCTGGTTTGTGACCTTTCCGATGATCAGTCCGTTTTTGCTAGTTAATACGATCTATACAGTGATTGATACTTTTACCGATTCTACAAATGTGGTTATGCAGAAGATACTTTCCTTTATTAACGGTATAGAATATGAGTCGGCGCTCTCACTGGGTATGGCCTATTTTCTGCTGGTTTTGGCGGTGGTTGGGATTGTGTACGGTGTTATGAACCGTTATATCCGTGATAAATAGGAGGTGAGGCAGAGTGCAGACGATAAGCGAGCAGCCAAAGCGTCATGTGGACCGACGGCTGATTGCCGCCAGAAAAACGAAAACGGTTTTCGTACACCTTTTCCGGGCGCTCCTGTTGATCGGACTCAGCTATATTGTGTTGTATCCGATTCTCTTTATGCTGAGTACAGCATTGAGGGGACCGGAGGACTATTACGACCCCACGGTAATCTGGCTTCCGATTCACTTTTCTGTGCAGTCCTTCGCCGACGCCTTTAAGCTTCTGGATTTCTGGCATACCGGCGGAATGACACTGGCCTATTCTTTGCTGGCTTCGGTGATTGAATGCATGATGTGTGCTTTGACTGGCTACGGTCTGTCCCGATTCCGTTTCAAGGGAAAAGGCGTTATAGTGTTCTGTGTAATACTGACAATTATCGTACCGGTACAGTCCATTATTGTGCCATTGTATGAGCAATATCGCTTTTTTGACTTTTTCGGAATTGCAAAGTTGATCGGTCTGGTGATTGGCAAGGACCTGTCGATTAATCTGACAAATTCGATTTGGATTTATGTGCTGCCGGCACTTTTTGCCAGCGGACTTCGGTCGGGATTATTTACATTAGTTTTTATGCAGTCGTTCAAGAGCTTTCCTGTGTCAGTGGAGGAAGCAGCACTCATCGATGGCTGCGGAAATTTCCGCTGCTATCGGTCAATCATTTTGCCTAATGCAATGAATGCCATTGTAACGGTTTTCCTGTTTTGCTTTGTGTGGCACTGGAACGATTATTACTACTCCGGAATGCTGATGGCCGCAAAATCGACTCTGTCATTGGCATTAAGGTCGCTTCCGATAACTGCCAACTCTATGCTTGAAATTTCAAGTGATCCGGTGGCTAATGCCGTGTGCGTACAGGCGGGGTGTCTGCTGATGATTTTGCCGTTAATGATTCTGTTTTTTATTGGACAGAAAAATTTTGTGGAAAGCGTGGAGCGAACGGGCCTGGTGGAATAGGAGATGGCAAGAAAGAGGATGGAGGGGATCGGACAGACGAATATATCCGATAAGTGCAAAGGCAATACTAACATGAGAACGAATTAAAGGAGATGTCAACATGAAGAAATACAGGAGACTGACTTGCCTGTTCCTCGGCCTGGTTTTGGCGATGGGTGTTTTTTCCGGATGTAACAAGACGACGTCCGACGACTCATCGTCGTCCGGGATGCAGGGGGATGACAAGAATTTTAACAATACCAATTTGGTAATCTACACGTCCAACGCTAACGATACCTTCAAAAATGCGGTTGAAGAGGCTAACAAAAGCTGGAATGCCGCCACTGGCGGCAAGATCTCGTATGTTGATAACGGCGACTGGAATACCCGGTATACCAAGCTGTCCATGCTTATCGCCACAGGTGAACAAGTGGATATCTATCCTTCCAATTATATGGATTCTCCGACACTGGTACTGAAAAATGTTTTCCTGCCAGTGGATGATTATCTGGAGGATACGGAGTATGTTTCGGCTGATTTGAGCAGAAGAGGCTTTGGCTTTCGGGGCAAGACATACGGCTTTGTTTCTCAGGAGCAAGTGAACCCCTGCGTAATCGTGTATAACAAGACCATGTTTGAAAACAACGGCGAAAAGACCCCTCTGGAGTATTACAGAGAGGGCAACTGGACATGGGAAACCTTCCGTCAGGTGGCCATCAACATGACGCAGGATCAGAATAACGACGGTGTGACCGATCAATATGGCTTTGCTACTTGGCTTCAGCATCTGTTTTTGCCGACTGCGGGTCTGTCCGATTATCTGGATCAAAACAGCAATCTGACCCTCAGCGATCCGCGGTTTGTTAAGGTTGCTAATTTCGTACAGCAGTGCGGCTTTCGGGATAAGAGCTTTGTTCGAGGGACCTATGATTGGGAGGAATACTTTGCCAACGGTATGGTTGCCATGATCGGAGAGCGCCCCAGCACTCTGAGCACCTTTGCTTACAAGGGCATGACCGACGAGATCGATTTTGCTCCCTATCCCCAGGATCCGGAGAATACCTCCGATGTGAAATATGCGGCTTGGGTGGATGGTACCTCTATCATTAGCAATACGGTCAACAGCCGGGCGGCGGCGGAATTTATCAAAAAACACTGGATCCCCGCTCTGAGCGGGGCGCAAAAAAAAGCCCGCGAGGAGTCCACGGTTTGGAATGGTTATACGGATGAGCAAAAAGCGCTGATTTCGGAGATCCTACCGAATGCTTATTGCCTGAATTCTCTTGGCTATCAGGATTTCGAGATAAATACGCGGACACTTTGGGGAAAAATCTACCGTGACGGCGAATCGGTTAGCACGGCTATCGCCAGTATGACTCCGGTTCTACAGAGCGGCATCGACCGAACGCTGGCTGATACCGACAAAGAAGGGGTCACGAAGTTCGAGGGTATTGATACCATTGATTTTGAAGCCGGATTGGCTCCCGTAGTGGAAAACGTTTCGGGAGCGGCCTCGCTGGACGGCAAGGCGATTACGGGAAGCAAATCCTTGACTTTGACCTGTCCAAAGGTCGAAAGCGGCGCGGAGCCGCCGGTATTGGTCTATACCGACCCGACAAAGGTGGCGCTTCCGTCGGGACACAATTACAAGATTTCGGTGAAGTATTCGCTGGAACAGGCGCTGACAGGCTATAACACCGTGTATTTCCAGATCCGGTCTAAAGCTGAGCTGAATAATGTGGAGGCAGGTACTTCCGACACACTGGTTCTGGACAGTACGTCCTCAACTAACGGAACGCTGCAGGGAACGATCAACCTGCCAGTAAGTAATCTGACCGATGACTATGTCCTTGTTGTATCGTTTACCGGCGAGGGTGGAACAGTTACTATCGACGATATTGCGATCACCGAGTAAGCCAGACCAAGCCATATTCTTCTCTGATAAGGGAAACCAGGGCTTTCGGGAATGAAAACGGGATAAAAAAGACCGGATATTTTGATTAGTCGGTATTACATGCAGAAAGGGAATGAATGGAATGAAGATACGGAAGCTCCTATGCTTTTTGCTGGCTTTTGCTACAGCGGCTTCTTTTGTTGGCTGTAATAAAAACGCTGCCAACAGTAGTTTGCCGTCTCAAACGGATGCCAGCGCGGCAACCACAGAAAGTACCCCTCAAAAAAATCCCGATACCAATAAGCCGGCGGCCCGCACGGTTGTTTCCCAGATGGCGACAGCTGACGGCCAGCCCTATGTGGAATATCTGGGAGAACCGTATCTGATGTACGGTGTTCAGATGCGGCTTGACTGGATTTTCAAGGATACCGGTGCGGACACAGCGTTTATCGAAGAGAACTTTGCCAAAGTCAAGGAACTGGGTTTCAACAGCGTGATGATTCCAATTTACTGGCAAACGGTCGAACCGGAGATGGACAAATACGATTTCACGCAGCTAAAGCTGTATTACACCTATCTGAACAAGTATGATCTGACGGTTCAGTGGCTCTGGTTCGGCACGAATGTATGCGGCCTTGGATATATTCCGGAATACGTTTCCAAAGACCGGGATACCTATAAAATCGTTACTGCCGACAATGGTGCGCAGGGCAATTATATGGACTTTTCCTGTGCTGCCACCATGAAACGAGAGCAGAAAGCCCTTTCCGAAATGATGGAATGGATCGCCCAGAACGATCAGGATAAGCGCTGCGTGATGATTCAACTGAACAATGAGGTGGATCAGGGCGCGGGATATTTTCAGGAAAACTTCACGGATGAAACCATTGTAGGTGGCTGGTGGCAATCTCAGGAGGCTCACGACAAATATTGCTGGGTCGGCGGTCAAAGAACGGCGGTATTCGCTCAGCTTTCAGCATTGGGAAACATCGTACATAAGAGCAGTTATCCGGTGGTGACCCGTGTCAACGTCAGCGGCGCGGGGCGTGATGAAGTACCGGAGCTGGTGCAGGACTATCGGGATATGCTGATGATGAGCGGTATCGATATGGTTGGCGTGGACAGCTACGCCAAAACCTGGAAAGCACTCAAGTCAAGCCTGAGCCTTGTCGACGGTAATCTTACCCATGTGGCGGAAAACGGCGGCAATTACGATTCCACCTACAATACGATCAATCTGTTTGACATGGGGGCTGGTATGCTTATCTATTGCCATCGGGACGATCGTGAGCATTACGGGATGTATGAGCCGGACCAGAACAAAGGCTGGAAAGAGCTGGAGAGTACCTCGAAAGTGGGCGCTTTCAACGCTATGCTCAACAAGATGGAGAAGCCTCTGGCCAAGGCGGTGGCCTACCGGCGTTTTATGGCCTTTAACGGTGCGCATCTGACCGGGCCGGTGGATGTTACCAAAAACTTTGATGGTATCGATATCCGCTTTACCTGTCCGGAGGACGGACTGGGCGGCGCTTTCCCCATCACGAATAAGTGCTTTATTCTCATGGCGTCCAAGGATAATACCACGTTTACCTTCGGAGATACCGTTACTGTTTCGGAGGCGACACTGGGATCCTTTGAGGGATATGAATGGAAAGCGCAGAACGAGGCCAAGCGGGACGGCAACACGGTTACGCTGAACGCCTATCAGCTTATTAAAGTGGATTTCGAATAAGATTCAAAGATGAGGGGACGCAAACCGGCAGGCACCGTATTGGCGCCTGCCGGGGCCCAGGATACAAAGGAGAATGGATGATGCGTGCATCTTTCAAAGATTCTATGGACGGCGGACGGCGGGTTGTCTCGTATATCGCCTATCATGACAAGAAGCCGTATGTCCGGTATCGGGAAGAAGCTTACTTGATGTACGGTGTCCAGATGCGCGTGGATTGGATATATATTGATACCAAAGGGAACCTTCCCTTTCTGGAAGAAAATTTCCGCCGTGTCAGAGAACTGGGCTTTGATAGTGTGATGATTCCCATCTACTGGAAGACCATTGAGCCGGAAAAGGACCGTTATGATTTTTCCAGACTGGCGCTTTACTACTCCTTTCTCCACAAATATGATCTGACGGTGCAGTGGCTCTGGTTCGGCACCGATGTATGCGGTATGGGCTACAACATTCCCGATTACCTGTGGAAGACCCCGGATGAATACCGTCGAATTGAACTGAAAGACGATCCCACCTATTACTTTGATTTTTCCTGTACAGCCTCTATGGAGCGTGAGCAAAAGGCGCTGACGGCGATGATGCAGTGGATCGCGGAAAACGATGCGGAAGAACGCTGCGTGATGATTCAGCTGAATAACGAGGTGGATCAGGGTGCGGGGAGCTTCCAGGAGAACGCGGCCGAGGGTGTCGTCTATGACGATTGGTGGAAAACGGAAGAATCCCACGACCGGTTCTGCTGGGTAGGGGGGCAGCGGGAGGCGGTGTTCCGGCAGCTCTCGGCTCTTGGGGATATTGTCCACAACAGCGCCTATTCGGTGGTTACGCGGGTCAATGTCAGTGGTGCCGCCCGCGACATCGTGCCGGAGCTTGTGAAGGATTACCGCGATATGCTCGCCTACAGCGGCATTGATATTATCGGGGTAGATTCGTATTTTAAAACCTGGGAGCCCCTTCTGGCGGATATTAATATCGTGGAGGGCAATGTCACTCATGTGGCGGAGAACGGCGGCTACTACGATTCCACCTATAATACGGTCAATCTGTTTGCCATGGGGGCTGGTATGTTGATTTACTGCCACCGGGATGACCGGGAGCATTACGGGATGTATGAGCCGAGCAAAAACCAGGAGTGGACGGAGCTAGAGGGCACACCCAAGGTCCGCCGGTTTAACCGAATGCTCCATAAAGTGAAAAAGCCGCTGGCAGAAGCGGTGGCGCACAGACGCTTTACGGCGTTTAATGGAGAGCATTTGGTCGGCCCGGTCAGCGTCAAAAAGGATTGTAGCGGATTGAGTCTGATCTTCCTCTGTCCCGGAGACGGAATTGGAGCCGCATTTCCGACAGCGGACGGAAGTGTTGTGCTGATGGCCACCCAAGAGGATTCCTGGTTTGCCTTTCCCGATGAGGTGGAAATTCTGTCAGCGGTTGCCGGAAAATTTGATGGCCTGAACTGGCAGGGCGAGACAACTGCGGTACAGGAGGAAACTCGGATTCAGGTAAACGCCTACGAGGCGGTGAAGGTAAATTTTGAACGAAGGAGAGGTTGACTGTGAAAAAAGCAATAGCGGTGTTGATGGCTGTAATTCTGTGTGTTGGAATCATGATTCCAAGTTTTCCAGTGATCAGGGCGGAAGAGATGCCATCAGAGGCTCTGCTTAACGCCATAGACGGCCATGGCTGGATGGTTAACGGCGACTCCGCTGTGCCGACGGCAGAGTATGTGGATGCCGAAATGGCGGCGGTACAGGACTTTATCTTTGACTTTGATTTGGACATGTCGAAGGCGGAAGATAATTATGCAGTAATCTTTAAAATTCGGCACAACAAGGAAAAGGACAACGGAACAGGCTATATGCTGCGTATCTCTCCAATTGATATGCAGCTGAAAAAATACAACGACAACGACTGGAACACCACCGATGTATCGAAGGTCAACGCCAATTTCCGCAAGCTCACAGGGGTGCGTATTGTGGGCAACGGCGCAAATCTGTGGATTGCAGTGGACGGTCTTGTCGTATTTAATCTGACGGACGCTTACGCGGCAGAAGGAAAGCTGTATGTCATCCACTCCCAGATAGCGGATTTTTGCACCTTGTCGGGCCTGTCCCTTCGGAAATATGAGGAGCAGGCGGCCCGCGAGGGAGTCACCGCGCCGGAGGATAGTGCGGTTTATGCCGGCCTGAACGGTCACGGCTGGGCGGTAGACGGCGCTTTCGCCGTGCCCACGGCGGAGTATGTGGATGCCGAGATGGCGACAGTACAGGACTTTATCTTCGACTTCAACCTGGATATGTCCAGAGCGGAAGATAACTATGCGATGATCTTTAAGCTGCGACACAACAAATATAGCGGTAATGGCACAGGGTATCAGTTGCGGATTTCCAAAAACGATATGCAACTCAGTAAATTTAACGATAATGATTGGAACGCGACTAAGGTGTCGGAGGCCAAGGCGGATTTCAGTAAAAACACATGGGTGCGTATCGTCGGCAATGGCGCGAATCTATGGATCGCGGTGAATGGGAATATTGTGTTTGACCTGAAGGATGCCTATGCGGAGGAAGGAAAGCTGTATACCATTCATTCCCAGATAGCGGATTTTGCCTCCCTGTCTTATGTTACCGTGCGCAAATACAGCGCCGCCGCGGCCAACAAGGGCATGAACATAGCGATTGAGGATCCGGTTGAGGCGGCGCTGAAAGCCAACGGCTGGACGGTGGAGAACGGCAAGGCAGTCACCGCCGCCTATCCCAATGGGCAGACCGACGCGCAGATGGGAACCGTCGGGAATTTTATCTTTGATTTCAAACTGGATATGTCCAAGGCCTCCGATGATTTGGCAGTGGTATACAAGATTCGGCACAACAAGGAAAAGGACAATGGAACAGGTTATATGTTGCGCATCTCCAAGAAAAACATGGTGCTGAGTCAATATAACGACAACGATTGGAACACGACTAAGGTGGCAGAGGCTGCAGCGGATTTCAGCAAGGATACGCCGGTGCGTATCGCTGGCAACGGCGCCAGTCTTTGGGTGGCGGTAGACGGAGTCATCGTGTTCAGCCTGACAGACGCGTATGCGGAGGAAGGCGGGCTGTGGGTGATGCATTCCGTGGCGGAGCCCGCGGATTTTGCCACCATGTCGGCTTTCTCGGTTCAGAGGTACAACGATAAGACAGCTAACGAGGGAATCACATGGCCTGGAGAGGACCCGATCTATGCGGCTCTGCGCGGTAACGGCTGGACGGTAAACGGCAATACCGCCGTGACCACAAATGAGTTTGTGGACGCTGAGTTGACCACCGTGAAGGATTTTGTTTTCAATTTCAATCTGGATATGTCTAAGGCGACGGACGATCTGGCGGTGGTCTATAAGATCCGGCATAACAAGGTAAAGGTAGACGGCAAAGATCACAACGGAACAGGCTATATGCTGCGGATTTCCAAGAACGATATGCAGTTGAGCAAATATAACGACAACGACTGGAACACCACCAAGGTGGGGCAGGTTTCGGCAGATTTCGGCAAAAATACGCGGGTGCGTATTGTCGGAAACGGCCCGAATCTGTGGATTGCGGTGGACGGAAACATCCTGTTTGACCTGAAGGACGCCTATGCGGAGCAGGGGCCGCTGTGGGTGCTGCATTCGACATCGCCCATTACGGATTTTGCTTCCATGTCGAATATTTCTGTCCTTCCCTACAGCAAGGAAGCGGCCGAGGACGGCATTTCCATGCCGGAAAGCAACCCGATCTATCTTGCGCTGAAGGAAAACGGCTGGACGGTAAACGGCAACGTGGCTGTGACGACGGCCCAGTCGGTGGACGCTCGGATTGCGGATGTGAAGGATTTCATTTTCGATTTCAATCTGGATATGTCCAAAGCGACAGAGGATCTGGCAGTGGTTTATAAGCTTCGGCACAATAAGGAAGAGGGCCACGGTACTGGCTATTCTCTTCGCGTCGCCAAAAATAGCATGGTGCTGAGCAAATACAACGACAGCGACTGGAATACCACTAAGCTGGCGGAGGCTAAGGTGGATTTCAGCAAAGAAAGGCCCGTGCGCATCGTCGGCAATGGCTCGAAGCTTTGGGTTGCGGTGGATCATGAGATTGTGATGGAGATCGAGGATGCTTATGCCCAGCAGGGACCGCTGTGGGTTTTCCATTCCAATGTGGCGAATTTTGCCACAATGTCCTATATCACAGTTCAGGAATATGACGAAAGAAAAGCCATGCAGGGCATTCTCGTGAACACCTCCTACGATAACGCGGCGATTCAGAAGAATATAGAGGGAACGGGTTGGAAAACCGTCGGCAACAAATCCGTTTCTACGGCAGATTTCGCCGATGCGGTTCTTGCGCCGAATCAGAAGGATTTTATCTTCAACACGACTATAAACATGGAAAAGGCGGCCGATAATCTGGCGGTTGTCTTTAAGATTCGGCACAACAAGGAAAAGGATTACGGTACCGGCTATATGCTGCGTATCTCTCCCAAGAAGATGGCGCTGAGCCGCTATAAGGATGCCGGATGGGCTACCGCCTTTTTAAAGGAGATCGACGTGGATTTCTCCAAGGAGGCTAAACTGCGCATTGCCTGCAACGGCGATACCATGTGGATTGCTATTGATAGCGAAATTGTGATGAAGGTCGAAAACGCCTATGCGGAGCGCGGTAACCTGTGGGTTCTGCATTCGGTGGGAGATCCGGTGGATTTCCTGACCATGCGCGATATGTCGGTGATCCCGTATACCGAAGCGGATGCCATGGCCGGAATCAAGAAGGATTCCAGCGTGGATATTACGGACAATACTAAGCCCACGGTGGTGGATCCAAATAAGCCTGCTAATGTACTGACTACCAAGCAGGAGGCTTTGAATCTGTTTAGCGAGACGGATTGCTGGATCGTGAACGGAAGCACCATTCAAAATAAGGTTAAGACTGGTATGGATATCCTGTTTGGTCAGATCAACGACTATATCGTGGATTTCACCTTGACCATTTCCTCTGAGGAACCGGCCTTCATGAGCCTCAATCAGCGCACAGGGTGGGATGATAAGCGCAATTTTGGGTATACATACCAGTTCTACAAAAATCGCGTGGAGTTTCGCAAGTTCAATACCGGCGACTATATGTCCACCCCCATTGAGACGGTGGAGTATGACTTTACGACGCCGGTGAAGGTGCGGGTTGTAGCCAATGAAAAGAAAATGTGGGTGCTGTTTGACGGCCAGCGAGTCTTTGAAATTAACGACGCGGATCGGGACGATCACACCCGGCTGAGTATTGGCAACGGGTTCCTCAAAGCGAATACGGCGACCATCACCGATCTGATCATCTACAAATACGACGCGGCCATTGCCCCAGCAGACGAGGGCGGAAAGATACCTGATAAAAATCCCGACGAAGGCGCTGAGGGCGACGAATCCTTCACCGGCCACAAGCTTCCCAAGCCGGGCGAAGACGATCTTATCCATGTCGTGAAGCCGGTGACGCCGGAAACCACGGCACCGTCCCAGAACAGCACGCCGACCGAACCGAACGCCCCGAGAAAAACGGGATGGATTGTGGCTCTTGTCGTCGGAGGCGTTGTGCTGCTGGCGGGTGCGGCCACAGCGGTTTTGATCGTATACAAAAAGAAACGTACAGATACTGAGTAAAGGCATTGAAAAGGAATCCCGGCCACCTGAAAGATCTTCCCCTTTCGGGTGGCCGGATTTCGTTAAGGGGGAAACATTTTTGAAGGAATATGCCTGCTTGCATGAGAGCCAAAGAAGGCTACAGTTTACAGAGAATACCGATTTGACCGGTATCCCAGCGGAAATCGCCGCTATTATGAGGCGATTCACGGAAAAAGAAAATCCGGAGTTTCCGCAGATGAAGGCGATCTTGTTGGTGACTCCCATTCCTGAAATGGCAAAAACCTGCGTTACGGAGTGTGCCGGTGTGCCGTTTAAGGATAAAAGCGAAGGCTTTGTATGTATAGCGGAGGTGGATACTGTTACGGTTTATGCCGCCGACAGTAGCAGCGTTCTGAACGGTCTGATGAGTCTGCTGCAATTGTTGGACCAGAACAGTTGTTTTTCCTATTCCTGCGTCTGGGGCTATCCGCAAAGTTCCGTGCGCGGCGTCAAGCTGATGATGCCCGCAGCAGGTGAAATCGCTGAATTTGAGAACTTTGTAGACATGATGGCGTATTTTCGTCACAACACCCTGATGCTGGAGATCGGCGGCGCCATGGAATACAAGCGCCACCCGGAGATTAATTCTGCCTGGGAAAAATACGCCTCCTCCATGGCGGAATATTCCGGAAAATCAAAGGAGGTCCATGACGGCCTTCCATGGCGGAAAAATTCCATTCACAGCAACAACGGCGGCGCGTCCTTCCTCCCTCAGGAGACGGTCCGGCAGCTGATCGAATACTGTGCCCGGCGAGGGATACGGGTTATTCCGGAGGTTCCCTCCGCTTCCCACTGCGACTATATGGCCATAGCGCACCCTGAAATCGCGGAGCGGTGTGAGGATCCTTACCCGGATACCTATTGTCCCTCGGATCCGCGTTCCTATGAACTGTTGTTTGATATCCTGGACGAGGTGATCGAGGTGTTTCGGCCAGAGATTATCAATATTGGACACGATGAATACTACTCGATCAATATATGTGACCGCTGCCGGAAACGCTTAGTTTCTGCCGCAGATATCTATGCGGAGGATGTGCTGAAGATTCATGGATATCTGCGTAGGAAGGGCGTAAAAACCATGCTGTGGTGCGATAAGCTACTGGATATTCACACCGAAGACGGCGCCAATTTCGGCGGAGCTCTGAATCTGGTCTATGAAAACTGGAATGTTCACGGTCGGTTGCTAGGCATCGTCCCACCCACATGGGAAGCGGTCGGGCGTATGCCAGAGGATCTGATCTGCCTGAATTGGTGCTGGTCTTTCGGAGCAGAGTACGATGAGGCACTGCGCGGTTTTCCAGTCGTTTTCGGCAATTTCCGTGGTGAAAGCATGAACCGGTATCGTGAACGCTGCGGTGGAAATACCAGCGGCGGTATCTGCTCCAATTGGGGCGCAACTCTTCCAGTATATCTGCAGAGGAATATGATCTGGTTTTCCATGGCGTATAACGATATGCTGTATTGGAATGCGGAGTATGACGACACAGACGTAGGGGAATTTGAACGTTGCGCGGATCGGTGCTTTGAAAAGCTGTATGCCTACTGCCACAGCCCGGCGTTTCGCCGTCATGCCCGCCTGATTGAGATTGTCCATACAACGGATAAGCCGTCGATGTATCATTCCTTTGTGGACGGTGTTTTTACCAGCGGCGAACAATACAGAAGCGATTATTTTCTTGGACAATACCGGATCGTCTACGAAGACGAAAGCATGGAGGAGATACCGGTCTTTTTGGGGGAGAATATCGGCAACGATTCCATAGAGTGGTACAGCGGAGCAGCCAAAAGCGAATCCTCCAGCGACAATCCTGGAAGCCGCGCGGTCCGGGTCGACTGTAAGCTATGCGAGGTGGCGGGCAGTACGCTGCCGTTCCGATTGGACGGCAAGGTGTTTTACCGGTGCTGCGTTCAGGACAGGCATCCGGAGAAAACGATCCGAGATATACGCTTCATCCCTTGGGAAGAAAGCGGCAGCCGGGTCGAGATTCAGAGTATCTCCGTAAAGGAAGGGGAGCGTGTGACCGATGAATATTGCGTATCAGACGTCGCTGCCTGTCAAGTATGACGTGGATGTATTCGTAGCTGGGGGCGGCCCTGCTGGAGTTGCGGCAGCCGTTGCGGCGGCGAGACAGGGGGCTTCCGTCTATTTGGCCGAATACTCCGGCGCATTTGGGGGCGCGGGAACCAGGGCGCTGGTTCCCGCATTCATGCAGTTCGACGACGGCATCCACTTTTTGGCCGGAGGTATCGGGCAGGAGGTATATGACTACATCCAAAGTCATGTTCCGGCCGCTTTTGCGGAATACTGCCCGCCGAATATCCCGGTCGAGATTCTGAAGCTGTGTTACGACGAAATGATGATCGGGGCGAAGGTAAGCTTTGAATTTTTTACGCAGGTCACCGATGTGATCCGAAGCGGCCGTGAGCTGACTTATGCCATCTGCTTCGGAAAAGGAGAACGTTACGCCGTAAAAGCCAAGATATTTGTCGACTGCACCGGCGACGGCGACATGGCGTTTCACGCAGGCGCCGCCTATGTGCAGGGTGACGAGGCCGGAAACACCATGGCGGCCACTCTGTGCGCTCTGTGGGAAGGTATCAACTGGACCAACCGCCGTCTTCCCGATAGTCGGCGGCTGGAGCAGGCGTTTCAGGACAGTGTGTTTACTACGCCGGATCGGCATTTGCCGGGAATGTGGCCGATTAGCCGGACGACTGGCGGCTCGAACGCCGGACATGTCTATGGATTGGATGGAACGTGCGCTGCGTCCCTGACCAAGGGTATGCTGGTCGGAAGGAAGCAGCTGGCTGAGTACCGACGCTACTACCGGGAATATCTATCCGGGTTTGAAAATGCGGAAGTGGTAATCAGCGCCGAACAAATCGGCGTTCGCGAAACCCGGCGCATTTTGGGCGATTATGTACTGAATTTGGAGGATTTTCTAAATCGTGCCGAGTTCGAAGACGGAATTGGGCGGTATGCCTACCCGGTCGATATCCATGCCAGCGATAACTCCGAAGAGGCCCACCAGAGATTCCTCAAGGAATTTGCCAATCTGCGATATGAAGAGGGAGAGAGTTACGGGATACCTTACCGGTCGCTTATGGTGAGGGACTTCGATAATCTCCTGACGGCGGGGCGCTGTATTTCCACAGATAGAGCCATGCAGGCCTCGGTACGTGTTATGCCCTGCTGCTTTATTACCGGCCAGGCTGCCGGAATCGCAGCAGCTATGGCCGCACAAAGCTATCAATCGGTGCGGGCTGTTGATGTGCAGAATCTTCGTGACAGATTGCGTCAGGCCGGAGTGTACCTATGACGGCGCCTTTGTGCAAGCAGTGCGGCCGGGAGCTTTGTCATGATGAGACCGCTCTGCATCGACGACTGATTGGCAAAGAAAGCACAGAATTCTATTGCTTAGCTTGTTTAGCGGAATATTTCGACTGTGACGAGAAATTGCTGCGACAAAAAATAGAGTATTTTAAAAGTATGGGATGCACCTTGTTTAAGGAGCCCGGCCCGAAGGCGGAAGGAAATGAGGCATGAAAATAACGGATATCGACACCAACTTTTCGCTGGAGCATGTTCCAGGGGATCTGGAGGCCGTCTATCACGATGTCCGGCAGGCGCCCTTTGCTGTGTTCGGTGTGGCATTTGAGGATGGAATGTTTCGCCGGATGCCGGCCGATACGGCAAAGGAGGTGTCCGACGGCGTAAAGTATCTGAGTACCAATACTGCCGGAGGGCGAGTTGCCTTCAAGACCGATTCTCCGTTTGTGATCCTTTTGGCGGAGCTGGGAAAGGCCGATAAGATGCCGCATTTTACCACCCTCGGCAGCTGCGGCTTTGATCTGTATGCCGACGGTGAATTTTATAAGCCCTTTATACCGGGGTATGGGGTAACGGCGGGCTTTGATGGACTTGTTCGGTTTTCGGACACAAAACCAAGGGAACTGCTGATTCATTTTCCCCTGTATAGCGATGTACGGTCGTTGCGTATCGGTTTGGCACCAGGTGCTGGACTTTGGCCATGTTCCCCTTATAAGCCGTCGCCGCCTGTCGTGTATTATGGTTCGTCGATTACCCAGGGCGGCTGTGCGTCGAGACCGGGCAACGCTTATCCGGCAATCATCTCCATGCAAAATCGGATGGATTATGTCAATTTGGGTTTTTCCGGAAATGCCTTGGGGGAGAAAAAAATGGCGGAATATATCGCCGGACTGGACATGGGCGCCTTTGTACTGGATTATGATCACAACGCGCCCACGGTGGAGCATCTGGAACAAACCCACGAGAGGTTTTACCGTATCGTACGGGATCGACATCCGGCTATTCCGGTGATCATGGTCAGCCGTCCGGATTTTACCTGTACGGAGGAAAATGCCCGGCGGAGGGAGATTGTCCGCCATACCTGCCGGATGGCCCGCCGCCGCGGGGAAAAGGCCGTCTTTGTGGACGGGAAAGCGATGTTTGACAATGTTATGCGCGGAGCCTGTACGGTGGACGGCTCTCATCCCAACGATCTCGGCTTTTACTATATGGCGCAGTATATAGGAGAGGCGCTGAAGGCGGCTTCGGCCGATGAGAAGCCATCAGGCGAAGGAGTGGTCAGTGAGAATGCGGAACTATGAGAACCCGGAAAAGACGAGCGAGGGACGGGAGGAAGGGAGAAGCTGGTATATCCCGGAGGGGGTATCGGAATACCGGCTACTCAATGGGACCTGGCGGTTCCGGTATTTCCCCCGGGATATAGACGTGCCGGAAGAGATCCGGGAGTGGGATGCCATTCCCGTGCCTTCCTGCTGGCAGACGGAAGGGTACGAAAATCCCAACTACGCCAACATCAACTATCCCTTTCCCTGCGATCCGCCCTATGTGCCGGACGACAATCCCTGCGGAGTATATGAACGGGATTTT
>CAJFGS010000068.1 GCA_904377855.1 Candidatus Avimonas merdigallinarum
AATCAGGCTGATAATTACCGTAAAAAAACTGATGGCGATGCCGCCGAAGGCCAATATGTGAAACAGTCGGACACGAAAATCCAGAGGCCGGTCGAAAAAACGGATATGAATTTTCTTTAAAAGCGACTTCAAGGTGAGACCTCCTCTCCATTTCGTTGGAATTTACCTATATTCGGTTCCTGTTGCAAACGGCACATCATACGTCTTTCTCTTTTGTGCGGTTTGCTTTCCGGGGATCCGCCGGTTTCACGGCATTTTCCGGGATCGCCCAAGAGCGTCCGAAACGCTCTGCGCCGGGAATGCGCCCTTGTGAGCAATACTGATTAACACGGCGCTCCGATACGCCCCATTTATAGGATGTTTCCCGGATAGAAAGATAGCCTTTCATACGCCGCCCCCTTTCGGTTGATACAACAATACAAATTACATTATATACGAATATCCGTAGCTTTACAAGCACATAAGCCGCGATTTTTCTTAAACTTTTCTATTTAAATTTGAAAAAACGTATAGTTTCAGCGCAACAGCCGGTATATCCTTATGACTTTGTTACCGGCAGAAAGAAAAAAGCGGATTTTTACTCACAACAGCTACATTAAATATTTGGGAACAATAATTATCCTTATCATCTGCCTTATCGCTATGCTGCTTGGTTCCGTTTTTGGGATCTTTTTCGGCAGTGAGGACACCGGTGGCGGACAGGCCCTGCAGGATGCCGTTGCCGAAATCCAGACCGACTATCAGGATACGATAGAGGAAATCAAAAGGCAGAGCACTTACGACGTTGTGGAGATTTCCGGCGCGCAGATTCACTGGCCGGAGGTGCTGGCGGTTTATGCAGTAAAAACTGGAAGCACCCAGGAAGTTGCCACCATGGATGATACCAAAAAAGGAAAACTGAAATCCATTTTTTGGGACGTGCATACTATCACCCATCAAACGGAAGATCGTCAAATTACGGAAGTAATCGCTGCGGTGGACGAAAACGGGAATTTGATAGGAATGGAAAACTCCACATCCAAAACCTACTTACTGATTTCTGTGTCCCATAAAACCGTTGGTGAACTGGCAGAACAATATAGCTTTTCAGATGTACAGAAGCAGCAGCTCACCGCTCTGCTCCAGCCGGAAAACGACAGCCTGTGGACGGCAGCTCTCAGCGGCCTGGAGACAAAGGATATCGTGCCAACGGCACTGACCCAGGTGGGCAATCAGGGCGGCGCACCCTATTGGAGATGGTACGGCTTTGAAAGCCGCGTGGATTGGCCGGCCTGCTTTGTTTCCTGGTGTGCGAATGAAGTAGGGTTCATTGAAAATGGCGTCATCCCCAGGTTCGCCCTTAGTGCCGCCCAAGGAATACCGTGGTTTCAAGAGCGTGGGCGTTGGCAGCCGGGCGACTATACGCCTCAAGCCGGAGACATTATCTTTTTCGACAGGCCGGGGGCAGACGGTACGCGCGACGGACAGGCTGACCATGTTGGGATCGTTGAACGAGTGGCGGATGGGCGCGTCTATACCATTGAGGGAGATTGCGAGAATAAGTGCTGCCAGAACAACTACCCCATTGGGGACAGCCAAATCTGCGGCTATGGCTGCCCAGCCTATTAAAAAATAAAAAGCGGATGTAGGAAAGCCCTTACATCCGCTTTTTATATACCTTTAAAGAAGTCATCCCATTCGCAATGGTAAAGCTGTTTCAAGGCTTTGAGGACAGAGGCTTTTACATTCCATTCTCCTGCCTCATATTTCGCATATGTGGAGCGCGATGTCGCAACCGTGCAAGAGATAAAGGGAAGGGGGGCCGTCCATCGGCCCCCCCTTCCCTTTATCCTCTTTGAACTTCCCGCCAGATTGTCGGGAGGTCGTATTATTTCTTCACGGTCAGGGCTTTCAAAACGCTGACGGTGGATTGGATATCATCCACTTTTCCTTCCAGTTCGTCAAGCCGCCGAAACTTTTCGTTTGTCCCCTGGACGCTCTCAAGCAAAAGCTGAATATCCTTTTTGATGACATTCTCCTGGACAAGCTCCATATTATGTAAGCGTTCATTAACCGCATCTATCTTTTGATCGGTCGTATCCATTCTTTTAAGAATTGCTTCTAAAAGCTGTTCGACCTTATCCATTACTTTCCCTCCTCATTTTTAGCGACCAAGCTCTTTACCAACTCAAGTATCATTTTGGCCTGCTCACTCGGCAAACTGCCAAAACAGTGCATAATTTCCCGCGTTGTATCTGGATTGTGAAAATTTTCATCAAAGAATTCCGCAGGTGTCACATGACAATATTCGCAAATACGCAAAAACATTGTCATTTTAGGTAATACTGCACCCTTTGATATAGATTGAATATAATTACTGCTTTTACCCAGATCGTAACTCATTTGATATTCTGATACCTTGTTTGGTAACGCGAGTCTCAATTCAGTTACGCGCTCTTTTATGAAATTCTTATAGTTGAGAACAAATGGACTTTCCTCTCCGATAGTTTCATCCTCTTTTCCTAAAGCCCCTATTTTTTCTTCAGTGTCCATTGTTCTCACCTCCTGATATAAGGATAAAACAGAAAGCTATGCTGATCTTTCGTTTATAATTTGAATATCTATTGATTTAATAGTTTTAAATATGTATAATTAGTTTTAAGTTTAAAAAAATAACAATTTTATTGGTTAGAATATCGATTTCTGAAATTTCCATGAAAGCGAGGTGTCGGCTCATGTCCCTTCCCTCAATAAGCCCCTCGGACGCGGAATACATAACCGGAATCCTGGATGAGTTCTCCCGTCTCATGCTGGCAGCAGCCACACGCTGCGGGCCGCCGGGCGAAACCGAGGACATCCTGCTCGGTTCCGGAAACGGACAGTAAGTTTCTTACCTTTTACGATCTGTACAGATGTCCCTTTGGGACCTTGACAAATATGCCGGAAAGCATCATGGTAATATGCCGCTTCGCAGGGCATCGGCCAGTTCCGGGTTTAAGACAGGGATTTTGATCTCCTGCACGTCGATCAGCTGGCAGAGCGCCTTCTCAAGCCCCGGGTCGTCATAGTGCAGGTCTTCAGCATATTTGTCCAATTCGACAAAGATAATGCCGTATTTGCGGGGACGCTTTTTGTTTCGGTAATAGCGGCGCTTGGTGTTGCTGATAACGGTTTTCAAATACTTATCCACATAGTCGAGCAATTC
>CAJFGS010000069.1 GCA_904377855.1 Candidatus Avimonas merdigallinarum
CGGCTGTTTCATGATCGCTTCCATGCTGTTGAGGGAAGGTGTATTGGTAAAATACATTTTGGTTTTCTCCTTTTTGTGAAATGAAAAAAGCCCGGAGTCCTTTGCAAAACTCCGGGCAGCAAAAAAGGCAGATAGATTTTTCATCTATCTGCCTTTGCGGTTCTATATCCGGTTGTACGAGAGTTCAACTCTCTAAAATCATCGAAAAAGGGCTTTTTCATCTGTGAGTCAACCCTATTGTTTTTTGAGCCTATATATAGCAAAAAACCTCGATAAAATCGAGGTTTTTCGTGGCTGCATCTATTTTATGCAACCTTTCTGGTGGCACAAGGCGCGGGGCAGACGAACGCCATGCTGTAATCCGGCATCAATCTCCCTGAGGGTGACGGTACGGTCGTCACCGGAATAATTGAAAGTCAGCACAACCTTATCATCGTAAACAAAAACCGCATTCACAAAGGTTTTTATCAGCTGTTTCTGGCAGGCTTCGTCGGTATAATCCATATCCGCAAACCTGTGCAGGAAATAGAGGCTATTATACAGTCACAATCGAGATATACGTCCACAAAGAGGATCAGCCTATTGTGGAGATGTATCCGGAATTGTGCGGATTGGAGGGATTGTGTATCTATGTATACCGATCTTAAAAAGACGCTGGCGGCAATCGGCCGCTGCCTTCCTGACGAGGGAGAGCCTACACAAAAGCAGCTGCACCGGATGTATGATGAGACACTGTGGCTGATGAGCCAGGAGTTGGCCGTGATATATGACAGGGAAACATTTGGCAGTCATCCGGCAGAGCCGGAGCAGCGAACCCTTGCCGAACGGCAGAGCGGCGGCAAGAATACGGACGGCATGGTGACGCTGACGATCCGTGAGCCGCTGCCTGCCATGAAGCGGCTGACCGAAGCCGTGGAAGAACACTGGAAGGCCATGCTCCGTGCGGCTATCTCGGAGGCGGCACGGCAGGGACCGCTGCCCTATTTTGAAAAAGCCTTTGTGGCGATCCGGATTGTGACGCCAAGAGGAAGCCATAACGCCCAGGCGTGGGATACCTCCAACCGGGCTATCCAGATCATCCTCAACAATCTGAAAGGCATCTTTTTCGAGGATGACAATATGGAACATATGGCCTTTTCCGTGATTGGGAGCTGGGGTCAGGAAGGGAGTACGGTGATCCGAATTTTTGATTTCGACAGATTACGGCAGCTTGAAGAGCATGAAACCATGCGTTTTTGAAAATGTCATGGGGATGGGAACAGGTGTAAACACAAGATGCTTCTTTCGGGGAGAATGTACTGTGATATGCTTTAAAAAGGCAAATCAACCACTCATGGAGAAAATCCGATACCGAGGGGTTCTGTGAGGAGATTCTGCGGCGGCAGAAGCGACGTGCAGAACAAGCAGAAAGGGCCGAAACCAGGCGGGAGTCAAAATTGACTCCCGCCTGGTTTCGGCCTGTTTAGCAAACGAAAATATGAGACGGTTCTGCCTGTGGGTTAAATCTTGTCATTGGGTCAGGTCGAACCGATATTTCGTAATTCCTCTGCCGCAGATGTGGTCGGGGCAGAGGTCTCCTCTCCCGGCACAGCAGAAGGAACCGTGGGCTCGCCGGTCGGGCTTGTTGTCCCGCTTTCCGGCTGTGAAGCGACAGTGGATGAGGCGGTTTCTGCCGGGGACTCATTTTCGGTTGGGGATGCCGGAACTTCGCTCATTTCCTCTGTGGCTGGCTCCCCGCTTTTGGCCGCCTTTTTCAAAAGGTGGCCGGGGCGAGGGGCAGAGCCCTCGTCGCGTTCCGCAGGACGCGAAAAGCTTAAGAAAACAAGGCGTGGAACCCTCGCCGGGGTTCCACGATGCGGCGTAACACGCCGTATAAACGATCTTTGTTTGTGCATTTTGCTATTTGGCTGCTGCTTTTTCGACAGACTGAGGCGGCTCCGGTGTATACCGGAGCCGCCTTGTGGCTTCTGTACCGTTCGGTGATCCTGGAAGGATTCCTGTACACGGACTGTCTGTAAGAGGAACTGTATGGGTTACGCAAAGCACTTCAGCACCGGACAACCGGCGGAATCGTCCCAGGCCCACACGCTGTCGAAGTCCCAGCCGAGTCCCTGCGAAAAGGTTTCCTGCTGATGAGCCTCCTCGGCGGTTTTGTCGATGCCCATCCAGCCGGCGGTGCGGTCTTGGGTGGCAGCCGGAGTGTTGACCGGCATATCGGCCAGCGCGAAGTTGTTTTCCAGTACGGCGACTTCGTTTCCCCGAGTCCGGGCCGCAATCCGGTGGGCATAGCTGGTGGCGGTGATGGAAGCGTTCAGGGCAAAGCAGTTTTTGACGGTGCTGTCCTCGTAGGTGTAGCCGGTGATACCGCCGGCACTTTGATTGCTAACCACGGTGACGGCACCGGTGGCGTAGCAGTTCTCGATCACGCTGTTGCTGTATCTGGCTGAAATGCCGACCAGCCCGCCGGCGTATTTGCCGGCGTTCACGGTGACATCCGCGGTGGAATAGCAGTTGGAGAGGGTGCCGTTTAAGTAGCCCACGATGCCGCCTTGGGTGGAGGCGCCGGCGATGCTGCCGGTGGTGTAGCATTCTTCAATCAGGCCGTTGCTCACGTCGCAGAGGATGCCGGCTTGGTCATATTCGGCGGTTACGACGGCCTGGACGATCCCCAGCCGGCGGATGGTTCCGGCGTTTTCCTTGAACAGACCGCCGGTCTCGGAGGTGAAGTTCAGCAGCCGGTGGCCCGCGCCGTCGAGCACCCCGGAGAAGGGCGTCGCCTGGCAAAGCTGTTCCACCGTTTCCCCGGCCAGATCAATATCCTTTGTCAGGATGTAATTTTCCTCCGGAAATTTGGAAATCTGGGCCAGATCCCCAGCGGAAGAAATCTGGTAGTAGCCGTTCTCGTCTTGCGTCAGGGCTGGTTTCTCACCCGTCTTTTCAGTGCAGCCCCTCAGAACCGGGCGCTGTGCCGTTTCGTCCCACTGCCAGACGGTTTCAAAATCCCAGCCAAGGCCGGTTTTAAAGGTGTCTACGGAGTGCATTTCCTCCTGAGTTTTCCCTTCGCCCATCAGGGAGTCGAACCTGGTGTCGCTCTCCTCCGTCTGAGATACCGGCATGTCGACCCAGGCAAAGTTGGTGCCGATATTGGCGATCTCGCTGCCGAGGGTTCTCGCAGCCACCCGATGCCCATACTGCGTGGGAGCGGTCACAGAGGCGTTCATGGCAAAGTTGTTGTTTACGTTGGTCGTCGCATAGGTATAGCCGGTGATGCCGCCGGCATTGGCGTCCGCCGTGACGGCGCCGGTGGCATAGCATCGCTCCGTCGTGCTGCCCCGGCCGGAAATGCCGACCACGCCGCCGGCCTGGCGGCCGCTGCTGCTCACCCGTGCGGTGGAGTAGCAGTCACGAATGGTGCCGTTGAGGTAGCCGACCACGCCGCCCGTCGTCGCCTGTCCGGCAATCGAGCCGGTGGTATAGCAGCTTTCGATGGTTCCGCCGTTGGTGTTGCAGAGAATGCCGATGTTGGAGGCATTCGGCGCCTGGATGTTGGCGCCTTCCATGCCGAGGTTTTGGATGGTGCCCGCGTTCATATGGATCAGGCCGCCCTCGGTGGAGGTATAGCCGATGATTTTATGACCGGCGCCGTCCAAAACGCCCATAAACTGCAGCTCGGTGCACAGCGGGGACATGGGCGCCGTCAGGGTGATGTCTGCTTTCAGGATATAATTTTCTTCGGGGAATTCGGAGATCACCGCCAGATCCGCAGCACTGCTGATTTCGTAATACCCGTCTTCGTTCTGGGGCAGAGAGGGCTTTTGTTCCTCTTCTCCCGGAGCAATCTCCTCCGGCAGCATCCGCAGCACCGGCCGCTGGCCGTTTTCATCCCACTGCCAGACCGTCTCGAAATCCCAGCCGAGGGTATCCCGATAGAAGGTCTGGTCCTCGATTTGTGCCAGGGTAGCGGTGGCGCCCTTTTCGGTGGTGGTAGACGCCACGCCCTGCTGCTCGGCCGTTACCATGACCTTCACGCTGCCGTAGTTGTTTTCCAGCACAGGGGTATGTCCCGACTTGATGCGTCCCACCACGCGGTTGGAATAGGTGTTTCCGTTTACACGGTCATTCAGAGCGATGCAGTCCCGCACGGTGGTCCCGGTATAGCCATAACCCACGATGCCGCCCGCGTTCTTGGAGTCCGCGGTGACGGTGCCCGTGGAATAGCAGCGTTCGGTCACGCTGCCCTCCATGCCGAGGCCGACCACGCCTCCAGCCTCTGTGCCGAGGGAATGCACATCCGCCGTCGAGTAGCAGTCCCGGATAATCCCATAGGAATCGCCGGCGATGCCGCCCACCCGGGAAGGAGCCGCGATTGTTCCGCTGACGTAACAGTTCTCGATGGTTCCGCGGTTGAGGTCGCACAGGATCCCGGCCGTGCTCGTGTCGGATTCCACCGCGCCCACGACCGTCAGATTGCGGATAACGCCGTCGTTGGTGGCAAACAGGCCGGAGCCCTTGCTCGGATCTGCCTGGAAGCCGCTGATGGTGTGTCCGCCGCCGTCAAATACGCCGGTGAAATTGGACAGTTGGGTGCGGATCGTGCCATCCAGCTCCAAATCATTCATCAGCCGGAAATGGGCCGATGGCTCGTAGGTGAAATTGATGAAATCGTCCCAGGTATAAATTTCGTAAGGCTGCTCCGCGGTGCCGAAGCCCTTCATCCCCTTACGCAGGGTCTGAGCATACAGAACCGGCTGAGCGGTATCCAGTCCGCTCCAGATCATCACCTTGAGCACGTTGGACGAATCGAAGGTGATAGGGGTGGCAAAGGATACATACTGCTCTTTGCCCTTGCGCTCCAGGGTAACGTCCACAGCGCGGAAATCCAACAATTCGCTTTCGTCTTCCGTATATTTGGCGGCGATCACGGTGAGGTCCTCGCGGGCATCCTCTGTCGCCAGGAAGCCGACGCCGTTCCACTGCTTATCCTGGATGTCGGTGGAGCTGAGCTCAAACAGGCCTTGCGCATGGCCCAGAGTAAAGCTGTCCACAACCTCTCCTTCGGTGGTATAGGTGGTCAGGGTCAGGCTGTCCTGGTCGGCGCTGAGCACCATGCCGGTCTGGACATCCTCGTCGTAGACCACATGATCCCACCAGAATTCCTCGTTGTCATAGAACTTCGGGCCGGCGGAGCCGGAGGTGACGAAGGTCGTGCCCTGGTTCATATCCTCCGGATCGTTGGTGGCCACACCGTCGCGGATGGTGGTTCGCTTGTAGACGTGGTCGTGCCCGCCGATATACAAGCTGACGCCCAGCTGCTGGCAGGCCTTGGCCACCTTTTCTCGCTGCTCGGCCATGCCGGAATCGGTGCTGTGCCGGGAACCGAAATAGGGGAAATGCCCCATGACAATCCGCCAGGGCTTGTCGGTGGCCCGCATGTCCTGCTCCAGCCATTTCAGCTGTTCGTCCAACGCGGTGGTGGAATTGAGCACCGCGATGTGCATCTCGCCGATGTCGTAGGAATAATTGCTTTCCCCTATATCGCTGCCGTTCTCGGGCAGGTTGTACATCTTGTTAAAAGTAGAACTGCCGGAATAGGGGGAATCGGTATGGCTGTGGGCCAGGTTGAGATCGTCATAGGTCTCGTGGTTGCCGGTCATGGTGGAGGTCAGCATCCCCAGGTCCTCCAGCACATAGTCGCTCAACGACTTCCAGTATTCATATTTGGCCGCGTTGTCCACGAAGTCGCCCAGCTGCACCATCACGGAGGCGTCCGGCTCCTTCTCCTTGAGGGTGGCCAGCATATCGTTGAACAGATCATAGTCGCTCTGCTCGGTTCCGGGCACCTGCAAATCACCCATAATATAGAGGGAGGTTTCCCCATCGGGCTGAGCGGTGGTGAAGGTGTATTCCTTGCTGGTCCAGCCGCCGTCGGCCGAAACGCCCAGCCGGTATTTATAGGTCGTGCCCGGGGTTAGGCCGGTCAGGTCAAACTCATGGCTGCGCAGCGGCTTGTCGGTGATGGGATCCTCATAGCCGGGGGCGTCCAGCTCGCTGGCAATTTCCAGCTGCATGGAGGATTCCTCCGACAGGATGGTCTGGGCGTCTTCCCAGCCCTCGTCCTGAGCGGGAACCACCTGGAGATAGGCGGTGGTCAGGGCCGGATCGGTCACCACATTGATGCCGACTTGATCGGTCGTTTCTCCCACGCTGGCTACCGGGGCAAACTGGCCGAAGAGGACGTCTGCCTGCATATTACTGCGGTCCACCGTGGTGCGCAGCAGCTCGACCCGGGTGCTGCCGCTGTTGTCCTCGGCGCGGTAGCGGATGAAATAATCGTCATAGGAATCGGGGGTGAAGGTGCCGTCCACGACTTCCACAATGCCTTCGGAATTGATCACGTCCACCGTGACCTCACGGGCCCCGTCGGTGTCGTCCATCGCGGTGGCGGAAGGGATGGTTACCGGCTGGTTTATCTTGGCCGTTTCCGGAACCGTGCCGTTGACCGTGATTTCCGGCGCAAAGTTGGTGCCCCGGGTTGTCTCGCCAATCCACATGGGCGCCGAAACAATCTGCTCTCCATCCTCCTCGTTGACCACGATGAAGAAGTAATCCCCGTCGGCGCAGTCAAAGGTTTCGTTGATTTCCAGCAGGTTGGAACCCACATCGTCCCATTGCTTGACGATCTCCCGCTGGTTGGTGTAAATCGTTACATTGTCAATCCGGTCTTCGGCGTCCGGGTCATAGAGCTTGGCATACATCTCAAACTCGGTGGTATCCCCGGGCAGGATGGATCCCATAAATTCGTCGTTTGCCGAGAAGATCAGTTCAAAATTCGCGTCCAGGGTCGAATAGGTGGAACGCTCCCGGAAGGCCTTGTACAGCCCGTCCCGGGTCTTAGAATCGGTCCAGATGCCGGTGCGCGGCGCTCTGTCGCCCCAGGTGGCGCTGTGCTCATCGCCGTTCCAGGTGGGGCTGACATGCCACCCGGCATCCAGGCAGTTCTGGAAGGTGGGCAGATAGCTGGCCACCTTGTACTCGAACAGTTCCAGCTGGGCGTCCGCCTCTTTGGTGTAGTGGCTGAAGGTCCAGAAATCGCCTTTGCCGGTGGGGTTCGGGTGGTTAAACTGGGCGATGGCTTCCGGATCCTGGGCGAGCCTTGCGTAAAAGGTGGGCAGGTCGTATTTCACGTCCCCGCCGCCCATGCCGTCCCAGCGGTTCTTGGAAAAGGCGGTGAGCTTCCAGGCGGTATTATACAGGTTCATATGCCCGGTCTGATCATACCAGGTGATTTCCTCGCCGGCGATGGTGACGAATTCCCCGTCCTCGTTATATCGATCCGCCGTTTCGTGCAGGAAACGCCAATCGTCGGACAGGGCGTCGTTGACGTCCGTCAGATAGTCGTCCCCGTTGCGGATGTCCAGCAGGACATCGTGATCGGTCACGCCGAAGAAATCCAGGGTGGTGGTCTCCCGGACATGCTCGTACGCGTCCTCCGGCAGTTTGACCCCGTCGCTCAGGGACGTATGGGAGTGGACCTGCCCGGTATAAAGCGTTAGTCCCATATAGGTGGTGTTTCTGCCGCTGTTGGGAAGGTGAGCCGTTTGTGCGAAGGCCTGAAGCGGCAGCAGGGCTGCCAGCTGAACAGCGGCCAGGAGAGCGGCGGCTGTCCGTTTGATGGCTTTATTCATGGGATTGTCCCTCCTTTTTCTTGA
This sequence comes from Candidatus Avimonas merdigallinarum, assembly GCA_904377855.1. GTDB lineage: Bacteria > Bacillota > Clostridia > Oscillospirales > Acutalibacteraceae > Avimonas > Avimonas merdigallinarum. The sequence continues at coordinate 7,710 of CAJFGS010000069.1, forward strand.
GAACCATGGTGGCGCCCAGTACCGCCAGCGCGAGGACGGCGGTCATCGTGAGGACAGCCGCGGGGAAGGAGTCACCCGTCTGTACCTGGTCCGCATCCGCATCCTCGGTAGGAGTTACGGCTGTCTGGGTTTTGGACGGGAGAGAACCGGTGGTGACATTCTCCTGAGTGGATGCCGTGGTGGAAGAGGCGCTGGTGGATTCGCTTTGGCTGGATGCGGTCGTCGTGGCGGAGGACTCGCCGGTGGTAGTATCGGGAGAGACCGGAAGCTCACTGCCGTCTAGCAACCGCTGATACAGCAGGCCGCTTTCCCCGCCGATGGTCAGAACATATTGCTGCAAATCGGCTTTCGGGAGCTTGGCGGAAAAGGCAAAATCCTTCTCCGCTCCCAATTCGTACTCGTTGACGTAGACAATGTCCGCGGAGTTTGGCTTGTCCAGATCGGCATCCCGATGAAGAATCAGGACGCCAATCCGGGTCACCGTGTCTTCCTGCACAGAGCCCGTGACCGAAACGGTGTTTTCGGTTAACTGTGCGGATACTTCAACCGGGGACTCCGCCGCCAAGGCGGATAGTCCACTCCATAAGATCCCGCACAACGCTGCCATCACAGAAAACAGCGCTTTTGTCCAGACTTTTGGACTGCTTTTCATACAACATTTCCTCCTTATTGATGTCTTTTTTATTATAGTAGATTTTAGGTTAAGCCACTACCTTGTTTCTGTTACGTTTGCGTAAAATATGGGAAAATAAGACCGTTGGCCGCCCTCGAAAACATACGAACAGAGGAATGCCCGGAAGGGTCGGGCCGTTCCAGGCCGTCCGGTCTTGGAGCGTGACTGGGGGTATGAAAAAAGGCCGCCAGTTTACTGGCGGTCTTGCAGAATGTCAAAGAAGTTAGTTATTAAAAACGCTGCACAAAAGGTTGAACCGCTCCAAATTGTGCGGACAGCACAAACTGGGGCGGTTCAAAAGTTTTGGCCCGCCTTTTTCAAAAGGCGGTGGGGCGAAGGGCAGGAGGGCGAGGAACCTTCACCGAGGGTTCCACGATGCGGCGTAACACGCCGCATAAACGATCTTTGTTTGTGCATCTTGCTATTTGGCTGCTACTTTTTCGATAGATTGAGAGATAGTACCCAAGCCGTTTACTACAACGCCCAGCGCGGTGTGCGCACGTGGCTCTATGTGGAGGAGATGCAGTCGCTCTTCGCCTACCCGACGGTGCTCAACTACTTCTCCCGCTTCTCCAACGAGGGCAGAAAGTTCGGCCTGCTCCTCACCGGTATCACGCAGAACGCCACGGCCATGCTTGAGAACGACGCCGCCCGAAACATCGTGCTCAACGCCGACTTCGTAATGCTCCTCAAGCAGTCGCCGCTGGACCGCATGAAGTGGGCGGAGCTTCTGAACCTCTCCGAGCAGGAGGAGGAGTGCATCGACGAGTCTGCGGAGGCGGGCGACGGCCTCCTGCTGGCCGGAGGTGCCCGCGTCCCGATTCGCGGCAAGTTCCCGCAGGGCAACGTCCTCTACGACCTGTTCAGCACCAACCCGAACGAGAAGAAGGAGAAGAAGCACAAGAAGCCTAAGAGGCCCAAGCTCAGCGATGTGATGCAGGACGCATAGAACGGAACAAGGACTCAGGAAAGGACGGTGACCGTCTCGCATGAAGGTCTCAGACCTCGTAACCAGCTCAGGGCAGAGATACGAAGCAACGCAGAACCTCTTGAGGACCGAGGAGACGGGAGCCGTCAACTCCGGCCTCGTGAGAAGCGCCGAGAGGGACGCCCTGCCTGCCGGAAGGCGCGCGGCGTCGAGCGGCATGTCCAACGCCGCACTCGCGGCTGCCGCCAAGTCCCGCAGCGACGGGGCAACGGACACGGGACGGGGCGATGCCGTCCGAGTCACCAACGCATCGGATTCAAAGCTCACGACCGGCACCCTCACGGGGGCAGGCAAAGCCGCCAAGGAGGGCGCGCCGAGCACCGTCGAAGTCGTCTCCGGGCACCATCGCCGCAGCCGCAGGAACACCACCTTCAACGCTGCGGACGGAACCGGGCATGGCGCGAACGACGCGACCACCTCCGACGGGACGGTCGGCTCTCATGGGTCACTCAGACAGTCCCTCAAGGCACGCGCCAAGGCGGGCATCGGCACCGCCGTGGATGACGCCACCATCCGCAAGGCGCTCGAAAACACCGAGCTGGAAGGGGCTGACGACCTCTATTACAAGGGAAGGACTGCCGTCAGGGCCGCGCGCGGGGCCGGGAACCTGTCCCTCCGCGCGGGCCGGGGTGTCGTCCGCTCGGTCAAAAGCGCACGCGACCGCCTCTTCGAGAGGGGTGGCGGGAAAAGGGCGGCGGAGGCCGTCGAGGCGAAGAGAAAGGCGCAGGCCGCCGGGTACGCCAAGCGGACGATTTACTCCGCCGCCGCCGAGGCGCGTGAGGCAGCGACCGCCGCAAAGGCGGCGTCCACCGTCTCGGGCACCATGGCTAAGGGTGGCTTCGGCAAGGTCCTCGCGGCGCTGGCGTCACCTGTGGCCGTCGTCGTCCTCCTCGTCGTCAGCCTCGTCCTGTGCATCGCGGGTGCCGCAGGCGAGCAGGAGCGCCGAAACGCCTCCATGGACGGACTCCCCGGCTGGGTGACCTATGACTTGGTTGTTGCCTGCCTTGAGGCGCGCGACGAGTACGGCTACCCGGCCAGCGCCATGCTCGGGCAGATGATGATTGAGAACGGCACCTCCGACGAGGGGTCCGACCTCGGCAGGCTCTATCACAACTACGGCGGCGTCAAGTACGCCGGGAACGACTACGGCGGCCTCATCACCGGCTCCGTGCGGATGCTGACGACGGAGTACACCTCGTCGGGGACCTCCTATCAGACGTATGCCTACTTCGCGGTCTTTGCCTCGGACGAGGCGTACATGACCTATCGCTGCGAGTACCTTTACAAGCAGTCGAACTACACGAGCCAGCCGAACTTCCAGAAGGCAATCGACAACAACGACTCAGAGCTGTTCCTGCAAGCGCTCGGCGAGGGCGGCTACTACACCGCTCCCACGAGCGAATACATCGCCTCTTACCGCTCCATCTGCGAGGCGTACCCCCTCGTCCCGCTCCTCGACAGCATGTCGGTCGAGGACTTCCAGAACAACTACAACGGCTCCTTCACCGGCGGAGGCGAGGACTACGAGTCGGCGGAGGCGTGGCAGAAGAGAATCGTAGATGCCTGCAAAACGACGTCTTCCCCCGGTAGCGGTCTCTGTGCCCTGTGGGTCTCCAATGTCTATGAGCGAGCCGGACAAACCCGACCCTATGGCAACGGCAACAGCATCCTCAGCGGTTCCACGACGACCTCGACCGACTGGGACAACATCAAGGTCGGCCAGATACTCTCAGCACAGAGTACGCCGACCGACCTCGGCAGGATTTACGGTCACACCGGAATCTACATCGGTGACGGCATGGTCATGGATAACATCGGTTATGTTCGCACCATCAGCCTCACGGAATGGCTCAGTTTTTATAGCAGCTATGGCTGGGTCAAGTACGGCTGGCCTTGGTAAGTCTTAGAAAGGATAAGCAGCATGGATAAGATACGGAGCTTCATGGCGGAGCATCGGGCCGCAGCGCTCGTCGCCGTCTTCCTTCTCATCGTCTTCGTCGGCGGTTCCGCCATGAGCGCGGTGAACGTCGCCAACCACCGTGCGCAGGAGGCGGCGTCTCAGGAGGGGGAGCAGGGGCAGCCTGCGGGCGGTCAGGAGGGGCAGGAGCAGCAGGACGGCTCGGTCTCCCTCACCGACTCCCAGAGCGCAGCCATCGAGAACTACGACGACGCCACGCGCGACTTCATCAGCACGCTTTCTTCCAGCGTTTGGTCCGCCAACAGTGGCAGGTACACCCTGCGGTTCGAGAACGACCAGTACACGGAGACCGTGGACGGCGAGACGACCCAACACAGCTATGCCATCCTGCGCCTTGACGGCGGGATGGACGACGCCGGGAACGACGTGGCTACCGTCGCCGTCGAGACTGACACCGGGACGCACGTGCTCACTTACGCGAACTCGACCGGCAACCCCGCCGACGGTGCGACTCAGGTGACTTCGACGCTCGCCTCAAGCTCGATGTTCGCGCTCAAGGACGTCCCTTACGAGCGAGCCGACGCCGTGGAGAACATCACGGTCAAGGGACTCAACAGCGAGGTCACAAATCTCGTTGGCGGCAGCCCCGACGAACTGACCGTCGAGCTGAGCCGCTGGTGCGCCGTGCATTACCCGACGGCCACCGAGGCGACGTGGAATCAGGTGGTCTCCATCGACTGGGAGAACGGCGTCATCTCCACCGGCTTCACGCTCAACGGGGAGAGCGCGGTGAATCTCACCGTCGTCTATCTCATGGACTCGGGTGCCTTCGAGTTCAGCTACTAGGCGGTGCCGACTTTTGTAAGACAGAAAGGATGATTCTATGTTCGATTGGCTTGGAGAAGGCATCGCCAATTTCTTTTTGGGCATCGCGCAGTCCTTGTTCGACCTGTTTGCCGCGATGATGGAAAACGTCGCCTCAAACTCGACCATCTCGGGCGCGTTTGACTCCCTTTTCGGGGGCGCGGAGGTCTGGAACATGGTGACGACGGTCCACCAGACCCTCATCATACCGATTGCCGAGTCCATCTTGGCCCTCCTCATGCTGGTGCAGCTCGTGAAGATAAGCCAGCGAATCGATGCCACCGCGACCCTCCCGGCAGTCAAGGACATCGTTTTCCTCGCCGTGTTCTACGTGCTCTTCCACTGGCTCATCGTCAACTCGTTGGACATCGTGACCGCCATATACGACATCTTCAACGGCATCACCACGTCTATCCTGCCCGGCTCCGAGGGATATACAGCCGCCTTCGACCTCAGCAGCGTGGAGCCGAGCTGGGACACCATCGGTGGGTGCGCCCTTCTCGCCCTCTTTGGCCTCGTCTCCGTCTTCATAGGAGCAATCGCCTACATCGTCGCCCTCGTGGTCAGCATGGCGCGCGCCTTGCAGCTCTATGTCATGGCGGCGTTCTCCCCTCTGCCACTCTCCCTCCTTGGCTTCGAGGAGTCGCGGCAGATGGGCATTGGGTTCCTCAAGAACTTCTGTGCCGTCGCCTTGGCCGGAACCATCATGATGTTCACGATGTACGCCTACCCGTTCCTGCTTGCGTCGGTCTCGGGCGTGGATAGCGGCGGCCTTGCCGCCGTAGCCAACGGCGAAAACTCCGGCATCTTCTCGCTGTTATCCGTACTTGCCATTTCCATCATGTACATCTTCGCCCTTGCGAAGAGCGGCGCTTGGTCGCGCGAAATCCTCGGCGGCTGACGCACTGACAGAAAGGTGGAAAACGGCAGGTGGGCACGGCCATTCGCGACCGTGCCCACCTGCATGACAAGGTATAATTGACCCAAGGTCTAGGGCCTCGGAAAGGAGCAGCCATGCCATCTTACGACTTTGACCATCTTGATGCCGTCACGCGGCGTATCGCGGACCTCGGCCTCGCCGTCTCCGCCGAGGGCCATCCCGCCGATGACGGGACCATGCACTACCCCTGCTCCATCGGGCACCGCAACGAGCCGCTTGACTTCTCTGTTCGGCAGCCGCAGGGTGCGGGGACGCCGGACGTGTGCGATGCGATGCAACAGCTCGTGGAGGACTCCTGCCTCGCGGACCGTGGCATCGACACGTTCGCCAAGGAGCGCGGCATCACCTTGCCCTCGATAGCGGTCTACCAGTTCGACCGAGCGAAGAAGGCCCTCGACTACCTCACCGACAAGTGCTATCTCAGCCGCTTCGACCTCTTGGAGCTGCGCGCGACGCTCGGGGACCATCCTGATGCGGTCCGGGAGGGCGTCGCGGCAATTATGGCCGAGCGTCAGGCGGAGCGCGAGCGCACTCACCCGGAGGTCCCCGAAGGGTTCGTTACCATCGAGTCCTTGCAGGACGACCTCGACCTTGGCGACTGGGGCGACCAATGCACCGAGTACGACGCAGATGACATCGGTGACCGATTCGGCGATGTCGCGGACGGGAACATAGACATCTACTTCCACGACCTTCTCAAATGGCTCCCGGACAACTACGAGTGGATTGAGGAGGCTGAGGCGCAGGGACTCCTTGAGGGGGCCAAGGGCGACCTCATCAAGATGACCCAGATGGGTCAGTACGTGTGCTTTACGCAGGACATGTACGACCACAAGGAGGACATCGTAAGGCACGTCACCCTCGAAACACTCAAGGACGCAGGCGTCTACGCCGTCTCGCAGGAGCTTGCTGACGCCCTTGACACCGACGTTGACTACGCTGGCGCGGACACGTTTGACGAGGCGCTCGATGAGGCGAAGGAACAGGTGCAGAACGTGATGGCCGCGAACCTCGAAGGCACTCTTGGTGACGAGGGCCTTGCGCAGGAGGCGGCTGACCAACTTGTTGGCGATGACGACTAGCTTTTGCGTTTTTATTGAAGCCTGTTATTTTCTACTTACCGCGGCCGTGACACTGATACGCATGACCATTTTTACAGATGTCATCGCATATACAAATAATGCTTTGATGGCCGCCAACCTCGTATATCTCGGCTTTGTGCTAATAATTTTCGGCTGCTTTAATTTGATTTTTGTAGGCGGCTTTTTCAAGACTGCCTACAAATTCGGAAAACCGTTTGTATGTTTTATCATAGCGGCATTTCTTATTGCCGGTATTGGAGAAACACTGTTTCATATTCCGGGACTTGAGGCGCTGGGCGCTTTCGGATTTGAGCATCTTGGTACACAGCTTGGCGCCCTTTGCTTAGGAATCATTCTGTATATTGCGCTGACATTTGTTTCCATGACAAAGGCTGCCCGGGATTTTGGAACGATCGATATTTGAATTTTTTATGGATGAAATAAGGGCCAGAGAAGATTCCTTTATATTGATAACCACTCTGCTGTTTGGGGTATACCTCGTTTGCAGATCAAAAGGAGAATATTGGTGAGCTGAAAAAACGCAGTTGCATAACTATTATTTGTATGTCGCCCACCCATCGCCTGATTTATCGCATTGCCAACATTTTAGAGAAAACCCGCACGTCTCCGGTATTCTGCGGAATTAAGGGAAACGACTTACTGCTTATTCAAAAGCCGTATGATGGCCGAGGGGCGGTCTTCTCGTCAACAGAATTGTTCTCATCTAGGATCCAGTCAGCTACCCATGCACTACAACTGTTGTCTAACGTAAGCGACTTGAAACTTGTTCGGAAATGGGGGACAGCACACCGTTTGGGTCCGGAGAACGGGGGCAGTTCAATCCGTGTCATCTCTGGAAAAAGTGGTGCAGAGAGAAACATCCGTGTCAGAAACGGTGCGATAGACTCATCGTCAAGACCGGCCTTTTCTCCTGCTCACAAAAATGGTGCAGCTCGATCTCTGAGTGAAACCAAGAACAATCAAAAATGAACACAAAAAAGCGGGACACCCCTGTTACTCACATGGGTGTCCCATAACTTTGCGTCGCTATGCGATATCCATAGACGACGTCTTAATGTGGAAAATGACCCTAATTGTGATACAAATGAACCCCCTTTGGCGTTAGGGGGTTCACTTTGCGCTAAGGGGGTTCAGACCTGGCTTTGCTGCTTTTGCC
>CAJFGS010000070.1 GCA_904377855.1 Candidatus Avimonas merdigallinarum
GTCCGGCGTGTGCAGGGCGGCCAGTTCCCGCCCGTTCTGCCAGGTGAATTCCATCCCGTCCCGGTATTCCAGCGGGTTGCCGATTGCGTCGTAGGTGATTGTCTGCCCGTCGTAGGACGTCATCTTGTCCTTCCAGTTCGCGTCCCCGTACCCGTAGACGACCGTGCGCACCGGTTCCCCCAGTCCGCCCGTGGTGTACGGGTACTCTTAATTTTATATATATTTTATAATTATATTTTACTAAATGTCAATATAAAATAAGATATTTTCAGCATCAATCACCATTCTTATCTCTTGAATTCTGTACTATCCAGATTCGTTCATGTATAATCGCCACTACAACAGAGTCCCAGCCATAGCAACGGCTGGGACTCTGTTGAGTTACTCAATCATTAAAAGGAAATTTTAAGAGGAATAAAAAGAATGTATGGTTTTTTGCCAGATATGATAATAAACACAGGAGTAACAGATAAATGCCGGCGACCAGGAATCCGATTAAAAATAACTTTAAGACACTTTTCCTTTTAGAAATATTATAAACTGTGACTGCGATAATTGAAAGCGGCATTAATACAAGCGAAATTGGTGTGCGGTTAATTATCATTGAAAAAACACAAACTAAAGTAACAACTGTTATTGGAATAATAATGTTCTTTTGTCTTAATGTCATGATTTCACCTTATTCTCCAAATAGACTGATCATTTTTTGCCCCTTATCAGTGATTACACCGATTGCATCCACTACGCGAAACCAAGTTTTAGCTTGCTTAAAATATCGTCCACCAGAGGCACCATAAGAGACATAATAGGTATCCATAAAGAAGCTATCCGCTTTTATCATGTTGAAAGTTACTTTTTCTACCTTTGTGGCTTTGTTAGTAATTTGAGCAATTTTTACAGCGCTATTTACAGTACCAGTAATAGAAACAAGATCAGCAGCGAAGTTTGCCACCTCATATATACCTCCGCTTATTTTTGCTCCGGATTCTCCGCCGATCAGTCGCCCCGTTTCTGTAAATCCGATTTTAATAAAATTTTCTTCAGGCATAACATCTTTTTCAAAAATCTCATTTGATATTTTTCCGCCGCCAGCTAATACTGTTCCTGCTCCATTTGCCATTAAAGTGGCACCTAATACGGCTCCTACGCCAGTCCAAGAAGTGGAGGCAGCTATGGCTGCGCCGCCAATCATCTGGCAAGCGCCGCTAATAATATCGAAAATACCAGACACCCACTTCGGCCAGTTTCCATTGCTGTCCGACAGGTTAATGGGATTATTAAAGCAGTACGCAAACAGGTTATATCCCTGGATATCGCCGCCGATTCCGGACACATACCCATCCGCGTTGATAAACCGTCCCGTCACGGGATCATAATACCGCGAATTGAGGTAATACAGCCCGGATTCCTCGTCGTAGTAGTAGCCACGGTAGCGGAAGGGGTTGTCAACGCCCAGGGTCGATGCCATCGAACCGGTGACCGACAGGATATTCCCCCAGCTGTCATAGGTATACTCTACCACTACGTTGCGCGCGTTGTCAAACAGGCGATAAGGGGATAGAATGCCCTATCCCCTTATCGTTAATCAAGTTTATATTTTTTTAAGCACTTACCCATTCGATTTTTTTGCATCTTATCATTAATTCATTTTCTAATGTGTATCGTACATTGTGAATCCATAAACCTTGTTCGTAATATACTTCGCCATAAAGATACTCGCATAAAAAGCGATCCTTTAAAGGATTGTTGTACGTATTTTGGTAATCCACAACATCCCGATGCACAATACTCCCCTCGAACATTTCATTTTTTATCTTTATCTGCAAATCGTATCGGAACTTGTTCCCTTCGCTTTCTTTTTGAAACACGAAGGCTAAAATTTCTGAATCATGTAGGAACTTAGATGACAGAATTTCTGCTACATTGGAAGGTAATTTCCTTTTTATTTTTTCAAATGCGGCCCAATAACGCTCCATGTTGTATTTCCATTGCTCGTCGGACAAATCTTCAAGAAAATATTTCATTCTTTCCTCCGTTAATATCCATAGATTGGGACTCCGGGAAAATATGGCGAGGTACCAAAAGAGGGTGACCAGCTATAACCGTGATACGGAGCAGGATTTAGGCCAAAGCCAAATAGAGTCTCATATTCTTTTGCAACTTGACCGAAATCAATAGCGTTAAAAGAAGTTTCCTTTTTCTCCCAATCCCATCCTGTTTGTTTTTTTAACTCCTTTTTTATGCTTTTCGGAGGTTCATTCGGTTTGTTTTTCCCAGGATGATGGGGCGATCCATCATCATTTTGGTTTGCTACTTCTGTTCCGTTTTTTAGTATATGCACATGCTTTTGATCATTAGGTACATGGGGCTTTTCTATTCTAGCCGTATACCCTTTGCCTAAAGTAATGACAGAACCAGCGATTGGGGCTGCGCTGGAAATAGCATCAACAATATTTTCATCTGGCGCTGCATAGTCGTTCATGAATGACTTTACGAAATTTTTTATGGCATTCCAGAGCTTGAATGTCCCTGTCGGATCACTATAATTTATTGGATTATTACTGCAATAGGCAAACAGATTATACGCCAGCATATCCCCATTCGCACCGAGATACCCATCCGCATTGATAAACCGTCCCGTCACAGGATCATAATAGCGCGAATTGAGGTAATACAGCCCGGACTCTTCGTCGTAGTAATATCCCCGGTAGCGGAAGGGGTTGTCAACGCCCAGGGTCGATGCCATCGAACCGGTGACCGACAGGATGTTCCCCCAGCAGCATAATACTATTTTATCTCATTATTCAGCAAATTGTCAAATATTTTGATTTAATTTATAATAATATAAGAAGG
>CAJFGS010000071.1 GCA_904377855.1 Candidatus Avimonas merdigallinarum
GCGGGTTGGCTCGGGAGCCAAAGGCCTCTTACTTCCCGTAGTAGCTCTTGAGGTAGAGTTCCTTGATCTCCTTCATGAGCGGATAACGCGGGTTGGCTCCTGTGCACTGATCGTTGAACGCCTGCTCGACCATGTCGTCCAGGGTGTCGAGGAAGTACTTCTCATCAATGTCGTAGGCCTGGATGGATTCCTTCACGCCGACCTTCTTCTTCAGATCCTCAATGCCGGCGAGCATCTTCTCGAAGCACTCCTCATCGGTCTTGCCGGTGAAGCCGCAGTACCGCGCGCATTCGGCGTAACGGGCCAGGGTGTGCGGATACTCATACTGCGGGAAGGTGCCCATCTTGGTCGGGGTCTCGGAGGCATTGTACCGCATCACGTTGGTCAGGATGACCGCGTTGGCGATACCGTGCGGCAGGTGGTGGAACGCGCCGAGCTTGTGCGCCATCGAGTGGTTCAGGCCCAGGAACGCGTTGGCGAACGCCATACCGGCCATGCAGGCGGCGTCGGCCATCTTCTGGCGGGCCTTCGGATCCTTCGCGCCGTTTTCATAGGCGGAGGGCAGGTAGTCGAACACATTCTTCATGGCCTTGAGCGCCAGGCCGTCGGTGTAATCGCTCGCCATGACCGAGACGTACGCTTCCAGCGCGTGGGTCAGCACGTCGATACCGGACGCGCTGGTCAGGCCCTTCGGCTGGTTCATCATGTTGTCGGTATCGACAATCGCCATGTTCGGCAGCAGCTGGTAGTCGGCCAGCGGGTACTTCACGCCGCTGCTCTCGTCGGTGATGATGGCGAAGGGGGTCACTTCGGAACCGGTACCGGAAGAGGTCGGAATCGCGATGAAATAGGCTTTCTTGCCCATTTCCGGATACTCATAAACCCTCTTGCGGATATCCATGAAGTCCATGGCCATGTCTTCGAAGTTCGCGTCCGGGTGCTCGTACAGCACCCACATGATCTTGCCGGCGTCCATAGCAGAGCCGCCGCCCAGGGCGATGATCACGTCCGGCTCAAAGGCGCGCATTGCCGCGGCGCCCTGCTTGGCGCAGCCCAGCGTCGGGTCGGGAGCCACTTCGTAGAAGCAGGTATGCTGGATGCCCATTTCGTCGAGTTTCGCCTCGATCGGGGCGACATAGCCGTTTTTATACAGGAAGGAGTCGGTAACGATAAACGCCTTCTTCTTGTGCATGACCGTCTTGAGTTCGGCCAGGGCGACCGGCATGCAGCCCTTTTTGAAATACACCTTTTCCGGCGCGCGGAACCACAGCATGTTCTCTCTCCTCTCGGCAACCGTCTTGATGTTGATGAGGTGCTTGACGCCCACGTTTTCGGAAACCGAGTTGCCGCCCCAGGAGCCGCAGCCCAGCGTCAGCGAGGGGGCCAGGCGGAAGTTGTACAGGTCGCCGATGCCGCCCTGGGAGGAGGGGGTGTTGATGAGAATGCGGCAGGTCTTCATGGTCTCGCTGAACTTTGCGATTTTATCCTGGCCGGTCACGGTGTCCACATACAGGGAGGAGGTGTGGCCGTATCCGCCGTCCGCAATCAGGCGCTCCGCCTTGGAAACCGCGTCGTCGAAATCCTTCGCGCGGTACATCGCAAGGACGGGGGAGAGCTTCTCGTGCGCGAATTCCTCTTCCAGGTTCACGCTCTCCACCTCGCCAATGAGGATCTTGGCGGTCTCCGGCACCTCTACTCCCGCGAGGGAAGCGATGGTGTGGGCGGACTGGCCGACTATTTTGGCGTTCAGGGAGCCGTTGATGAGGATGGTCTTGCGGACCTTTTCGGTTTCTTCCGGGCTGAGGATATAGCAGCCGCGATCCGCAAATTCCTTTTTCGCTTTATTGTAAATCTTGTCGAGCAGGATGACCGACTGCTCGGAAGCACAAATCATACCGTTGTCGAACGTCTTGGAGTGGATGATGGAGTTGACCGCCATTACCACGTCGGCGGAATCATCGATAATCGCCGGGGTGTTGCCCGCGCCGACGCCCAGGGCCGGCTTACCGGAGGAGTAGGCGGCCTTCACCATGCCCGGGCCGCCGGTGGCGAGGATGATGTCCGCGCTGCGCATCAGTTCATTGGTCATTTCCAGCGAGGGGATGTCGATCCAGCCGATGATGCCCGCCGGCGCGCCGGCGGCAACCGCCGCGTCCAGCACAACCTTCGCCGCGGCAATGGTGCATTTCTTCGCGCGGGGATGGGGGCTGATGATGATGCCGTTGCGGGTTTTCAGAGAAATCAGGGTCTTGAAAATCGCCGTAGAGGTGGGGTTGGTGGTCGGGATAACCGCCGCCACAACGCCGATCGGCTCCGCGATTTTCTTTATGCCGCCGGAGAGATCCTCTTCAATCACGCCGCAGGTCTTGGTGTTCTTGTAGGCATTGTAGATGTACTCCGCCGCGTAGTGGTTCTTGATCACCTTGTCTTCCACCACGCCCATGCCGGTTTCCTCAACCGCCATCTTTGCCAGCGGGATACGCTGCTTGTTCGCGGCCATCGCAGCGGCGCGGAAGATCGCGTCCACCTGTTCCTGGGTATAGGTCGCGAAGATCTGCTGTGCGGCGCGCACCTCGTTGATCTTGGCCACCAGCGCATCGAGATTATCGACCAGACCGGTTGCCGCCGCAGGAGCGGCCTGTTCTTTTTTCGCCATTTCCATTTCCTCCTGTTTCCCAACATAGTCCATGTGAGGGTGTTCGTCAACGGTTTTGTTATTTTTTTAACAAGGCTATTATAACAGACTTTCCGTCGAAAAGGCAAGCCCCATTGTATGACAACGTTTTGAAAAAAGCGACAGGTTTTATGTGTAAAATACATAAAAGAAATGAAGCCGTTTCCTCCCGAGGAAATCCTTGCCGGTTTCCTGCAGCCTGCGGGCCGGAGCGATACGCCGGTTTCCCAGCGGATAAGGAGGGGAAGGGGCGCCGGGCAGGGGCCGCTAGGCAGCCTAAAAAAGCCCCGGCGTATACCGGACATGCCGGGCCCGCGAAAGGCGGAAACGGATTTTGCTCTATATAATATGGTAGAATCGGCTTGCAGCAAGCTCGGAAAAGAAAAAGCCGCCGCGTAAAACGCGGCGGCTGTGGAAAAGCGGCTTATTCGTAAGCGACGACGTCGATCCACTTCATCAGGAAGTCGGCCTGCTCCGGCTTGCCCTCGGTAAGCTGGGCGGCGGCCACGATCGGCAGCCATTCCTGCACATACTTTTTGGAGGTGTTGGTCTTTTTGCAGAAGGCGTTCATGTACATCTCGGCCGCCTGCGGATTATCCAGCGAAAGCAGCAGATAGGTGCGGGCCACGTCGGCGCTCGCGTTGCCCTGGCGGGCGGCGACCCAGTCGACGATGTAGGTGCCTTTCTCGTTGAGGATGATGTTGGCCGGGGTAAAATTGCCGTGGCAGAGCTTGGTGTGCTTAGGCATGCCTTCCAGCCGGGTGAGCAGTTCGTACTTCACCGCGTCGCTGATGGTATCCAGCGAATTAATCTGCCGGGCCAGCTTGTCCTTGAGTTTGCTGAGCTTCGGGGTGACCTTGGAGTGAATGGTCAGCTGCAGATCCACCATATCGTTGATATATTTTTCCAGGTTGGCGGGATCCTCCTTCATGACCTCTTCCAGCGTTTTGCCCTCAATCAGGTCCATCGTAATCGCCCAGCGCCCGTCAATGACCGACACCTCGTGGATAATCGGCACGTTCAGCCCGGTATCTTCAACCCGCGCGTGGGTCAGCGCTTCGTAAAGGGCGTTGGTCTTGGGACGGTTTACCTTGAACAGCTTTACCGCCATGTCGCCGCACTTATATACGTCGACCGTTTCGCTCGAGGAAATGAGTTCTTTGAATTCCATATGTCAGGTCTCCTTTCAAAACCCGGAAGGAAATTTTCCCGGCCGGTTTGTTTATACGATTTGGGATTCATCTGTTTGTATTATACAACTTTTCAGGAAATTGTAAAGAGGTTTTTTGTAAATACTATATTGTTTTGTCGCTTTTCGCTTTTGTAAGGAAGAAATTTACAGGCAAAAAACTTCCACTTTTGACGGACGGCGGCCTCCGGGATGCATTTTGCGTGAGTACGGCGGGGGAAAAGGGCGGGGAAATCGCCGCGCAAGCTTGATTTTTGGCGGTTTCCATGATAGTATAATGCGAAAAACGGACGACAGGAACCTGCATTCTGCGGGGCGTCCCGGGCGTCCGCGGCTGGCCTCCAACGCCGGCCGCACGAGGCTATTTTATTTTCCCTTTTGAACTTATACATTAAGATATGGTAAGCGCCTGCCTGATCGGGAAGATTCCGCCGCTCTCTCTGCTTCGAGCCCGCTTCCCGCCCCGATGCCGCTTTCTTTTACAGGCGGCGGATTGCGGGAAGGCCCGCCCTTTCTGCAGCGGTTTCTCAATCCGCCGGTTGCAGAGGAGGGGTGTAGCAGAGAATTTTCAAGTCGGGGAATGCGAAACTCAAGGGGTTTCCGGAGGAATGGACGATGCGAGCTGGAAAATATGGAAATTTTTTCTATGCAAAAAGACAAATTTCGGCATGCTTTCTTCAACAAATCGACGCATTTATAAGAAGAACAGAAATTTTTCCTGGTTTTTCGATTGTTTTTTTGCAACATCTATAAATTTTTGCGTGCAGGGGGTTGACATTTCCCTTCCGATCGGCTACAATGGTCAGCGTAGTCAAAAGGACGGCTCTTCTGCAGATGTGCAGAAAGCCTTGGAAAAGGAATGGCACATGGGCGTTGGGGTGGTTTTCGGTGGCGTTGTCCATGCATGATACGGTGGCGGAAACCATGTCCGACGAACAGCTGGCAGAGCGCGCCCGCCAGGGGTGCGAGGAGGCCTTTTCCCTTTTGGTGCAGCGGTACGCGCCGCTGTTAAAGCGGCAGGCCGGCGCTTTCCGCGAAACGGAGGCGGAAGCGGAGGATTTGGCGCAGGAGGGGCTGATGGGGCTCCTTTCCGCCGTGAGAACCTATAAACCGGAAGCAGGGGCGTTGTTCCGCACCTATGCAGGCGTCTGCATTCGCCGGCGGATGTTTTCGGCGGTCAAGCGTTTGTATGCGGCGGGAATGATTCCGGCTTCCGCGCTTGTCCGCATGGACGACGGGGAGCAGGAGGACGTCTGGCCGGCGGCCGGCGATGACGATCCGGCGCAGCTGGTGGTGGAACGGGAAAGTCTTTCCCATCTTTACAGCCGGCTGCGGGCGGCGCTGTCCCATCGGGAATACGATGTGCTGATGCGGTATTTGGGCGGCTATTCGTATGAAGAGATTGCCCGGCGCCTGGGGATGACCCCCAAATCGGTGGACAATGCGCTTCAGCGGGTGAGACGCAAACTCCGTTCGGAAGGCCTGCCGGCAGTGTGAGGTTCCTTTTCCGGCAGGGCCGGCTGATGTTTTTGTTCCTTAAGGCGGGAAGCCGCCTTGGAAATATATATGCCCGGGTAGCTTAATGAGAGCGTTGTTATTCAAAGGTGTCGGTCAAAATCCGTCGCGGGGCAAATTTATTTTTTAAGCGAGGTAACATCCATGTACGAAGACAAGACTCTGGTCTGCAAAGAGTGCGGTGCGGAATTCGTTTTCACCGCCGGTGAGCAGGAGTTCTACGCTGAAAAGGGCTTTGTGAACGAGCCCCAGCGCTGCAAGGCCTGCCGTGACGCCCGCAAGAATGCGTCGAAGCCGGATCGCGAGATGCACACGGCGATTTGCGCGAACTGCGGCAAGGAAGCCAAGGTTCCCTTCAAGCCCCGCGAGGATCGCCCGGTTTACTGCAGCGAGTGCTTTGCGGCCATGAGGGGCGAAAACTAATCCCGGACAGGGGTTGGGTTTCGCGGAAACATCGGAAAACTGATGTTGGGATCATGCCGGGACGAATGTCCCGGCATGATTTTTTATCGTGGTGAATTATACTAACAAGTGCAACACTTTAGGGAAATAAAAGAGTTCATACAGAACCCTATGGTAGAATGGAGATACCAGACAACCAAAAGGCACTGT
>CAJFGS010000072.1 GCA_904377855.1 Candidatus Avimonas merdigallinarum
GCGCATCGTCTGGCCGGGGAACGAGAACTATAAGCCGGTGGATCTCTATCTGGAAGGCTATATCCGCATCAACAAGGCGCCCTTCCCGACGACGGACGGCAAGCCGCTCAGCTGGCCGCAGCCCGGCTTCGACGGCCTGAGCATGATCTACGACGTACCGATAAGCGTGCCGTCAAACTTCGACAGCTATTCCTTTACCGAGGATAATCAGGTCACCATCAGGCTGCAGTACATGCAGGAAAATGGAAATTTTGCGGATTACGCCTCCTACACCATGCCGCTCTTCGATGGATATGTGATGCAGAACAGGTATCTGCATACCATTAATGTCGATCCGGACGAACTGGTCAACGCTGCGGATGACCCGTTTAAGTATGAACAACTCAGGGTCAAGGTGTGGCTGGAGATCTCTGAAGGCTCCGACTACTACGGCACCACGTCGCAAGTCGCTACCGTTGGGCTGATTTATCCCGTATGGGAATTGACTGTTGGACCAAGAAAATCGTCTGCCAGGACGGCGCAGGTGGCCGCTTACGCCGGGGCGCAGGTTGCGGCGCAGGCGGTCTCTGAACAGACGGTGCAGGCAGCTTCTGCGCAAGCGGCGACGGCTTTGCCGCTCAACAATGATACCGAACCCGACGACGACGGCACCCTGCGGCTCACCGGCGAGGACGTCAAGACCATGGCGGGCAAGACCTTCGGCATCACCCTGAGCCTCGACAATCTCGACAGCAGTACGGGGATATGGGGCCTGATGGCGCAGCTCGATTATAAAGATGATTCCCCCTTTGAGATGATCGGCTATTCCGCAGGCAATGCGTTCCCCAGGGAAGGCTTTACGATGCACAACGACTGGAGCGCCGACCCGTATTCGTTCGTCGTGTCCAACACCACCCAGACAAACATCACCTCGGAGGAGGATGTGATCACGTTCTGGTACAGGGTGAAGGATAACGCCGAATCGGGCCACTATCCGGTGACGGTCACCCTGTCCGACGCCGTCGATGCCGCGGGGGAGAAGGTCCCGTCGCAGACTGCGGAAATTGACGTGTGGGTCGCCACGGACGGCGACTTCACGGCCCAGGAACCGGACATCAAGCTGATAGCGGAGGAGGATGACTATGTCTACACCAAGGGCAATACAGCCGACACCCTCTATGTCAACGGCAGCGTATCGGACGGCGGCACCCTTTCCTATCAGTGGTATGTCTATACCGACAGCAAAGAAACCAGCACGGCGGTAAACGGCGCCACGGCCCCCCAATTTACGCCGCCAACCGACACGGCCGGCACCCTCTTCTACTATTGCCGGGTGACCAACACCCTCTCCACGCTTGCCGGGGAAAAGACGGCGTATACCGATACCGACAGCGTAAAGGTGGAGATATTGGAGAAAGAGTCCCTCGTCATTCTCGACGGCAACCGAGGCACTTTTGGCAGTTACTACAGCAGAGGTCTGTACACCAAAAACGGAAGGCTGCCGGACTTGGATCAGTATATCCCCACGCGGGCCGCACATGACTTTACCGGCTGGTATACGCAGGAGGAAGACGGTGAGCGGGTAGACACCGATACGGTGTTCCGCGAAGACACCACGCTGTACGCCCACTGGGCGGTGACCGGGGAGCTGACCCACGCACAGCCGCCGGCGATCGAATGGGTAACGAAATCTGTCAAGGCAGAGGTGGGCGACATCAGCAACGGCCTTTATGTCGACGCCAAGTCGCCGGACGGCGGTACACTTTTGTATAAATGGTACCGGAGCGATACGGCCAGCAACGAAAACGGCACGCCTGTCGAGAAGGCCGAGTATTACAGATATACGCCGGACACCTCGCAGGATGGCATCGTCTACTACTACTGTGTGATTACAAACCGCAACACAGATCCAAAGATTACCGGCAACCAGACCGCCACGGTCAAAACAGGGGCCATCCCGGTCTATACCGGCACGGTGTATGTCACGCTGGATGCCCAGGGCGGCAGCGTGAGTGTTGACAAGGTTCCGCTGAAGTTCTACGACCAGAGCAGCGGCAGGATCAGGCCTGACGGAAACCTGCCGATCCCCGAAAAGGAAGGCTATGCCTTCATGGGCTGGTACACGCAGCCGGAGGGCGGCAGGCAGATGACGCAGTACGATGATTTCGAGAACGCCATCACCCTCTATGCCCAGTGGAGCCCGGACGCACTCACGCCCGTCATCGCCGTTCAGCCGGATGATGTGGAGGAACAGATCATCAACACCGAAATTTTTCTCCCGATGACGGTGTTGGATCCTACCGACGGCGGCACCCTTTCCTATCAGTGGTACCGCTGCAACGAAGACGGCACCGGAGCGCAGCCCGTGGAAGGAGCGACAGAGTCAACCTTCATGGGCATGGCCGATGCTTTGGGCACCTTCTACTACTACTGCGTGGTGACCAACACCAACAAAAACGTCGTCGGCAGCAAGACGGCTTCCGTGCGCAGCGACATCGCCAAGGTGACCGTTGTGGCGCCCACGGGCGTCGAAAACGCGATGATGCCGCATGTGAATTGGCAGGCTATAAACGACTCCGAATACGGCCTAGGCGCGCAGGTGGACGATCTGCTGTATTACGCGTTTGTAAACGACGGCGGTGTGCTGACCTACCAGTGGTACGTAAGCTCCGACGAAACCAGCGCCGGCACAGCCATAGACGGCGCTACCCGGAGCACCTTTTCACCGCCCGCCGACGAGGCCGGGACCTTCTATTACTACTGCGCGGCGACCAACACAAACGAGTACGCGTCCAATAACAAAACGGCACAGGCCGCCTCGGGCAGAGCGAAGATTACCGTTGTGGATGTGGAAGCGCCGGTTATTACCACCCAGCCGGCCAGCGCGGCGTACAGGGAAGGCGATACGGCCGTGCCGCTGACCGTAGAGGTAGAAGCCCCAGAAGGCTGCAGCCTCACCTATCAGTGGTACGAGAACAAGTACCCAGATACCGAGGGTGGCGCTGCCATAGATGGGGCCGATAAGAACAGCTTTGTGCCTGCTACACAGATGGAACCGGATGAAGACTACATGTCCACATACAACTACTTCTGCGAAATCACCGCCGCCTACCCCGACGGCAGGACGCTGACCCTCTATTCCCAGGTTGCGGACATCACAGTCATCGATCCTTCCAGCGGGGAGTACATCATCAACTTTGACCCCAACGGCGGCAGCGTTTCCGAAATTTCCATGACCACCGTGAACCAGCAGCTCCTGTATATGCCTGTGCCCGAACGCATCGGCTATGATTTCGACGGCTGGTACACTCAAAAAGAGGGCGGCACCCATGTCACCGTCAGCAGCCGGATCTATTACCAGGACGAGACATTGTATGCCCACTGGATTGACAACGGCCAGCCGGAGTACGCCCAATCCCCCGTCATTACGGCCCAGCCGCAAAACGCCCAATATTCCGCGGGCGATCCGGCGAGCCCCCTGACTGTTCAGGCGAGCGTGACGGACGGCGGTACCCTATCCTACCAGTGGTACCGGAGCGCCGACGGCAGCACGGACGGCGGAACCAAGGTGGGCGCAAACAGTCCGACCTTCACGCCCGATACATCCGCGGAGGGCACCTATTATTACTATTGTGTAATAACCAATACAAACAGCGCGGCGTACTACCCGACCGCCACGGCCACAACGGATGCGGCGTGCATAAAGGTAACGAAAGCCCATTCCCATACGCCCATTCCGGTCGCGGGAAGGGAGGCCACCTGCACCGAGGCCGGCAGCAAGGCCTATTACACCTGCGACTGCGGAATGTCCTTTGAGGACGAGGCCTGCACCATAGAAATAGCCGATGTGGACACCTGGAAAATTATCCCGGTTCTTGGCCACAGCTTCGGAGAGTGGGAAACGGTGACGGAGGCCACCTGTACGCAAACCGGCACAGAAAAGCGTACCTGCTCCCGCTGTGAAGCCGAGGAGACGCGTGAGATCGCTATGAAGGCGCATACATGGTCCGACAGCTATCTGGGTGAAAACGCGGATCCTCAGAAGCATTACCACGTATGCGAGGCCTGCGGCACAAGAGACGAAGGAGCGGAACACATCTGGAATGTCGATGCCGCGACCGAGCAGACCGATAAGCATTGTACCGTGTGCGGCTATGTGGCCGAAGCGCAGATCGGGCATACCCATCAGGGCACCCTGGTCGCGGGCAAGGACGCCACCTGCACCGAAGCCGGCAGCAAGGCTTATTACACCTGCACCTGCGGAATGTTCTTTGAGGACGAGGAATGCACCAAGGCAATCATCGATCTGAACAGCTGGAAAACCATTCCCGCGCTGGGACATGATTTTGAAGGCGGGAAATGCACCGTCTGCGGTGCAGCGGATCCGGACTATGAGCCGTCACAGCCGACCAGCCCCGGCGGTAACGGGAACGAAGGCCCGCAGACCGGCGACAACAGCAACCTCGCGCTGTGGATCGCCGTGCTGTTCGTATCCGGCGGCGTACTGGGTACGCTAACGGTCAAGAGAAAAAAGCAAGAGGGATAACGAAAGCATCATCCGAAAAAACAACGCCCGGATATCACCTTATCGTGATATCCGGGCGTTGTTCTCCAATTTGCGAAAATAAAGAACATTTAATTCCGGTGAAAAGGGCAGGAGATGAAGAATCGAAATGGAACGCAGAACCCCTCTGGATCGGATTTTCATTTTCAAAATGGCTTGTTTATTGGGAGCCCAGCCCTTTCTTTAATCAGCGGATAATCATGCGCGGAAACGGCTCGAGGACAACATAGTGAGGGAAAATTAGGCTATCCGTACTTTATCCGGATGTGTCACTGTGATTGTTTATTTAGGAAGTTCTTGAATTTTCCGTTGTTCCTTATAGAGGGTTTTTGCATCCTGCCGTATACGGATAAGTCCCATAGCGTGCATTTTCTGTGTAAAGGGAAATTGATTTTTTTCGTGCGACATGATATGCTGTTAAAAAAGCGTCATATTCCGTTCTGCAAAATACATGAATGAAGAAGTTCAAGGGGTAAATGATGAAAGAGACAGCTCAGAAGGAATCCGCGTCGGTATTCCGGTACTTCGAAAAAATATGCGCTATCCCGCACGGCTCGGGCAACATGAAAGCCTTGAGTGATTACTGCGTTCAGTTCGCCGGGGAAAACGGCTTACGGGCGGTTTGCGACGAAGCCAAAAACGTCGTGATTTATAAGCCGGGCACCAAAGGGTATGAAAATGCCGAACCGGTTATTTTGCAGGGGCACCTGGATATGGTGTGCCAAAAAGAAGAGAACGCATCGATCGACTTTACAAAGGACGGGATCGAGACATATATAGACGGTGATTTTATCAAAGCAAAGGGTACCACCCTGGGCGCGGATAACGGCATTGCCGTATCGATGATCATGGCCATTTTAGCGAGCCGGGATTTGCCGCATCCCCCGATTGAGGCAGTTTTTACAACCGATGAGGAAATCGGGATGATTGGCGCCCAAAAACTCGACGTCTCGGTTTTAAAAAGCAGAAAAATGATCAATCTGGACGCGGAGGAAGCGGATATTCTAACCGTGTCCTGCGCGGGCGGCAGCGACTTCCGGCTTTTCTTTCCGATTGATAAAACAGCCGTGCATGGCACAAAAATATTGTTGGAGCTCCAGGGCTTAAAAGGCGGGCATTCCGGCGTTGATATCGACAAGGGCCGCATAAACGCCAGTATCTTGGCAGGAAGAATTCTGCATTATGCGAAGAAAACGGCGGCGTTCCATATCATGAACATCAATGGCGGAACGAAAGGAAACGCCATCCCCTTTTGCTGCAAGGCGGAACTTGTGGCGGAAGATGCGGAAGGCTTGATACATGCCATTGAAGACTATTTTTCTGTTGTGAAGACGGAAATCGGAGCCCGGGAAGACCAATGCTCGCTCCGCTTAACGAGGAAAGAGACAGGCGATTTCGAAGTATTGAATCCGGCCGCGCAGGATAAGCTGCTGTACATGCTGCTGACAACGCCCAATGGCGTGGTGGACATGAGCGCGGAAATAGACGGCCTGGTTGAAACTTCATTAAACTTAGGGGTCCTGATGACAGAGGCGGACAGGATTGTTCTGCAGTATGCGCTGAGGAGCAATAAAGAATCCGCCCTGACGTTCCTGGAGGACAGGCTCTCGGCCTTTGCCTCCTATAACGGCTGTCGTTTCGAAATATCCGGCCGGTATGCGCCTTGGGAATTTAAAAAGGATTCGCCGCTCCAGAAATTATACATGGATGCCTTCTGCGAAAAGTTTGGGCGCAAACCGCAAATCGCGGCCATTCATGCCGGGCTGGAATGCGCGGTGTTTGCCAAAAAAATCGAGGATTTGGATTGCATTGCGGTAGGACCGGATATGTTTGACGTCCATACGGTGCACGAAAAACTGAGCATCTCTTCCACTACGGAAATTTTTGAGTTGCTTTGTACCGTGCTCGAACGATGCAAATAAACGGATCCAAAATACTGCGGCAGTATTTTATTGATAAAACGTGCGGAGAGGAAATAGGAAGCTATGGAAAACAAAGAGTTTAAGCCGTATATTCCGGCAGAAAAAATTACGCCGGAACTTACGGTAACTTCTATCATTATGGGCGTGCTGCTGGCCGTTGTCTTTGGCGCGGCAAACGCCTATCTGGGGCTGCGGGTAGGAATGACCGTTTCGGCGTCTATCCCTGCGGCGGTCATTGCTATGGGCGTCATCCGCGTCATTATGCGCAAAAATTCCATTCTGGAAAGCAATATTGTGCAGACGATTGGTTCGGCCGGCGAGTCCTTGGCGGCCGGCGCTATCTTCACGCTGCCGGCTTTGTTTTTGTGGGCGGCGGAAGGTAAAATGGAGAAGCCGGGAATATGGGAAATCACGGCGATCGCGCTTATTGGCGGGCTGCTCGGCGTATTTTTCATGGTCCCGCTCCGCAATGCCCTTATCGTAAAGGAGCATGGCGTGCTTCCGTATCCGGAGGGAACCGCCTGCGCAGAGGTGCTTCTGGCCGGAGAAGAGGGCGGTTCCAAAGCCTCGACCGTTTTTGCCGGAATGGGTTTTGCCGCGTTATTTAAATTTATTATTGACGGATTAAAGCTGGTGGCCGGAGAAATCTCGGTCAGTGTTAAGGGATTTGCGGGGCAGATCGGCACGCAGATTTATCCGGCGGTCATGAGCGTGGGCTATATCTGCGGTGCAAGGATTTCGTCGTACATGTTTGCCGGCGGCATTTTAAGCTGGCTTGTCCTTATCCCGCTGATTGTGCTTTTCGGTGCGGATATGATCCTTTATCCCGGCACGGAGCCGATTAGCGAAATTTTTGCAGAGGGCGGAGCGGGCGCCATCTGGGAAAGCTATATAC
The DNA here is from genome assembly GCA_904377855.1 of Candidatus Avimonas merdigallinarum. Lineage (GTDB taxonomy): Bacteria > Bacillota > Clostridia > Oscillospirales > Acutalibacteraceae > Avimonas > Avimonas merdigallinarum. The sequence continues at coordinate 7,361 of CAJFGS010000072.1, forward strand.
GGTATATCGGCGCGGGTGCACTGGCGGCGGGCGGCATTATCAGCCTGATAAAATCTCTGCCGCTTATCCTGAAAACTTTCGGTGGCGCTTTAAAGAGCATGTCGGGTTCCAGAGAGAATACGGAGAAGCGCACCGAGAAAGACATCTCCATTAAAGTCGTGCTTCTGGCGATTGTAGTCCTGACCCTGCTCGTATGGCTCATCCCCGCCATCCCGGTCAATCTTATCGGCGCGGTTATTATCGTTGTATTCGGTTTCTTTTTCGCTACCGTATCCTCCCGAATGGTGGGATTGGTAGGCAGCAGCAACAACCCGGTTTCCGGCATGGCGATTGCCACCCTCCTGATTGCCACCCTCATTTTGAAAGTTACCGGGGCAACCGGTATTGCCGGTATGTGCAGCGCGATTGCGATTGGTTCGGTGATTTGCATTGTTTCCGCGATTGCCGGCGATACGTCGCAGGACCTGAAGACCGGATACCTTTTGGGCGCCACCCCGAAGAAGCAGCAGATCGGTGAAATTGTCGGCGTTATTGCGGCGGCGCTGGCGATCGGCGGGACGCTTTATCTGCTGGACAGTGCGTGGGGCTTTGGCACGGACGAGCTGGCAGCGCCTCAGGCGACCCTGATGAAGCTGATTACGGAAGGCGTTATGGACGGCAATCTTCCGTGGGTGCTGGTGTTTATCGGCGCTTTTATCGCCGTGCTGGTTGAGGTCGTCGGCATACCGGTGCTGCCCTTTGCCATTGGCGTTTATCTCCCTGTCCAGCTGAGCGCCTGCATCATGGTTGGCGGCCTTGTCCGTCTGGTTTTGGATAAGCTGAAACGCAGCAAGGAAGAAAAGGATACGATTGTGAATGACGGCGTCCTTTTCTGTTCGGGTATGATAGCCGGCGAAGGCCTGATGGGGATCCTGCTGGCGCTTTTGGCGGTGTTCGGCCTGAATTCCGTGATCGACCTCTCCGAAAAATTAGCGATACCGGCCGTAGTCTCTAATTTGGGAGGGCTGGCGTTATTTGCCATCATCATTCTGACGCTGCTGAAATTCTCCCTGTGGAAGAAGAGAAAATAAGGTTGGGAAAGAAACAGAGCGAAAATTATCTGGACAGGAAACCGCTGCGGAATGAAAAATTTTCGTGGTCGGCCGATGACGGAAAAGTGACGCTGGAAATCGAAAATAAAGGCGTATGGAATCGGCTTTTTCAAAAGATTCTGAAAAAGCCGCGGGTAAGCTATGTGCATTTGGATGAAATGGGAAGCTTTATCTGGCCTCTGATAGATGGCGAAAAGAGTATTCTGGAGATTGGGAAAGAGGTCGAAAATCGATTTGGGGATGAGGCGAAGCCGCTGTATGAAAGGCTGGCGAAATATTTCCAGATTTTAGAAAGCTATCATTTCATATACTTTGGGTAAATAAACTGCCTTCACATGAAAGCGCCATTGGTGTCCAACCCTCGAGGGTTGGACACCAATGGCGCTTTGCTTTTTTCGTCACTCAAGTCAAGGCACTGGCTTTGCCGAGGATCTTGACTTATCCCAGCGGCTTGTAATACAGCTTGCCGTCGCTCATTAGCATGTAGAGGTTATCGTCAAAGGTCGTTGCTCCCGCCATGTCGAGAATAGAGCCGTCGGCTTTCAACGGAGATACGTCTTCCAGTTTGGCCATTTCGTACGAGGTCCGATCTTCCTTCTCGATGTCGTCCGTGAAGTAGGTATCGCCATTGGCAAAAACGAACACCAGCTTATCGGAAACCCGGAATACGTCGGCAACATCGGATGGCGTATGCCCGTCAGGAAGCACGAAAGTAATTTCGAAATTGTCGCTGGTCTCCGTCAGGCTGTCGCCCGGAGCGCCAGAGTAGAGATTGGCGCTGTCGCCTATCTTACTGTATATCGGCACAGTCAGGTAAGTGGTTACATCGGCAGGAGCTATAATCATTTCTGCGTTCGATACGATGGGCTCAGCGGACATCATGGTCATGCTGCCGTTGGAATTTACGCTGTCGAGTGCGTAAACGTCGTTGTTATCGGTAAGGATGTATACATAATAGCCGCTGCTGTTGCTGCGCAGCGGAATGATTTCCTTTACGGAAAGTTCCTCAACGTCGGAAGTCTCGACGGTTCCCAGCGGCTTCTGGCTTTTCAGAGCAAATGCGCCGCTCCCGTCATCGTCTTCATAATAGTTTATGGTATAACCGTCGTTTTCCTTGCGGACAATGTTAAAAAACGAACTCATGCCGATTTCGCCTACAAAGTCGGTCTCTTCGTTAAAATCGATGTCGGCAAAGCGGATGCCATATTCGTTGGCGGGATAGAGGCTGAGCTTGCCGTCCTTGAAATATAGTAGGTTTTCGCCGATGGAACTATTGTCAAAATATATGACGCTGTCGGGAGCCGCAGGCAGGGAGAACATCTCCTTCAACGCTCCGTAGTCCTCGGAATAGACCTTGTTATCCGCTATCAACACCGGGAAAGTGCCGCCGTTGTCAATATGTGTGATATGGCCCTGGAGCGAATCGATCAGTGCCGCATCCTCTTCGTCATACAGGCCGTTTATCAGCTTGATGCCCTCTGTCTCGAATTCGCCGGCCGTCACTTCGCTTGCCTCGCCGCCCTCCCCAGTGGAAGATTCCCCAGCAGTATTCCCTCCGGCAGCAGATTCACCGGCCGTGCTGCCGGTATTACCGGAACCGCCGCTGCATCCCATAATAGATAGGGCCAGTATAGCAGCAAGCAGCAGACTAAAGAATTTTTTCATTTCTACACCTCTCCTACTTGTGATTAATGCCGCGATTCCCCGATTATATCATTTAACACGCCAGCTATGCAAGCGGCGCGTCAATTGCGAAAAGCAGAGGCTGTAGAGCTACAATACAAATTGGACAGAGAGAAAAAAGAAGAGAGAAAAAGTAGAAGGACAGAGCCTTCATAGGGTATAGTTAAGTTGCGACACCAACAAACCCAAAAAAGGAGCTCTGTCCCTCATGAGTAACAGTATAACAC
>CAJFGS010000073.1 GCA_904377855.1 Candidatus Avimonas merdigallinarum
CTCCCTTGGAAGAAGTTGTGTGCAAACTTCATTCTACCATGTGGGGAAAATCACTATGGATTTTTTTCTTAGGTGTCCAACTTCATTTTACAATCGACCGAAAATAAAAACGCATAATTATTTTATGAATCGAAAATAAATTCGTTTTCTTTGTTCAGGCCAGATATGGAATCAAGGGAGCTGATGGCAGGCTATCACCTTTCTGTGCAGCGGGTTATGTTAAAACTGATATAAAAAGTATGTTTTTTGCAAGATGAAGTATAGAATTTGTATCGTTTGTCTTCGACCGTAAAGATACAATAGGCATGTAGTAGGAGATGCATAGAATCCCACGGTAAATTTTAAAATTAACCGGTAATTTTATCTACAAATTCTCCCCTTACTTATTGGCGTTGCGGTACTGCCTCGGCGTCAAACCGGTTTCTTTTTTAAAGGCGTAGGAGAAATAGTGTGCATCTGAAAAGGCCAGCTGCATGGCGATGTCTGAAACCGGCAGATTGGTATTAGCGAGCATGGAACGGGCCAGATTGATTCGCTGCAGGACAATATACTGATAAGGAGAGATTCCGTACTCCTGACGAAAGATACGGCTCAGATGTGTGTGGCTGATGAAGAACTCCTTTTCGATATGCTCCAATGTCAGGGATTCGCAAATGTGGTCATCTATATACTTTAAAATCTCGTCCGGCATATGTTTTTGCTGTTTGCTTTTTTCCATCTGTCTCTCGTTATAAACATCCGACAGCAAATTCAGCAGACGGGCCGCACAGGCGGTCTCCCGCTCGTGCGGCAGAAGAGTGGGATCGGTCAGCAACTTGTGTATAGAACGGATGTGCTCCTCGGCTCCCGGCAGATACTGAATAATAAATGCCAGATCGAGATTGAACCCCTGGCATAAATGCCGGTTAAGTTTCCCCCTGCAGTTGACCCAAATTTTGTGATATGGATCCGCGGGGTCGGCATAATATTCGCAGCGCCTGTGATCGCTGATCATACAGAAATCCCCCGCCTTAATGGGATATTCTGTACCGTCCAGATTTAAAATCCCTTTGCCGCTGATGATGTATTCGTATACATACGCATCCGAAGGCCGTACAGAAATGTGATACGTTTTGTTGGGGAACGTTTCACCGGCCAATTCTACGCAAAACGGCGCGTCCGCACAGAGCGCTTTCCTATACACAAAGTGTTCGTCACCATAATGATTGGCGTCCCGACGATTCTCTGCCATAGCCGATTCCTCCTCTACAGAATGGCATGATTTCCAACTTTTACAGAACGATTTTATATTGTTTAGAACTCATTGTCAAGTTATACTAGTATTAGTCAATAACGATCATTGTTTTTATACCATATACAAATGCATTGTAGTAAATCACATGCGTTCTTCGCTTTTAAGGCATCCTTTTTGTCAGAACAGCTGCAAAGAAACCCAAATATAAGAATCATATGGTATCCATATATTTAAGATTATATAGGGTAATATGCAGAATTTTGGTGTACCATTCTCTAAAAGGGCAAAAAAGTGCCGGTTGGCATCCGTCGTGTGGCAGCAGTGAGAGTGAATCAGATTTGAAGGAGGACAAATGATGAAACGAGTGACAGGGATTCTTTTAGCGGGACTTTTTCTGTTTTCCATGTTGATCGCGGGATGTGGGCAAGAGCCGGGAGAATCTGAGAGCGCGGCTTCCAATCCCATATCCGAAAGTACGGGCAGCGGAAATACCGGCGAAACGATCTCTACCGCGTCGGAAGGAAGCCACAGCAATGGAGAGAATGCCCAGGCTTCTAACGGGTCCGAAAGCACAAATCCGAATATCCCCACAAACAGCGGGGCAACCGGCGGCACGGTTGCAACCAGCCCCAGTGGATCTGGCAACAACAGTCAGGGAAAGGTGGTCGAAGCATCCTTTACGCGGAATGCTGACGGCACCTGCACCGACAAGTCCAGCGGAGTGGTCTTTCTGGATGACGATTTGGACACTATGGGAAAGATGTTTGAATACGGTTCTGGACTGTATATTGACGCAAACGATCCGGCCCTGTTTGACGGCGACTCGGCCAGAATTACGCGGGCGGAAGACGCTAAGTCGGGAAGCCATTGGTTCACCTATAAGCTGGATGCCGGCATTACCGAAATTTCCCTGATTGTGTTCATCTATGAAAAGGCCGATCCCAACGCCACCCTGAAGATATCAGTGTCCCCGGACAATAAAAACTGGAAATCGGTGAGCGTGACCAAAGCCGATAAAACGGACATGAATTGGGACACATGGACGATGTATACCATTACGGCCAAGGGAATTGACAAATCCAATAAATACGTAAAGATTGATATGGGGGATGCCCCGAATCCCCACTGGAACATTAACATTTCCCGGCTGCGGATCAACAACATTGCAAAAATGAACGATGCCGACCGTCTACTGGAGATCCGTGCCTCGGCAACCTACTACATCGATTCCAAACGGGGCAGCGACAGCAACGACGGGCTGTCCGAAGACAAACCCTTCAAATCTCTGAGCAAACTCAGCAGCAAATTTTTCCAGGAAGGCGACCAAATTCTTTTCAAAAGAGGGGAAACTTACAGCGGCGCCCTGACCCTGAAAGGCTACGGCACAGCCAACAATCCGATCCGGGTCGGAACTTATGGGAGCGGCGACATGCCCGTAATTAACGGACGCGGTGCCCAGGCAGGCATTACCCTGAAGGCCAACCATATCATACTCGATGGCCTGGAGATCACCAATCCCAACGGTTATTACGGCATTTATATCGGTACGCTCCAAGCCGGCGAAAATGCGGGAATCACGGTTTCCAACTGTTATGTGCACGATGTGGATACCACAGAGAAAAAGTTCTCGTATCTGGAGAGCGGCGGTATCATCGCCCGGGCTGACGGAACATCGCCTACCTGGTTCAAAGAACTGAATATCCAAAACAATACCATCAAAAACGTATGCCGCTGTGCTGTGGTCATTTCCAATTCCTGGGGCTGGCGCTACAGCGATGGTAGCTATATCAAAAACGAGTATGTGAGCGATACCAATGGCTGGTATCCCAACCGGGACTGTACAATCGCCAACAACACCATAGATACCACCAAAGGCGACGCGATTCTGGTTCAGTGCGGCAAGGACACCCTGATTGAACGGAATACGGTGTATAACGCCAATTCCTCCACCAAGGATCACGCCAAGATTGCCATGGTGGCTGTGTGGACCATTTCCACAGTGGATACGGTGATGCAGTACAATGAGGTGGGCTATACCAAACGGCCCGGCGCGGACGGAGAGGCCTTTGACACCGACCATGCAGAAGTCAACTGCACGATCCAGTATAATTACAGCCACAACAACGAAGGCGGCTTCGTCCTGCTGTGCAACGGGATGCCCGGTACCGCCAAAAACGCGACGGTACGGTATAATCTGTCGGTCAACGACGGGGCCAAAGGAGCTGTAATTCAACTGATCGGCGCTGTTCCTGGTTCCCAGGTTTACAACAATACCTTCTATCTCTCTGCAACATCGTCGGTTGTTGGAATGTGGGGAAACGACGGCAGACCCTATAAAGCGGACGGCATAACCTTCACAAACAACATTTTTGCCGCTCCCTCCCAAAGGGGGGCTTATACCTCGGGCGGGTCTGTGGGCAGTTCGTTCAACAGCGCTGTAACCAACATCAAATTCAACAACAACCTGTTCCATAACGTGAATCAGCCCCAGTCGGGCGGCGGGGTTTCCCTCTCCGGCAATGTCAACGGCAATCCCAATTTTGCCCTGAGCACGGATTATAAAAATAAGACAGCCATGATTGCGGCGTTTACACCCAAAAACAAGGTGTCCGGAGCGGCTGCGGTGGCCAATAACGGTGGCAAGGATATCAACGGCAACGCCGTCAGTTCAAATTATTTCGGCTGCGTCAACCATTGAGGCCGTCTGGCCAGCAACCGGGAGGAAAACGTATGGAGGGACTGCACAACGCCCAGCGGCCACAAAACGGTCGCACAGCCCTTACCTATTATGTGGATTCTACGCTAGGCAACGACACAAACAGCGGCCGGACGGAAGAAGAGCCTTTTCGGACCCTGGACAGAGTAAGCAAGGAATGCTGCCGGCCCGGCGATCGGATACTGTTCCGAAGAGGGCGGACATACTGCGGCAACCTGATGATTCACGCCTGCGGCAGCGCAGCCGCTCCCGTATTGGTCGGTTCATACGGGAGCGGCCCAAAGCCCCGGATTACGGCAAAAGGAGGCGCTGCGGTAACCCTCCGGGCGGTTCATCTCACCCTGGACGGTCTGGAAATTACAAACCCCGACGGCCGCTACGGTGTTCACATTCTACCGCTGCAGAGTGGGGAAAACAGCGGCATCACGGTTTCCGGCTGCTATATACACGATGTCAACCGGGGGGAGACTGACGGGTGGGGCGGATATATCGGCAGCGGCGGCATCATCGCCCGGGCCGACGGAGAGGAGCCGGTGTGGTTTCGGGATCTGGTTTTGGAAAACAATGTAATCCGCCGCACCTCCCGCATGGGGATTACCGTCTCCAATTCTTGGGGATGGCGCTACAGCGGCGGCAGCTACATCCGCAACCGCTATGTGAGCGATGACAGCGGCTGGTACCCCAACCGGAACTGCCGCATAATCGGAAACACCATAGACACCACCAAAGGCGACGCAATCCTGGTTCAGTGCGGCAAGGATACCCTGATTGAGCGCAACACCGTGTATCATGCCAACTCTTCGGTTAAGGAACACGCCAAGATTGCCATGGTGGCCATCTGGACCATCTGCACGGTGGATACGGTGATGCAGTACAACGAGGTGGGCTATACCAAACGGCCCGGCGCGGACGGGGAAGCCTTTGACACCGATCATTCGGAGGTCAACTGCACGATCCAGTATAACTACAGCCACCACAACGAAGGCGGTTTTGTCCTGCTGTGCAACGGGATGCCCGGTACCGCCAGAAACGCCACCGTGCGCTACAACCTGTCGGTGGCTGACGGCAGTTCCGAAAACGGGGCCTGCATCCAGTTTATTGGGGATGTTGTGGACGCCCAAATTTACAACAACACCTTTTGGCTGTCCACCGCCTCTCGGATTATGGACGTTTGGCGCAACCGCGCCGGAAGCACGCGGATTTCGGGCAACATCTTTGCCGCTCCTGCCGGAAGGGAACTGGCCTATACGGCCCGCCCCGATCCCAAGCCGGGGGGAAGCGTGACCGGTACCGACTTCCGCGATGCGGTGACTGGCTTTCTTTTTAAGAACAATTTGTTCTGTAATGTGCCTCTGCCGCCCTCCGGCGGCGGCGTGGAGGCGCTGGACAACAGAGAAGAGGATCCCCTATTTTCGGTGAAGAATTTTACCGACACGGACTATAGAAACCGGGAAGGAATGGTGGAGGCCTTCACGCCAAGGAATCCTGTGGCAGGAGCACCTTCCATCCCCAACAACGGAGGGAGGGATATACGCGGCGCGGAAATTACGACAGATTTCTATGGATGTGTCGAGTATTCACACAGAAAGCCTACATGTAAGGAGGAAGAGAACTCATGAAGAAATGGAAGCAGCGTCTGTTCAAGCTCGGTTCCCTGGCGGTTACGGCCGTGCTCCTGGCCTCGGTGATCATCCTGCCTGGCATGCTGCTGCAGGCAACCGCATCCGCAGAGCCTGGCGATAACTGCGTCAGCCGGATTGAACCCGACACGTACATCGCCAATTCGCTGGATATCGAGCCCCAGAGGAATTACACCGCCCTTTACAACGACGGGATGTATGACGGCGGAGACAACTCCCTAATGGTCGCCATGGGACCGCTCATGTACTCCAGCGGCGCGGACGATCAGGTGGGGGAGTTGACCTACCGGCTGCCCTATGCGGTCAGCGAACTGAAAATCAGCGGCATTGAGGTTCCAGACGATGCCGTCAATGCCTTTAAGGGTTTCTGGGTCTCCAAAGACGGCTTCAACTGGACCGAATTCCCCATGGAGAGGATCCAGACCGGTGACGTCCTCTGCAGCTTCACCACAACACGCAAGGGTGTCGTCTATTACGGCTCCTCCAGCGAATCCTTCCGCTATGTAAAGGTGGCGCTGGGCGGAAAAACCGTCAACGGCATCAACTACCTGTACATTCCGAAGGCCAATTCCGTGGAAAATTGCACCACCCTGGTGGACCCCGCCGCGGCAGGCGTGGTGATTGAGGAAACCAATACCGCTTCGGGAGCGACTCTTGCACGGCACGATCATTCCAACTCCTGGACCTATGACAACACAAAGGGAATGGCCTACAACGGTGTGCCCGACAACGGCGGGCTGGTGACCTTCAAGCTCCCCTATGCGGTGGGTTCCCTGAAAATGACCGGTATCGAGGTCTACTGGCCCACCACCGAGGCACGCGGCAATAACCGGTTCCTGAGCTTCGAGGTGTCCGCCGACGGAGAAAACTGGGAGCCCTTTGTCATGGCGGGCAGTGATTTCGTTGTGGCCCACGATCCGAAAACATCTGCCAGCAACAATCCTCCGAAGGTGTCTCTTCCGATCTATCGGCTCGGCGTGACCTATTACGGCACCAGCGACACCCAGTTCCAGTATGTCCGGCTCGCCTTCGGACGGGATTGGGCGCCTCAACTCTGCAATTTTTATATTCCCGCGGAGAACCGGGGCGAGAGCTGCACCACCCAGGTGGATCCCGTGGAGATTTTCCGGAGTTTTTCGGGCACCGGCAGCGACAGCACCGTATATAAGCGGGACGGCACGCATCAGTACGACGGCACCGGTATTTTCACTTTTGCCGACAACAGCATGACCGGAAGCGGCAAGATGGTGTTTGAACTGCCTTACGCTGTCAACGAACTGAAAATGACCGGCATCGAGATCATCACGGCGGCCGTCACCGAAGCGGCGTCCCGGCCCGATCTGGCACAGTTCCGGTTTACAGGCTTCCGGATATCCGCCGACGGCGAAACCTGGACCGATTTCTTTATGGAGCGAACTCTGAACGGCGTAGTGCCCACTGATACGCAAAACAGACGGGAGGGCGTGATCCTCTACGGCGCCAGCAGTACCGCTTTCAAGTATATCGAAGTGACCTTTGGTAAGAACTGGATTCCCGGCATCAGCTGGTTCTATATCCCGGAACTGGAGGCTGCGTCTCTCCGCATAGACGGAGATTCGGCGCTGTATGAAGGCGACGAAAGAACCTATACCCTGGCTGTGGAGCCTGCCTACGCGATTGTGCCGGGTCACACCTGGTCGGTGGAAAACGGCACCGGCGCCGCCTCCATCACGCAGGAGGGCGTGCTTACGGCGCAGACCTCCGGCACCGTCACTGTAAAGGTGACGGCCAATGACGGATCCGGCCTGACGGCCAGCAAAACCGTCACCATCCTGTCCGAAGCCGGGGTGGATAGCTGCACCTACAAGGTGGATCCCGCCGATGTTATCCAGTATATCTCGGATACCGGCTCTGCCGATTCCACCTACGGACGCAACGGCACATACCAATACGATGGCACCGGCCTTTACTGCTTCTGGAGCAACGCGCCTTCCGGCGGCAAAATGGTATTCCGGCTGCCCTATCCGGTCAGCGAACTGAAAATGACCGGCGTGGAAATTTATACCAACGGAGCCAGCACCAATCCTCCGGGAGAATTTGTCTTCAAGGACTTCCGGGTGTCCGCCGACGGTGAAAGCTGGACCGACCTGGAAACGGTGCGCACTGTGGATGACTTTGTAGACGACCAGGAGAAGCGCGAAGGCGTCATCCACTACGGCATCAGCAGTACGGAATTCCGCTATGTGGAGGTGACCTTCGGAAAGGACTGGATTCCCGGCATCAGCTGGTTCTATCTCCCGGAGCCGGAAATCCTGCTGAGCAGCTATGAGCTATCCGTGTACGCCCAGGGTCCTGTCCATACCCTGGAAGCGACCCTTATGGGCGGTTTGACGGGAGAGATCACGTGGTCCTCCAGCGATCCCGCCGTGATTACGGTGGACGGCAATGGCACGCTGACCCCTGTGGCGCCGGGTACCGCAATCATTACCGCTTCCGCGGCGGGATATACGGCCGAGTGTGATGTAACGGTGCGTGAGGGCTATGGCCCCGACGGCTGCACCACGGTGATCGATGCCTATGCGTATATCGACAACACCGCCTCCGTCTCGCCCAAAAGGACCGGCACCATTCCGATCCCTGGCGGCGTTACCTACCCGATGGTGTTCAACACCAGCCCCTTTGATGAAGAGCCCATCTTTACCTACAAGCTGCCCCATGCGACCAACGAGCTGAAAATGACCGGCATTGAGGATGCCGGAGCCGTCGGAATCCAGCACTCCTTTGAGTGGTTCCAGGTGTCGGCCGACGGCGAGCACTGGACCGACTTCGAGATGACGCGCAAGTTCGAAGGCGGCGGCTGGATCGGCGTCACCCTGTACGGCAAATCGGAAGAAGCGTTCCGGTACTTCCGCGTAAAATTCACCACCAACTCCGGATGGTGTCCCGGCATCGGGCACCTGTACATTCCCCCTGCTGATCCCGGACCGGAGGAGCGTTACGGTGCGATTCTCACCGGCGCTGCCGCCAGTTCCTTTGAGGCGGAGGATCCCAGCGCCTCCTACACCAGAAGCGAGAACACAGGGGCGTGGCGCTTCACCACCGATACGCTGAGCTATGCGCCGGGACGGGTGACCTACTATTTCCCCTATGCGATCACGGCGTATAAATTCAATGTGGTGGATTCCTTTAATGCCGATTACGCCGGCGGCTTTACCTATTGGGCCTCTGCGGACGGCGTGACCTATACTCAGCTGGAACCCGCGTCCGCATACGGCTCCCTGGTCATGGATAGCTGGCGGGCTTACGAAATGGCGGCATACGGTACGCTGGACGAGGCGGATGGCATCCAGTACCTGCAGGTACGGATGTCCGGCGAGCTTTCCGGTGAGGAGCCGGGACTTTTGTCTCTGCAGCTGAACGCGGTGGATTACCCCGAAAGAGAAGCCCTTCCGGCCTTTACAGTCCCCGATACCGCCGCAGGCGAACGGGAGTTGCTGGACCGGTTTGAGGGCGCGGGACTGACGACCGAGGAAGGCGGAAAGGCTTACGAGGCATTCCAGATGGTTGCTACTCAGATTGATTCGGACGGTCAGGGCACCATGGTGAATGTTCTGACAAGGGAGCCGGGCTACTCCGATTCCTACCTGGTATATCAAACCAGCGGCGATGTGACCCGCGTGGATGTCCGGGGATACCGCGTGACGGGCTGTGAAGAAGAGGTATGGCTTTGGACCTCTTCCAACGGAGAGGATTGGGAATTCCTTGAGGTTTATGACTGGACGGAGAATCCTTCAATCACCGGCGGCCCGGCGGAGTTCTCCATAGCTTCCTCAGAGCTGCCCGCCGGCACCCGGTACATCAAGGTGGAGCTTCCCATTGTGGAGAATGCTGAGGATTTGTCCCTGCACTCTGTACAGCTTTTGTATATGGGCGGCCCGGACGATCCGTCTGTACCCAGCGGACCTCAGACCGGTGAAGAGAACCATCTGCCGGCCCTGCTGTTCACTGCGGTGCTGTCCGGATGGACGGTTATGGTCCTGGCACGCAAGGGACGCAGGAAAAGCGCGTCATAACTGATTTGACACAGGAAAGCGGTGTCTCCGCTGCCTCCTTTACCTGCAAGACGGAGGCACCGCTTTCCCCTTTTGGGCTTGAAAGAGGACGGAAGAATGGCTGTAAAATCCCGACTGATCTGTATATGGGTTCTGGCGGTCTGGCTGCTGTCCGCCTGCAGCGGAGGTGTTCCCGTGGCTTTTAAAGTGGACGGCGTACCGGTAGAAAAGGACGAGCTTGTCTATTATATGCGCGATTATTCCAGCCTGGCGGCAGCGGAGATGGAGTCTGCTTATGATGTGGACAGCGCGGAAGAGGGCTTTTGGAGCAACACATATGGGGAACTGGTTCCTCTGGAATATCTCAAGACATATGCCGCGGATCGGATTGCCCGCATCAAGCTGGAACAGATCATCGCCCGGGAACAGGGCATCGAAACGCCGATGGCCTGGACGGAACAGCAAGAGGATCTGGAGGAACAGAATCGCCAGCGCCGGGAAGCCTACGAGGCCGGCGAGGTAGTGTACGGCAGCATCGAACGGGATTTTGTGGCCTATTCCGCCAACATGCTTTATTCCATGCGCGCCGCTGTACAGGAAAAGCTGAACCTGACGGAAGCGGAATATTCCGCCCTGGTAGACGAGCGGCTGGAACATGCGGAAATCCAGTATGAGGATATGTCGGTGTCGCCGGATGACATTGCGTAAGGATTGTCTGGCGGGTAACCGGCGGTGTTTTTTATCTATACGGAGGTGTGACAGTGACCCGAATACGATACAAATTGTGCGCCTGTCTTGCAGCGCTGCTAATACCAGCGTTCTCCTTTATATCCGCCTCAGCGGTTGGCGGAGAACAGAGTTTCAGGATGGATCATGACAGCATCACCTACTACGGTCGATGGGAACATCTGGACAATGGAGGAGTTCAACTCAATTTCCAGTCAGGGTTTGAGGTTATCTTTACCGGTACCTCTGCCGCCGTCGGGATCGAGACGGCCGGGAGCGCCAGCGAATATATGTACAGCATTGATGGAGGGGAGTTCGTCAGGGTACTCAACCCTACCGCCGGATACAATACCCTGGCAACGGGCCTTGCTGCGGGCGAGCATACCCTGACCTTCTACGCCTGCAATCAGGGCGCCCGCAACCGCATCACAGGCCTCCGGTTCGACAGCGGCGCGGTGCTGAAAAAGGTGCCGGATAAAAAGACCATCGAATTCATAGGGGATTCGATTACGGCCGGCTGGATCGGAAGCGGCTACATCAACTGGCTCTATAAATGCTATACCTGGCAGACGGCCCAGAAGCTGGGCTTTGGGTTCAATGTAGTAGCTCGCGGAGGAATTGGCATTCTTGTAAAAGGCTCGGATGCGCTGAACATGTCCGACCGCTATTTCCGGGCCATCCCGTACAGTGAAACGATAGGAAAAAATGAGACCTATCCCATGTACGATACTTCTCGGTATACCCCCGACTATATTGTCGTAAATCTGGGTACAAACGACCGGTCTTATTCCAGCAGTGAGGTTGAGGAGGCTTACACCGATTTTCTGGCTGCCCTGCGCGAAAGCTATCCCAGCGCGACCATCTTCGCCCTGCGCCCGCTTGGCGGCCGGGACATTACCGGCGGGGACGGATATTTCAAGAAGGAGATTATCTCGGCGGTGAACGCCCGCCGGAAAGCCGGCGACAAAAACGTGGTCTTTATGGATACCACCGGGTGGGTGGAGGTTTCGGATTTTGCGGATCAGCTGCATTTCAATTATGAAGGAAATGAGCATATTGCAGAAAGGCTGGCAGCTGCGATTGAGGAGTACATCGAAAGCGCCTCCGGCACTGCGACGACCGGATCCGGCTCCGGGGGAACCTCCAGTTCGGCCACCGCCTCCGGCACTGCGACAACCGGCTCCACCGCCGAAACGCCTTCGCCTACGGCAGGGACGGGCGATTCCGGTACAACAACCGTCAATCCGACGAATGCCACGGATTCCTCCGGCACAACCGGAAACGATCCCACTGCGGCGACGCAGGATTCTCCGGAAACCGGCGAATCCTCCGGTGAAACGACAGCATCCGTTCCGACAGAACCAGGGGTGGAGCCTCCTGCCGGCACGGACCCTTCTCTTCCGGTCAGCGGTACCCCTTCCCGCCTGGGTTGGATCCTGGGCGGAATAGCGGCAGGCCTGCTTGTTCTGGGCGGCGGAGGTTTTGCTTTATGGTATTTTGTCCTCAGGAAGAAATTTGGTACATAGAGAAGAATCGACAGATATGGAAAGGTATGGCGGAACAATATGAAAAATAAAATCAGGCCCAAGGCTCTTCTCACAGCGATTGCCCTCCTGGTCTTTCTGCTGACGAGCTGCGGCTCGGCCGGTACCGAGTCTCAGGTATCCTCATCCTCCGGCGGCAGTTCTTCTCCGGGAACCTCCTCAGAAACCACGGAATCCCTCAAGGCCTCCGCGCTGAAATTTGAGTGGGACGAAAATCTGGATTTGGAACAACGGGAATTGACGATTTCCACTTGGGGTGCTGTGCCGACGCGGGATCAAAGCGAATATTTTGAACGCCGCTATATTCGCTCGGACCGTACGGAAGAAAAATACAACGTAAAAATAACATGGCTTCCCGTTCCGGACACCACTAAATTCGTACAGGACGTAACGCTGGCTTTCAGCGCCGGCAAAAAGTACGCCGACCTGATGTTCTGCACCAGCTTTTACGGGTTTGACCTAGCGAAACTGGGGGCGATTATTCCTCTGGACGATTATATCGATTATGAATCCCCTTACTATGCCATTAACGGGGATTTACTCAAGTATGTGGACGGCAAGCATTATTCGTATTTCCCGGACGAATTTTCTCCCAGCAGTCATGGCTTTGCGGTAATCTATAATACCATGCTCACTGAGGCGGTGCTGGATCCCTCAGAGGATCCCATGACACTGTACAAAGAAGGAAAATGGGACTGGGACGCTTTTGAAAATGTGGTAAAGAAAACCACAAAAACCAATTCCTCCGGCGAGGTGACCCAATGGGGTGTCGGCGGCGGCTGGCTGCTGGAAGCGCTTTGCATGTCCAATGGGTTTTCGCCGATCAGCATGAGGGACAATAAGTTCACTTGTGAACTGTACACCGATGCCGGTCTCAACGTGCTGAATTTTATTCGCCGGCTTGCCTATGAGTATAAGGGCGTAGACGAAAATTTCCAGTCCAACGCCATGGCCAAAGCCTTTAATCAGAACAAGCTGGCCATGGCCATTACGCCCAACTGGCCAGCCAAATGGGCAATCCAGAATGGGATGCCAGTGGTCTCTGTGCCTCTGCCTGTAGGTCCCGATGCCGGAGGACAAACCATCGGCACCGAGTTCCAAGAATGGTGGGTAGTGAGCTCCATTTCCGATTTCACTCCCGAAGAGTTGCTGCAGGTGGCCTTGGATATGAACGAGAACGACCCCGCTTATCCGGACACCTATCAAACTCCTGAGATTGTGAAAGAGAAATACATCGACCGTCTGTATGAAGGAAATGTCTTTGTCACGGAAGAAGAGGGAGAAATCTTCTACGATCTCCTGCAGGACAGCAGCGTGGAAAAAATTGTGGACTTGGCCTCCTACGACATGCGCTGGACGCTACATAGCCAAATTCAGCTTCCCCTTTATACCGGTGAAGATCCGCGTACCGTATTGGAACGGATGCGGCCGGTCATTGACGCGGAATTGGAGAGTTATCTTCCCGAAAGCTTGAAATAACGGCGGGGAATGGTGGGGTACATGAAAAAAACGGTTTTTCGGCGGATATTGCCGTCTCTGCTGGCCGGAGTGCTGCTGATCACGCCGGCATCGGTCGCCGCGCAGAGTGATGCACTGAATGAAAAGGATGTGCCAAATCAAAATACTGAAACCACGACCGCCGGAACGGGCGGCGGGGGCTACTATGCATACCTCCAGGCGCATCCGGACGAATCCCGTCCGGATGCGGAGATCCATGTGGAAATACCGTCGCCTGTACAGATCAGCGAAGATGGCCAGGCGACGTGGGATCTTCAGGTTCCCACAGCAGGCTTCTATAATATTCGGATTACCTATACGGCGCATGCTGGAAAGGATATCGATATAGAATGCGGACTGCTGATCGACGGGACATCGCCGTTTCAGGCGGCGGAGGCCATGCCTCTGACCCGGGTGTGGAAAGACAGCGGCCAGGCCTCCTATGTGGATGCCTCGGGCAATGAATACCTCCCGGTGCAGGAGGAAGTGTTCCGGGCGGAAACGGTCTTCTTATCGGCGCGGGACGAGTATGTGGACGGAGGCTATCTTTTTTGGTTCGACAAAGGGGCGCATACCCTGACGCTGTACGGAGAGCGGGAATCCTTTACTGTAGAGGCGATATCCCTGTGCCAGGAACCGGAAGCAGACGATTACCAGCAGTATCTGGACGGGCGCACCCCGCAGTCCGTGGAGGCCGATCCCATCCTTCTGGAAGGGGAAGACGCGTCGTTCAAATCCCACCCCACTCTGTATGCCCTGGCGGATATGTCCTCCTGTGCCACCTCGCCCTACGATCCTCGCAAAAGCCTGCTGAACACCATTGGCGGTGAAAGCTGGTCCGATCAGGGCCAGTGGATGGAATGGGATTTCGAGGTAAAAACCGCCGGCTTTTACCAGCTTTCCTTCCGTGTAAAGCAGAATTACAAATCCGGTTCCTTTTCGGTTCGAAAGCTGTATTTGGACGGCAAAGTTCCTTTCGCGGAGGCGGAAGATATTCGGTTTGTATATGATCTAGGCTGGACCATGGTTACGATGGGCGGCGATACGCCGCAGTATCTCTGGCTGGATGAAGGAACGCATACCATTCGTCTGGAAGTGGTGTACGGTGGTTTTACCGAGATCTGTGCCGAAATTGAGGATTGTGTGTCCCAGGCCAACGCTCTGTATCGGCAGATTATCATGATCACCGGAACCTCTCCCGACCTTTTGCGGGATTACAACATCGGCAATCTGATTCCCGGCTGTAAGGAATCTTTCGCTGCTCTCAGTGACCGGCTGTACAATCTGGTGGATCAGCTGGAAAGTCTGGTGGGCAGAAAGGGTGCTGAAACAGCCTCTATGGAGAAGCTGGCCCTTCAGCTGAGCGAATTTGCGGAAGATACCGAAACGGCGCCCCGCCGACTAAGTACATTCAGCGCGAACATCAGTTCTTTGGCGGCTAGTCTGGTCAGCATGGCGAGTCAGCCGCTGTTGCTGGATTATATGCTGTTCAGCCCGGTAGGAAGCGAACTTCCCGCCGCCAATGCCCCCTGGTACCGAGCGGTATGGAACGAGGTGCAGCGTTTTTTCCTATCCTTTGTCGAAGATTATGACAACATCGGTTCCGGTGAACGGACAAATGAAGAGGATGCCATAACCCTGTGGTTGGGGATCGGCCGGGATCAGGCAACGGTCTTGTATTCTCTAATCCTGAGCGATTTTACCGCCAATACCGGAATCCCGGTCAATCTACGCCTGATTACGCAGGATGTTATGATGCGGGCCGTTGCGGCGAATAAAGGGCCGGATCTGGCGCTGTTTCAAACACAGGAGACGGTCATCAATTATGCGCTGCGCGGGGCGGCCTACGACCTGAACAATTTCCCTGATTTCGAAGAGGTGAAGGAGCGGTTCCACCCGGAGGCGGTTAAGCAATATACCTTGGGGGATGGCTTCTATGCCCTGCCAGAGCAGATGAACTACAATGTAATGTTTGTGCGCACCGATGTGCTCGCGGAACTGGGGCTGTCGGTGCCGGAGACCTGGGATGAGCTGTACGATGTTCTCGCACAGCTCCAGCGCAATCATATGCAGGTGGGGGTTACCTCCTCCTTTACCGCGCTTTCCACCTCCGAAATGAATCCGCTGTTTTTGTCCCTTCTGTATCAGAAGGGAGGCAATGTATACGATGCCGATGGGCGGGAATGCATATTAGACCAGCCGGCGGGGGTGGAAGCGTTTACACAATTTTGTGAACTGTACACGAAATACGGTGTCTCCTTAAAAATCGATCTGCTGACCCATTTCCGTACCGGGGAGGCACCGGTAGTAATCAATAACGTCTCGTTCGGCAATGAGCTGTCGGTCTCCGCGCCGGAATTGGCGGGACTGTGGGAAATGGTACCGTTTCCGGGTGTACGGAGATCGGACGGAACCGTTGACCATACCACGGTTCTGACATCTGTCAGCGCGGGGATAGCGTCGACAGCATCCAGCAGCGGCGTGGTGATGTTCTCCAACGCCAGAAATCCGAAAAATACCTGGGAGTTTATGAAATGGTGGACCAGCGCAGATGTGCAGGCGGAATATGCCCGTCAAATCGAATCGGTTTTAGGCCGTTCAGGGCGATGGCTTTCCGCCAATCTGGAGGCCATTGAAGAAGTGGCCTGGTCCAAAGATGAGTTGTCGGTGATCACCGGACAGTTGGAAACGCTCCGGTGCTTGCCCGAGGTTGCGGGAGGATACTATACCGGTCGGAGCATCAACAATGCTGTGCGCACGGTGGTCAACGACGGCAAAGGCGGAGTATCTCCCAAGGAGACGCTCTACGAATATGTCAGAGATATCAACAGAGAGATCTTTTTGAAGAGAAGAGAACTGGGGCTGGATTAACCCCTTTGGAGGAAGCTATGAAACGTATACGCAGGCGGGACGGCAGCATTTCGCTTTGGAAACAAGTGGCGGTGAACTGGCGGATGTATGTACTGCTGGCTCCATTCATGATCTTCTTTTTCCTGTTTACCGTATGGCCGGTGCTGGCCTCTCTGGCGGTAAGCTTCACCGAGTACAATGTGCTGGAAGCGCCGCGGTTTGTAGGGCTGGACAATTACAGACGTCTGTTTTTAGAGGACAGCATTTTTATAAAAGCGCTGGGAAACACCATTGTGTTTGCCGTGATCACTGGTCCTCTGGGCTTTATGATCTCCTTTTTCGTGTCCTGGGTCATCAATGACATGCGGCCGCTGGTCAAGGCAGTTCTGACCTTCATTTTTTATGTGCCCTCCATATCCGGTACCGTTTATACAATTTGGGGGATGATCTTTGACAGCGAAATCTACGGATATGCCAACAGCTTCCTGATGAACCTGGGGATTATCCAGGACCCCATCAACTGGCTTACCAATGAAACCTACATATTGCCTCTGATCATTATTGTGCAGCTGTGGATGAGTATGGGCGTCGGCTTCCTAGCCATGCGGGCCGGCTTTGCCACCACAGACCAGCAGTTGTATGAGGCGGGTGCAATCGACGGAATCCGCAATCGCTGGCAGGAACTGTGGCATATCACCATACCCAGCATGGCCCCTCACCTCACCACTGCGGCGGTGCTCCAGATCACCAGCATGTTTTCCAACGCCACAGTATCCACAACCCTGGTAGGCAATCCTTCGACCAACTACGCCGGGCATCTGGTCATGAACCATTTTGCTGACTACAGCGGCGTACGTCTGGAACGCGGATATGCCAGCGCGATCGCCACTTTTCTGTTCCTTTTCATTTTTGTGATAAACCGCGTGATTATGAAGCAGCTGCGAAAGGTGGGTGAGTAATGACCAAACAAACCAGTTCGGTGAAAGTCCGGCGGCTGTTCTCCAACCGAACCAGCCGGGTCAGCCGTTCAAAATCGGGTAATTTTCTCATGTTTCTTTTTATCGGCACAGCTGCTGTTTTCTGCGCTCTACCGTTGGTGCTGGCTGTAGGGATGTCGCTCAAGCCCATTCATGAGTTGTACGTTTTTCCGCCCACCTTGTGGCCCCGGAGCCTGACAGGGGACAACTATAAAATGCTGTTCACCCTGCTGAGCACCAGCCGGGTAGCGTTTTCCCGCTATGCCTTCAACACGGTCTTTATTACGGTGGTTACCACAGCGGGGCATGTGCTGTTTGCCTCCATGGCAGCATACCCGCTGGCAAAGGGACATTTCCCCGGAAGAAAGGTACTGTATCAAGCCGTACTGCTGGCTCTGATGTTTGTACCGGCCATTGCCGACGTAATCAATTATATGACCATTTCCGGTTTAGGCTGGCTGGATACCTATATGGCGGCAATCGCGCCCAACATCGCCACCACCTTGGGGCTTTTCCTGATTACGAATTATATGACCACCATTCCCGATACCCTGTTAGAGGCGGCAAAAATCGATGGATGCTCCGAGTTCCGGATTTATGCATCGGTCATCATGCCCATCTGCAAACCGGCCTGGCTGACCCTGATTATCATTATGTTTCAGAATATTTGGGGACAGACACACACCGCCTATATTTATAAAGAGGCGATGAAAACCCTGCCGTATGCCCTGACCCAGATTACCCAGGGCGGATATATCCGTGCAGGAGCGGCTCAGGCTGTCGGTGTGCTTATGCTGGTGGTACCCGCCGTCATTTTTGTCTTCAACCAGTCCAAAATATTGGAAACAATGGCGTCGTCGGGAATTAAAGAATAGGCTTCTTGTGAAAAGTGTCACAGAAAACGGAGAAATGCGATGATGGCAATAATACGAAAATGGATCGCGGCCTCGGTATGTACGGCCGCTTTGCTCGGGCTCTGCCTTCCTGCCGCCGCCCAAGAGGCAGATGGCATGCGGCGTATAGAAGGGGAACCGGTTTATGAGTCCTTCATCTACATCGACGATGGAGAAAACGGGATCGTGGATATTGTGTCACCCGCGGCCTATAAACCCGTCTTCCTGGCAGATGCCGCCTCTATGGGCACCGCGCTTTCAGAGCCGGCGGACCTCTTCGTACAGGGAAGCGAAATATATATTGTGGACCGGGCAGGCGGGAAAGTCATTATCACGGACCCGGAGTTCCGGATCGAAAAAGAGATAGCGGGTTTCGAGTGGCAGGGACAGACGGAAACCTTTTTGAATCCCGAAGGCGTTTATGTGACGGCGGATAAAATTTATATTGCGGACACAGGCAACCGGCGAATTGTGGTGCTGAACCGGGACGGGGCATGCCTGTCGGTGATTACGGCTCCTCAGTCGGAACTGCTCTCCGAGAATCTGGTGTTTGAACCTCTGAAGGTTGCGGCGGATTCCCATGGACGGATCTACGCCGTGGTAAAAGGGGTATACGAGGGCATTATGGAACTCTATGAGGATGGCGGATTTGCCGGATTTATTGGCAGTATTCCGGTTTCGCCCGATCCGCTGATGCTGTTCTGGAAAACCATTATGAGTCAGGAGGCCCGCAGCAAGCTGGCCAATTTTGTTCCAGTGGAATATACCAACCTGACGGTGGACAGCGCCGGCTTTATTTATGCCACATCGCTGGCAGATCAGAATATGAACTCCATTCGGCGGCTTAATTCCGCGGGAAGCGATATTCTGATCCGCAGTTCTCTGGGAGATATTCCGGTCAACGGTGCCGTGACCGACGGCGAAGTGGAACTGGCCTCGGACTTTGCCGATATAGCGGCCGACGGCGACCGGATGTATTTTGCTCTGGACCGCAAGTATGGACGGATTTTCACTTATGATACCTTCGGCAATCTCCTGTTTGTGTTCGGAGGGACGTACACCGGGCAGACGGGCACATTTCAAAAAGCCTCCGCCATTGCCTTGTACGATGACCGGGTACTGGTCTCCGATATGGAGGCGGGAACCATCACAGTATTTGAACAAACCGATTATGCGCGGACCATTTTGCAGGGACTGTCGCTTTACGATCAGGATCAATACAAAGAAAGTATTGCCGCTTGGGAAACGGTGTTGGCGAGAAACCCGAATTATCGGCTGGCCTACGACAAAATTGGCATGGCTCTGTATCAGCTGGGGCGGTATGAGGAGGCCATGACCTGTTTTGAAGAGGCGGGAGATCAGGAACAATATTCCAAAGCCTTTTCCCGGGTGCGGGAGGAAACGTTTTCGGATAATTTCCCCTGGATTGTAGGAGGCGGCCTTCTGGTTCTGATCCTGCTGTCGGTTCTCATACGCGGAATCCGCAAATGGTTTAAAACGCACCCGGTTAAAAACGGCGGAATCCTGGACAGTCTGGGATACGTCTTTCATGTACTCAGGCATCCCATCGATGGATTCTGGGACTTGAAAAACGAGAAGCGAGGGCGGCTGTGGGTATCCACCTTGCTGATTCTGCTGACGGTCGTTGCCTTTGCCATGGAACGTGGGCTGACGGGCTTTGCCCTGGCCTCTGAGCCGTTCAGTCAGCTGGATTGGAGTCACGAACTCAAGCTGGTTTTGATCCCGGTGGGATTGTTTTTAGTAGCCAATATTTCGGTGACATCGTTAATGGACGGAAAGGGGACCTTTCGGCAGCTGTATACGGCCGCAGGATATGTTCTGACACCGTTTATTTTGGTCAAGATTCCCCTGACGCTGATCAGCGGTCTTTTGACCGTGGACGAAGCCATGTATGTATCCTTATTATCGGCGCTGACGCTGATCTATGTAGGAATTCTGATGCTGGCCGCGCTGTCGGGCACCCACGAATATACCGGTGGCAAAACCGTAGGAGTGGCTCTCCTCACCGGCGTGGTGATGGTAATCATCTGCTTTATCTGCGTGCTGTTCTTCTTCTTGTTCACGGAAATCGCGGGTTTCCTGTATACCATAGTGGAGGAATTGAGATACCGATGAAAAGGCTAACGATAATCGCCGTATTGTGTATAATGGTATTCCTCAGCTCCGGCTGTACCGGTTCGCTGAGTGTGGCATCTCTGTCGGATTACCGCAAGGAAGCCGTCGCCTATACCGCCTTGGGCGGCACAGGCAGTTTACTGCCGGATACGAAGGATACGGAGGAACTGACGCTGGCAGGGGAAAACGAGTATCTGCAGATGTATTACCAGGAAAGCACGGCCGCCGTATCGATTTTTGACCGGCGCAGCGGCACCTGGTGGCATACCAATCCAGCGGACGGGAACGAATCCCTCTCGCCCGAGGCACAGTCCCAGATTACCATGGACACCGTCAATTCCTCCGGAGTCATCCGCCATTACACATCCTACAGTGACTCATTGATGATGCGCCAGGTACAGTTTACGGCAGCAGACAACAAACTGACGGTTACATATGTATTCGGCAATACCGGCCCCGATCTGACCGGAATTCCACGAAAGCTTACAGGCGAACGGTACAACGCGCTTTATGAACGGATGGATGAGGAAGGACAAAAGCGTTTAAGAAATCGTTATGAATATGACGAAAATACCGACATATGGAGTCTCAAGGAAACCAATCTGACCAAGGACATGACCGAAAAGCTCAAGCAGTCCCTGGACAGCATCGGGTATTCGGAGCAGGAGCTGGCGGCAGACCATGCGGCTGCCGGCGTAGAGAATGTGGAAGAAGAGTCAGGGGGATTCACGTTTCCGCTGGAATATATCCTGCAGGACGATTCCCTGCTCGTCCGCATAAATGGGGAAAACATACAGATTCCCAAAAACGAATTCGTAACCTCTCTGAATGTACTCAAATATTTCGGGGCCCTTGCATCAGGACAGGAAGGGTATCTGCTGATTCCCGACGGTTCCGGTGCGCTGGTCGGCACAGACCCGGTGAAGGGCAACGTAGGGCTGTACAGACAGCGTATATACGGTCAGGATGAGGCTATGACCAATGTATCTCAGGGAAGCAACCAGCAACAGGATATTTTATTGCCCGTGTTCGGGATCAGCCGGCCCACCGGCGGTGTACTGGCTGTAATCGAGGACAACGAGGCCTCGGCGTTTATCGAGGCGACCGGCGTGGGGTATCTGGACAATTTTGCCACAGCGGCCGCCTGCTTTGAAATCAACGCGGCGGAGAATATCGGATTGAGCGCCTCGGACCGGTCCACCTTCTGGATCTCCACGGAAAGCCGGTATCAGGGGAACTCAGATATTCGGTATGTTTTTCTGGAACCGGAGAAAAGTGATTATTCCAGCATGGCTGGGTACTATCGTCAGTATCTGCAACGCTACGGCGGCTTGCGCCCCATGGAGGAAACCGCCGGCGATCTACCCCTGTTTATGGAAACCGTAGGGGCCGTGAGCACACAGGTATCAACTGCCGGCTTTTTGCATAACGCCGATGTGGTGCTGACCGCCTACGAGGACCATATTGCTATGCTGGAACAACTTTCCCAGCAAGGTGTAAATACCGTAAATGTGCTGCTAACCGGCTGGATGGAGGGCGGGATAGACCAACCTCTGGCGGACGAGGCGGCCCTGATGAAGGAGCTGGGCGGTGAACAGGGATTCCGTGCGCTGACGGAATATGCCTCGCAAAGCGGGGGGCGGATATGCCTGTATCCGGAGGTGCTGCTAAATTCCATGTCGCCTGAAGACAGCCTGTGGAAGCGCAGCCAATACGGAGCACTTACGCTGGGTCAGAAAAAAAGTACCTTGGAGCAATACGACATCGTCACAGGCCAGCAGGAGGATGAAGAGACATTTCGTCCTCTCGTATCTCCCGGTTTCCAGAAAGCCCTGACGACGCAGTTTCTTTCTTCTTTCCAGCCGTTGGGAGCCGGTGGTCTCTGTATTGGAGATCTGGCGCAAAATGTATACAGCGATTACAACAACCGGCAAGAGGCTCTGCGGCAGTATGCCCTGGCTCAGTCCAAGGATATCCTGAAGACGGCGGCACAGGAAGCCGGCGGTCTGCTGCTCCGTTCGCCCAACAATGTGTCTGCCCCGCTTTCCCGGGTTTTCAGCGATGTGCCGTCTTCTTCCAGTAGTTATTTGCTGTCCTCCGAGTCGGTTCCGTTTTATCAGATGGTGTTTCATGGGACGGCGGATTACGCAATGGAAGATCTCAATAACAGTGCGGACTTTCGAGAGGGGCTGCTCAAATGCGTGGAATACGGCGCATGCCCCAAATTCAAATTTATCTACAGGGAGGACGACCGGCTTCGCTTTGGGGAATATCATTGGCTAAAAGCCGCTGATTTCGGTCAGATGCTGGAACAGGCCGCAGAAAGCTACACCTATGTCAATCAGCTGCTTGGACCGGTGCGGACTGCGGAGATGGTTCGTCATGAAAAACTGGCCGAAGGGGTATACGCTACAGATTACGACAACGGGTATACGATATATGTAAACTATAATTCCGAGACGGTGGAATGGCAGGGCGTGTCGATTCCGGGACGGGATGCGGTCTTACAAGAAACAGGAGGGGGATTATAATGCGCAGTCTATTTAGCACAGACAAATTGACTCGAAAGCGCAATATGTTCGGCCTGGTTTTCCTGATTCCCTGGCTGGTCGGCTTTCTCTTGTTTTTTTGTTACCCGCTGGTACATTCTGCCGTGATCAGCTTTCAGAAGGTGTCTTTTCTGCCGGGGGGCGGCCTGTCCGCGCAATGGGTGGGCTTTGAAAATTTTATCAGCGCCCTGACCCGGGATGAGAATTTTATCCGGTATGCCGCCCAGTCCCTATTGGATCTGGTAATAAACGTACCGGTCTGCCTGGTGTTTTCCTTTTTCGTAGCGGTGCTGCTTCATCAAAAATTCCAAGGGAACTTTATTGTAAAATCCATTTTCTTTCTGCCGGTTATTTTGGGGACGGGCCTGTTTTTGAGCGTCAACGAACAGTTTGCCAACGATACGGCGGTTCAGGGAGCCATGGAGGAGGGCGCGAATTCCCTGGGCTTTCTGCAAAGCATGAATATTGTGGAATTGCTCAATGACATCGGCATTCCTTCCAACGTTACAGAATACATCACCGGGCCGGTTGACCGCATTTACAGCGTAATTTCCATGTCCAGTATTCAGATCTTTGTGTTTCTGGCGGGCCTGAATTCCATCAACTCCTCGCTGTATGAGGCCGCCTATGTGGAAGGAGCTAACGGCTGGACCTCTTTCTGGAAAATCACTTTTCCGCTGGTTTCCCCGGTCATGGTCATCAATGTGGTATATTCGCTGATCGACAATTTTACCATGTCCACCAACGTTACCATGAATTATGCCTGGGACGTGTCCTTCCAAAATTTTGATTTGGGTCTAGCCGGAGCCATGATGTGGCTGTACTGCCTGACGCTGGCGGTTATTGTCGGAGCGGCTGTTTTCCTGATTTCAAAACGTGTGGTGTATCAGTCGTAGGAGGTATTCACATATGTTCAATGATCGGATTCAGAAAATGGCGGCTGCACATCCTGCCGTTAAACGGTACCGCGGTGCGGCGCGCAAAGGACGTCAATGGCTGTGGGCGCTTGTCCGTGCGGTATTTATCATTGGCTTTTCCTTTGTCGTGCTGTATCCACTTTTGAAGATGATTTCTCAATCTTTTATGGAATATCGCGATTTGTACGACGCTTCCGTTTTATGGCTGCCCAAGCATTTTACATTGGAAAATTATACTTATGTTATCCAGTGGATGGATTACGGTCCTTCGTTTTTGAACAGCCTGTGGAGTTCCGCGCTGGCCACGGCGCTCCAGCTGTTTTCCTGTGCGACGGCGGGATACGCATTCGCCCGTTATCGGTTTCCTTTTCACCGTGTACTGTTTGGCGGGGTCATCGCCATGTTGATTATTCCGCCACAACTTACCATGATGGCGTCCTATATGCACTTCTACGACTTTGATGTGGCCAATATCCTGCATCTGACCACCGGCAAGGGGATTAATCTGCTGGACAGTCAGTGGCCCATCATGCTGATGTCCGCCACCGGCACCGGAATCCGCAGCGGCTTGTTTATCTATATGTTCCGGCAGTTTTTCCGGTCCCTGCCGCGGGAGACCGAGGAAGCGGCTATGGTGGACGGCGCGGGGCATTTCCGTATATTCTTCTCCATCATGCTTCCCGGGGCCACCACGGTATTGGTGACGGTGGCGCTGTTCAGCTTTGTATGGCAGTGGAACGATGTGTTCTTTACCAATCTGTATAACCGCACCTTCACGAATCTGACAATGCAGACCCAGATGATCGCCTCCAATATTGTGGATACTCTGGATCCGGTAGTCGCCCAGTTGCGCCGTTCGACGGCGTTGCTGCTAACCATAGCCCCTCTCGTACTGCTGTTCTTGGTTATGCAGCGCTTCTTTGTGGAATCTGTGGAACGCTCGGGCGTTGTGGGGTGAATATGAAAAAGGATATGATCGTATGATACGAATTGGACAAATCGGTATGGCCCACGACCATGCTGAAGGAAAGATGCTGGGATTGCGCAGCTACCCGGAAATATTTGACATAGTGGGGGTAGCCGAGGATAATCCGCTGAATGTGGAACTATATGGAGGAAAGGAATGCTACCGAGACCTTCCCCTGCTTTCCGGGGAGGAACTGCTCAATATTCCCGGCCTGGATGCCGTTTTGGTAGAAACAGAGGAGCTGAAACTGATTGAAGCGGCGCAGCGCTGCGTAGACCGGGGACTGCATGTCCATGTGGATAAACCTGCTGGAACGCAGATCCATGCGTTTGCTCACCTTCTTGAGGAAGCACGGAAAAAATCTCTGACGGTCCAGATGGCGTATATGTACCGATACAACCCCGCCGTGATGCGTTGCCTGGAATTGGTGCGGGACGGTACATTGGGAGAGATTTACCAGGTAGATGCGATTATGGATAGCTGGCATACGCCGGAAAAGCGGAGGTGGATGAAGGATTTCCCGGGCGGAAATATGTTTTATCTGGGATGCCATATGGTGGACCTGATCCTTCTTATGGCCGGTCCGCCGGAACGCATTATCCCCTTCAATAAAAAAACGGGCTTGGACGGTATCGATACCGTTGATCATGGTTTTGCCGTGTTTATCTACAAAAACGGGATCTCCACTGCACGGGCAACCTCAACGGAGGTCAACGGTTTTTGCCGCCGGCAACTGGTGGTATGCGGCTCCAGAGGGACGGTGGAGATCAAGCCCTTGGAACGCACAGGGAAGAGCCCAAATCCGGTCTTTTCTTTGTCGGTGAACGGCCGGACGTTGGTGAACGAGTATGCCGATGTGACCTGTGACAGCGGCCGTTACGACACTATGCTGTTGGACTTTGCGGAAATGATCGGAGGGCGTAAGTCCAATCCGTTTACCTATGAATATGAATTGGCAGTACAGAAAGCGGTGCTGGCCGCCTGCGGCACAGCGGACTAAGGAGTGCAGGGAATCATGAAAACCAACAAGATTGTATTTACCGATATCGGAAAGGCTGAACTTCAGGCCTTTGAGATAAACGGCTGTCCGGCGGAGCAAGAGGTGCTGATCGAAACGGCTTATACGGCGGTCAGCGCCGGAACCGAAAGGGCAGGCCTTATGCACATGCCCAATCAGGCGGACGAAGTGGATGGAGGGACCTTTCCCAAGATCTTTGGGTATAGCTGCGTGGGAACGGTAAAAGCAACGGGGAGCGGCGTCCGCCATGTAGTGCCCGGCGACCGGGTTATCGGCTATTGGTCACAGCACTCTCAGTATAACCTGCTGCCGGGAAAACGTGTTGTGAAAATCCGGCATGACTGCATACCGTCGGAACATGCCGTTTTTTTATTCATTGCTGCATTTTCTGCCGCCGGGCTTCGAAAAACCCGGCTGGAATTTGGAGAATCGGCCATGGTTTTCGGCATGGGATTGCTGGGTGCTTTGGCCGTACAGCTTTGCCGTATAGCCGGCGCCGTCCCAGTGATTGCAGCGGATTTGTCAGAGGATCGCCGCCGGCTGGCGTTGGAACTGGGAGCGGACTATGCCATGAATCCCAACGACAGGGATTTTGCTCGCCTGGCAAAAGATATGACCCGGGGAGGCAGGGGTGTCAACGCTATAGTGGAGGTTACAGGTCTGTCGATCGCCCTGAAGCAAGCTCTGGACGTGGTTGCGCCGATGGGGCGGGTGTCGTTGCTGGGCTGCACCAGAGTGTCGGACACCCCCATTGATTTTTATCAAAAGGTTCATCGACCGGGAGTAGAGATTATCGGCGCCCATACCAACGCACGGCCCCATGTTGAATCTTATCCACATCACTGGACGCATCGAGACGATATAGAGGCGCTGATGGATCTGACAGCAGGCGGACGGTTAGATCTGTCCAAAATTCTGTCAGAAACGTATGCTCCGGAGGAGGCGCCGGAGGTATACCGCCGGTTGGCAGAAAACCGGGATTTCCCGGTAGGAGTCGTATTCCGCTGGAAATAGGGGCCAGGGCAACGTCACACCAAAACGGATAGGAGTGAAAAAATGAAAGCGGTTATGATCCGAGACCACGCACTGATCTGGGAGGATGTCCCCGATTTAAAACTGTCGGAGGGGGACGTTTTGGTAGAGGTCCATGCAGCAGCGGTTAACCGGGCGGATTTGATGCAGGTGGATGGAGATTACCCGCCGCCGGCCGGCTATCCAGAATGGCCGGGTTTAGAAATTGCCGGCGTTGTTAAAGAGATGTCGGAAACGGCGGCGCGAGACAGCCAATGGAAAATAGGCGATCCAGTTTGCGCTTTATTGGGCGGAGGTGGGTATGCCCAATACGCGGCGGTCCACCACTCCATGTTGATGCCTGTTCCCTCCGGACTCTCGATGATAGAAGCGGCCGCTCTGCCGGAGGCTTTTGCGACGGCCTACCTTAACTTGTTCATGGAGGGAGGCGCCAAGGCCGGACAGACTTTTCTCATGCACGCAGGGGCCAGTGGCTTGGCCAGTGTGGTGATTCCTATGGCCAAGGCTTTCGGCCTTCGCGTGATTACCACAGTGCTGAATCCGGAAAAAGCCGCCTCAATTTCCCATCTCAAGGCAGATGTGGTTGTAGACACCTCGTCGGAAAACATTGCGGAGGTTTTACAGCGGGAGGCAGAGACCGGTCATCCCCTGAATCTCGCCATTGACTGCCTGGGCGGCGAACAGGTGGGGGCCTGCCTTCCTTACGTGGCGTATGGCTGCCGCTGGATTTTAATAGCCACCCTGGCGGGTGATCGGACCGATGTGAACATGCGTACCATGTTCATGAAAAATATCCGCCTGATCGGCAGTACGCTGCGCAGCAAGCCGCCGGAGATCAAGGCGCAGATTCTGGTTAATCTGGTTCGGGATATTTGGCCTAAGGTGGAGTCAGGCGAAATACGGCCAACAATCTACAAGGTCCTGCCCATGGCGCAGGCCAACGCTGCTCATGCCCTCCTTCGTCAGGGCGACAGCGTTGGAAAGGTTGTGCTGACAACAGACTGCTGAATCCGGATAGAGGAGTGTGCGGCATAAATCGATGCCAATAACGGGAATAGGGGAAGGAGGCTCTTAATGGTGAAGAGCGGCGACATACATATACGGGATCCTTTTGTCCTGCCTTATGAAGGAACCTACTATTTATATGGAACGCGGGGAATCACATGCTGGGGAAAGGCTGATGGATTCGATGTTTTTGTAAGCGAGGATTTGGAGAACTGGGAAGGGCCCTTTGAAGTTTTTCATAACGACGGAACCTTCTGGGCGGATCACCATTATTGGGCGCCGGAGGTACATCCATACGACGGCGCTTTTTATATGTTTGCTTCCTTTAAAAAGGCGGGCGTATGCCGCGGAACGCAGATTTTGAAGGCGGAATCACCAATGGGGCCGTTTCATCCTCACAGCGATGGGCCGCTGACCCCCAGGGATTGGGAATGTCTGGATGGCACCCTGTATCTCTCGGCAGCGGGAAAGCCGTACATGATCTTTTGCCACGAGTGGTTACAGGTCCACGATGGAGAAATCTGGGCGGTCCCCCTCAGCGGCGATCTGAAAACAACGGCAGGGGAGCCGTTCCTGCTGCTGAGGGCCTCGGATCAGCCCGGCGTCCGCTCCAAAGATGGGCGGAACTATGTGACCGACGGGCCGTTTCTCTACCGCCTGCAAAACCACGCGCTGGTTATGATCTGGGCCACCATGGGACCGCAGGGCTACTGCGAAGCGGTGGCGGTTTCCGACAACGGAGAAATCGACGGAAAATGGCGGCTGAGCCCGGATCTGCTGTTTGAAGAAGACGGCGGACACGGCATGATCTTTCGGGACCAGGAAGGCCAGCTGTATATTGCCCTTCATGCTCCGAATCAAACCCCGCAGGAGCGGCCTTGTTTTTATCGATTGTGGGAAAAAGAAAACGGTTTTGAGAGGGAAAGGGAACCGCGTTATGCTTTGGAATACATTTGAAGAGAATCGCCCCCGCTTGGAAAAGCAGTTTCAGGAACATAATTGGAACCGCGAAAGCGGGATGGAACCAGATGAACTGTTTGAAAAATGTCTGGAAATCTCCCAAAAAGAAGAAGGCCAGTCCAGGATGCTCACCAAGGCCCGCATTTTTCAGTATATTATTGAAAACGCCCAGATTGAAGTCAATCCTCTAGATTGGTTTGCCGATCAGCTGAATCACAGCGGCTGTACCGCCCGTATCCGCAATCTCTGGGAAAAGGCTTTAAATAAAGGGCCTATGAAGGAGGTCTTGCAGGAGTTTGAACCCTCCAGGGCCAGCTTTGCCTGCTTTGGCGAAATGGACTTCGGCCATACCTCTCCCGATTGGACAGCAATTATGGAGTTAGGGCTTCCGGGCCTCTTGGAACGCGTGCAGAAAAATCGTGACAGGCACAAGGAACTGACCCAGGAACAGCGGGACTTTTATGACGCCGCCGAAATAGAATACAGGGCAGCCATTCATTTTGCGGAGAGACTGTCCGTGGAAGCGCGGCGGCTGGCGGACCGGTATGAAAAAATGAAGGAAGTTTCGGTCAGCCTGGCCCATCTGGCCACAGGTGCACCGGAAACTCTGCTGGAAGCCATGCAGCTTTCCTGCCTGTGGTACACCCTTCAACACGATTTGGAAGCCGTTTGGCTACGTTCACTTGGAGGCTTGGACCGGCTGTTTTATCCGTATTATCAAAGGGATTTGGAAAGTGGGAGATACACGGAAGAGGAACTGCGGGAATTGATCCGCTACTTTCTGCTCCGATTCTATGCCAAAAAGGTAACCGCCAATATGCCTTTCTATCTTGGAGGCCGGGACAGGAAAGGTACCGATACGTTGAACCCTCTCTCCTATATCCTTGTAGAAGAATATCGGAAACTGAATATTTACGACCCGAAAATGCATATCCGTTATCATCCAAATATAGCCCCGGACTTCTTAAATCTGATCCTTTCCTGTATACGAGAGGGAAAAAACAGCTTTGTTTTCATCAACGACGAGGTGGCGGAGAAAGCGCTGGTCCGGCTTGGGGAGGACCCGGTGCATGCCAACAACTATGTTCCCGTAGGCTGCTATGAATGTGCCGCACTGGGAAAGGAGGTCCCTTGTTCGGTCAACGGCCGGCTCAATCTTGCCAAGGTCCTAGAGATCGCCATGCATGACGGATTTGACCCGGTTCATCATCTGGCTGTGGCCCCGCCCAGCGGACGTGGGGGGCAATGGGAAACCTATGAAGACTTTTACGGGTATTTCAAAGAACTGACTGCGTTTTTTGTCCAGGGTTCGATGAAGATTATCAACGCCTTTGAACGGCGGTACCCGGAACTGATCCCTGCCCCGCTCTTTTCTGGGACCATGGAGGAATGTGTCGAACGTGGTCGGGATGCTTATGCCGGCGGTGCCTTGTACAACAATTCGTCCATCAATGCTTTTGCCATAGCCACAACGGTGGATTCCCTAGTTGCCCTGAGAAGGGTGGTATATGAGGAAAAACGGATGGATTTTGCACGGTTCCGGGAGGTGCTGGATAGCAATTGGGGCGGCCAGGAAATGCTCCGTCTGTATATCCGAAACACCTATCCGAAATATGGCAACAACCAGCCCGAGGCAGACGTCATAATGACCGACCTGGTAGATTATGTGGCCTCGCAGATCAACGGAAAACCTAATGGCCGGGGCGGTGTGTACAGATGCGGTTTTTTCTCCATAGACTGGCGGATGATTTTTGGCAAGCATACCGGCGCCACCCCTGACGGGCGTCTTGCCGGAGAGCCTCTTTCCAAAAACATGAGCGCTGTCACCGCTCAGGATAAGGAAGGAGTTACCGCGCTGATTCATTCGGTGACGAAAATCGACTATACCGCAATTCCCAACGGAACGGTGCTGGATCTGGTTCTTCACTCCTCGGCTGTGCAGGGGAAAGAGGGCTTGGGGGCTATGAATGCGCTGGTTCGCACATATTTTGAACAGGGGGGCTTGGCCCTGCATATCAATGTGCTGGATCCTTCTGTATTGAAAAATGCCCAAGCCAATCCGGAGCAGTACGCGAATCTTCAGGTAAGGCTCTGCGGCTGGAATGTACATTTTGTAGATTTAAGCAAAGAAGAGCAGGATGACTTTATCCGGCAGTCGGAACACGCGGCCGGCTGACACAGGAGGTGCCCATGGAAGCGATTATCAGTGATATAAAACGGTTTGCTGTTCATGATGGAGATGGGATCCGTACAACCGTTTTCTTCAAGGGATGCCCCCTGCGCTGCCGATGGTGTCACAATCCGGAAGGGATCGACCGTCGGCCTCAGCTGTCGTACATCGCCAAGAAGTGTATCTGCTGTGGTGCCTGTGCTGTCCTGTGCCCCAATGGTGCTCATGAGATTTTTCCGGAGGGGCACAGGTTTCATCGGGAACGTTGTCTGAACTGCGGCGCCTGCGTGGAAGGGTGTATGGGGCAAGCGCTGAAACTCTACGGACGGGAGATCTCCGTTGACCAGCTTATACCTCGTTTGCTGGAAGACCGGGCGTTCTATGAAAGTTCGGGAGGAGGCGTAACGGTGTCGGGAGGGGAACCGCTGGTACAGGCGGATTTCTGCCGGGAGCTTCTGAAGCGGCTGAAAAAGGAAGGCGTCCACACGGCGGTGGACACCTGCGGGTGTGTGGACCGCAGAGCGATAGATGCAGTAATGCCCTATACAGACCAGTTCCTCTATGATGTGAAAGCTATAGACGAGGCGGTACACATCTGCTGTACGGGGGTGTCGAACCGGCGGATTCTGGAAAATCTGGCGTACATAGACGCGTGCGGAAAAGCAATTGAAATCCGCATTCCCTATGTACCGGGGATGAACGACGGAGAGATTGCCGGGATCGGTGCCTTTTTAAAGAATTTCAAATCGGTGGGCTGCGTCAAGGTACTGCCCTATCACAGCTTTGCCGGTTCCAAGTATGAGGCGCTGGGACTGGAAAACACCATGCCCCGGACAGAGCCTCCCGACGATGAGGAACTGTCCAGAGCGGTGGCTCGACTGAAAGCCTTTGGTCTCTATGCCGTCAGCGGGCGGGAATGAATCCCGCCCGCTTTTTTTATCGCAAAGCATCAAAGCTGCTGTCCCCCAGGACCGTTTTCAACCGATCCAACGCCGTCAGACGGAACAGGTTAACCCAGGCTACCAGCCAATCGTTAAGATGTCCGCGATCATTGGAATCGGGGCGATGCCCCCAGCGGCATTGAAAAAAGGCCTCGTTCTGGCTTCCGACAGGACGCTTGATCCCATGGATCGGCGGACTGTCCTCTGTCGCTATCAGCTGAGTGGCGTTATACCACATCATTCTGGCCCGAGTGCGCCATTTTTCGTCCCCGGTTATGCGGTAGAGGCGCAGAAATTCGGGACACATCAGCTCTCCCCACTGGTCAAGCGCTGGATGCTGAGTGGAAACGGCGGTGCTTCCCGAAGTGTAATAGCCATACTGGGTGAATTCCGCTTGCGGGGGATACAAGGCGTCGTAGTGGAAGAGCCAGGAACAGAAATAATAAGCGGCGCGCAGGGCGTAGTCGATATACTTCTTATCACCGGTAATCTCGTACAGATCCAAGGCACTGATAATGAAAGGGCCGGCTGTTTCCTTGTCCACGCAGGTGCAGTCTATGGCTCCGGCCGTACAGACAAATTCATCAATGTCTCTCCGGACATACAAATCCATAGATGCCGCTGCCGTTTGGAGATAGCGTTCGTCTTTCGTAATTTTGTACACTTCAATCAGCGCCATGGTGATAAACCCGCCGATGGTGCCGCCTGTTTCCGCCGGTGTTCCGTCAAAGTTCCACGCTTTTCCGAAGCCATACTCGGGGCTATACCGTTCTACAAAGAAATCGCAGATTTTTAAGGAAAAATCCCGGTATGCCGGTCTGTCGATTCCAATGGACCGGAGCAGGTCATAGGTTTTCATCATTTCCGACGCGGCCCATCCCAGATTGCAGGTTTCGGGGAGCCATCCTGTATCATAAGGGGTATGACTGGCCCAGGACTGAGAAGGATCCAGCGGCGCATAGTTCCACTCCCGGCCCTGGGTATACCATTCATAGTGGGCAAGAATTAAACCATTTTCCGCCTGTTTGACAACCCAGTTGTCCAGCATTTCCAGTGCATCGACCAGCAACTCCTGCCTCCCGCTCTGGATATAATCCGTGATCTGCATCCGGCAGGAAAGAATATTCTGACCGCACCAGCCGATCTCGAACTGCCGGCTGTACTGCAGGGTCTTACTCTCAGGTTCCCCACGAATTCCGATACAGGAAAGCTTTTTCCCATCCGGTGCGACGGAAATCAGTGTGCGGGCATATTCGATGCCGCAGCGCCAGATTTCTTCCGGAGACATGGAGGCTTTCCTGGAAAAGGGCATCAGTTCCAGCACCCGGTCCAAGGTATCGGCAATCCCATAATTTTTATATCGGGGAACACTGGCCAACACATATATTTCCACAGTGAAGCGTTCCCCCGGCTGGAGCGTAATGTACTCGTCGTACCGGTCGGTGTATTGGTCATTATCGCAGTAGGTGTATGGTGCCTCGGTCACAGGATGATGAACCCGCTGACGAAGAGCCCCATTTTCGCCCTGCAGGATGGAGCAGGAGGAGCGCAGGCTGTCGGCATCGCGGTTGCTGGCGAAGATAGACAGGGCTATATCGGCATTTTCACATACCGAGCAGGATGGAATGCCGGTACGGTCGTATGCGTGAATCCAGGCCTCCCCGTTTTCGTGGTACAGGCCCTTTGGTTCCTTTCCCTCGCCCCATTGATTGCCGTTGTAATTGACACAGGGGATGAGATACTTATCGGGAACGAAGCGGGTTGCTACCTCAAAGACGGTTTTTAGAGTATGGGGAACGGTATCGGTGTTGGTGATGGTGCGTTCTACAGAATATAAGCCGTTTCCCAAATCGGCGGCGGCGTAGGCTGCGGTGTATCCGCCCCCGGAATACTGTGCGCCCATATCGGACTGGTTGTCGGTGCGCAACTGAAATTCCCGGCCGTTCTCCTCCAGCACCGGCGGGCAAATGACGGCTATGGCCAGAGGGCTCTCATGCGCGCTCAGATGGAATCCTCCACCGGTTTTGTGGATATACATCTGTACATTCCTCCCTTTGTCAGCGCTGTACGCGTCCCGAAGCATCTCCTGCCGCCAGATGCGCGGCTTCCTGTCGGGTGATCAGGTTATAGTCCCCTTCGATGGAGTGTTTTAGGCAGGAGGCTGCCACCGCAAAATCCACCGCTTCCTGGGGCGCATAGTCCATCAGCAAGGCATAAATCAGGCCGCCGCCGAAGCTGTCCCCGCCGCCAACACGATCCACAATATGCATTGTGTACTTTCGGGACAGATAGGCCTGACCGCCCTGATACAGCATAGCTCCCCAGCGGTTGTCGCTGGCGCTCAGAGATTCCCGCAGCGTGATGGCCACGGCCTTGAATCCGAATTGCTGAGCAAGTTGCTCGGCCACCATCGTATAGCCCTGCTGATCCAACACGCCCGACTCAATGTCCGAATTCTGTGCATGTATTCCAAAAACGTCGGCAGCATCCTCTTCGTTTGCGATGCATACATCCACATAAGGCATCAGTTCAGCCATGACCTTTCCCGCCTTTTCGCGGCTCCACAGCTTTTTGCGGTAGTTCAAATCGCAGGATACTCGTATGCCCATGTTTTTCGCGGTCTGTACAGCTTCCAGGCATGCTGCGGCAAGAGAATCGCTGAGGGCGGGGGTGATGCCGGTGAAATGAAACCAATCGGCTCCCTGCAGCAGATCCGGCCAGCGAAACTCTTCCGGGTTTGCCTGGGCAACAGCCGAACTCTCACGGTCGTAAATAACCTTGCTGGCCCGCTGCGAGGCGCCTTTTTCCACAAAGTATACGCCGATCCGGCTGCCTCCTCGCAGAATACCGCGGGTATCCACACCGTATCGGCGCAGAGCATTCAGGGCACATTGTCCGATCTCATGCTCCGGCAGCTTGGTCACAAAGGCGGCGTCCACTCCATACTGTGCCAGAGATACCGCCACGTTGGCCTCGCCGCCGGCATAAGTGGCTTCAAAGGAATCGGTTTGGACAAAGCGGCGAAATCCGGGAGGATTCAGGCGCAGCATGATTTCACCGAAGCAAACGGCTCGTTTCATTGGGATTCCTCCTTACAAGCGTGAATAAGAGCGGCATACCGGGCCGCAATACCGGTCAAAGCGCTATAATCCCGCATTTTCAGGGCCTGAGAAATCAAGCTTCCCCCTATGCCGAAGCCGGAGGCTCCGGCCCGGATAAAGGCGGGAATATTGTTTTCATCGATACCTCCTACTGCAAAAAACGGCATATGGTTCAGCGGAGCGCGCAACGCCTTGAGATACGCCGGTCCCAGCGCGGATGCCGGGAAGATTTTGATAAAATCGGCGCCGGCGGCATAGGCCTGTACACATTCGCTGGCCGTCAAAGCGCCGGGCATGGAAATCAGCCCCAGGCGCTTGGTTCGGTCAATCAGCTGGGAGTCGGTATGGGGCGAAATGATAAACTGTGCTCCGCTTTCGGCCGCCAGTTCAAGCTGCCGGTGGGAAATCACCGTACCGGCTCCCACCAGAGCATCGGCGGGCAGGGCCTTCCGCAGAACGGCAATGGCCCTGGCTGTCTCCCGGTCCGCGTCCGGGTCCGCCTGGTTAAAGGTCACCTCCATAGCGCGGACATTTCCGGCATATAAGGCTTTGCCCAGTTCCAAGATCTCCTGTTCTTTGGCTCCACGAATAATCACAACTAATCCTTCGCGCAAAACCGCCTGTTTCATGGTTTCCATATGGATTCGCCTCCGTTCCGAAAATTATGGCCGTGTGAGAATCGGTGAAAAAGTCAACTGCCGGATGAAAACCCCGTGGGGTTCCAGGCGATTGGATCCGGCCTTGGTTTCCCAGACGTGCCCGGTCCCCTTGAAGTCGGACAACCCACACCAGGGTTCTACGCAAATCAGAGACATCCGCCGAGGAGGGCCCCAAAAGGTCATATATGGAAAATCTTTAATGCCGATACAGATTCCCGCTC
This sequence comes from Candidatus Avimonas merdigallinarum, assembly GCA_904377855.1. Classification (GTDB taxonomy): domain Bacteria; phylum Bacillota; class Clostridia; order Oscillospirales; family Acutalibacteraceae; genus Avimonas; species Avimonas merdigallinarum. The sequence continues at coordinate 35,785 of CAJFGS010000073.1, forward strand.
CGCTGCGGCGGGATAAAAGCGTCACGGCGTCGGCGTCATATCCTCCGGAAAGGATGGGACCGCCGTCGAAAAAGCTCTCGGCAAGAGGAATCTCCCTTTCCCCCTGAAGCCAGGGGACCCTCTGCTCTGTACACAGCCTGGTACCCGGTTCCAGAACAATCCGATAAGTATTCTGTGGCCTATCAAAGCGGAGCACGTAATCGGCAGCCGTCTCATCCAGTATCACCGGACAGTACAGCGCCGGGTGAACCCCGAGGCTGAAAAACATATCGTCCGCTCCGTCGTTATAAACCCGGAAGGTCTGTACCAACTGATCAGGGAAAAGCTGATACTGTACCTGCAGGCGGAACCGGTAAGGGAACACGCGCAGCAGTTCAGGATCGGAAGCTAGTTCCAATAACGCCTGATGGGGATCGGCCTGCTTGACGGCGAAAATGCGATCCTTGGCAAAACCGTGCATACTCATGGGGTATTCCTTACCCCGAATCAAAACCCGGCTGCGATCGATTCGGCCGGCCGCGGGAAACAAAATCGGTGCGTGGCCGTCAAAAACATCTGTTCCCGGCTGCCAAATATACTCCCGGCTTTCTTGGAGAGAATAGAAACTCTGCAGTTCGGCGCCTTTATCGGAAATCTGTGCGGACAGCTTCCGATTTTTCAGTTCTATAAACACAGCCCGGCCTCCTGTAAATGCGTCGTTACCGTATACATCTCCAGAAAGAGATGAGCGGGTGGGGTACGGTTTTCCAATGAAATAAGGCGGCGGGCCAGCTCCGCTGTGTCCTGCAAGCCCTCGTCCCACAAACGGCGGATCTGCCGGTCATAGCGGTCGGTTACCGAAAGGCAAGCTGTCAGATATTCCCGCACTCCACCGCTTCCCTCCAGGCGGCAGCCGTGGGGCGCATAATCGTGGCCTGCCACCAATTGGCAAACTTCCATGTGCAGCAGGGCAGACAGGCTGGTACGGTAATCGGGCAGGGACTGGTAGAAAGCCAGTCCTGACCCGGCGGCTCCCTCCCCCTGCACACTGTCTCCGGTAAACAGGATACCGGAAACCGTATCCAGCCAGCATACACTATCCGTATCGTGGCCAGGGGCACGGATCAGCCGAAGTCTCCCTGCCAGCAGTTCTCCATCTTCCAGCAGCAGGCCGGGACGGACGCCGCGCAGTTCCCTCTGCACCGGCGGGCTGTCTGCCGGAAAACGGGTACGGATATGTTTGGCATAGGTAAGCGGATCCACCAGCTTCTCCGCCTGCTCCCGGGAGGCAACAACCGTACAGGAGGAAGCGCAAGCGAGCAGCCGCGCATGGCCTCCCACATGATCACCATGGGTATGGGTACAGGCCAGATAACGAATCTCTTCGGGGCGGCAGCCAATCTCAGACAGGGCGGGCCGGATCACTTCATCCACCATTGTTGCCGAAGGACCGCTGTCGATAAGAATAGGTTCGGCGCTTTTTATGAGAACCACACCGGTCCAATAGGCGCCGAAGGGAACTTGCAGTAAGTAGACATCCTCGCCGATCACTGTAAATTTTCTCATATGCTGTTCTCCTACAGTCGGTTTTGCTTTATCCATACGCGTACGCCGATCTCCAGCCCGGTAATGGTATCAATCCCGGAGGTCGCTCCGGTTTCGGCCAGCCGATCCCAGGCGGAAGCGTCTCCTCTCAGTGCATTTCGCATGGTTTCGGAGATACCGCCTTCCAGAGCACAACAGATATAGTGGCGGCCCACTTCGGTGGTTCGTCCCTCCAGAGCAGCATAGACGTCCTCTGGCTCGGGAAACGGAGCCCGGCATCCTGCAGAACGCAGAGCAGCGATGATTCCAACGATCATATCGTCGGAGGAGGGGGTCAGGCCGGGACCAGCACCGGCGGATGCCGCCAGCCAGTATACAGCCTCCTCGGTCCGGCCCCGCCTGAGATATTCCGCCAACCGATACAGATTGCGAATCCGAGTAGCACAATCCCGGTCAGGCAGACGTTTCAGGCCGTGGGGTTTCTGCAAACGAGCCTTCACCTGTGCGGCCGCACAGCCGATATCCTCCCCTCTGCAGGCCGGAATCTCCGGGTTATCCGTCCGCGCATTTCCAAAGGAAACAGCCAGGGAAGGACCTTCCCATCGTATAAGAGCGCCTCTTTTTTTTACCTGGCCGGCTGCCGGAAGCCGCTGTACGGCGGCGAAAGCGTCCGCAGGCAGTATAAGGCTGTCCGGAACCAGGTCTCTCTCCGGCGCCAGCAGGGTGACCAGCCGTCCTGTCCCGTGCGGGGGAAGAGGGAAGAAGAGGTTGACCGCGGTATGGAAACAGGAATGCAGCCAGCCGTCGCTATCCGTCTCGGCCAAGAATCTGTTCATGCAGGCTCTTGACGCTTCATAGGCGGCCGACATCAGGAATCCAGCCATTTTCTGGCATGGCGTGCGACGATCCGTTCCTCATCTGTTTTCACTATCCAGACTCGGATTCTGCTGTCCGGACGGCTGATTTCACGGTCACCTTCGGTCCCGGCAGCCTCCTCGACAGCCACCCCCATCCAGGTCAGTTTTTGGCAAACGAGGCGGCGGACAAGATGGCTGTTGTACCCGATGCCTCCGGTAAAGACCAGGGCGTCAATCCCCTCCAAGTATACCATATATTGCCCCACATAGCCGGCGATATTGTCCACAAAAGCCTGTATTGTCAGCCGGGCTCTCCGATCCCCCGCCTCGTATGCCGCCTCAACCTCCCGCAGATCGCCGCTGATGCCGCTGAGCCCCAGAAATCCCCCTCTGGAACCCAGAATTTGCAGCGTTTCTTCCAGAGAAAGACCCGTTTGTTCCATCAGATAGGGGAGGCAGAAAAGGTCAAAATCGCCGGTCCGGTTGTTGTGAAATATGCCCGACTGGGGCGTGGCACCCATGCTGGAAGCCATGCTGCGACCGTCCAGAATGGCGCAGACCGAGGAGGAACCGCCTAAATGCATCGATACCACCCGTCTGGCCTGGGGCAGGACCTGCGCCATACGCCAGGCGATGTATTCATGGCTGGAACCGTGAAAACCGTATCGCTTCAGGCCGTATTTCTGCGACCATTCGTAGGGAATTCCGTACAGGCGGCGATATTCCGGAACACTTTGATGAAATGCGGTTTCGAACCGGGCCACCAAAGGTAGATCGGGATAATGCGTACGCAGTGTTTTCATCACGCTCAGATACACCGGGTTATGCGCTGGCGCCAGTGAACAGTGCCTTTCCATGGCGTCCAGCACAGCATCATCTACTAGACGGGTACCGCTGATCTCCCCGCCGTGGACCGCCTTAAACGCCGCCGCACCGATGTCTCCCAAGGAGGTGATGCATCCTCTGTCGATCAAAAAATCCACGCTGCAGGAAAAGGCGTCCAAGCAATTTTCAAAGCGGCGCTGTCCCGACAGGATGTTTCCATTGGCGGAAAAGTGATAAGACCCTTCTGCATCACCAATGCGTTCACACACGCCTTCAGCGCATACATCCTCGCCGTTTTCAAGCTGAAATAGCTTGAACTTAAAGCTGGTGGAGCCGGGATTGAGAACAAGAATCGGTTTCATGGACGGTTCCCCCTCATGTACGGATTTACTGTGCATAGGTTTCCCGGAAGGCCAAAAGACCTTTTTCAAAGCATTCCATGGGGATCCGCGCGCTTCCGGCTCCAATCAGCCCACCCTCTTTATTGAACATACCGCCGTGGATCTCCGGTGCCGTCCCGGTCTTGAGTACCAGCCGTGCATCAATCCCCACCGGGAGACAATCAAAGTCCAGGTTGGGGATGGGGAAATTGGGGTTGTGGCTGATACAAATGGTTTCCATTTCCCGGGTCAAAGCGATGGCGTCCGCCAGCATCATCCCCCGGAGATTGCAGACAATAGGGCTGGCCGCAGCGGCCAGGCCGCCCATACCGGCGCATTCCACAACGCAGCTGTCGCCAATCCAGGGAAGCTGGTCCTTCTCGGTATATTGGGAGGAAATGTACCGGCCTTTCATCATAGGAGCCGGAGCGGTAAACCACCGCTCCCCCGTTCCGGACAACTTGATGCCGTATTCCAGAGCGTTTCCGCCCACGGCGGTGACCATAGTGGAATAGGGAATATTCGACGCCGCCAGAAGAGCCGAACGGGCGGCCGCCTGTCCGAAACAATGGAAAAATCGGGGTGTTTCCACGATGTAGCGCATCACTTTCAGCAGGATATCCTGAGGCAGATGCTCCTCCAGAATGGGGAGGACCATTTTATGGGTAAACAAGAGGTCCGCCGCCGTCTGCCGCGTGTGATTTTCATCGCCCATCTGCATACTTTCTGCGAGAATCGGCTTGATGGGCAGCCCGCCGGTCCGCTCCAGAACCCGGCGAAGAGGCGGAAATAGTTCCTCTTTCATCATGCGGAGATTCTCCGCGATCTCTGGCGTATAAAGACCCCATCCGCAAAATCCGCCCTGAAAGGGTCCTTCCGCCGGAAAGGTGGCAGCCCGTTTGCCGCTGTTCCGGTCCTCCACCACCATCATGGCAACCGATTTGGTGATAATGCCGGTGCCGGCTCCCACCGTATTGTGATCCAGAGCGCTTTCGATGCGGATATGCCCCCCGGACAGAAGTTGATCGGCCTCCTCTGGATTATCGGCCCATCCTTCAAACAAAACGCCGCTGATCATGCCGCGCCGGTGAAGAGCGCACATGTCCGCATAGGGAACCGGAGGCCCTGAATGGAGAATCATATGGTCCTCCAGGCCGTCAATGACCTGTCCCGCTTCCCGGATATCGATCCACACGGGATCGGATTGTATAATCCGCCCCACAGCGATTTGATTGGCTTCCTCGATTTTATCCCGCAAACTCATGCCCTTTCTCCTCCCGCCTTACAATAAGTCGTCCAGCAGATCTGCGATTTCCCGCTTCAATTCCACAGGCGGGTGCCAGTCCAGTTGTACCGCCTGCACTCCCTGCGCGATCAGAGCCTCGTAAAAACTCTGCAGACCGATGTTGACCACCTTTAATCCGTGAGCCCTTTGGCACGCCGTGTGCTGTCCGTTATCCATTTGCCGTCCCCCTTTTCATCAGTGTTTCCATGACGATCCCCGCAAAGTAAGCGCTCTGCCGGCTACTGCGGGTGAGAATTACACCGGCTTTGGTCAAATCCTCGGCAATCCGGGCCACGTTCTGCGGGTCGCCCTTGGCGCCGCAGATGTTGGCTGACAGGATAACCGGCGCATTCCCGCGCAGTTCGGGCGCCCGGCGGCACATCTCGATAAAAGCGTCCGCAGGATGAGGATGCAGACTGGGGCCGGTGATAAAGTCAAGGGAAATAAGTGCTACCGTAGGATCAGCCAGCTCCCGCTCAAAACGCTTCAGCCGGATAGCCGGGTCAAAAACCGGATGGGGAGTCACAGCGGTAAAATCCTCGGCTCCCAGATCCAGCAGACAATTTCCCACGCTGGTTTCATGATCCTCCAGTTGCCTGGCATAACGGGTTTGCAAATTGCTGTACAGCGGGATGCGGGAATGTCTGCTGAACCAGACAAGTGCTTCCTCCACAAAGGTGCCGCCACAGTAAAGACCTCGGAAATATTGCTGCTCAGAGGTAAGGCGGGCTGCTTCGGTGCGGGCGATCCGCTCCAGATCGCTGTCGAAGGGCCGGAGTACGGGGCGTTCTCCGGTCATCAGTTCGACCGCCGTCAGGGCCGCCTCCTCCAGGCTTTCCGCGCCGATAGTCCTATGGGAGGAAAACAGCGCCTTGTCTGCCCCCAGAAAAACGGCTACAGTGGGCTTTCCTGCAGCATCCGCCTGCGTCAGAATATCTTCCATAACTGCAGCATCCGCCAGCTTGGATACCAATACAATGACGTCCGTACCGCTGTCCCGTGCCAACCGCGACAGCCCCATGCTCATGGTAATGCCGCCGATCTCGGGATAAAGATCCCGGCCGCCCGTGCCAATCAGGGAGGAAACCCCCAGTCCGCAGGCCTCGATCAGGCATGCCACCTCCTGTGCGCCGCTGCCCGAAGCCCCCACGATCCCCACACGTCCGGGGGCAACTATACTTCCAGCAGCCAATGCCACACCGTCTATCAAGCCGACGCCGCAGTCGGGCCCCATGACCAAGCGGTCCTTTTCCCGGCCCAGTTCCTTAAGAGTGCGCTCCTCTTCCAGGGTGACGTTGTCACTGAACATGAACACGTCCATCCCCAGTTCCAGCGCCTTCCTGCCTTGCTCGAACGCATACTTTCCGGGCAGAGAAATCTGCGCCAGTGTGTATCCGGTCTCTGCCTGAACCAACTGCTGAAGAGAGGTGTAGCGCCGGTGACGATGGCTGCTCTGTCCGCCGTTAAGCAGCTCCTCCGCTATGTGGAAAGCCTCATCCAGCATCTCCGATCCTTCGGTGGCAACGGCAATCAGCAGGTCGGAAGGAGTGGCGTTTTCCGGAACGTCCAGTCCCTGCCGGGTCAGGATCTCCCGATTGGCAGGAGTGGCCATTACCACCTCGGCCGCCGCCACACCGTCCATTCCCTTCAACCGCTCCGACACGGACATCAGCATGACCGAATCCATATAACGGTTTTTGTACTGTACCGTTTTCCGTTCCATTGATTCCTCATTCTCCTTTTTACATTTGACATAACGGTATAGTTGGGCTATAATATCAAACGATTTCAACAAAACAAGAAATAATTAGATTTTATAACATGATTGACCACTTTAGGAGGATGGCATGAAACTCATTGAAGCGGCACCCTATATTCGTTTTGCCGATGTTTTGAAAATGACTAATCAGAGGGGGCCATCCAAGACCTATGATTGCCGGCTGATTTATGCACTCAGTGGGAAAGCAACCATTGCTTTCGCCGATCACAGCGTTGAACTGGTGCGCTGCTCGGCCGTGACCTTTCAGTCCGGGACGCTCTATACCATCCTTCCATCGCCTGAACTCACCGCCATTGTGTACGATTTTGATTATACGCAGGGATACAGCCACATTACAAACATTCAATATCCCTGCCCGGCTGACCGCTTCGTACCGGAACGGGCCTTCACTCATGTGTCCTTTTCCGACGCAACGGCCTTTGACAATGCTCTGTATCTCCCCAACATTCGTTTAATTGAAAATTCCCTCATGGAAATCGTGGATGAAATGAAACAGTGCAAGCCGCTGTATCAGGGAAAATGCTCTGCCATTTTTAAAAGCATTTTGTTCGATATGGCCCGTCATGCTCATTTGAAAGGAAACAATTATAAACTAATCGATACCCTCATTGATTACATTCGGGACAATTACAAACACCGGATCACCAATGTGGAATGTGGAAAAGCTCTCAATTACAACCCATGCTATCTCAACCGACTGATGGTGGAAAATTTCGGCATATCCCTGCATCAATATGTATTGCGCTACCGCCTTTCCATGGCCACCAAATTGTTGCTGACCACCGATTTGACCATCGCGGAAATTGCTGAACAAACCGGCTTTCAGAACGCTTCCCGGTTTTCCAACTATTTCAAGGAAGTCACAGGAGAGCGGCCGTTGAAATACAGGCAGTACAATCATTAGAGAGGCGGCGGCGTATCTTCCCGGATGTGGCAGCCAATCGATTCGGTCCGTCTGAGAGCGGCCTTCATAGCCGCGAGGGCAGTGAAGCAATCGTTATATAGACGCTGTTGTTCATAGCCGTTTCCGTCCTCTTCAAGACCAGCCAACAGGTGTGTGAGCCCAACAATACCGTCCTCCAGGTCTTTGGCGTTGCGCACGACATTCATACAGCGGCCCAGGATTTCGGCCAGCCTATTTCTCGCCTCGTCCAGATCTGGAACAGGTGCCGGCATTCCGCCGGGAATCGAGGACTCCTGCTCAGATATGAGCGGCAGATCCGGGGCCAGTTCCACTGCGCGGCCTCCGGCAATCCGGCCAAACACCAGTACTTCCAGCCCGGCATTTCCGCCGAGCCGTCCGGCGCCATGAATCCCCCCCGCCACCTCGCCGCAGGCCAGCAGGCCCGGCACGCCGGTTTCGCAGCGGGTATTGATCCGGATTCCGCCGCAGGAGGTATGGGCGGCCGGCGCGATTTCTATGGGCTGTTGGGAAATATCGATGCCGACCTTTTGATACCGCTGCACATAGGGGGCGTATACGCTCTGCAGCAGTTTCTCCGGCACATGGGTGGCGTCGAAATAGACGCCGCCGTTTTGGGTCCCCCGCCCGGCCTGTATTTCCCGATAGATGCAAGCGGCCAGAACATCCTTCCCGCAGCATTCGGCTTCCGGACCGTAATCCAGCATAAAGCGGCAGCCGTTTTTGTTTTTCAGCACCGCCCCTTCATAGAACATGGTGGTGATCACGCTTTTTCCATAAAGGGGAGGCGGCCATACCGCTGCGCTGGGTTCAAATTGTATGAATTCCATATCGGTCAGGCCGGCGCCAGCGCGTGCGGCCATAGCAATACCGTCCCCTTTTCGGTCGGCGCTGTTGGTGGAAAAAGGGAAAAGCCCGCAGAATCCGCCGGAGGCGATAATCACGATTCTGGCATGTAAATCGGTCCATCTTCTTTGCCGGATGTCAAAACAACGCGCCCCCGTTACTATCCCGCCAGCTTTTCGCAGAGATACGGCCCGCAGATGGCGATGCTCCCGGTAGCGGCCGGTTTTGCTCAGCCGCATGCGAAGACGGCTGAGCAAAACGGCGCCGCTGTCATTTTTCAGGGTAATCACCCGGGGAACGGAAGCCCCCAGCGGCTGAAGCATACGCATCCCATCCGGGCCGCTGTCAGGATATAAACCCAACTCTTCAAAAAAGGAGAGCAGGGAGTCACACCCTGTACACAGAGTATGGACCAGCTGGGGGTCGGCAACCCCGTGGCCAGCGTTCAACGTATCCCGTTCAAAAAGCTCCGGCGAATCCCCTGGCCCCACCGGCAGGCAAAATCCATGAATAAAAGGGGAGGCACCACTGCCGTCCTGAAGCAAATCGACCCGAAGGGAACTGTTCTGCGCGATGTGGTCAGCCGCGCAGATCCCTGCAAGACCTCCGCCGATAATCAATACATCCGTCTGCATCGTCTGTCTCCTTGCTGCGATCGTCCGCCCGGCTAAGGGAAAGATAGAATCCATCTATTCCCAAATACCGCCTTTCGCCATGGAACCGACATTTTTCACAAAAAGATTGAGAAAGCGCGGATATTCCCCTTCATTAAAGGTCCAATGGAAATCCCTGGCCCGCTCCTGTATCTCCTGATCGCTGACCAGCAGTTGGATGGAACGCTTTCCCACGTCAATCTGGATCTCGTCTCCGTCCCGTACCATAGCCAGCGGGCCGGCCAATGCCGCCTCGGGTGACACATAGCCGATACTCAGGCCGGAGGTTCCGCCGGAAAAACGGCCGTCGGTAATAATGGCACAGGAATTATACAGATCGGCGTGCCCCTTCAGTTCTTCCTGAAAAGTAAACGCCGTAGTTCCAAACCGGGCTTTGAGGCCAAGATAGCGGAGAACACATGCGTCTCCCGGTTTTATACCGCCGCTGCGCAGGCAGTCCAGCGCTTCCTGCAGGCTGTCGAAGCATTTTGCCCTGCCGGAAAAAGTCATCAGCCGCTTCGGCACGGCAGCGATTTTCAAGATCGCGCCTTCCGGCGCCAGATTGCCGTAAAGGACGCCGATACCCGGTTCGTGGGAAACGGGATTTTCCAGCGTATGTATAATCTCGGGCCGGTAATTTACCGCGTTTGCCACGTTCTGGCCAAGAGTTTTTCCCGTGACTGTTAAACAATCGGGGTTCAGCTTCGGCATCAGCTGGCTGAGCATAACCGACATGCCTCCCGCCAGATCAAAGTCCTTCACGCTGTATGGACCACCCGGAGCCAGGTCAATCATCAGTGGGATTTCCTGAGAGGCCTCGTCGAAATATTTCCACCACGGAAGATTAGACCCGGCTTCGTTGGCGATGGCCGGGATGTGAAGAATCAGATTCGAGGACCCCGCCACAGCCATGTCCAGCCTGATGGCGTTTTTGAGGGACTCCACCGTGATGATTTTTCTGGCGGTTATACCTTCGTATACCAAATGGAGAATCTGTTTCCCCGCCATATACGCCAAATGGTAAAGCTGTGAACTGACAGCGGACATGGTGGAATTGTTGGGAAGGGTCATGCCCAGCGCTTCGGCTATCATGCACATGCTGTTGGCGGTGGTCATGGAGGTACAGGCGCCGCAGATCCCCCAAGAATTCTCAATCAGTTCGTTATATTCGTCCATGTCCATTTCACCGGCCTTGGCGGTCCCTACCTTATCCTGGGCATGAATATGCAGTACCTCATGTCCCCGGCACTGACCGTGAGGCATATAGCCGCCGGTAACCAAAATGGTGGGAATATCCAGCCTAGCCGCCGCCATCAAATGCCCAGGTACGATGGAATCACAGGTACACAGCATAACCATTCCGTCAAAGAAGTTGCCTTCCACGGTCATTTCCACCTGGTCGGCTATGGAGTTGCGGCTAGGCACCTCGATATAACGTGGATCCTTAAGCACCATTCCATCGCACAAGGCGGTAGTCATGACCTCTACCGGCAGCCCGCCCGCTTCACGAACCCCTTGCTTGACCCGTTCAGCAAGTTTGTCGAGGTGGACATGGCCGGGATTATATTCGTTCCAAGAATTGACAATGCCGATGAGCGGCCGCTTGAGTTCCTGCTCGGAATAGCCCATACCCCGCATCAGGCCTCGACGGCATTCCGAGGCTTCTCCAAACTCCCACTGACTGCGCAAGGTGATTGGTTTACTCTTTTCCATGACACTTTTCCTCCAATGCAAAGTTCATACTTTCCATAGAGCCGTCTATGCTCTGTCCTCCGTCGATAAAAATTGTCTGCCCCACGATGAACTTGGATTTCTCATGATCGGCCAAAAATAAAATCATCGGCACCACATCGTCCACGGTCCCGCCATCCCCGTAGGGGATATTTCTGCGGAAGGAGGCCAATTCCTCCGGGCAGTACCGGTCGGCAATCTTGGTATAAATAAGGCCGGGAGCAATACAGTTGACGTTGATTCCGTATTTGATCACCTCAACGCCCAGCGCCTTAGTAAACATATTCAGGCCGCCCTTGCCGGCGGAATAAGGGAGCATGCGTCTGTGGACCCAGGTAACCTGGCTGTGTACGGAAGAAATGTTGATAATTTTGCCCTTTGTTCCCCTTTCTACCATATCCGCCACAGCGTACCGGGAGCAATAGGCCGCTGAATTGAGATTTAAGTTGATTTGATCCTCCCAGTATTCCATAGGCATATCCTTGAACTCCCCTTTGGAACCGCCCGGAATCTGCAGAGCCCCCCCTGCATTGTTCACCAAAACATCAATTCCGCCGAAATCCTGAACAAAATCCGTCAGCATTCTCTTGCAGTCGTCATGCTTTCGGACATCCGCCGCATACACCAGCGCTTTTACACCAGCCTCCCGGCATTGGGCGGCCACCGTCTCTGCCGCGTTGGAACTGCCGCCGTTGTGATAGTTAATCCCCACATTGCAGCCTTGCTTTGCAAAAGCTAATGCAGCGGCCGCGCCAATCCCCCGAGACGACCCTGTGATCAGTACGTTCTTTGCCAAATGTTCCACACCCCTTCTCCTTTTTTCGTCATATAAATCCGCTATGGCAGGGTACCGTCCGGCAATACCTCAAAAAATGCCGCACTCTATATGTATTAAGTGGTATGCTGTAGCTTCATTATATCGTTTCTCCCAGGGGAAACAATGCGTTTTCTATATATTCTATTGCAAAAAATAGACATCTATTATTCATATAGGGAGAAAGCAGCCCGAACGATAAAAACTTGCCATTGGAAAAGTTTTGCGTTTTGCATTATAATAAGGCAAACGAAACCCTGTTTTATGAGGTAACAAATGAAAGCCATTGTTCAAAAGCTACAGAAGGAGATCCGCGGTTTCCCTCTTTCCGAAGGCGGAAACAAAACGGGAATCCCATGGGTAACTGTCTGGCGTTCTACAAGCAAAACCATATCCATGCCCAAAACAGATAACCCATATATTTTTATTGTGCTTGACGGTATGATTAGACTCTATACCCCTTCCGGCATTATGGATTACATGTAGGTTTGTCAAACATTTTGTACAGTGAAAGATTCAAAGAAAGCAGCAAGTTTTTCTTTCGGAGAGAGCCAGCCAAGGGGACGCATAGGTAAGTCGTTGGAACGATTTTGGTGTGCAGCGAGCTGCACATCAAAATCAGCAAGAGAAAAGAAACGGTGTGTATTGTAGAAACGTTTCTGGTCTTCCCAGTGGCTGCGTTCC
>CAJFGS010000074.1 GCA_904377855.1 Candidatus Avimonas merdigallinarum
TTTGAGCTCCAGGAAAATGTCATAGGCCTCCGGCTCTGGATCGACAAGGCAAACCTTACCTGGGGCGGGTATACGCTGAAGGAAATTGAGATCTATAACAGTACGAATAACCCGGAGACAGGTGACACTACGCCTGTAGTACCGGCTATGCTGGCAGTGCTGATCTCAGCCACTGGGGTAGTGGCCTGCATGTGTGGATATCGTAAGAACAGGAAACATTTTGGCAAAGGATAAGCCGCATTTGCACATAATGCCCACTGGATAGCCCATCAGCCCTCATAAATGCTATGTTCCCCATATGGAAGACATTGGAATTATCTAAAGTCTATCATATGGGGAACATGAGATCATATCCGAAAAGAAATGCACGAAAGGATTTTAGCTCCCGAACCCGAAATAACAGCAAACCACGGATAGGATGGCAGATATGAACAAGACAGAGCAAGCACTTTAAAACAGTGGAACGCCGTTTACCCCGTGTTTTTAAAATGCTAAAACAGAAGACGTGGGTCGATTGACGCGCCTTCGGAATGAAAATCCAATATAGGATGGACTTATTGGTGGAGGAGGAATCGAGCACAGTATGAAAAGCGAAATAATTCTTTTCCCCGATGAGATATCCCATACATGGATCGATCGTATGGCCGATGCGGGAATCAATGCTATGGGAATTCATCTCCAGGGAGGTGAAGACGCAGCGGAAGCATTGAAAAGTCTTGTCGTGGCAATGAAGCAGCCGGAATACCGGGCTTTGCTGGATTATGCCGCGCAACGGGGCCTTGAAATAGCATACGAATTGCATGCTGCCAGCTATCTGCTTCCGAGAGACTTGTTTGAAGAGCATCCTGAATATTTTCGAATGAACAAGGCTGGTCAGAGAGTGAATGATTCGAATTTTTGCGTTTCCCATCCCGAAGCGCTTTCTGCTGTTGCAAAGCGGGCAGCTGGGCTTGCTCTCTCTCTTTACGGAAGCATGCATGACTATTATTTTTGGATGGATGATGGTCACGATACATGCTGTAATTGCCCTCGTTGCCGCGAGCTTTCGCCGTCTGATCAGCAGTTGCTTGTACTGAATGCCATGCTTAAAGAAATCCGGACGCATATTCCGGATGCTCGTGTTTCCTATCTCGCTTATCAGGATACGATCGTTCCGCCGCAGAGCGTGAAAGCGGAGGATGGGATATTTCTGGAATATGCGCCTTTTGAGAAGTATACTGCGCAAAACCGCGCAAATGCTGCTGAGCTGATTGAGCGGGAACGGCGTATGAGCTGGCCATTAATGGATTTCTTTGGGCAGGAGAATGCAAAGGTTTTGGAATATTGGTATGATAACTCACTGTATTCCAAGTGGAAGAAGCCGCCTGCAAAATTTGAACTGGATGAAAAGCGCATGATCCGCGATATTGCACAGTATCGTGCGATGGGATTTGCCTCAATTGCAACCTTCGGCTGTTTCCTGGGGGCAGATTACGAAGCACTGTATGGTGCTGTGGATATTACGCCCTTTGCAAATTGTGTAAGAAGATGAAAGGCGGAACAAGGAAGGTTTGCATCGGCTACAATTTACGGGTCTGTCTCAAATTCTGTTTAAACACTGCGGAGCAGTGCAAAATAGCGCCAAAATATTTCAAGGCGGGAGCGGCGCCAGCTGCTGCCGCCTTGCCTACAAAATAACAGCAGTCTGTGGGCATGTCAAAGGCGGAGGCCTTAGCCGCCGTTCATCTCGACCCTTGACATGCCGGTTAGCAGCCGGTCAGTCCGGCATGCGATCCGCGTTTGGGATGGTTTCCCCTTACGTCCGCTTTTTACATGCCTTTAAAAAAATCGCCCCATATATTTCGCATATGTGGAGCACGCGATGTCGCAACCGTGCAAAAGATAAAGGGAAGGGGGACCGTCCATCGGTCCCCCTTCCCTTTATCCTCTTTGTACTTCCCGCCAGATTGTCGGGAGGTCGTATTATTTCTTCACGGTCAGGGCTTTCAAAACGCTGACGGTGGTCTGGATATCATCCACTTTTTCTTCCAACTCGTCAAGCCGCCGGAATTTCTCATTTGTCCCCTGGACGCTCTCCATTACAAGCTGAGTATTTTTTTCAATTACAGGGATGCGAATAACATCCTTTTTTAGAGATTCCAAATCATCATGCAGGGTAGAAGTGTCTTTCTTTAACGCTTCCAAATCATTATGCAGGGTAGAAGTATCTTTCTTTAACGCTTCCATATCGTTATGCAGGGTAGAAGTATCTTTCTTTAACGCTTCCATATCGTTATGTAGAGCAGCATTGTCTTTCCTTATTTCCTGCATACTTCCCTGCATTTCGGATCTTAGAGATACAAGTTCATCCCTCATCGCTTGTATCGCTTGCAAAATTTCATTATCGGCCATCTTGGTTTCCTCCCAATACCGCAGTTACTTTTTATTGAGTTTTCTGGCTAGTTCTTTTAACTGCCGGATATCGTCATCAGGTAACTTCTCGATTTCTTTCATGGTTTCTTTTACGAGGCCCGGATTATGAAGATCCGGATCAAAGAACTCTTGGGGCGTAATGTCAAAAAACGCACAAATATCAAAAAATGAGGTTAGGCCCACATTTTGCTTTCCAGAGGTGATGTGCTGAATATATAATTCATTCTTACCCAGTCTTCGGCTCAATTCCCTTTCCGATTTGATCCCTTTGGCTAACCGGAGTTCCGTAATCCTTTCTCGGACAAAGACCAGATATTCCACACATCTCCCCCCCTTCCTGCCTTGTTAAAAATATTATATTTCCCAAGCGTTTATATTTGGTTACTTGTATTGTTTCATTTTATGTGCTATTCTTCTATTTGATACTTAATAAATATCAAATAGAAGAATTCGATATTTATAAGACATTTTTAAGCCTTTAATTTTAAAATATTGAAACTAATTAAATATCAATCGATATGTAAGGAAGCGAGGTGCTGCTCTTGTCCCCTCCCTCAATAAGCCCCTCGGACGCGGAATACATAACCGGCATCCTGGATGAGTTCTCCCGTCTCATGTTTGCGGCAGCTACACGCTGCGGGCCGCCAGGCGAAACCGAGGACATCCTTTCCGACGTCTGCCTTTACCTCCTGCGGCATGTTGATTTGCTGCGTTCCATCAAGACCTCGCGCCAGCAGGCGGTCTACATCTACAAGGTGACGCAGCACACCGCCTACAAGCACGGCGCGAAGCTCCGCCGCTGGGCCAAGCGGACGGAAACGGAATGGGAAGAAGAACCGGCCGAGGACGACTTTTCGAAAGAGGTGGAAAACCGGCTGGACATGGATTCCGCCCTGAAAACGCTGAAGCCCCGCGACCGCGATATCCTGCTGTTCTATTACATCTGGGGGTACAGCGTCAAGGAGATGGCGGAAATTATGGGCCTGCGCGTTGGCACCGCCGGTGTGTATTTACAGCGGGCCAGGGAACAGGCGCGCAAGGCGATGGAGGGGAAACGATGATGGACAAGCAAAGGCCGCTTAGTTACCCGGAATTGGAAAAGGAAAGGGAACTGTCCCTCGTCCTCAAAAGCTATGAAACCCTGTTGGCCGACGCCCTGACGGAATACTCGGCGGTGGAGGATATCCCGGAGGAAGCCAAACGGAAAATCCACAATCGTCTGTATGCGGAAGCCCGCCGGTCGCAGGCCCTCCGCCGGGCGAAGCGCGTAGGAAACGCCGCAGCCGTTTTCCTGCTGATGTTCCTGCTGGCTGCGGCTATCCTCTGCGTGTCGGTCGCCGGTATCCGGGAATCCATCACGGATTTCTGGATGGAGCACACGGGCTATATGGCACTGGAGCTGCCCGGCGGCCGGGTTTATGTGGAGCAGGAGAAAGGCTATGAGTATCTGGGCGGATGGGTGGAAGGGAATGCCAAGGCAAGCCGCCTGGGAAACGGCCGGGGGCAGGAGGTTACCGTCCTGCGCCAGCCGGTGGATTCCATCGGCGTACTGGATACCGAGAATGCAACGGTCAACGAGCGCGTTGCCATCACGGAGGGCATCGACGGAATCTACATTGAAAAAGCCGATGACGACGGCAACGACGTTCATATCCTTTGGTGGGCGCTGGATTCCTATGCCTACCATATCACCGGGAATTTTTCCCGGGAGGAAATCCTTCGCCTTGCCCGCGATATATGCGGCGCATAAACACAGAAAAAACTTCCCGACAAATTGGCGGGAAGTCAATAAATAAAGGAAGGGTGTCACTATGAAAAAAGCGTTTGCGGCCCTCTGCGCGGTACTCTCTCTGCTCCTGACCGGCCTGCCGATGGCGGCGTCAGCAGCCCCGGCTGAACCGGCAGAAATCGTCATCCATCTGGACGAGACGGGACAAACAGACATCGCTCCCCGCTTCAAGTATTTGTCCCTCATCTTTACGGATTTGGAAATCACCGATGGCAGGGCTGTGTGCATGGCCAATTTCAGCACGGCGTCCAGCCGCCGGGTACAGTTGACCGTTACCTTACAGCGGTGCAAAACCAATTCATCCAACAACAGCGATTGGAGCGAGGTGGAAACCTGGGTGAAGTCCTGGTATACGCCGGGGACCTATATCTTTTCCAAGGACATTGCTGTATCCAGCGGGTGGTATTACCGGGTGCAGACCGTGGCGAGAGTGCTCGACGATTCCGGAGCCACGCTGGAAAAGGTGACGCTGTATAGCTTGGTCCGGCAGTATTGATAGGGCGGGCAGACAAGGTGGAGGTCATATTGAAAGGATCTATCCGTCCTTTGATGGGAGTTCATCAACAGGGCGAGATGGCGTTATGCGTCGGCAATCACAGCATCGGGATTCAATACACCGGCGGCGGCCGATATCTCGACTGTACGGTGGACGGCCGCGCGCAGGAGTGCCACGATATAAACGGCGTATACCAATGCATTAACGCCGTCACTGACGGCACAGAAAACAAGGAAATCCTCCTGTCCAACGAGCCGCAATCTACATACTGGAAGGGAATCCGGTTCCATGACGAAGAAATCCGGGATACAATCCGGAACAGCGTACTTCTTTCAAAAATCGGCCCAAAGCGTAAAGGGTATACCTATTTCGTGGATGTGCTGGATATCCTTTGCAAGCGCCATATTGCCGGACAAGCTGTAGATATAGCGGACGTACTTTGCAGGGTGGCCGAACGGCACGGGACAACAAGGCCGGCGCTGGAATACGCAATCAAAGCGGCGCTTTGCAGGCGGAATCTGCACAAGAGATACCTTTACAAACGATATAGCCGGCAAGACCCGCAAGAGGGGGATTTCCTGTCTTTTCCACACGGTTATACTGCGCGGCTTTTCACCCTTGACTATGTACATGACCTGTTAGACACAATGGCCGGAAAGGAGCAATCGGTAGGTCAATGAATAGGGAACTTGAAGAAGAACTGGAAAAAACGATAGCGGCGATGCCCCCGCCAATGCAGGACGCTGTTATATGGGCTATCCGGCATTTCGACGTGGTGAAGGCATTCGCGGAACAGGATACCATGCCGGATGAACAGCTCGATGCGTTTGCGGAAGCTGCGTTGCAGCAGGAAGATTATATTTTGTTTATCATGGCCGGGTATACGAAACTATGGCGTGAAAAAAGGGTGGAAAAGAGTGATGGTAATCGGTTTTACCCGCCCTCTGGACAAGATGGGGCGGTTTGTACTTCCAACGGAATTGCGGCGCGAAATGAACATCAAGTCCAATGATGCCCTGGGCATCTATACAGACGGCGACCGGATTGTTTTGAAAAAAGTGACGGCTTGCTGTGTCGCATGCGGTGAGAAAAAAGACCTGCTCCCACTAGGGACTCAGCACGTCTGCCCGGCCTGCCTGCAAGCCGCTTTAGACGCATGGAAAAAGGAAGGGGAAAAACATGAGTAAGTCGCAGCAATTTGAAGAACAAGTAAAAGTCCTGCGCTGGATTGCGGAGCGGCCTGAAGAGGTCGAAATGCTGACCAACCGGCTTAGGCAGGAAGATATGACGGCGTCCGAAATAGGAAAATTCCTTGCATCCCTGCAAAAAAGAAAGCTGGACTATCTGATTCCCATTTATCTGTATCTTTCCCACGGTACGGGAATGATGGGGTATACATTGGAACGCCTGCTGTTCCAGGGGTTTGCAGAGGTCGTGGAAAAAGAAGGGATGGACGCGGTGATTGACGAGGTTATGCAGCGGGCCGAAGAGTATCATAAGGCCATGACCGGAGAAGAAGGAGCAGAAGGGAAAACCGATGCGAAAGCCACGGACAGGACAGACAAAATTTAACATACGGCTGAAAGCCGTGCGTAACTTTTACGGACTTACTCAGGAGGAAGCGAGCACGGCTTTGCACATATGCCGCTCTACTTATGCCTATTATGAAACGGGAAAAACGGAACCGCCATTGGAAATACTGCGGGATATCGCCATTTTTTATGGGGTTTCCGCGGATTATCTGCTCGGTCTGAAAAGCCCGGAAGAGGAAGGGATAAAGCCCAAACAACCGGATTTTTGGAGAACATTCCCTATACAGATAGGCCGCCGAAATACATAATCCCCCGGCTAGGCGGTGCTTCCGCTGGCAGCCGGGGGCTGTTTTATGGCATCGGGAACCAGCGCAGCCAGTTCTTCCCGGAAATCGGCAAGCAGGGTATCCAGGTATTCCCTTTGTCCGCTTTCCCACCCCTGTGCCGCACCGAAAAGGGTATGGGCGGCTCCTTGTAGGGTCTGATGGATCTGCCGCTCCCCATATTCCGTCGCCGCCGTTCCTTCCTGCGGATTAGTCGCTTGGGTAAGATTCCCCTGCCGGGCGCGGTATTGGTCTGCCAGCAGGCGGCGCGCGACTTTCGGCACCAGGACGGCCTTTCGCCGGATTCTGGGGACGATTGCGACCGGTTTGACTTTTGGTAGTAGCATAGACGATTCACTTCCTTTTGTTTTCGCAAATGACGGAAAGATGTATATACAGAACCTCCCGACAAATTGTCGGGAGGTTCTGTATGTCTACTAATCCAAGAGAATGCTTTTCTGTAATATTGTTTTTGACTGTATGGAAGATGCTTTATTCATTGCAATTTGAGACGTCCTGCCCGCCATTCTTTCAAGGTTATGGAAGCACTGAATCCAGCCATATTTCCTCTGGTAGCAGCTAGTTCCTCAAGAGCTTTCTCTGCCTTAATCGGATGGACCTCTAATAAATAGCTGGCAGCCCATAACTTCACATAAAGATTTTTGTCATCCAATAACTCCAATAATTCGTCCAGGCGATGTTCTGCCTTTAATTTTAAATAGATGGCATGAATAATCTGATAATATTTTCTATCATTTTTTGTATCACCGGAGTCTTCTCCCTCTCCTTTAGCTATGCATGCATTTACGAATTTGGAAACATCCTCTTTCATAGTGTCCTCCCCGTAATCAATATGGAGTAAAAACCCAACCAGTGCTAGTCGGTTTCATTGTACCATAACGAGATAATTGTTCAAGTCCGTACTCAAATTGATATTGAAAGCTTTCTGTAGAGCTACAATACAAATTGGACAGAGAGAAAAAAGAAGAGAGAAAAAAGTAGAAGGACAGAGCCTTCATAGGGTATAGTTAAGTTGCGACAC
>CAJFGS010000075.1 GCA_904377855.1 Candidatus Avimonas merdigallinarum
GGAGATGTTACTTTGGTGAGTAACCATGCCAAAGAAATCTCGGTCATGGATACGCCCCGTTTCTCCGACAGTTCTGCCACTCTGCGGATAATCGCGTTGTCCTGCTGAACCGTGGCATCGTATTTGAACTTGGCATAGCTGTCCTCTTCCAAGCGCTTGGAGGTTTCCCCCGGGTGCTTGGAGAGCCGTCCGCCCGCCAGAGCGCTGTAAGGGGTCATAGCACGGAATACTGGCGGTGGTCACCGGTATCGCAGATATTGCATTTTATATCAAAATGGAGCGGCACACCGGCTTTGGCCCGGCAATATCCCTTGTAACCGGGATTTTGAGCATCCTCGCGGGCGTTTTGCTGCTGTTCAATCCGGGCGCCGGCAAATGGGCGATGGTGATTCTCTTTCCGCTTTGGTTTATCATGCACTGTATTTCCCGCCTGACCCATCTTCCCATCATCCGGGTGACGGCGGGGACAGGATATTACTACTTCACCCTGATCGTCAATATCCTGGGGCTCCTGCTCGGGTTTGTCATGATCTTTAACCCGTTGCTTTCCTTCATCTCGGTCAGCTATATTATCGGCTTCTATCTCATGTTGATAGGGATTGACCATCTGGTATTGGGGGTGAGCAGTCTTGGAATGCGCCGATAAAGAAGGGATGGCGGACACTATGCAGCTGTTGGTTACCCTCGATCAGAACTACCTGCCTCAGCTCCAGGTGCTGCTGGCATCGGTTGCGGTCAACAACCCGAATGAAAATATAGAAGTGTATCTGATGCACAGCGGCATTCCGGCAGAAAGTTTGGAAAATGTGGACAGGCAGTGCCGTGCCATGGGATATACGCTGTTTCCCGTAAGGGTGGATCCCGCATTTTTCCATGACGCCCCAGTGACCAAACGGTATCCCCAGGAAATGTATTACCGTTTGCTGGCGCCGCACCTGCTGCCGGAGCGTTTGGGCCGGATCCTATATCTAGATCCGGATATCCTGGTCATCAATCCCCTGCGCCCCCTGTGGGAAATGGATCTGCAGGGGAAACTGTTCGCCGCCGCAGCCCATACGGGCATGACCGACATTGCTCACAGCGTCAACCGCCTGCGGCTGGGAACCGACAGCGATTATTACAATTCCGGCGTGCTGCTGATGGACCTGGATGCCGGCAGGAAAGAAATTGTGCCGCAAAAAGTGTTTGACTTTGCGGCGGAACATAGGGCAAATTTGCTCCTTCCAGATCAGGATATCCTCAACGCTATGTACAGCGAGAGGGTACTGCCGCTGGACGATGCCGTTTGGAACTATGACGCCCGCAACTACAACAGTTACCTGCTGCGCAGTTCCGGGAAGGCGGATACAGACTGGGTGATGTCCAACACGGCCATCCTCCACTTTTGCGGCCGGGCAAAGCCCTGGAAGCCGGGCTACCCTTATCGCTTCGGCATTCTGTATAAGCATTATGCCCGGCTGGCGGAACGGATGTGAGCCAAATACCTGGGGCGTTTCCTGCACGGTGCGAGGTGATCGGAGATGCATAAGACAACGCAGGAGCGGATTGATTTCCTGGTAAAAATTTTATATGCAGCCGTTGTGATCCTTCTTTGCTATATCGGCTTGCGCATTGCAGGACTCATCTGGCCTTTCCTTCTGGCATTGGTGCTAGTAGCGTGTATCAATCCTCTGGTGCGCTTGATCCACCGAAAGTTGAAGATCAATATAAAGCTGGTGTCGGTCATTTTTTTGGTCATGCTCTATGCAGGTATCGGTTCTTTGCTCTTTTTTATCTGTGCCAGAGTAATTTTTTTCCTTCAAGATGTATTTAGCCAGCTGCCTGTCTATTACAGCGAGACTTTAAGCCCTGCCCTGAGCAACGTAACCGAACAACTGGAAAATTGGCTTTCTAACATACCCGCCGAACAGAGGGAAAATCTTGAGAGTATTGGGGAAAGCCTTTCTTCAGCGCTAGCAAATCTGATAAGCAACGTCTCAAACTGGGGTATTGGCTTTGTTGCAGATTTGATCGGCGGCATCCCCAACTTACTGATTTCCATTGTTTTTGCCATCTTGCTTTCCTTTTTTATAAGCCTACAATATGACAAGGTCAAAGCGTTCCTGAAAGCACAATTGCCGAGCAAAGCGTCCGAAAAGATAAACGAACTCAAGGATTTGTGCAGGAACACGGTATTAAAGTACCTCCGAGCGCTCCTTATCCTTATGGCATGTACTTTCGTGGAATTGAGTATAGGGTTTCTTATCCTTGGCCTTGATAATCCCTTCGGGAAAGCCGCAATGATTGCTGTTTTTGACGCGCTGCCCGTTTTCGGCACCGGCGGAATTATGATACCCTGGATCATTTTGGAACTGCTTCAGGGAAACTTTTCCATGGCGGTAGGCCTTGCCATACTGTATGTCATTGTCACGGTTATTCGAAACCTGATCGAACCCAAAGTGGTAGGAGATCAGCTCGGCCTAAACTCAGTAGTTTCGCTGATTTCCATTTATTTGGGATATCGGCTGCTTGGGGTTATCGGTATGATTCTGTTTCCCATTTTTGCACAGATTTTAGTAGCGCTCCATCAAAATGGAACCATACGCTTGTATCGGGATCATAAAAAAGACGATTATGCAAAAAATGAAGCGCCATAATCGCTGGCGCTTCATTTTCTTTCATTCCCACCCTATTCGCCCTTTTCAGGGAGGAGGCGACAAATCTGCTCCGCCAAATTTTTTACGTCAATCCGCTCCTGCTGACAGTACTTAAAAAGCATCCCGGTTATTCCAAAAGCCCAGAAGTCCAGGGCAATCTCTGTGTCGGCATAATCCAGAGAAACTTTATGCGGCCTGCTCCGGATCAGTTCCTGCAAATACGTCTTTGCCGCCTGAACAAACAGCTTTTCAATCTGTCCCCGCTTCTGCGAATCCAAAAGCTTGCTGATCAGCGTGCGGTTTTCAACTGCCGAAGAGATAAGAACGCTTAACGCCTTTTCGGGCGTATCCGCTTCCAGGCTTTTTACCAATGTGCTTTTAGCAGCCTGCTCCAGTGCCCATTCAATAACTTCCATAATATCCTGAAAGTGATAATAAAAGGTCTGTCGGGAGATACCGCAAGCATCAATCAAGGCTTTAACGGTAATTTTGTCAATTCCTTTCTGCTTAACCATGGTCACAAATGTGCTGGCAATGACCGTTTTCATATCGATCGGCATAAAGCTTCATCACCTCCTGGATTAAATTATTATTATAACGAATAAATTCCCGCTTTGTCAAGTTTAGGCCTCTGTGGCAGTTCGTTATCACTGTAGAGCTACAATACAAATTGGACAGAGAGAAAAAAGAAGAGAGAAAAAAGTAGAAGGACAGAGCCTTCATAGGGTATAGTTAAGTTGCGACACCAA